>DASZOM010000045.1:0-48947 GCA_035550735.1 Acidimicrobiia bacterium | reverse complement strand
CAAACCCCCCGCACTCGCTGCGCTCGTGGTGGGTGGCCCCCCCGTCAAACCCCCCGCACTCGCTGTGCTCGTGGTGGGTGGCCCCTCCTCAAGACCCCCGCGCTCGGTGTGCTCGTGGTGGGTGGCCCCTCCTCAGGACCCCCTGGGCGCTCGCTGTGCTCGTGGTGGGTGGACCCCCTCGGCAGCAAGCATTCGCCTGGATCGTGGTGCGGAATCCGTGCCCTCCCGGTACCGTTGACAATGGCACGGTCTCAAGGAGAGAGATGAGAAGCGCAGTCATCGTCGATGCGGTCCGGACCCCGATCGGGAGGCGCAACGGCGTCTTCAAGGACATCCACCCGGTCGACCTCGCCTCCCTGCCACTGCAAGCCCTGGTGGAGCGGAATCAGCTCGATCCTGAGCTCATCGACGACGTGATCATGGGCAACGTCTCACAGATCGGAGAGCAGGCCTACAACGTCGGGCGCAACGCGGCCCTCGCCGCCGGGTTCCCCGAGTCTGTGCCCGGCGTCACCATCGATCGCCAGTGCGGGTCGTCACAGCAGTCGGCCCACTTCGCCGCCCAGGCCATCATGGCCGGCGCCCAGGACATCGTCATCGCCGCCGGAGTGGAGAACATGACCAGGGTCCCGATGGGGATCACCGCCCAACTGGGCCCGGGCCTCCCCTTCGGTGCCCGGATGCTGGAGCGCTACGCCAACGGTCTCGTCCCCCAGGGGATCTCGGCGGAGATGATCAACGAGAAGTGGGCGATCTCCCGCGAGGAGCTCGACGAGCTCAGCCTGGAGTCCCACCACCGCGCCGCCCGGGCGACGGACGAAGGCCGCTTCGAGGGCCAGATCGTCCCGGTGGGGATCACCCTCGAGGACGGCTCGTCGCAGACGGTCACCCGCGACGAGGGGATCCGCTGGGACACGTCGATGGAGAAGCTGGCGGCGCTGCAGCCGGCCTTCCAGGCCGATGGGAAGGTCACCGCGGGGAACTCGTCGCAGATCTCCGACGGGGCCGCGGCAGTCCTCATCATGGACGAGGACAGGGCCGAGAAGCTCGGTCTCACCCCGAAGGCCCGCTTTCGCAGCTTCTCGATGGTCGGTGTCGACCCGGTGACCATGCTCACCGGCCCGATCCCGGCCACCAGCAAGGCCCTGGAGCGTGCCGGGCTCTCCATCGATGACATCGACCTCTTCGAGGTCAACGAGGCGTTCGCCTCGGTCCCGGTGGCATGGCGCATGGAGCACGGAGGCACCGAACCGAGGGCGCTCTGGGAGAGGACAAACGTCAACGGCGGGGCCATCGCCCTCGGCCATCCCCTCGGGGCATCGGGCGCCCGTCTTCTCACCACCCTGGTCTGGGAGTTGGAGCGGACCGGCGGCCGTTATGGGCTGCAGACCATGTGTGAGGGCGGGGGCATGGCCAACGGCACCATCATCGAGCGTCTCTGACCGGGACACTCTGGCTCGACATCGTTCTCGCCCTGATCCTGGGGCTGGTGATCTGGCGTGTCTCCATGGCCATCATCGGGATGCTCTCCACCCCGCCGCCAGAGGTCGACCCGGACGACATCGTCGCCGTCGACCAGGACTACAAGTGCATGGTGTGTGGCGCCGAGCTCACGATGCGGGCGGTGAATCCTGCCGAGGACAAGCCGCCCAGGCACTGTCGTGAGGAGATGGTGCCGGTGTGGCGACCCGGCTAATCACAAACTTGTAGTTATCCCGAGGATTCTCCACAGGCTGTTGAGAATCACACGCGTGTAACCATTCCGCCGGAGGCACGGGCCACCATGGCGGTGACTACGCTCGCGCCGGGATGCCCGAATCGAAGCGACGCAAGCCGAAGAACCCGCCTCGCGCCTCGCAGGCAGTGCCATCCGCAAAGGCAAAAGATCCCAGTCCCACCTGGTACGTGGCGGTGATGGCCGGGCTGATGGTGGTCGGTGTGGCTCTCGTGCTCGTCCGTTTCATCCTCAACCTCCCCCAGACGGTGCTCCTCGTCGGGCTCGGCGCCATCGCCGCCGGGTTCATGATGACTACGAACTATCGATAGCGCCGGTGGCGATATCGATAGGTGACTCGGTGCTCGGATTACGGAACTGTGGTCGTGGTCGATTCGGTCGTGGTGGTCGGCGGCGGCTCGAAGTCGCCCAGGGTCACGGTCACCGTCTCGCCCTGATCGACGGTGGTCCCCGGATCGGGGACCTGGGCGACCACCCGTCCGTCCAGGGACTCGTCGTCCACCGGCTGGGTGGTGTTGGAGACCCGCAGCACCAAGTTGACCTCGTCGAGTGCGGCCTCGGCCTGTTCCGGGGTCATCCCCTCCAGGTCGGGCACCTCGACCGGAGCCGGGCCCAGGGAGACCACGATCAGCACCTCGTCACCGATGACCAGCTCGGTGCCGGCCACCGGGTCCTGACGGATGACACTCCCCTCCGGGATCTCGTTGCTGAACTCCTCGTTGACCCGCACCACAAGGTCTAGGGCGTTGAGCTGGGCGGTCGCCTCACGTTCCGACAACTCGACGACGTTGGGGACCACCACCACCTCGGGACCGGTGGAGACCACCAGGTCGACAGGGATCGAGGGGCTGATCTCGACACCGGAGCCCGGGATCGACTCGATGACCAGGCCGGCGGCGATCTCGGGGTCGGCTCGCTCGGTGACGTTCCCCACCTGGAGCCCGGCCTCCTCGATCGCAGTCCTGGCCTGGCCTTCCGTCAGGCCGACCAGCGGTGGCACGGCGATTCGCTCGGTGCCGGCGGAGACGATCAGGTCGATGGTCGACCCGACTGGAGCCAGTTCTCCACCTGCAGGATCGGTGCGGATCACAACTCCGGCCTCCACGGTTTCGCTGCTCTCGAAGACCTCGTTGACCTCGAACCCGTCGGCCTCGAGCAGGTTGCGGGCAGCCTCCAGCTGGAGACCTGCCACGTTGCGCACCTCGATCATCTCCTCGTCGGTGGTGTCGTCGGCGCCGAGGTTGTACATGACGAAGAAGAGGACGCCCAGGGTCACCAGCAGGGCGAAAGCGGTGAGCACGAAGGGAAGTTGCGACCTCGGCTCCTCCTCGATCTCCCGGTAGACCTCGTCGGGCGGGACCGTGGGAGGGTGCACGGTTGTCATCACCCGGGTGGACGTGTCGCCGCCGCTCCGACCCACCGGCGCCCCGACCAGGGGCGGGATCATCACGTTCTCGCCCTGGAGGACGGCGATCAGGTCCTGGCGGAGCTCCGACGCCGACTGGTACCGGGCGCTGGGATCCTTGCGGAGGGCCTTCATCACAACCGCGTTGAGCGACTCGGGCACATCGGGGTTGAGTGAGGAGGGTGGGGGCGGCTCGGTCGAGACGTGCTGGAATGCGACCGACATCGGCGAGTCCCCGGTGAAGGGGGGACGCCCGGTCAGCATCTCGTAGAGGACCACGCCCAGTGAGTAGATGTCGCTGCGGGCGTCGGCGGCGGCGCCCTGGGCCTGCTCCGGGCTGAAATACGTGGCTGTCCCGATCACGGCTCCGGTCCGGGTGAGCTCCTGGCTGTCGTCCCAGGCGCGGGCGATGCCGAAGTCGGTGACCTTGACGGTGCCGTCCTTGGACAGGAGCACGTTGCCCGGCTTCACGTCACGATGCACCAGACCCGCCTGATGGGCCACCGACAGTGCGGCTGCGGTCTCGGAGGCGATCTCTGTGGCGCGTCGAGGGAGTAGCGCCCCCTCCGCCCGGAGCACGTCGCGCAGTGACCTGCCCTCGACGATCTCCATGACGATGTAGTACGTGCCCTCCGACTGGCCCCAGTCGAAGATCCCCACGATGTTGGGGTGACTCAGATTGGCCGCCGCCTGCGCCTCACGCCGGAATCGCTTGACGAACGCCTCGTCCGCGGAGAACTGGGAGTGGAGGACTTTGATGGCGACGGCCCGGTTGAGCTCGGTGTCGCGCCCCTCGTAGACGTCGGCCATCCCGCCCCGGGCCAGGTGGGACGTGACTTCATACCTACCGTTGAGGAGGGAGGGGGTTTCCATCGAACTACGGGATTGTAGGAACGGACATTGGGCAACCCGATGTCACGACGCCAGCCAGACTTCGATCAGCTCCGATGCGATCGGGGCGGCGAACGATCCTCCCGAAGCCGACTCCCCCGACACCTCGGAGCCTTCGATGAACACGGCCAGCGCAATGGTCGGGTTGTCCACCGGGGCGAAGCCGATGAACCAAGGGTTGGAGAACTCGCCCGTCCCGGTGGCGGTGCCCGTCTTGCCGGCCACCCGCACCCCGGGCACCGCCGCGCCGGTCCCGGTGCCCTCGGTGACCACCCGTTCCATCATCTGGGTGAGGATGTCGGCGGTCTCCGACGTCATCGCCCGACCCAGCTCGGCCGGCTCGATCTCCTCGACGGTGTTGCCATCGGCGTCGAAGACGCGTCCCACGGCGTGGGGCGAGACGGCGATCCCGTCGTTGGCCACTGCTGCGGCGATCATCGCCATGTGCAACGGCGTCACCCTCACGTCGCGTTCCCCGATGCCGCTCTGACCCAGCGCCGCCGCATCGTTGGCGAGGGCACCCGTGTCCCAGACCGCCTCGGGGACCTCCCATTCGAAGCCGATGTCCCGGTTGAACCCGATCGCCTCGGCGGTGATCCCGATGTCGGCGGCCCCGATCTGGATCGAGAGGTCGGCGAAGATCGTGTTGCAGCTGCGGACGAACGCCTGGAGCATGGTCGCGCTCTGCCCGTCGTTGCAGGGCAGCTCGTTTGCGTTGGCGATGGTCGCCTCGGATCCCGGGAGCTGGAACTCGGCCGGGTCGGCGAAGGTGGTCCCGGGAACGGCTGCACCCGTGTCGAGGGCGGCGGCGGCGACGACCGTCTTGAACGTCGACCCCGGGGCGTACAGCTCCTGTGTCGCCCTGTCTCTCGCCGGCTGGGACGGGGTGGTGAGAAGCTGCTCCCACTGTTCGGCGGCATCGTCACCAAGCAGGACCGAAGGGTCGTAGCTGGGTGTCGACACCAGGGCCAGCACCGCCCCGGTGGCCGGATCGAGGGCAACGACCGCCCCTCGGTTGGCGCCCAAGGCCTGGAAGGCGGCGCGTTGCAGGTCGGGATCCACGGTGATCTCGATGCTGTTCGGCCTCAGGTCCCGGCCCAGGATCGCCGCCACGATGTCGCTGATGGTCAGGTCCCGCCGCGAGCGGAGGTCGGAGGCGTAGGCGCGTTCCAGCCCGTTGGTCCCGACTAGGAACGAGGAGTAGCCGACCAGATGGGCGAACGTCTCGCCCTCGGGATACTCCCGGACGAACGATCGCGGATCGGTGGGATCGATGATCGAGCGGGCCACCACGGTGCCGTCGGCGGTGACGATCAGGCCGCGCTCCTTCCCACGCTCGGCGAGGGCGGGACGTGGGTTGCGCGGGTCGTCCCGCAACTCGTCGGCGCGGACCACCTGGTACCAGGTGAGACCGCCGAGCAGGACGAACATCGCAAGGAACATCCCGGCGGCGATGCGACGGATCGGGCCGTTCACGTCGCCTCCTCATGGCTGATCTGGACCAGCAGGGCCACCAGCACCAGATTGCCCACCAGGGCCGACCCCCCGTAGGACATGAAGGGGAGGGTGATCCCGGTGAGAGGGACTATGCGGAGGACACCACCGACGATGAGGAACACCTGAACCGCCAAGACGAAGGTGAGGCCGGCGGCGAGCAGCTTGCGGAAGGTGTCGCGGCTCCGAAACGAGATACCGAACCCCACCGCCATCACCAGGGAGTAGACGGCGAGGACCGCCACCGTCCCCGCGAATCCGAGCTCCTCGCCCACCGCGGCGAAGATGAAGTCGGTGGACGCGTTGGGGATCAGGTCGGGCCGGCCCAGCCCCGGCCCGGCGCCGGAGAGGCTGCCGGTGCCGAGGGCGAACAGCCCCTGGGCGATCTGGTACCCCTCGTCGGCATAATGCTGGAAGGGCTCCAGCCAGGCGGTCACCCGCCGCTGGACGTGGTCGAAGAGGTATGCGGCCGCGGCGGCACCGCTCACCGTCATCATCCCCCCGGCGGCGAGGTAGCCCGCCGATCCGGTGGCGGCGTACAGGAGCAGGACGAAACCGGCGAAGAGCAGGAGCGATGCTCCCAGATCACGTTGCCAGACGAGGATGAAGATGCTCCCGCCCCAGGCGAGCACCAGGGGAATCAGCTGACGGGGCTCGGGAAGACGGATCGGCCCGAGCCGGCGGTGTGCCTCTCGCAGCGCCTTCTGGTGATCCGCCAGGTAGGCGGCGAAGAAGATGACCAGGCCCAACTTGGCCAGCTCGGCGGGTTGGAACTGCATGGCGGTGACCCCGAGGTCGAGCACGATCCACAGCCGTGACCCGTTGACCTCCAGTCCCCGCAGTGGGAAGCCCCAGTCGCTGGGGAGGTTGGGGAGGAGGAGCAGGGCTGTCGAGACCACCAGCATCAGGTTGCGATAGCGACGGAGGATCGACGTGGTGCCCCGGGAGAGGAGGGCGAGGGTGAGGGAGGCGACGGCGCATGCGATGAGCAGCCACCAGCGCTGCAGCCCGGCCCGGGAGGGCTCCAACCGGTAGATCTGGAAGAACCCGAGGGCGACCAGGGCCACCACCGGGGGCACCAGCAGTGGTGTCGCCCGAGGGGCGAAGGCACGCATGCTGAAGTGCAACGTGCCGAAGGCCACGGCGAAGACCATGAAGGTCAGCCCCACCTGGGCGTCGACACTGCCTCCCTTGGCGAAGTTGACCAGTGCCACCCCGAAGCCTGCAAGCATCGAGGCGGCGACGATGATCGCGGCTTCGGCGTTGCGGCCCATGTCAGTCGACGGCGTCGACCACAGCCACGGTGATGTTGTCGACGCCACCCGCTTCGTTGGCCATCTCGACGAGCTGCCACACCACCTCGTCGGCGGTCCCCGAGGCGAGCGCTTCGGCGATCTGTGCGTCGCTGACCATCTCGGTCAACCCGTCCGAGCAGAGCATGACCCGGTCCCCCGCCTTGAGGTCGATGGTGTGCTCGTCGACATTGACGAAACGGGACAGGCCCAGGGTGCGGGTGAGCATGTGTCGCTGCGGATGGCCCACCGCCTCCTCCGGGCTGAGCTCGCCACGTGCGACGTACTCGGCGGCGACGGTGTGGTCGATGGTCATCTGCTCCATCTGGCCATCCCTGAGCAGATAGGCTCGGCTGTCCCCGACATGTCCGATGGTGGCCACCCCGTCCTGGATGTCGAGCAGGGTCATCGTCGTGCCCATCCCCTCCAGCCCCGGCTCGCGGGCGACCTCTTCGCGGATGGCCCGGTTCCCGGCGGCCACCCGGTCGCCTGCTTCGAGGTCGGCAGACGCCGCGGCGTTGATGGCGATTCGGGACGCCACCTCACCGGCGACATGGCCTCCCATCCCGTCGGCGACGATCACCAGGACCCGGTCGTCGGATTGGCCCGAGGAGGCCGGGAACACCGAGTCCTCGTTGTTCTCCCTCACCATTCCCTTGTGACTCGCCGTTGCCCAGAGAAATCTCATCCCCAATTCCTGTCCAGATCGGCGGCGTACTCGTCGAGTGCCGCCCGGTATCTCGAGATCAGCGTGTCCGAGGTGGTTTCCACGAGGAGGCGAAGCAGGCTCTCGCACGCCTCTTTGGCCCGGCCCACGTTGTAGAGGGCCATGGCCCGGAAGACCTCCAGGTCGCGGCTGCCGGGAACCTCGGCGACCCCGCGGTCGAGGATGTGGAGCGCCTCCTCGTATCTCCCCAGGGCTCGATAGGTGCTGCCCAGGCCGAGCAGGGCGTTGTGGAGGTCTGTTCCGTCCAGCCCACCTGCCAGGGCCTTCTCGTAGAAGGGCACGGCGTCTGCCTCCAGGCCGAGCTTGTCGTGGATCCAGGCGCATTGGAGATTGACCCTGGGCTCCTCGGGATGGCGACGTTGCAACTCGAGGAGCACCCTCATCGCCTCCTCGTCCTCTCCCTGCTCACGCAGCGCCACCGCGGCCGCCAGGGTGTCTTCGAGCCCGCTCAGAGCGGTCATCTCACCTCCATGACGGTCTTGCCAACCTGGATGGTGTCGCCGCGTCGCAGCTGGGTAGGGGCCGACACCCGGCGTCCGTTCACATACGTCCCGTTGGTGCTTCCCAGATCGTGGAGCATCAGGCCGTCCTCCTGTGCCACCAGTCTCAGGTGGAAATCGGAAGCGTAGGGGTCGGCGATTGCAACGTCGGTCTCCTCGGACCGTCCCAGGACCATCACGTCACTCACTTCGATCTCCTGGCCCTGTTTGTTCTCCGACTTGACGAAGAGGATGCGGCTCCCCTCACGACGCTTCCGCCGCACCGAGATCCCCAGGTGTGACCCGATGGCACGAGCCACCTGCCATACGAACAGATAGACCAGGCCGAGGAAGATGATCCGGAGGAGAGTGAGGATGACGTCTGGCATCAGGCGACCGCCAGCCGGTACCGGTGCCCGGCGAGGGTGATCACCGATCCGGGCTCCACGACGACCGGCTCACCGGTCACCCGCACCCCGTCCACCGTGGTGCCGTTGGCCGACCCC
This sequence comes from Acidimicrobiia bacterium, assembly GCA_035550735.1. Taxonomy (GTDB): domain Bacteria; phylum Actinomycetota; class Acidimicrobiia; order Spongiisociales; family ZC4RG35; genus JANQRA01. The sequence continues at coordinate 40,418 of DASZOM010000045.1, read as the reverse complement.
AGGTCGCGGAGCAACACCTGGCCGCGCTCACGAAGGATCAGGGCATGACGCCGGCTCACGTCGTCGTGTGGCACCACAACGTCGGAGTCGGCGGAGCGGCCGATGACGGCCCGGTTGTGCCTGACCGGGAGGCTCTCGCCACGTCCGACCAGATGCGCCCATGGCGAGGGTGATCCCGGGACGACTGCGACGTGGCAGGTGACCCGGCCCGGCACCGCGGCCTCGGATGGCCTTATCTCCACCTGCACCGGGCCCTCGAGACGCAGGCCCTCGTCGGCGGTGTATCGGGTCATCTCCTCGGCGAGGATCCCCTCCAACCCGGCGGGGTCGATGGCCAGGTCCCTCGGGTGCACCTCGATGACGAAGCGGTTGGCGGTTGCCGGGCCGGTGACGTGGGCGAACCGGGCGAAGTCTGCCTCGCGGGCGAGTTTCCCGGCCAGCTCGGAGGGGTGGAGCCGCCCGGAGAATACCCGGCCCGCCACACCCTCGATGAGCCGTTCCAGCCTTCTCTCCAGGCTCCTGGCAACACTCACGGGCGGAGAGGTTAGGGACTACGGCGATGCAGCGGACTATCGGAAGGAGGTGGCCGGCGGTACCATTTCGGTTCCTGCGGGCGAGTGGCGGAATTGGCAGACGCGCAGGATTCAGGTTCCTGTGAGCGCAAGCTCGTGGGGGTTCAAGTCCCCCCTCGCCCACCACGGGGTCATGCCCACCATCCGGGAGCAACGCTTTTGCATTGGGCCCTGAGGAGGTAGAACCCCCCACATGACCAACGTCACCACGCACACCATCGAGGTGCCCGGGGCACTTCTTGCCTACGACATCCGGGAGCCGGAGACGCAGGGGGATCACCGGCCGCTGTTCATCTTCGGATCGCCGATGGGGGCGTCGGGGTTCGAGCAGCTCGTCGGCCACTTCACCGACCGCACCGTCCTCACCTACGACCCCCGGGGCATGGAACGGAGTACCCGTGATCCCGACCAGGCCATCACGGTGCAGGTCCACGCCGAGGACTATCACCGGGTGGTCGAAGCGGCGGGTCTCGCGGCGGTGGACGCATTCGGCTCGAGCGGGGGAGGCATGTGCGGCTTGCACTGGGTGGTCGCCCACCCGAGCGACGTGCGCACCTTCGTCTCCCACGAGCCGCCCCTGGTGTCGCTGCTCGAGGACCGGGAGATGGCGATCAGGGTGAACGCCGACATCGTGGACACATACCAGCGCCTGGGTTTCGGCCCGGCCATGGCCAAATTCATTCGGCTCGTGATGCTCCAGGGCCCTCTGCCCGACGACTATCTCGACCAGCCCGCTCCCGACCCTCGCGAATTCGGGCTGCCCACCGAGGACGACGGCTCGCGGGACGATCTGCTGTTGAGTGGCAACCTGGCCATGCCGCCGTTCCTGCCAGACGCCGACGCGCTGCGCGCCTCGCCGGTGCGTGTGGTACCCGCCATCGGCGCCGAGGGCAAGGGTGGAATGGCGCGACGCGGCGGTGAGGCCCTGGCCAGGCTGATGGGTGTGGAGCCGGTGATCTTCCCTGGCGATCATGGCGGGTTCGCAGCCAATGAATGGTCGCCCGACAACGACCCGGCTGCGTTCGCAGCGAAGCTGCGAGAGGTGATCGACGCGGCCTGAGCGGGACGGCTCTAGCGGGTCTCCGACTCCAATGTGGCCAGGGCCTCTTCGAGCGTGTCGACGCGGATGGCGAACATCGGTGTCGGGAATACCAACTCCAGGACCCGTCGGACGATGCGGGACGAGACGAGGACCAACGAGGTGCCGGCGTCGTGGAGGGCTCGCTTACCCTCGACGAGGGTGTGGATCCCAGTCGAGTCCATGAAGGTGACCCCGGAGGCGTCGACGATCACCCGCTTCGGCTTCCTGCCAGCGAGCTTGCGGAACTCGTCAGCGAGCGCCGGCCCGCTTTCCAGGTCGATCTCACCGACGAGGGTGAGGATCGTGATGCCGTTCTCGGTCTCCTCGACCTCCATGGTCAGCAGCTCGTTGTTGCCCAATGCACCACACCCTCTACCTACCGCTCCGTATGTAGTCGGATTTCCCCGGTGCGACCAGCCCTATTCCTGGATCGGAAGACGCCTCCGGTGCCGGACCTCCGGCCAAGGAGGGGACGATACAGAAGCGAGGACTCCGAAGTGAAGCCGGGGTCGCCCCGGCACTAATGAGGCGGGCACTGTGATAATCGGGTTTCGTGATCTTCGACCCACCGGCAAGGCCGCGCCACCGCGTTCTGGGACGGCTCATCGTGCCGCTCCTGATCGCCGTCGTCGTGATCGTCGCCGCGGTCGTGACCGACTCGGGTGAGGAGACCCGTACCGAGCTCGACTATCTCGACAGCATCCGGACCCAGGCGACCGAGCTGGCCCGAAGCGGTGCAGCCCTGCGTGACCTGATGCCCCGGGTCCGTGAGATCAACCGCGAAGAGTTCGTCACTGTCATGGACGGGGTCGTCGCCGACCTGGACGTGGCGATGGAATTCGTAGGCTCCGACCCTCCCGTCGAGTCCTTGATCCCGGTGTGGTCGCTCTACCGCCAGACCGTGCAGGCGTGGAATGACGGAATCCGTCTGCTCTCGGACGCCATCCTCCGCGCCGCCGACAACCCGGAGGACGCCGCCGTCGTCAACGACGTTGCCGACGCGTTGGGTGACATCCGAACCGGGGACAACCTGTTCCGCGACTTGCGGTCCGAGTTCGAGAGGGATGAGGTGCCGACACCTGTTGGCGAATTGGCGGACGTGCAACTCTCACCCGGGGAGGGTGGGCTGGTGAGTCTCTCGGCCTCGTATGTTGCCGCCGCCCAGGCATCGACCAACGGGCTGGGTCTTCGCCCCGGGCTCCAGGTGACCCAGGTGCTGGCCGAGCCGGCATGGGAGATCAATGTCGACGGCCAGGCCGTCGTCCCTGCCACCGACACGATCACCTTCTCTGTCGTCGTCACCAATGTGGGCAACATCGCCTCCCAACCGGAGTCGATCCGGCTCCAGCTCGCAGGTGGTGAGGAGCCGGTGCTCGCCGAGGCGGAGGTGCCCACCCTCGAGCCGGCGGGACAGACCACGATCGCCTTCGACCCACTCGAGGTCATCCCCGACACCCCATATCAGATCGCGGTGGAACTGGCCCTGACCAACCCCGACTCCGACCTCACCGACAACGCCCTGGCGGTCCCCTTCATCGTCAACACTCCCTGACGCTTTCCTAATGCACCACGGCCCAATAGTGGGCTTTTGGGCGTTTCATTGGAGATTGTCCCCCGCTCATACCTCGTCGGTACCATCCCCGGCCGATGCTCGACCCGAGGATTCTCCGCGATGACCCGGATTCGCTCGCCGAATCGCTACGGCGTCGCGGCTCGAAGATCGACCTCCAGGAGCTGATCGCACTCGAGGCAGAGCACCGCGCCGCGCTGCAGGAGTCGGAGCGGCTGCGGGCCCTCCAGAAGGACGCCGGCCGGGAGATCGCTGCCTTGGAAGGGGAGGCCAAGGAGAAGGCGATCGCGGAGGTCGGCGAGCTCGCCGAGGCGGTCAAGGAGTCGGCGACTCGGGCCGACGAGCTGGCAGAGCGCTTCAACCAAGCCTGGATCGCGGTGCCCAATCTGGTCGACCCCACCGCGGCCGACGGCCACACCGACCGGGACAACCTCGAGGTGAAACGTCATGGCGAAGGGTTGAGCGAGGGCGCCGATCACGCCACACTCGGGGCCAGCCTCGACATCATCGATACCGAGCGGGCGGCCAAGGTCTCGGGAAGCAGATTCGGCTACCTCAAGGGAAAAGGGGCCCTGCTCGAGCTGTCCTTGGTTCGTTGGGCGATGGATCACCTGGCCGAGGCGGGCTTCACACCGATGATCCCACCGGTGCTGGTGCGTGAGCACGCACTCGAGGGCACCGGGTTCTTCCCCGAGGCGAGGGAGCAGGTCTACGAGATCCCTCGGGATGAGCTGTTCCTGGTGGGGACCAGCGAGGTCCCGCTCGCCGCCTACCACGGTGACGAGATCCTCGAAGGGGAGGAGCTGCCCCTCCGCTATGCAGGGTTTTCCACCTGCTTCCGCAGGGAGGCGGGGACCTATGGGAAGGACACCGCCGGGATATTCCGGGTCCATCAGTTCGACAAGGTCGAGATGTTCGTGTTCACCACCCCGGATGCCTCCGCCGAGGAACACGAGAGGTTGCTCGGTGTCGAGGAGGAGTTGGTCCGTCAGCTGGAGGTGCCCTATCGGGTGGTCAATGTCGCCGCCGGTGACCTGGGCGCCAGCGCCGCCAAGAAGTACGACATCGAGGCCTGGTTCCCGGGTGAGCAGGCCTATCGGGAGATCACGTCGTGCTCCAACACCACCGATTACCAGGCGCGTCGGCTTCGGATCCGCCACCGCGGCGACGCCGGGAACACCCTGGTCCACACCCTCAACGGGACGGCCTGTGCGGTCGGGCGCACCATCCTCGCCCTCTTGGAGAACCACCAAGAGGTCGACGGGAGCGTGGTGATCCCGACTGCGCTGCGCCGATACACGGGTTTCGACACCATCGAGCCGTGAGCGAGGTCTCCGACCGGATCTTCGCTCGCATCGCCAGGCGCTACGACCGGATCAATCGCATCCTCTCGCTGGGCCGGGAACGGGCATGGCGGGCCCGTGGGGTCGAGATGCTCGCCCCGGGAGTCGTCCTCGATCTCGGCTGCGGAACCGGTGACACCGACTTCGGCGGTCGAACGGTTATCGGGCTAGATCCGGTGTACGAGATGCTCGCCCTCAGCGAGGTCCCGGCGCGTGTGGTCGCCGTCGGAGAGCAGATGCCTCTCGCCGACGAGTCCGTCGACGGCGTTTTCAGCGGATTCGTCTTTCGCAACCTCGGCTCGGTCGATCAGGCCCTGGTCGAGATCGGCCGGGTCCTCCGACCCGGCGCCGCCGCGGTCGTGGTCGATCTGGGAAGGCCCGCCAATCGTCTCCTGCGACCGATCCACCGGATCGGGACCGCGTTCGTCCTGCCTCTGGTCGGCCTGCTCTTCGCCGGGGCCCCGGCCGAGTACTGGTACCTGCACCGGTCCCTCGACTCGCTGCCCCAGCCCGAGGAGATGTACTCCGGGCGCGAGCTGGTGTTGGAGGAAGTCTGGCGATCGGGCCTCTTCGGCTTCGTCTACGGAGTCCGTCTCCGCAAGCCCCTCTCGGCCGTCTCCCGCGAACCCGAAGCCGCCTAGGCCGGGTCCTGCGAACCCAGGGTTGTGAGCGTCGCTCAGCCACGCTCACAACCCTGGGTTGCGCACGAGCGAGTCAGCGAGATCGTGACCCCGCCGTCGAGGCACGGTGGACGTCGTCGGCGTCGGCCGTGAGCTCGGACCAGGCGCCCCTGCAGCACCCGGAGCCGTCCACTTAGGGCTGCTTCCTTCCGGACCTGACCCGGTTCGTGGAGCCCCGCCGCGCAGGACCCGATCGTCGACGCCCCGATACCGCCGCCAGGGCCAGAAGACCCCGACGTGTCGCGCCCCTCGGGCGGGGAATTCGGCCCCGCCTCAAGAGGATTTCGGGTACAGGGCACCCCTAGCGCCCCGCCTACACGATCGGTGTCGAGGGTAGGCGAACGGGCCCTGTTACCTTCAGCCGAGCCGCATGGACACTCACCGTTTCGGAGTCACTTTCCCGCGTCTGTTCGCCGCCGCCCTTCTCCAGGAGCTCAGCTTCGCCCTGATGATCCATACCCCGGGCTACTTCAATCAGCTGGGCGCGACCGAGGGGCTCATCGGCCTTCTCTATGCGGGCGGCGCCGTGCTCTCACTTCTCTTCCGACCCTGGCTGGGGAGGATCCTCGACCTCACCCATCGTCGCTCGGTGCTCCTGGTGGCTGCGGTGCTCAACATGGCCGTGCTGGTCGCCCTCGCCACCACCACCGCCTGGGGACCCTTCCTGTGGGCGGTCTTCCTCGTGCAACGGACGGCGCAGGTGGCCCTGTTCACGACCATGCTCACCTACGCCGCCGATTCGATCCCCCTCGCCCGCCGCACCCAGGGTCTGGCGATATTCGGGCTGTCCGGCCTGATCCCCATCGCAGTGGGCGGTTATGGCGGCGACGTGATCATCGCCAACTTCGAGTTCGTGGGGCTGTTCCTCACCGCCACCGGTGTCTCGCTCGTCTCCTGGCTCATCGTGTGGACCCTGCCCACCCTGCCGGTGCGGGGCCATCAACCGCGAAGATCGTTCTGGGCTGCGCTCTCCCAGAGGAACCTCCTCCCGTTGTGGTTCGTGACTCTCCTCTTCGCGGTGGGGATGGAGTCGCTGTTCACCTTCGCCCGGACCTTTGTCATCGAGCGTCAGGTAGGCACGGCCGGGATCTTCTTCGTCGCTTATGGGATCACTGCGGCAGTGACTCGGTTGCTGGGTGGCCAGGTATACGACCGGGTGCCTCATCGTCCCCTGCTGGTGGTCTCGGTTGCCCTCTATGGGTCGGGGATGGCCGCACTCGCCACGGCCGACACCGTTCCCGTGCTGGTCCTCGCCGCGGTGATCACGGGCACGGCTCACGGAGCCGCCTTCCCGATCCTCTCCAGCGAGGTGGTCAACAGGGCCCGGATCAATGAGCGGGGCTCGGCGATGGCGACGTTCACCTCGATCTTCGACTTCGCGCTGCTGGCAGGCGCCCCGGCCGTGGGGTTCCTGATCGACGGGTTCGACTACCTGGTCGCCTTCACCGCACTGGGGGTGGCGCTGCTCGTTGGGGCCGTCCTCTACCGACTCTGGGACCGCAGGATCGATCCGGCAAGCCTGGTCGCCGAGGAGGCGATCTGACTCAGTGGGCCACGAGGAGGAGGTCCAACCCCTCGTTGGCCAGTCGTGCGATCAGGTTCGGGTTGGATTCCAGGTCGCCGAAGTCCCGCTGACCCAGTACCAGCATCGAGGCACGCAGCTCCAGACAACGCCTGGTCAGGACCTCGATGTCCTCCAGGGCCGTGGCGATCACCGAGACATTGGAATTGCGCAGGATGGCGCCGGCGGTGGAGCGGTCGCGCTCCTCGAGACCGTGGAAGCGGGTGGCTCCCTCGTAGTCGAGGACCACTACTCCGCAGGAGCGGGCCATGGCCACTTCGGCGGCGGCTCGCAATGCCCGGTAGCTCTCCGGGGAGCCGTCAACGCGCACGACCACCGGGCCGATCTCGGTGATGTGATCGCCGACGACCGTGAATCCTCGCCGTGGCGACGGCTCGTGCTGGGCCAGGTCGCGTGCCATGGTCACCGCGGCGACGTACCCGAGGCCCTATCGCCCGAAACCACGGTGGGCACCCCGGCGAGGATGTCCGCCGGGATGTCGGGGAACGGGGCCGGCTCGACGGTGTTCAGCGGGGTGAGGGTGACATACCCGTCCGAGCAGAGGATGGTGTCGCATCCGGGATCGGAGTCGGCGTGTCTCGGCCCGACCTCGAACAGGAGACGCTCTCGTGGGATGTCGGCGGTGGCAACGCGGAAGTAACCGAACTCGTCGAGGTCGGCCCAGTGGACCCCCTTCACCTCGTCGGCTGGGAGGGCCGGCACATTCACGTTCATCACGTAGGGCCCCTTGGCCCAGTCGATGAGCCAGCGGGCGACCCTCCCGGCGTAGATGGCAGCGGTCTCCCAGTGCCACGGGTCGGACTGGCCCAGGCTCACCGCCAGACCCTTCATCTTGAAGGTGCGGGCGGTGAGGGCAGCACCCACGGTCCCGGAGTGGATGATGGAGTGGCCGGTGTTGATGCCGGCGTTGATGCCGGAAGCGACCAGGTCGGGCATACGGCCGAACGCGCCGAGGGCGGCGGCGGTCACTGCCAGCCCCGGTGGCCCGTCCACGCTGTAGGCGGCCATGACACCGTCGATCTTCACCGGCTGGAGGGCGACCCCCCGTTCGAAGTCGATGCCACCGACACCGGTTCCCGCCCCGGACCTGTCGTCGGCGGGGGCCGCCACGATGACGTCGAACTCCTTGGCGAGTGTGGAGGCCATGACCTGGATGCCCGGAGACGACACACCGTCGTCGTTCGTGACCACCACGAGAGGAGAGCTCATCGCCCCGAATCGAGCTTCTGGACAGCCACCCTCGCGGCGAGATGGGGAACCAACTCCTCGTCGGCACTGCCCAGACCGTGCCTGGTCACATTGGCTGCACCGGCGGCACAGCCCAGTCGAAGCATCTCGTCGGCGCCGAGGCCCCGGTACACCGCGGCGGCCAATCCGGCGGTCATGGAGTCGCCGGCGCCCCGAAAGTCGGCCGGGTCGAACTCGGGCGTCCTCGCCTCGAACAACTCGCCCTCGATCGACGCCAGAGCAGGGTTGCCCTGACGGGACAGGACGACGCTCGCTGCGCCGGCTGTGGTCAGCTTGTCCAGTGCCCGCATGCACTCGTCGAGGCCGGCGTCCTTCGTGCTGAGCAAGCCGTCCTGCTCCAGGTCCTCGTCGCTCACCTTGAGCAGTTCGATCGGTCCCCCCTCGAGGAACTTCCACAGCTCGGGCCCGTGGAGGTCGGCTACGACCCGAACCCCACCCGCCTCCAGGTCGTGGCCCAGCCGGCGGAAGGCCTCCTCGGGCAGGAGTTTGTCGCTCTGACCGGTCACGACGGTTATCTCAGCCGAGAGCGACTTGTCGAGGAACTTCCCGTAGATGTCGTCTAGCTCATGACGGGCCAGGATCGGGGCGGGTGAGGCGGCGACCGACACGCGTTCACCGGAGCGGCGGTCGTTCATGCTGACCGGGGTGGAGGAGCCGACCATCACCATGCTCACGTCCATCCCCCATTGGGAGAGCAGTCCCCGGTACACCTGGCCTGCCTCGCCACCGAGTGGAGCGCAGAGCAGCGGGCGCTCACCTAGGTGCTTGAGCATCCTCGCCACCCAGAAGCCCTGGCCTCCGGGGTGGATGTGGATCTCGTCGCCGAGGGCGCCCTTCTCGACCGTCACGGTGACATGGGGATTTGGTGCCAGGACAGTGATGTTGTGCCGTTCGTGCGCCACGTTGTCGCTCCCTCTCGCTCCGCAGTGGGATTACCCGAGGTTCGGGCGACGTCAAACCGCGAAATTGGCGGTCAGGAGCGCTTGCTCTCGAAGAATCTCTCGAGGAGAAGGGCGGATTCGGCACCGAGGACGCCCTCGGTCATCTCGATCCGATGATTGAGCCGGCGGTCCTGGGGGATGTTGTAGAGCGACCAGGCGCCTCCGGCCTTGAGATCGGGTGCCCCGTAGACGATGCGGTCGAGACGGGCCCATACCGCGGCGCCACAGCACATGATGCACGGCTCCAACGTGACCACCAGGGTGTGCCCGGTCAATCGCCAGTCCCCGATCTCCCGCCCGCGGGCGGATAGGGCCAGCATCTCGGCGTGGGCTGTCGGGTCCCGCAATTCCTCACGCCGATTGCGCTCGGCGGCAACGGTGGCACCGGATACGTCGAGCAGAACGGCACCCACCGGCACGTCACCGTTCTCTCCGGCCTCCGCGGCGAGGGCGAGGGCGGCTTCCATGGCCGGCAGGTACGAAATGGGCTCAGACACGACCGGGCATTATCCTGTATTTCTCCGTCACATCCGGCGGGACTCCCGGAGGGATCGCATAGTCCGGTCTAGTGCGCGGCACTGGAAATGCCGTTGGGGGTTTGCGCCCCCTCGAGGGTTCAAATCCCTCTCCCTCCGCGTGGGGATTGCTGAGGCGATCCCGTGCTCGGTACCTTGTACCCGGTGCTCGGGCTCGAATCAGCGGGTACCGGTACGTTGGCGGGGAAGCCGCCAAGTCCTTGGAGGGGTCGCATAGTCCGGTCTAGTGCGCGGCACTCGAAATGCCGTAGGGGGCTGACGCCTCCTCGTGGGTTCGAATCCCACCCCCTCCGCACCTGCCCGACCGGGCTCAGGCTTCGGGCGCACCTTGGGACTTGGCGACTTCTCCGATGATGCGGGCCAGCTCCTCGGGTTGTGACCACATCGGCCAGTGGCTGGTGGGAAGGTCGATCCACGTCGTGTCCCGCAGCTCGGGGATACCTGCGAGGAATGCCAGGTCGGGATTGCCCTTGGCGTAGGCCTGATACTGGGCCGCGGTGAACCCGGTGCAGATCAGCGTGCTCGGGATGTCACGCCTGGCGTCGTTGGTCAGCTCCAGGCTCTCTCGTAGGACACCTCCCGGCACCGGGACGGCACCTCGGCGGAAGGTCTCTCTCTGCTCTTCGGTGAGGCCTTCGAGGTTCTCCTCCGCCTCGATCTCCTCCCAGATCATCGGCTTCTCGGCTCCGTCGAAGCCGGGATCCATGGCACCTACCCCCGGGGCGGTGTCGACGTAGACCATGGCCGCGATCTGCTCCGGGACCAGATCGCTGGCGGCGTAGCCGGAGAAGCCGGAGGCGCTGTGTACGACGAGGACGACGGGGGAGCCGGCGGCGCGCACCGTTTCGACGATCGCTTCCACGTGGTCGGACAGGGTGATGCCCGACCGGTCGGCGTCTTTCGACTCGAGCCCTGGGAGCGTCAGCGCGGTGACGTGATGCCCGTCGGCCCGAAGTAACTCGGCGACCTCGTCCCATGCCCACGCCCCGAGCCAGAAGCCGGGCACGAGGATGATCGGCGCCGAATTCACGAGCCCGATTGCAACCGCGACGTCCCGGCGGCGCCCAGGATGCGCTGTCCTTCCTTGAAATGGGCCAGACCCTCGACCTGGCGAATGAAGCGCACCGACTTGCGAAATCGGGATGCGATCTGGTCGTGGCTCTCGCCGGCGGCGCGCATGGCGAGCACCCGTCGTTCGAGTGGGCGGAGGTGTTGCTCCTGTGAGCTGCCGGTGCGTGGGATGGCAGACCAGTCGATGACCCGGCGCACGAAGCCAGGCGTCTTCCGGAACCTGGTCGCGATCTCGTCGACCGACATCCCGCCGGAGTGGAGGTGGAGCATTCGCCGCTCCACAGGACGGAGGAAGTCGTTGTCTGCACCGGACATGGTTCCAACCTAGCGCTCGTCGCCGGATGTAGGTGCAGGTAATCGAGTCGCCGATCCGGTCCAGCCCGACCGGAAACGGACGTCCCTGACACACGTCTCGGCTACCGGCCGCTCTCCGCTCCCCGCCTCCCTGACGGGATGGGGGAAGGAGGAGGGCCGTACCCGATGGCCGGCTCGACGGTCATCACCCACCGCCGCCAACGTTGAGCTGAGTCTGTCCATACCCTTGGATCAGCGGTCGTCGATTCAGGCCTCGATGGACTGACTTCTCATACCGATGATTTACCGTTCGAGGCGAGCGAGTCGGCACCTGGAGGGGTGTCCGAGTGGTCTAAGGAGACGGTCTTGAAAACCGTTGGGCCCTCACGGGTCTCGTGGGTTCGAATCCCACCCCCTCCGCGGGTACCTTGTACGTGTCGGGTGAGCCCGACTGCATGGAGAGGTGGCCGAGTGGTCGAAGGCGCTCGCCTGCTAAGCGAGTAAGGGGTGTAAAGCCTCTTCGAGGGTTCAAATCCCTCCCTCTCCGCCGACAAATCGGGCCGCCTCCGACGGCACCACGTCAACCCAGGGTTGTGAGCGTCGCTCAGCGACGCCCACAACCCTGGGTTCGCGTGTTGGGGCCCGGTTTGAAACGGCCCGGCGCGGGGGAATCGGGGCCGGCATGGGGAACGCCGATCTGCTTGCCGGTGAAGCCGGTCTCAGCTACGTCGTCGCCGGCGCGGCCGGATATCGCAGGGTTCGACGCGGGCGCGGCTTCTCCTACCTGGACTCGAGCGGGGCCACGGTCAACGGCCCGATCAAGACCTACATCGAGTCGTTGGTGATCCCCCCGGCCTGGAACGAGGTCTGGGTCTCCAAGGACCGGCTCGGCCATATCCTCGCCACCGGCGTCGACAGCGCCGGGCGCAAGCAATACATCTACCACCCAAAGTGGGAAGAGATCCGTGACGAGGTGAAGTTCGAGCGGCTCGGCCCTTTTGCGACCAAGCTCCCCGTGCTGCGTAAGAAGGTCGATGCCGACCTCCGCACCTCGGGTCTGGCGCGTGAGAAGGTCGTCGCCCTGGCGGTGGCCGTCCTCGACCGCACCCTCGTGCGTGTCGGCAGCGCCCGCTATGCCGCGGAGAACGAGTCCTACGGCCTGACCACACTCACTCACGAGCACGTGGAGACGGACGGCCCACACGTCCATCTCGCCTTCACCGGCAAGGGCGGAGCGGAGCATCAGCTCGTCTTCCGGGATCGGCGACTGGCTCGCCTCGTCGGCGAGTGCCAGGACCTCGCCGGCCAGACCCTGTTCAGCTACGAGCTCGACTCCGGAGGGACCGCCTCGATTCAGTCGACCGACGTCAATCGCTATCTGGAGGATGCCACCGGCATGCCCTTCACGGCCAAGGACTTCCGCACCTGGGGAGCCAGCGCGGTGGTCACCGGGGAGCTGGCCTCGTCAGGAGCGAGTGTCGAGGATCACGATGCCGCGGTCCTCGCCGCGATCGACGTGGCCGCCGAAACGCTGGGCAACACCAGGGCGGTGGCGCGCAGCTCCTACGTGCACCCGGCGATCATCGACGCCCACGCATGCGGAGAGCTGGGCGAGGCCTGGCGTCGTTCCCGGAGTGGGAGATGGCTGGTGCGCTCGGAGTCGACCCTCTCCAAGATCCTCGAGGGCGAGACATGACGTCGAGCAACTCTGTGCTCGGGCTGCCAGAGCTCAGCTGGGACCACCTGCGCCGACTCACCGGCCCCTTCGGTCTGTACGAGCACGCCTTTCGTGACATGCCCCGGCTCGGGCACGGTTACACCACCGACGACAACGGCCGGGCGCTGGTGGTCGCGGCGAGGGCAGGCGCAGACAGAAGGGATCTCCGGCCGTATCTCGAGTTCGTCCTCGCCGGCCGCACCGAGAACGGGTGGCACAACCGGATGTCCGTCACCGGGCGATGGACCGACCGGCTCGGCCCTGACGACGCCATGGGCCGGGCGGTATGGGGTCTGGCCGAAGTCGTGTCAGCCGGCGACCGGGACGAGCGGGTGCTGACCGCCCTCCGCCACGGGCTGCGGATGACCAGCCCTCATCTCCGCTCCAACGCGTATCTCCTCCTGGCCGCCGCCTGTGCCCATCGCGCCGGTCTCGCCGAGGCCGAGCCTTCGTTGCGTGCCGGTCTGGCCCGGATCCCCCATGCCCCCGCCGGGGCCTGGGCGTGGCCGGAGCCCCGCCTGACCTACGACAACGGCCGCATACCCGAGGCCCTCATCCGCGCCGGCGCCGCACTGGACGCAGCCGCCGTGGTCGACCGTGGCCTGGCCATGCTGGCCTGGCTGGTGGGCATCGAATCCGGGGAAGGCCACTTCAGCTTCACACCGGTGGGGGGACGGGGACCCGGGGAGCGCGGTCCGGCGTTCGACCAGCAGCCGATCGAGGCGTGGGCGATGGTCGATGCATGTCGCGCCGCCGGCGAGGCCGATCCGTCAGGGCCGTGGGCCGACCTGGCCCGTCAGGCAGGCGAGTGGTGTCTCGGTCGCAACGACGTCGGCGTCGAGCTCTACGACGCGGAGACGGGTGCGGGCTTCGACGGCTTGAAGCCCGAAGGGGTCAACCTCAATCGGGGGGCGGAGTCGACGCTGTCGGTCCTCGGATCGCTGTGGGCGTTGCACGACGCCGCAGCCCAGGCGGGGAGATGAGTTTCCGGATCGGAATGCTCGCCCCTATCACCCATCCTTACCCTCCGTCCGGGTATGGCCCGTGGGAGAGGGTGACCCACGACCTGACCGAGACGTTGGTCGAGATGGCCCACGACGTCACCTTGTTCGCCGCTGCGGACAGCATCACCCAGGCTCGGCTCCATGTCACGGCCGAGGCACCTCTCTCCTCCCTGACCGGTGCCGACGACCGGGCGGTCGAAGACCGGCACATCGTGTCGGCGATGGCTGCTGCCGCCGAGCTCGGGCTCGACATCGTCCACTCCCATCTCCATGTCCACGCTCTGGCACACGCCGGGCTGGCCGGCTGTCCGGTGGTGACCACCCTCCATGGGGTCGCCTGGTCTTCGGACACCCATGACGCACTGCGTCGCCACGCCGAAATGCCCTTCGTGTCGCTGAGTGACAGCGAGCGCCGTTTCCTGCCCGAGCTGAACTACGTCGCCACCGTGCCCAACGGGATACGCACCGAGGACTTCCCGTATGGAGACGGTGAGGGCGGCTATCTCGCATTCGTGGGGAGGATCTCCCCCGAGAAGGCACCCGACCTCGCCGTGGAGGCTGCCCAACGGGCGGGACTCCCCCTGCTCATGGCCGGGCTGATCGAGGACAAGTACCAGGACTACGCCGACGCCGTCTTCGCCCGGGCCGGCCGTGAGGTCGATTTCCTGGGCCCGTTGGACCGACCGGACCTGTCGCTCCTGCTGCGGGAGGCGAGTGCGACGATCATGCCGCTGCAATGGGATGAGCCGTTCGGGCTCGTCGTGGTGGAGAGTCTCTCAGCGGGCACACCGGTCGTTGCTTGGAGACGGGGTGCGATGCCTGAGATCGTCGACGACGAAGTCACCGGATTCCTGGTGGATGACGTCTCGTCAGCCGTGGACGCCATCAACCGGGTCGACGCCATCTCCCGGACGGAGTGTGCTCGGGTGGCCAGGGAGCGCTTCGACCGGACGGTGATGGCCGCCGGATATGGAAGGGTCTACGAGTCGGTTGCGGCTATCGCATCTCGTCGATGAGCTCGGCGAGGTCCACCACTGCGAACCCGATGGCCCGGTCGGCGAACCCGTAGGGAACGATCAGCCGGCCGGCGTGGGTCATGCTCCCGCAGGAGTAGACGACGTTGGGGACGTAGCCGAACATCTCGTCCTCCGACGGCTCGACCAGCGGTGTCGGCAGACGCCCGATCAGCTGCGAAGGGTCGTGGAGATCGAGGAGCACGGCGCCGAGCGAGTAGCGACGCATCGGCCCGACCCCGTGGGTGATCACCAACCAGCCGGCCTCGGTTTCGATCGGTGACCCGCAGTTGCCGATGTGCACCGTCTCCCAAACGTGCTCGGGAGCGATGACCATCTCGGCGTTGGTCCAGGTGCGGACGTCGTCGCTGCGCAACAGGAAGAGCCGCTCATGGTCGTGCCGGGACAGGGCGAGGAACTCGCCGTCGACACGTCGGGGGAAGAGCGCCATCCCCTTGTGGTAGATGGCGGGCCCGGTCATGGTCGCCATCCGGAAATTGTGGAAGTCGGCGGTCTCGATGAGTTGGGGGAGGATGTGGGTGCCGTCGTAGGCGGTGTATGTCGCGTAGTTCGTCACCCGACCGTCGTCGTGGGTGAAGCGAACGAAGCGGGCATCCTCCATGCCGCGGCTCTCCGCGGGGGCCGCCGGTGAGATGAGATGCTCGGACACCGGGAGTGTCTCGTCGAACGCCACCTCGTAGTTCGAAGCGGCCAGCCAGTGGACTCGATGGATCGAGTCTTCCACCTCGATCAGGGTCAGGTCGGCCTCCCTGATCCTCGCCAGCGCAACGTCCAGTTGATAAGCGGAGAACTCCGCAGGGAGAATGGCGAGGATTCCCTGAGTTGCCTGGTTCATGAAGCCGAGCTCGTCGAGCTTCGCCGCGAAGGCCGAGCGGACGTATTGCGGTGCGTGACGCTCACCGTTGCTCACATAGGGATGTCTCTCGTCCAACTCGATTTCGCCGTTCCCGTCGACGACCCCGGTGGCAAAGGCGATCGAAGAGATGTGGCCCTCGCCGATCGCCCGCATGCTCATCACGAAGGGCTGACGTCCCTCGGAGGGGTCTCCGAGTGGCACGATCGAGGGGTTGGTCAACGCCGCTCCCTCGTATGCGTACGCCTGGGTGAGGAAGGCCCCTACCAGCTTCTGCAGCCTGGGCTCGGACACGTCGGCGAGGACTGGAGACAGCTCGCGTGCCCCTTCGAAGTGTCTCAGCCAGATGGCGTCGAGGTCCTCGGAGAGCGCTCGATGACGGGTGACCAGCTCGTCGAGGAGCCGGTCGTACTCCTCCTCGGGGATCTCGAGCACCCGCTTGACGATGGTGTCGAGACGGCTCGGCTCTCCCCCGAAGTTGGCCATCCCGGGTAGGAATGGGCGTGCCACCAGCCTGGTGGGCTCCGGGCCCAACCGCAATGGTTTTCGCTCGACCTTCACGTCCAACTCAATTGTCGCCCACCGCGCCCGCTTTTCCAGGGATCTGGAGACCCAGATTCGGATTCAGGCGGTGGCTTCGGCGAGAGCCAGTCTGCGGAACAGCTCGGCATATTTCTGCCCGACTGATTCCCATGACAACTGAGCAGAGAGCACGGAGGCCTCGCGGGCGGCGCGCCGGTAGGCGACGGAGTCCTCGAGCAGGTGCTCGATCGCCCCGGCCACGGCGGAGACGTCGTGGTCGACGACCACACCCGCCCCCGAACCGAGCATCTCCTCGGCGTAGGGGAATCGGGTTGCCACCACCGGCCTTCCCATGCCGATCGCCTCCGTCATCACCCCGGAGGAGACCTGATCGCTGTTGTCGTAGGGCACCACGACCAGGTCGGAGTCGCGAACCAGGCTGAAGAGCTCGTCCTCGTCGACGTAACGATCGATGAATTCGACCATGTGATCGACTCCGAGGTCCCGGGCCAGGCGCTGCAGCGAGTAGCGGTACACGTATCCCGCCTGGCGGACCACGTTTGGATGGGTGCGGCCGACTATTCGGTAGTGCACGGGTGGATCGAGGTCCCGCAGCTCGGCGAGTGCGGCGATCGATCGCTCCAGGCCTTTTCCCGGGCCGAGCAACCCCCAGGTGATCAGGTTGCGGCGTGGTGGGTTGTTCACCGGTTGCACGCCCCAATGAGCGCCGTGGTGGATCACCTCGACCGAGGACTCAGGCACTGAGTAGCGCTCCGCCAGGAGACGCCGGGCACTGTCACAGAGCACGACGGGCGTGGTCAGCTCGGCCAGGCTCTCCAGGATCTGGCGCTGTTGGGCGCCGGGCTCGGGCAGGACGGTGTGCAGCACCGAGACGGTGGGGACGTCCATCAGACGAACCAGGTCGAGGACGCTGACGCCGTCACCGGGGCCGAATATCCCGAATTCGTGGTTGATGACCGCCACTTCGCAGCGCTCCAGATGATGCGCCGCGGCCCGAATGCTGATCGCGCTCGACGGGTCGATCTCCATGGTCACGACACCACTCGGGCTCGGGTTGGAGTTGGGCTCGTTGACCAGGCGGACCACGCTGAGCTCCAGCTCCGGGTGCTCGGGGCCGATTGCATCGCACAGCGAGGAGGTGAAACGAGCGATACCACATCGAGTTGGGGGATAGGTCGAGATGACCCCAACACGGGTCCGCGATCTAGGGGCCACCCACCTCTGTGAATCCAGCATTTCGGTTGGCCGAGATACCCGACAGGTCGCCTTCCAAAACAAGCCCGATCGTGGTCAGGAAGCGCGCTCCAGAGGCGGCTCGCGGAACCTGTCCCACGGCACTTCGGCGCCGGATCGGGTGAGAGCGAGTGCCCACGAGGGTGAGTATCCGGTCGCCCAGCGAAGGCTCGCCACGGCGGCCCTGCCCACCATCTCGCCCCCCGGTTTCGCCTCCACGCCCAGTATCCGACGGATCCGGATCGGGATCACCGCGATCGCTCCCTCCAACAGCAGACGGTATCCCGCCTTGATCCCGATAGAGATCGGCGGGTCGGAGAGGAAGTCGACGATTTTCTCCATCTCCGGGGACGGCGCAAGCGCTGGGTGTTCCTCGACCCAGTGGCTCAGCTCGTCCGCTGTCTGCGGCATCGGGTCCGCCCCCAACAGGGCACCGATCCGTGTCTGCTCACTGACGAACCCGTCCGCTCCGTCCGGGTCGAGTCGGCGTCCGCCGAAGACCTGGTTGGCCACGAGGAACGAGTCGGTGAGCACGTTGTGGACCCATGCCGAGTGACCCGGATCTGCCGCGTCGTAGCGGAGGCCACGACTCGAGATCCCGTTGACCACCCGATGGATGCGACGGACCTGCGCCACTGCGGTTTCCACCTCGGGCATGGCGCCGAAAGTCGTCGCGGTCACATAGGCCGACGTCCGGGAGAGACGTCCCAACGGGTCGTCTTGATATCGGGAGTGCTGATCCACACCGGCCACGACCTCCGGGTGGGCAGCCTGGATGAGGAGGCTTCTCAGCCCTCCGACGAATGCGGCCGGATCGGCGATCACCTCCCATGAGATCGAGTCCGGCCCGAGCAGGCCTTCGTCTCCCCGGTACTCCAGCGTGCGCTCCAGGGGATACGGGGCATGGGCGAACAACGACCGGGTGCTTCGCGTCAGGGTGAGGCGGACCATGGCCACCGCGCTCTCTGCGGTGCGCACCAGCCGGGACCTTCTCATCCCTTGATCGTATTTGGCTCACACGCATGAGTTTTCGGGGTCTCGAGTGCGGGTAGATGACGGCAGCGAGAGGAGGCCTCATGGACAGTGAAGCCATCACCTTGGAGATCGTCCGGATCCGCAACCGGCTCGATGAGCTGGATCAGGGCCTCGAGGGAGGCTCCGGCACGGATGTCGACGACGAGAGGCAAGAGCTCGAGGAGCGTCTGCGTCACCTCCGCGGTCTCATGTCACGACAGGGCTCCGACGAGTCCCGGAACGGCTCGGTGGCCGAGGAGGTCAGGTACATACCTCCCGCCTGAGCCGAGTCGCCTGTCGACATCGAAGTTTTGAAGCGGATTGGAACGGGTAATGGTTGCGTCTCGAGGACCTGTGAGGCTCGGGAGCGCTGCGGTTTCGACCCCGGCTGAGAGAGCATCCCTCGAACCTGATCCGGGTAATGCCGGCGCAGGAAGAAGGCTCGCAGGTCCTCGACCAAGTGTGGCCCGGTTTGATCTCGCATCGTCCGGGTAACCCGGACGAAGACGCGGCTCAGAGGAGGAGTCATGGGCAAGAACAAGCAAACGATCGCCACCGAGTTCGAGGAGAGGGTCGTGGACGAGGGCGGGCGCGGCCGCGGCTGGCTGATGACGCTCCTGGTGCTCGGGTTGATCGGTGCCGTCATCTGGTTCGTGATGGCTCAGGATTGAAAGCTCTCCCGGGTTCGCCCAGCCCGGGAGTCCCCGAACCCCCCTTCGGGAGGAGCAGGCCCCCTCGACTCGAGGGGGCCTTTCCTCGTCGATTCGGGGCGTGAGGTCAGGGCTCCGGGTTAGGGTTCGCTCCGCCGGGTAACAGGTGCATCATGAACCCAGAACATGCCAGAGAGCTGCTGCTCAACGAACGATCAGAGATCCAGGGCCTTCGTGACAGTCTCAATTCCTCCCGGGACCTGAACGAGTCGCAGCTGGACTCCTCTGGCGAGCTGTCAGGTCATCACGATCAGCATCCGGCCGACCAGGCGACGGAGACCTTCGAGCGGGAGCAGGACCTCTCCATCGACGAGAGCCTGCAGGGAAAGCTGGGGGAGATCGATGCCGCACTGGAGCGGCTGGACCGTGGCGAGTATGGGACCTGTCAGGTGTGCGGTCGCCCCATCGACGACGAGAGGCTGGAGGCGCTGCCTGCGACCCGCTTCTGTCGGGATCACGCCCGGTCGTCGCGGGATACGCGGGGTATGGGGCCCGACGTGGAGATCACCCAGGAGTTGGGCCCGGTCGATTAGCGGGCGACCGACTCACGAACTGTCGATCTGCCGGGGTCGGCTCGCCAACTGATCGAGACCGTCGATCAGGTTCTCCCAATCGCCATTGATCGCGACCATCGCTTCCTCTGACCGGAACCGGGTGATGAACCCCTCCACCCGGGCCTGCATGCCGTCGACGTCGACGGAGCCAGGGTCACGAACCAGGTCCTCGACCACGGAGCGGAGGTCGGCGTCGAGATCGGTCCACGCCATGGCGAGGTCATCGGACTCGACGCCCTCGAACATGGTCCCGATCTGGTCGAGGGACTGGGTGACGGACTGCGCTTCTCTGACCAGCGTCGGATCTGTCTCTAGTGCCCCAACCGGAGAGCCATCGGCGCACGCGGCGAGCAAGGCAATCGGGATCAACGCCAATAGCCGCTTGTGCACGGCGTCGGATTACCCATCGGCCCGGGGACGCGAAACCGGTGAGGCCGGATTTCGCCTCGTTTCCCGGGGTGGGAACCCGGGTAATCGCAGGGGATGGAGCGTTTCGGAGAAGACCCGGTTCCGGAGCAGCCCGAGCAGGGCCGGGCCACCTTCGAGGAGATGCAGGAAGCCGCGCACTCGGTGATCGCCGATGTGGACGACGTGGCCCAGGCCCGGGCCCTCATCGAGAGTCTCGAGAAGGGGGGAGTCCCGACCACATCGATCGAGCTGGTCGGCGCGGAGACACGAGAGCCGGGCGGGCGGGCCAAGGAGAGCGAGTTGCCGGACAGGGAGGCCTTTTCCAGCGTCTCCAAGTCGACGATCACCGGTGGGATCATCGGGATCGTGTCCGGCGTGGTCTTGGGCCTCCTCGCCTCCCTCTCGATCCCGGCTCTGGAGCCCGTGTGGGGGATGCTCCTCGGTGCAGTGTTCGGGGCCGCCATCGGTGGCGCCGCCGGCGGCATGTCCGTGGCCAAGTACGGGTCGAGGGCATGGACCGAGTCTTTCGAGGTGGAGGAGGAACAGCCGCTCCAGGTCGCCGTGCATAACCGTTCGGCGGAGGTGGTGGCAAAGGCGGAAGAGCTGATGTCCACTCAACTCTCCGCAGGAGACGTCAGGAGACTGGGATGATGTCCGACCAGGTCGCGGCGACTCCCACCGCGGTGAGGAGCACGGTCCATCTCTTCGGCCATCCCGTGCACCCGATGCTCATCCCGTTCCCCATCGCCCTCCTGATCGCCGGGGCCGTCACAGACATCGCGTTCCTCGCCGAAGGGGACGAGTTCTGGGCGAGGGCCTCCTTGTGGCTCATCGCCTCAGGAGTTGTCACCGGAGCGGTGGCGGCGATCACGGGTCTGGTGGATTTCGTCACCATCGAGCGGGTGCGACATCTGGCGAGCGGTTGGATCCACTTCCTGGGCAACGCCGTCGTGCTGGTGACAGCCCTGTTCAACTGGCTCAGTCGCATCGACGATCGGGCCTTCATCGAGCCATGGGGGCTCGTCCTCTCCCTGGTCACGGTGGGCCTTCTCGGAGTCACCGGGTGGACGGGAGGCGAGCTGGCCTATCGCCACCGAGTCGGCGTCACCGGAGGTTGATCCCGACCTAGGTTTGGTGGCGCATTGATCTCTGTGGATGTCTGGGATTGGCTGCTTCGGCTGGCGCTCGCAGCCGGTGTCGGGGCCATGATCGGGGGAGAGCGGGAGAGTCGTGGCCATCCGGCCGGTGTTCGTACCCAGGCACTCGTCGCCCTCGCTTCGGCCCTGTTGACCGGGGTCGGCAAGGCAGGGTTCATCGCAGTCGGCGTTGATCTCAGCCGGATCGCTTCACAGGTCGTCACCGGGATCGGCTTCATCGGCGCCGGAGTGATCCTCCAGCATCGGGGCACGGTCACCGGGCTCACCACCGCAGCCACCCTGTTCCTCAGCGCCGGGCTCGGAGTCGCCATTGGCGCCGGCCTGGTGGTGCCTGCCCTGCTCGCCGCCGGGATCGCCCTGATCGTCATCTACGGGCTGCGGATGCTCAAGCCCGTGCTTCGTCGAGGTGTGCCACGCACCGTCCAGATCGACTATTTACAGGGTCACGGCACCTTCGGTCCTCTGATTCGGACCGTGCAAGAGGCGGGAGGCTCGATCGAGGATCTACAGGTCGTGGATGACACGGCGGAGCATGGACAGCCGATGCGCCACGTCTCGATGAAGGTGGTCACCCGAAAGGACACCAACCTCTATGACGAACTGCAGGCCCTGCTGAGTCGTCCCGAGGTGACCGCGATCAGCGTCACCGACGGCTGACGGTTTTCCAGCCGCGGCCGAGGGGTAAGCGGCCGTACCCGACGTCAGAGAGAATTGTGACCGAGTACGGCTTGACCCTTTCCAGCGAGGAGCACTCCCCCTCCAAGCTCGTCGACATCGCGATCGCCGCCGAGGAGGCAGGTTTCGACTTCCTCTCGATCTCCGATCACTTTCATCCCTGGATCGACGAGCAGGGGCACAGCCCGTTCGTCTGGAGCGTGCTCGGGGCCATCGCCGCCGCGACCGAGCACATCGGTGTGGGGGTTGGCGTGTCGTGCCCCATCTTCCGCATCGGACCGGCCGTCAGTGCCCACGCCGCGGCAACCACGGCTTCGTTGTTCGGCGACCGGTTCACATGGGGCGTGGGCACCGGTGAGGCCCTCAACGAGCACATCATCGCCGAGCGCTGGCCGCCCGCCCCGGTCCGTCTCGAGATGCTCAAAGAGGCGCTCGAGATCACCAGGGAGCTCTGGACCGGCGAGAGCGTCACCTATCGGGGCCGTTACTTCACGGTGGAAGATGCCCGGCTGTACGACCTCCCGGACTCTCTCCCACCCATCCTCGTCTCCGCATTCGGAGACGAAGCGGCACGACTGGCCGCCGAGCACGGGGATGGCCTGTGGACGACGGGAGTGGGAAAGGACATCGTCGCGGCCTACAAGGAGGCGGGTGGAGACGGCCCGGTGTGGTCCCAGCTCTCCTTGTGCTGGGCGAAGACCAAGGAGGAAGCGGTGGAACAGGCGCACCGCATCTGGCCCAACACCGCCCTCCCTGGACAGTTGGCCCAGGACCTGCGCACCGTCCTCCATTTCGAGCAAGCCGTGCAGGTCGTGCGTCCCGAGGACATCGCCGACTCCCTGCCTTGTGGCCCCGATCCGGCTCCAATCCTCGAGTCGATCGGCCAGGCACGTGATGCCGGGGTCGATCACATCTACCTGCACCACATAGGCGACCCACTCGCCGGCTTCCTCGACTTCTGGTCCGACCAGCTCGAGCCGGAGCTCTGACCCTTCCAGGATCTGCGTTCTCTCAGGCAGTGAGAGCGGCGTCGGCGGAAGGATCCTCCTCGATTATGTCGCTCTCCTCTTCGGGGTCGCCCACCCGGATCAGGCCGGCGAGGGTCATCCCGATCAGCAGCCCCATCGCCGTCACCATTCCTCCGAGCAGGGCCAGGGCGATGGAGAGGATGTAGTAGAGGGTCTCGTAGTGAACGGCCGCCTCTTCGACCTCGGCGACAGGGAAGGTCACCGCCAGGAGGACCCCGACACCGAGGATCAGACAGCCCACCGCCATGCGAGTGATGCTCATGGCTCGGCTGTAGAGCCGGGGTGAGAAGGTGTATTCACTGGTCAGGCTGAGACCCACCAGCGTCAGCATCAGGGCGAGTACGGTCACCGCGGCGGCGACCACCGTCGATCCGAGGAATAGGGCACTGTCGAGCACGGCCTGGATCAGACGCAGGGCCTCGAACGATCCGATGCGGCCCACGCCGATGACCATGGCCAAGAGAAAGGTGGCGGTCACCAGGCCGCCAATCGCGGCGACTCGCATTTCGCGGCCGTCGCGGGGGATCGTTGAGTCAGTCATCATCGTCGGCAACGGGAGAGAGCCTCACCAAAGGGTGAGGCTCTCCGTCGGAGGCTCCTGGCAATCAGGCGTTGAGCCTGGCCTCGATCGCCTCACGTGTCTCGCCGGTTCGCTCCTCGAGCTTGCCGACCAGTTCGTCGTAGTCGCCCTCGACGACGTCGAGGTCGTCATCGGTGAGATCGCCCCAGGCCTGCTTGGCCTTGCCCTTGAGCTGGTCCCAGCGACCTTCCCACTTGAGTCTCATGCTCTCTTCCACGGCCGTCTCCTTTCGTTGGATGCCGGGCTAGTGGTACCCGCCCTGCGAGGCGGGGAAACCGGACGTGGAAGAGCCCCCGACGGTCGAACGGGGGCCCTTCCGACTCCGGCACGCGACAGGGATACGCGTCCGGAAGATCCTGGTGTCTGGCTACTCGCTGGCGTCGCGGAGGAGCCTCACCCTGTCGTGGGCGGTCTTGACCTCGCCCGCCTGACGCTGGATCACCGACATGACCGCCGGTGCGATGTCCTCGTCGAGGGCGCTCTGGAACTCCTGGACCGCGTGATCCTCACCCTGCTCGGCGACGGCGAGCACCGCATGGGCGTCGTCCCCACTGAGTGCGTCCTTGAGCGCCATCCAGCCGCGGTGGACGGCGCCGGCGACGGTCCCCGATTCCTTCTCCTGGAGGGTCACGCCCTCCGCCGAGGCGAGAGCCTTCAACTCGTTTGCCATCCGGAGCCGTTGCTGTGAGAGCTCGCGCATCTCGGCGGCGAGGTCGGTGTGTCCTTCGTCGTCCAGCTTGTCAGCCGCCTCTGCGAACCCGCGATGCCCGTCCTCGACGGTTTCGAGCAGGTTCTCGACGATCGAGATCGTCTTGGTATCTGTCATGTCTTCCTCCATGGTCGGGACAACGTGGGTACCCCTCCGGACCTGGAGCCAAACGGGAGGGTGAGAGGGCGACCACCCGGCGAAAGGGGTCGCCCTCTCCGCCCTGTTCCGCTTCGCTCAAGAGTCCGATCTGTCCGCAGTGACCGTCTCGTCGGCCGTGTCGGTCTCATCGGCCTCGACTTCCTCGTGGGCGCCGATCGCCTCGTCATCCGGTGGAGTCGAAGCCGGCACCTCGAGCTGGTTCGACAGTGGGGTTGGAGACGACTCCTCGAGTTGATCCGGCTCTTCGCTCTCCCATCCGGGCTCGCTCCCGTAGTAGTCGTCGACGGTTCCGATCCACGTGCTGTCGTCGATGTCGGGCCAGTCGTCCCTGTCGAGACCAGGGGCATCCCGAAGGACGTCCTTGTCGATGTCGACGATCACGTCGTGGGTCTCCGCGTCGATGGAGATGAGACCCCACGGAATGGCGAAGTACTTGTCGCCACGGCCGAGGAACCCACCAGTCGACATGACCGCGTAGGCGATCCGGCCTGTCCCGATGTCGATCATGATCTCTTCGACCCGCCCGAGCCGCTCCCCGTCCCGGTTCCGGACCTCGTCACCGGCGAGGGAGCTTGCCCTCATTGCTTTCGAGCTCAAGAGATTCTCCTTGCCGTTCTCCGTCGTGTCAGAAGATCAGCAGCAGGATGAGGATGAGGAGGATGAGCCCTCCGATGCTGATGTACATCTAGAGCTCCTTCCTGGTGGCGGCGACGATCGCGGCGTCGACACGTGTGTGATAGGTCTCCCCCAGCCGTCCGCCGATGTAGCCGCCGAGCAGAGTCAGCAAGACCAGCACGGCGGACGCCACCGCTGCCATGACGGTCAGGTCGTCGACGTCGACCTGTGCGAACCAGTTCGGCAGGTCGACTCGATTGAAGGCGTTGTACGCGCTGTCGACCCAGGCCCCGAGGGCGGCGAAGACGGCCACGAGCAGAATCAGCCACAGGCCCGCTCCCAAGCCGTTCATGCCACCGTTGTATCTCGCCATCCGGCCTGCGGCGAAACCGCCAACGATGAAGGAGACGAACACCACGGCAGCCGCGACGACCAGGCCGATTATCGACGCCTCGTCGAGGGTGCCTTGGTCGTTGATCACGTTGAGCTGGTAGTCGACCCCCTCCGCCCAGGCTGCGATCAGCGCCGAGAGGAGCACCATCGTGCCCAGACCCGCCAGCATCCCGACCAGCGAAGCGAGGAGGTCGGTCTTGCCAAAACGCTCATAGACCGCCGACAGATCCTCCGAGCCTGCGATGCGATGACCCGGGGAGTCTGTGATGCGACGGCCCGACTCGATACTCGCCATTGTGCCTCCTTGTCCTGGATCGAATACCCGTCCGGGCTCTCGTCGAAACTGACCCTGAACAGCGAAGGACGGCCGGCTTGGGCGAGCCGGCCGTCCTTCGGATCGTGAACCCTTGTTACGGGGCTGTGGTCGAGGCGCCACCCAGGGTGGTGGACACACCGCCACCGCCTAGTGTCGTGGTGACGATTGGATCGGTACCGGTGTCGTCGACACCCGGATCTTCGTCGTCGGTCGCACACGCCGAGAGGGCGAGGGCGAGGGCAAGAGCGCCACTGACGAACATCGACGTTCTCTTCTTGGTTCTCATGTCTCTCCTTCCAAGAGTGCCGGGCAAGCCGGCCATGTACCGATTCGGGGATACCCCGCTCCGGTGTCTCCAAAACCCCTGTTCAGCCCCGGTAACCCGAAGCTCTGGCCGCCTGGCCCTGTTTCGTGGCCCGGTCCTTGGCCCGCTCACGCGAGCGCTTGTCCCCGGACTCGTAGTGGTACTTCTTCCCGGATTCGCCCCATTGGTAATAGGGCCCCTTGCCATCCTTGCCACGATGGACAGGCATGCCTGAACCTCCTTCCCCTGGCGAATACCCCACACGACGCGCGGTGCAAACACCCGGTCGTGTGCCTGGTGCGCCCCGTCGTTCCACGTCTCTACCCGGCCCGTGACGCCCGGGATTAGCGTTCGGCGGGAATGGGCGACCAGATAGCCGCACCGGGACCACGGACCTCGGTCGACCCCCGGGTACAGGAGCGTCTCAGTGTTGCGGGGCGGATCATCCGTTGGGCATCGGTTGGTTTCGCGCTCATCGGCCTCGCCGGTCTGCGGATCGCGCTCTTCCGTGAGATCCCACCGGGGCCGTCCCTGGTTCGCGAATTGACCCCCGTAGCCGCGGCGTCGCTCACCACTCTCGCCCTCGGCGCACTCTTCGCAGGAGACACGGGACGCGGTGTCTTCCGGGGAACGGTGTGGTGGAGGAGGGGCGGGATCGCCCTCGCCATCGCCTCCGGGATCTTCGGAGCGGTGATCATCGGCGTCTTCCTGGCCGATCGCACCGACATCTGGGGTGAGACGATGGACACCCCGTCGTTTTCGGTCGGCGTCGTGCTCGTCCTGCTCGGCCTGGCGGTTCCGCTCTGTGCCGCTCGACGTGACGCGGCCGTCGTCGCAGGTCAGGTGGCGGCGCTCCTCGTCTTCTCACTCGCCGGGGTCATCTTCATGGGATATGTCTTCGGTGACCCGTCGGTAGGGCGGCTGTTCCTCACCCCCGAGATCTCGTTTCAGGCGACGATCCTGGCCGTCCTGATCGCCGCCGGGATACTGCTGATGCCACCGGCTCGTGGCCTGCTCTCGACGGCCTCCAGCCCCGGTGCAGGTGGGCGGCTGCTTCGCTGGCTGGGCCCGGTGGTCCTGGTCACCCCGGCCGCGCTGCAACTCGTAGCCGAGCGGGTTCCTTCCACGGACCGAGTCGACGTACTCGCCTTCATCTCGGTCGGGCTCGGTCTTCTCCTCTTGATCCTCCTCGCCGCCTTCGTGCGGACGCTGGATCGGACGGCCCTCGAGGCGGCGACCAATGCCGCCATGGCACAGAGAGCGGAGATCGGTCTCCAGCAGGAGGCCCCGGTCGTGCAACGGCTGGCCGAGATGCTGCACATCGTGGAGGTCGACTCGGTCGACGGCTGGGAGGTGGCCACCCGATACCGGCCCGGCAGCGGAAGCGTCGCCGGAGACGCCAGTGCGGTGCAGCTGCTACCCGACGGCTCGGTCGGGTTGATCATGGTGGATGTCACCGGGCATGGGGCTCATCCTGCGGTCTGGGCGATCAGGGTGCGTGACCTCCTGCTCCAGTCGCTCGTGGCGGGGAAGCTGCCGGCGGAGGCGATGACATTGGTCGACTGGTCGGCTCCGGGCGACGTCCTCGCCTCGGCTCTGGTCGTGCAGCTGGACACCGTCACCGGAGAGGTGAGGCTGGCGTCGGCCGGTCATCCACCGGCAATCCTGGTAGGTGCCCAACAGGCCGAGTTGAAGACCCCCACCGGCCCGCTTCTCTACCTCCACCCGTCGTCCGGATACGCGGAGACTCGTTTCGAGATGTCGACCGGCGACGCCCTGGTGGCTTTCAGCGACGGGGTGGCCGATGTGCAACTCTCACAGGGGGGCCGCACCGAGCCGGAGCGTCTCGCCGAGCACCTGCTCGCCGAGACGGGCATGGCGCCGCGCATCGCCGAGCTGGTCCTCGCCTTCGCCACGCCCGAGCCGGTTGACGACCAGACGGTCGTCGTGGTGCGTCGCTCCCGTTGAGTTCCCTCTGTCGGTGTCCCGGAACTGGGCCTATCATGGCCCGCACCCTTCTCCTACCGAACGGGACCCATGAAAGGACTCACACTTCACGAGCAGCCCCTGTCCGACGGCTGGATGTCGCTCGCCGTGGAGGGCGAAATCGACCTGGCGACCGTCGACGAACTGCAGAAGGCGATCAATGGGATCGCCGACAACGGGGGTCAGCACCTGGTGATCGACCTCACCGGCTCATCGTTCATGGACTCGACCGGTCTCAAGGCGCTGGTGATGGCCAGCCGCCGTTTCGACGAGGAAGGACGCTCGTTCGCCATCGCAGTGAGTGGGGGACCGGTTTCGCGTCTCATCGACCTCAGTGGTGTGAACACCTCGATCCGGATCGTCGACCGTGCCGAGGATGCGGTCAGCGGAGCGGGCTGAGGCTCAGGTCGCTCCGGGTTCCGTCTTGGGGATCTCCGCCCAGACCGTGAATCGGCCGTTGTTGGAGACACCCCAGGAGCGAGCGATCTTGTCCACGAGCGTGAGGCCGAGACCCTCGCCGCGCGGAGCCCCGGGCTCGAAACCCTCTCCGTCATCGCTGACCTCGACGCGCACATAGTCGTCCTGGGCGCTGACCATCACGTCGACCTCCCCTGGGGCGCCGTGCCGGACACTGTTGCTGACCAGCTCGGAGACCACCAGTATCACGTCGTCGAACCGTGGCTCCAGCTGGGGTTTCAGGGCCGCCAGACGAGAGCGAGACTTTCCTGGCGCTTGGAGGTTCGACTCGACCTGGAGCGTCACTTCGCTCATCTCGCGTTGCTTCCTGCCGGGGCGATACCCCCGCTCAACTAAGACTAAACCGGCGGTCAGTCGAGCTCGTGCTCATTGCCGATGGTCTCTCTGAGCTGCTGCAGGGCTGCGCTGAGCAGACGTGACACGTGCATCTGGGAGATCCCGATCTGCTCGGCGATCTCGGACTGGGTCATGTCCTCGTTGAAACGCAGGTGGAGGATCTTTCGCTGACGCTCGGGCAGCTCCATGATCGCCCGCTCCACGACGACACGGTCGTCGGCCAGGATCAGGTGCATGTCTTCGTCTTCGAGCCGGTCGTGGAGCGGCAGGCCGGTGCCGTCGGGGGAGCGCTTGTCCATCGACGACGAGGCATATGCCTGACGCGCCTCCATCGCCTCGGCCACCTCCTCCGATGTGATGTCGAGCCGGGCGGCTATCTCCCCGAGCTCGGCCGGTCGTTCCAGCTTCTGGGCGAGCTCGTCGGCGACCCTCGTCACCTCGAGGGAGCGCTCTTGGAGGGAACGGGGCACACGCACCGACCATCCCCGATCCCGCAGGAGCTTCTTCATCTCACCCGAGATGGTGGCGGCGGCATAAGGCCGGATGCTCCCGATCGAGGGGTCGTAGCGCTGTATCGCCTTGAGCAGCGCCATGTGCGCCACCTGGAGCAGGTCCTCGTCGTCCAGGCCTTTGCCCCGATAGCGGCGGGCGATGGAGGCGGCGAGATCGCTGTGACGGCGGATCAGCTCGTCGGAGTAGGCGGCAGGGTCATCCCCCATGCGGCTGAACAGCTCGTCGTCCGTGAGCTCGGAGGGGATGGATGTCGTGCCCGGCGTCCTGAGGACGAACCAGATATCCAGGTTCTCCCCGTCATGGCGGTGCCCCCAGTTCTTGGTGAGCCGGTCCAACAGGAGGAAGCCGACCCCCGGCTGCACGTCGGCGATCGGGGAGGGATGGGGATGGGACACCGTCACCGTCAGATCGAGGTCTTTGGAGATCGAGATCGTCAGCTCCTCGCATGCGGGCGAGTGCTGGATCACGTTGCCGATCAACTCGGTGACGAGAAGGTCGGCCTCGGCGTGGCGCATGGAGTCCAAGGTCGCGTGCTCCCGGAGAAAGCTGCGCGCCGCCGCCGCGGACGTGGGCTCGGCGCGAAGGGTGAGCGCGAGCGACTCTGTCACAAGGGTCATGTTACGAATGCCTCTCATTGGGGAATTTCGGTTTCGGCCCGAGCGCCCGAGATACCCACAGGGGGTTCGAGTCAAACCAGGATGGGGATCTGGTAGAGAGACGGTGGCCAAACCGAGGAGATGGACCAATGACCGAGACCGGGCACGAGGAAAGCCCACCCGAAGAACGCGATCCGGATGAGATCGACGACCAGTTTCGAGCCATCCTGGAGGGGCTGAGAACCACGATCCCTGGGGTGATGGTCCTCTTCTCGTTTCTCCTCACCCTTCCACTGCAAGCCTCCTTCGGAGATCTGAGCGGAGCCAACTCCGTCGTCTTCTATGTCGCCTTCGCCAGCTCGGCTTTGTCCTCGGTGCTGCTGATCTCGCCGAGCGTCCATCAGCGGGTGCGGGCGCCGATATCGGGCATCAAACGTCGGAGCTGGAACCATGTCATGTTCGCCACCAAGCTGGCGAACGCCGGCACGGCGATATTCCTGGTCGCCATCGTCTCGGTGGTCTACCTGGTGACCTCGCTCGTCTTCGACCCCTGGGCATCGATCGCCGCAGTCATCATCGCCGCGGTCGCCGGCTGGTCCTGGTTCTACCTGCCCCTGGTCACCTTCACCAAGGAGAGGTGAATCGCTTCCTAATGCTCCAGGGCCCAATAGTGGGCTTTTGGACGTTTCATTTGGCCTGAGGCAGGCCGTCCATCCACTCCCGGACGGCGATCTCCAGCATGGGAAGCGGCATGGCTCCGTTGACCAGCATGGTGTCGTGGAAGCCCTTGATGTCGAACCCGTCGCCCAATTCGGACCGAGCCACATCACGCAAACGCATGATCTCCAGCTGACCCATCTTGTATGACAGGGCCTGGGCCGGCATCCCGATGTACCGGTCCACCTCCTGCTCGATGGTCAGCCTTCCGATCGGGGTCCAGGTCTCCAGGAACTCGATCGCCTGGTCCCGGCTCCAACCGAGGCCGTGCATGCCGGTGTCGGTGACCAGCCGCCCCGCCCGCCAGGCATCAGCGGAGATCATCCCGAGACGGTCGATGTCGGAGGTGTAGAGACCCATCTCGTCGGCGAGGCGCTCCGAGTAGAGGCCCCACCCCTCGGTGTGGGCGTACACCTGGGCGTAACGCCGGAAGGTGGGGATGCCGTCCAGCTCGGCGGCGAGGGAGCGGTCGAAGTGATGCCCGGGGATCCCTTCGTGGAAGTGGATCGACTCGTACTCGAAGCGATCGCGCTCCTCCGGCTTGAAAGTGTTGAGGAAGTAGGTCCCGGGGCGGGATCCGTCGATGGGGGGCTGCATGTAGTAGGCCGGCGGCATGGCCGGTGCCATCGCCGCCGGTACCGGCACGACCTGACACGGCGTCTCCGGACGGGCACCGAACCAATCGTCGACGACAGCCCACGCCCGATCCAGGGCGGCTCGGGCGTGATCGAGCATCTCTCCCTCCGAGTCGAAGCGGAGCGACGAATCGTCGTGGAGGCGCTGGAACACATCCTCGCGACGGTGCGCCTCCAGGGCTCGGGAGCCGATCTCGACCCACTCGGCGGCGTTGATCTCGGTCGCCCAGCGGAGCCCCGTCTCGTGGACTTCCTCGGCGGTGGCGTCCAATTGGGTGTATTTGCCGATGAGGCGCCGGTAGATGTCCTCGCCGTCCGGCATCCACACCAATCCAGGTCGGTCGTCGGGCCGGGCGAGAGGGGCGATCTCTTCGAGGCCGTCGCGGTAGGCCTGGAAAGCCGGCCGGATCGTCTCGTTGACCAACACGACGGCACGCTCGAACCAGGTCCCCTGGCCCTCGGGCACCTGGAGGGAGAGAAAGGGGTCGTCGCCGAGCTCGGATGCCAGATAACCGTCCACCTGGCTCATCACCCGGCTCAAGGCGGCCGTCGCCGGGGATTGGCCCGATCGGGCGCTCGCCGTCTGCATGGCCAGCGCGGCGGACAAGAACTCCGGGACCCGTGCGTAACGACCGAGGAGGGCGTCCGCCTGCTCCCCTGTCTGCACGGTGTTCTGGCGGGTGTCGGAGAGGAGTCGGATGTGGGGGCCGAGGAAGGGATCGATCGGCGTCAGCAGGAACGGTGTCTCGATCTGGTCGAGCGCCGACCGGCTCTGATGCACCAGAAGGGCACGCGTGATCTCCTCCTGGATCGTCATGCCTGCTGTCTCGAGCGCCTCGGCTCCCTGGAGGATGCCCCGGAAGGCCGAGGCCATCTTCGCCCGCCAGCCATCGTCCAGACCGGGGAGGATGTCGTCGTAGTCGTGGACACCTCTCACCGTGGCAACCGTGGGAGCCATCTCGTTCGCCTTCGCCCAATAGAGATCGGCGAGGGTCTGCAGCGACATGGCCCCCGACGCTACCCGGAGAGGTCAGTCCCCGGCCACGAAGAACATCCAGTCGCCGCTCTCGTCGATCCCGACACGCCAGCCCCCGTAGGCACCGAGCAGTGAGATCTGCTCCAGCTCCTCCTGGGTGTAGAGCGCGCTCAACTCGTCCAGGGCGTCCTGGGGGATCTCCTCCCAGTTGTCGTAGGCGAAGGCGGAGGGCCAGACATAGATCTCCCCGCCGGCGCCGTCATCCACGACGGCATGGGACATGCCGAGGACGGTGAGCAGATCCCCGAGATGCCCCTGACCTTCCTCCTCCCACGTCCGCATGGTCTCGGCATCGCCACCGCCGAAGTCGGTGGTGAAGCCCGAGCCGGCCAGATCGATGAGCGTCTGGAGGTCGCAGGCGGTGGCGGCGGCGATGATCGCAGTTGTGGTCTGGGCGACCGCCGGCGGCAGTCCGTCGACCGGCTCGGGGACGGCGGCGCCAGTCGCCGAGCACTGCGGCGCCTCGACACCGGTCGACGTCGTGCTGGGAAGCGTGGTCGTCCCGGAGGTGGCGATGGGGGGTGCATCGGGGTCTGCGCCGGGCTGGTCGAGTCTCATCAGCCAGGGGATCGCGGCGAAGGCGACGACCACCAGGGCGAAGGTGGCGGCGAAGGCGAGCCAGCCACTGGGTCGTCTGGCGGAGCCGGGTTGCCCGAGTGACTTCGGCCACTGCTTCGCCGCGTATTCACGGGTTTCTGCGGCCGCTGCGCGCAGCCTGTCGTCGACGGTCCTCACGCTTCGTCCTCCTTCCAAGCCGAGAGGGGCTCCTTGAGTGCCTCCCTGGCGCGATGCAGATGCGATTTCACTGCGCCGCTGGAGCAGCCCATGATGTCTGCGATCTCGTTCATCGAGAGTTGGGCCACGTAGTGGAGCGCGACGGCCTGTTGCTGCCGCCGGGGGAGCCTTCGAACCTCCGACCAGACCTCGGAGGTCTCCGCGGAGAGATCCGGCTCGACGTGCCCGGGCGGACCGATCCTGGTCACGGCACGCATCTCCGAGCCGAGACGTCTCCGTCGTGAGGTCGCACGATTGATCAACACCCGGCGCAGCCACGCCTTTGGGCTCTCGTACTGGGACACCCGGTCCCAGCGCCGGTGGGCGCTGATGAAGGTCTCCTGGACCAGGTCCTCCGCCGCCGCTCTATCCATGGTGAGTGCGACGGCGATCGCCAGCAGTGCCCTGTATTGCTCCTGGTAGAAGGTCTCGAATGGGATCACACGGGCCCTCGTACCGCGTCTGATGGTCGTTGCTCCATGTTCACTGATGGCTGTGCGGCTCACCTCACTGACACGCACGGGAGGCTGGGCCGGTTTACACGCGGGCGACTCATCCAACCACGGCGGGAGATCTTCGAGGTCGTGAGGTGGTTTCATCTCCGGGACAGCCGGGTAACTCGGACAGGCGACGTGAGTCGTGGACGAGTTTCCGCCGCCGCCCGGGACGTGGGCACGGCCTCGACGGTAAGGCAGCCTTGTTCGACGTGAGACACGGTTGGCGCTGATCGTGACCGTGGCCGATCCGGATAGAGCCCGGAGCGGCCCGACTGACCGAAGCGCAGAGCGTTGTCCACGCACCTCATAGTGAGGGCCCCCTCCCCCCGGGGGCCCTCACAACGTCTCCCTGAAGTTTCACCAGCCCATGCCGTGGGTATCTCTGACTCGACATGGATCGAAAGGACCAACACACATGATCGTTCTTGGAGTGATCTTGCTGATCCTGGGTGCCATCCTCGATATCGGCATCCTGTACACGATCGGAGGGATCCTGGCTGTGGTCGGGGTCATCCTCTGGCTGCTCGGTGCGTTCGGCCGCCAGGTCGGCCCACGCGCTCACTACTACTAACCCGACCTCCGACGGGGAAGGCGGACGCGCATCGCGCGTCCGCTTTCCTCATGTGGAGGGCAACATGACCACATGGACATGAGCATCGCCGACACCGTGGCCCCACTGGCCGCGTATGCCGTCGTGTTCCAGTCCCTCGTCTACATGCTCATCTCGGTGCGGCTGCGTCTCCGGCTGGCGCCGGTCATCGTCGGGATCACCGGGGCGACTGTTGCGCTCGGTGCCGGTCTCGTCTTCGGATTCGACACCATCGGGTTGACCGGTGGGAGCCCTGCCGTGGCGGCTTTGGCGGGTTTGGCCACGATCGCCTTGTTGTCTCTCCTCGGCGCCGCTGCCCTCTCGCAGGCAAGTCTGCGCAGGCGGCTGGCCGACCCTCGGTTCATGGGAATGGGTCGAGCCGAGACTCTGATCCACATCCTCGTCCGCATCCCGATCGTCACCGCGATGACCGAGGAGCTCTTCTTCCGCGGAGTCCTCCACGCAGCGCTGATCGCCCTCTATCCGGTCGAGGCCGCGATCCTCCTCGGGTCCGTTCTCTTCGGCTTGTGGCACATCGGCCCGAGCATCGACCAGTCCAGAGCGTGGTCGTCAGCCAAGACGAGGACCGGTGTCGCCGTGGCCACCACCTTCACAGTCATCGCCACCACAGTCGCCGGTCTCTTCCTCGTGTGGCTGCGTGTCGAGACCGGTTCGATCTGGGCCTCTGTGGCGGTTCACGCCGCAGTCAACATGTCGGTGGCAGTGCTGGCCAGGAGCGCATCCCGGCACCCCGTCGATGCTGCGCCGGATAGCCTGCCCCGATGGAAACGTATATCCGAAGCGTCCTTTTTCGCCTGGCGGGAGCGATAGCCGGTGCCGCCGTATGGCTAGGTCTCATCGTCCTGGCTCTCGCCAACTTCGACACCCAAGTGCCGCTCATCGAGGACCTCGAGGCCACCTGGCTCTTCTGGCTGGTCGCTCTGGTTGTCTTGGTAGCCGTCTTCCTGATACGGCGGAGGCTGGACGCAGGCCCGGGATGGGGGGCGTTCGCGATCGGCTTCGTGGCGCCGTTGGTGGGGCTCTTCGCCAACGCCCGAGTAGGCGATGGCGGCGGGACCTGGCTTTGGATCCCGATCCTCGTCATCCTGCTGGTCCCGCTGCCCAACCTCTCCCGGACCGCGACCACCTGACGGGTCAGCGCTGATGGCACGTTGGGACCGACTGCGGGCCCGGGGCAATGTCCAGGACCGTCGCGGGCTCGGTCGGGGAGCTGCCATCGGAGGTCTGGGCGGCATCGGGGCGATCATCGTGTTGTTGCTGTCCCTGTTCGGCGGGGGCGGCTCCGGCCTCGATCAGGTGATCGATCAGCTGGCGCCGGCGCCGGACTCGGTTTCCGGTACCCAGCCGGCGGAATTCGAGGGTGCTGACGACTACGAGGTGTTCGCCTCGACCGTCCTGGGCTCGACCGATGCCGTCTGGGACGAGATCTTCACCGCTTCGAACATGACGTACTCACCACCGACGCTGGTCCTGTTCCGGGACGCGACTTCCTCTGCCTGCGGGGGCGCCAATTCGGCAGTTGGGCCGCACTACTGCCCTCTCGACGAGACCATCTACCTCGACGAGACATTCTTCGACGAGCTGGTCTCGAGGCTCGGGGCGACCGGCGGTGACGTGGCGGAGGCGTACGTGATCGCCCATGAGGTGGGTCATCACGTCCAGAACCGGATCGGCCTCATGGAAGAGGTCCAGAACGCGATGCGGGGAGCCGCCACCCAGGAGGAGGCGAATCAACTCTCGGTACGGCTCGAGTTGCAAGCCGACTGCTTTGCGGGCGTCTGGGCCTATTCACTCCGGGACCAGGGGGTCTTCCAGCCGGGGGAGATAAACGAGGCGATGGATGCAGCTGCGGCGGTGGGTGACGATCGCATCCAGGAGGCGATTCAGGGCCAGGTGAATCCGGAGGGATGGACACACGGGTCCGCCGAGCAACGGGTGGAGTGGTTCACCACGGGATTCGAGAGCGGTGACCCGGCGGCGTGTGACACTTTCGCCTGAGATCCGGCCACAAAAATGTCTGGCCGATTGACTCCGAAGAGCCCCTCGGCCAGACAACGGATTTTTACACCACTCATGGGCTCGCGCGCAACCCCCAGTGCAGATTGTTTTTCGCGATCTCCGTCAGGGGTCTCAGGAACTCGAGGCCAACTCGTTGCTGACCTCGGTGACGCCGGTCACATGCGAGATGCGCTTGGCCAACTCCTGCTCGAGCATGGGGTCGACGCTCACGCCGAGCAGGCGGACGACACCGTTCTCCACCCTGATCTCGATGTGGCCCAGATCGCCGGGGGTCGGGCCCACCGCCTCGCTGCGCACCTTCTGAAGCAGCGTCTGGTCGTCTGCCGGCGGCTCCTGGGGAACGAAGGTCTCGTGGAGCCAGCCCTTGGCCTTGCCCGATTGGTATCTGGTCTTGGTGTCCAGCGTGGACACGGCGTCCGACATCTGAGAACGGGCTTGTGCCATCAGGTCGGCACGGCGTTTGCGCCCGTTCACCGGATCCAGCAGATAAGCCGCCGTGGCACCCATCCCGAGTGCGATGATGTATCCGAGAAGTCTTCCCATGTCTCCTTCAATTGTTGGAGGCCCGGGGCTCAGGGCCCGGCAAGTGCCGGGCCGGAGCGGGAGGGATGCTCCCGGACGGACGTCTCGTGAACGCGCCCGGGCTGTCGCTGCCCGGGCCTCCATGTCTTCGAGATACCCGGCCTCAGGGAGGGTGAAACGCGCGATCTCTCTCAGGCCCCCAGCAGCCGGGTCAACTTGGTCGCGTCCGCCGGGGCGTACCCGTGCGCGGTGTTGTCGAAGTAGACGTAGACGTCGCGCTCTCGACGGTCCGGTGGCTCGTGCTCGGTGATCCGGGCAGCATCGCCCGGTTCGCTTCCGCCACGCCACGCCTCGATCCGCCGCGCCCACACCCGTAGCTCCCCCTCGGAATACTCGCTTGCGTAGAGCAGACGCGGGCCGTGCAGCCGCAGATAGACGAACCCGGCGGTGATCTCCTCGATGTACGGCCATTCGGCGGAGTGGGAGAAGCAGAGGGCGACGCCATGGCTGCGCACGATCTCGACCGCCTCCTCGTTGAGAAAGCTCTGATGTCTCACCTCGAGGACATGCCTCATGCGATGCCGGCTGCCGTCCCCGTAGGCCGGGTCTTCGACCCGACGATCGTGCCCTCTGGCCAACTCGGCCGCCTCGACGGTGTCCTTGGGCAGGAGGGCGAGGAACCGGTCCAGTCTCTCCACGTCGAATCGGTGCCTTGCGGGGAGCTGCCACAGCACCGGCCCGAGATTGGGCCCGATCTCCAGGATCCCGGAGGCGAAGAAGTTTGCCAGCGGGGTCTCCGGTTCGCCCATCCTCTTCATGTGAGTGATGTAGCGGCTCCCCTTGATCGCCAGCTCGACATGGTCGGGGACGGCCTCACGCCAGGCGCGACAGGTCCCGGGGTCGGTGAGCCCGTAGAAGGTGCCGTTCACCTCGATCGTGTCGAAGACGGAAGCGGCATGAGCGAGCCGGTCACTCTCCGGAAGACCCTCGGGGTAGAAGTTGCCCTTCCACTCGTCGTAGTTCCATCCCGACACACCGATGCGAATCTTGGCCACGTCGGCGTGCGAGTACCCGGTCGGATCCGGGCGAAATCCAATCCCTGGCCGGTCGGGAGAACTCCCTATTTTCGGTCCTCGATCCCGCTCTTAGGTTCGTGAGCATGAGCAGGCAGCACTGGCAGCAGAGCGGACCGGGGCGGTCACCGATGATGCCGATCGTCTTCGCCGGGCTAGTCAGCTCGGGGCTGTGCTCATTGCTCCTGGCAACGGGGTCTCGTGGCGATTCTGCACTCGGGGTGCCTTCCTATTGGCCATGGCTGCTCACCGGTCTCCAGGTTCTCTCCCTTTGGACCGCGGGACAGGGCTCGGCCTGGGGATGGTTGCTGGGCGGATCGGTGCAGCTGCCCTGGATCGTTTATGCCCTCCTCACGGCCCAACCCGGCTTCATCCCCGGCTGCGCCATCTCCGCCGCGGTGCAGTTGCACAGCTTCCGCGGCAACCGACCTCTCATGATGCGATCATCTGCCGGGGTGGTCTAGTGGGCTCTCCCCACGATGTCCTGATCATCATCGGGGGGCGGCCCCTCGAGCAGTTGAGTTGCGACGGCGGTCCCGTGTCCGGTTCGTCCGGGCCCAGACCCACCGACACGACCAGACCCGCAACCTCCCGGCGGCTTTTCGCAAACATGATGCTTCGCCTGGCCGGGCGGAGCATCTTTCGGAGCAACTACGCACCACTGACAGCCGAGATTTGAAGTTCGCCCGTGGAGGGAACGCCCACCCGCGCCTACCATGGGGTCATCGGTTGGGCTTCTCCGATTCCTCTGCGAAAATCGAAGTCCTTGCGCCCGTAGCTCAATTGGATAGAGCGTCTGACTACGGATCAGGAGGTTGCGTGTTCGAGTCGCGCCGGGCGCGCCAGGCGAAACACCTGGTAGATGCGGGCTTCTTGGCTGTTCAGGCTTCGTTACCTGGCTCCCGCCTTTGCCGTGGGAGCTATCCCCCGGGAGTCATTCCTCAACAGAGTGATGGTGTCGCGGGCGAGGCGAAGCTCTTGCTCTAGGGCTTTCGCCTGGACTGTGCGGGTCGACCTTCTGACTTTCACAGCGGCCATGCGGAGGACCTCGCCTTGATGTAGCACGGGGATGACAGCGGTTCCGGCGAATGAACAATGCTCCAACAACTAGCCCGCGCCTGTCCTTCCTGCCAGTTCCGTTAGCTGGCGTTCGAGGAATCGGCGTTCGGCACCGTCGTCGGTGAGTTGTCTCGCACGTAGATAGGCGTCACGTGCCTCATCGGTACGCCCGAGGCGTCGCAACAGCTCCCCCCGGGTTGAGTGCAGGTAGCGGAAGTCGTCGAGACCGAGTGCGTCGACGATTCGCAGCCCGGCCGCTGGCCCTTCGGTTTCGGCGACGGCGATGGCGCGGTTCAACTCCACGACCGGCGAGCCGGTCAGGCGGGTGAGCTCGCCGTAGAGGGCGGCGATCTGCGCCCAATCGCAGGGCGTGTCTGCGTGCAACGAGGCGATGGCGGCCTGTAGAACGAATGGCCCGCGGCCGCCTAGGGCGAGTGCGCGGTCGAGCTCGGCGCGTCCAGCGGCGATCTGTGTGGTATCCCACTGTGACCGGTCCTGATCGGCGAGCAGTACGAGCTCCCCGCCGCTGAACCGCGCCTCGCGACGTGAGTCGTTCAAGAGCATCATCGCCAGCAGCCCGTGAATCTCAGGCTCGTCGGGTAGGAATTCGGTGAGCGCACCTCCCAACCAGATCGCCTCCGCGGCGAGTTCGTCGCGGCCGACGTAGCCCTCGTTGAAGATCAGGTAAACAACAGCGAGAACGGCGCCCAGACGCTCGCGGTGCTGATGCGGCGGTGGCACCCGAAACGGGATCCCCGCTGCCTTGATCTTGCGCTTCGCCCGCACCAGCCGCTGCGCCATCGTGCGCTCCGGTACCAGGAAGGCGCGGGCAATCTCGTCGGTGGTCAGCCCGCCCAAGGTGCGCAGAGTGAGCGCAACCTGCGCCTCGATCGCGAGCGCCGGGTGACAGCAGGTGAAGATCAGCTCCAAGCGCTCGTCGGGAAACGCCGTGGTGGCCATCTGTACCTCAGAACCATCGTCATTTACAAGCAGGCCGTACTTGGCGTCTAGGGTCCGATTGCGGCGAATGCGGTCCGTCGCTCGGTTCCGAGCCGTCCTGATCAGCCAGGCACGTGGGTTGCTAGGGGTGCCGTCACGTAGCCAGTGGTCGGCTGCAATAGCGAACGCCTCCTGCGCGGCTTCCTCGGCAAGTTCGAAGTCGCCGAGGAGACTGATCAGGGTGGCTAGCACACGACCCCAATCCTCGCGGAAGACCTGGTCGAGTGTCCTTACCAATAAGTCTCCGCGGGTCGAATCTCGACGGCGCCACCGTAGCGTGCAGCTGGGACTCGGGCGGCTACCTCGATGGCCGCGTCAAGGTCGTCGGCTTCCAGCACAAAGAAACCGCCCACGGCCTCCTTCATCCCCACGAACGGGCCGTCTGTGATCAGCGTCTTGCCGCCTTCGTCCACCCGTACGGTGGTCGCATTCTCGGGGAGGCCCATCGGAGGCCCGGGGGTGACGCCCGGCGTCTCGTTGATCGCTCCATAGTCGGCATACACCTGCTTCTACTCCTCCTCAGACAGCGCGGCCTGTCGCTCGAGCGCGGTGTCTTGATAGATCAGCATGACGTACTTCATCGCTAACTCCTCGTCATCGCTGGACTGGTCGCAGTAAGACGATCGGCGAGCCAAGAAATCGACA
>DASZOM010000044.1:0-10351 GCA_035550735.1 Acidimicrobiia bacterium | reverse complement strand
CCCCCCCCAACCCTGGGTTGGCGGTGGGTCGGGGCTACTCCGGGCCGTGCAGAGCCGAGAACACCCACTCCGGCGTCACCGGATGGTGGTTGACGGGGACTCGGTGACCTAGAGCATGCTCCACCGCCGAAGCGATCGCCGAGGCGACGGGGATGACCCCTCCCTCACCGGCCCCCTTGGCACCGAGGGGATTGTGCGGAGCCGGAGTCTCGGTATGGATCTTGGTGAGGGGCGGCATCTCCTGGGCGGTCGTCAGCAGATAGTCCATGAACGTGGTGGTCAGCGGCTGACCCCGGTCTGAGAACCTCACCTGCTCGCGCAGGGCATTTCCCAGACCGTGCGCCACCCCGCCATCGATCTGGCCGTCGACGATCATCGGGTTGAGCATCGTGCCGCAGTCGTGCACCACCGTGTAGGCGACCACGTCTATCTGACCGGTCTCGGGATCGATCTCGACCTCGGCGACATGGGTGCCGTAGGCGAAGGCGGCGCCGTCGAAGGGCAACACCCGCTCGGTCGACAAGCCTGGCCGCCGCTGGTCGGCCGTCACCATCCCACCCAGGCGGGGTTGTGCCGCCGCGGCGAGATCGGCGAGAGGGATCTCGCTTCCCGGCTGGCCCACCACCTTGGCGGCGCCGTCCTCGAGGACGATGTCCTCGACGGCCGCCTCGAGCCGCGCCGCGGCTCGGGTCTTCACCTCGCAGGCGAGGTCGGCGGCTGCGAGATGGACCGCTCCGGCAGCGGTCTGGCCGGTGCGGCTGGCCACCGTTCCCATTCCCTGGCCGTAGCGCCCGGTGTCGCCGGCCCGCACTCTCACCGCATGCGGGGGGACTCCGAGGTGGTGCGCGCAGATCTGAGCGAACACCGTGGCATGCCCCTGGCCCTGCGCCGATGTGCCCGTCTCCACCAAGACCTCACCGTTGCTGAGCACCTCCACCCGGGCTCCGTCGTAGGGCCCGACCCCAGTGTCCTCGACATAACAGGCCACCCCGTAGCCGCGAAGCAGGCCGTTGCGCTCCGACGACCGCCTTCGGTCGTCGAACCCGGCTATGTCCGAGGCCGCCAGCGCGGCGTCGAGGGCGGCTGCGTAGTCCCCGCTGTCGTATTCGATCGGTCTGCCGTCCGACGCGGTGAGGCCCGGCCGATAGGGCATCCGGTTCTCAGGTACCAGGTTGCGTCTCCTGATCTCGGCCCGGTCGATGCCCAATTCACGGGCCACCGCATCCACTGCCCGCTCCACCGCGAAGTTCGCGTTTGGGCGCCCCGCTCCCCGGATCGCCCCGGTGGGGGTGGCGTTGGTGAAGACACACTCGATGGTGGCCTGCAACGACGGGATCACATAAGGCCCGGACATCAGACGGAGCGTGGTCATCGGCACGACGATCCCGTAGGGAACGTAGGCGCCACAGTCATGGATGAGATGGGCCTGGAGGACGAGCAGGCGACCCTGATCGTCGAAGCCGACCTCGATTGTGCCGCTCTGTCCCCTCTGCTGCAGGGTGGACGTGAGATGCTCTCGTCGCCGTTCGGTCCACTTGGTCGGTGCGCCCAGGTGCCGAGCCAGGGCCGCCACGACGAGCTCCTCGGGGTAGACCGCGGCCTTTGGGCCAAACCCACCACCGACTTCGGGTGTGATCACGCGGACGGAGTCCGGGGAGAGACCGAGATGGCTGGCCACGGCCGATCGGACCGCATGGGGCGCCTGACTCGAGGTCCAAAGCGTGAGTTGGTCGTCCGTGCCCTCCCACGAGGCGAGTACGGCCCTTCCCTCGAGAGATGCCGCCGCTCCCCGGTGCCCGTCGACCTCCAGGGACAGCCGGTGGGGGGCGGCAGCCAGCGCCATCTCCGGATCTCCGTAGGCCGCACGCAGCACGGCGATCAGGTTGGAGCTCGCACCCCGGTGCGCCAGGGGCGATTCCGCGTCGAGCGCCCGGCGGTGATCAGTCACCGGTGGAAGGGGGTCGTAGTCCACGGTGACGGCCTCTGCGCCGTCGATGGCGTCTTGGATCTCATCTGCGACGACGACCGCGATCGGCTGGCCGACATAGCAGACCTCGTCGTGGGCCAGGGTCGGGGCCTGTAGGGGCTGGTCGATGAGTGGAGAGGGATGTTGCATCGGCATGGGATGCCCGAGGCCGAGGTCTTTGGCGGTGAAAACCGACACCGAGGGGGAGATGGGGCCGTCGATCGTCACCGAGCGGATGAGGGCGTGTGCCTCGACACTGCGCACGAACACCGCGTGCTGCAGCCCGGCAGGAGCTCGGTCGTCCACATAGGTGCCGTCTCCGGTCACCAGGCGGTGGTCCTCGAGTCTGCGGAGCGGCCGGCCGAGCATCGGTTGATCATGGCAGGGAAATGGGGGCGAGCGCCCAACGAATCCGGCTAGGTTCCGCGCCCCTTTCGGAGGTCGTGTTGAGGGTCGGTTTCATCGGTCTAGGTGACATGGGTCAGGGGATCGTCCCCCGGCTGCTCGCCGCCGGTCACGAGGTGACCGGATGGAACCGGACCGAGTCGAAGGCCCAGCCGCTCATCGAGCTCGGGATGAAATGGGCGGACAGCCCCCGTGAGGTGGCCAGGATCTCCGACGTGGTGTTCTCCGTGGTCACCGACAGCGCCGCGGTGCGCTCGGTGGCGCTCGGCGACGACGGCGTGATCGCCGGTCTCGGCCCCGATGCGGTCTATCTCGACATGAGCACGATCGACCCCGAGGTCAGCCGTTCGATCAGCGCAGAGTTCGAGTCACGGGGCCTGATCATGCTCGACGCCCCGCTCTCGGGCAGCCCGATCACGCTCGCCCAGGGGAGCGCATCCATCATGGTGGGCGGTGACCGGGCCGCATTCGAACGGGTGGAGCCGGTCCTCTACGACATCGGCTCCAAGGTGAGCTACATCGGGGGCCGGGGAACCGCGGTGCAGATGAAGGTGGCGGTCAATCTCACCCTGATCGTGGAGATGGTGGTGTTCTGCGAGTCGGTGGCCCTGGCGGAGAAGGGCGGTGTGGCCCGTGAGGTCGCGGTCGACGCCATGCTGAAGAGTGTCGTCGCCTCGCCGGTGATGGGCTATCGGGGCCCGTTCATCCTCGAAGGCGGCATGCCGGACAAGCCCCTCGCCGACGTGACCCTGCAGCAGAAGGACATGGTCCTCGCCCTCGAGGTGGC
Organism: Acidimicrobiia bacterium; assembly: GCA_035550735.1. Classification (GTDB taxonomy): domain Bacteria; phylum Actinomycetota; class Acidimicrobiia; order Spongiisociales; family ZC4RG35; genus JANQRA01. The sequence goes on along the minus strand of DASZOM010000044.1, from coordinate 7,193 downwards.
CCGGCGACAGGGCTCGCCGGCGCCGCTGGCGGCGGTGGCCAACGAGTTGCTCAACGCATGCCGCGGACGTGGCATCGACCATCGAGACTTCGTGACCGTCTTCGACGTCTATCACATGCTCGCCGGGATGTCGTGATGGAGCCCTATCGGACGAGGCTCGAGGATGTCCCCCTGGTCCCGGGGCTGCGGCGTGAGGAGGGCTGGGTCGACATGCAGGTCCAGTTCCTGGTGGACAAGCACAGCGCCGGGTCGGAGGACTTCCTGCTCGGCTGGACGGTGCTCCCGCCTGGGGCGCGTCACGACCGTCATCGCCACCACGACGCCGACGAGTTCTTCGTCGTGCTCCAGGGATCGGGGATGGTCTACACCGACACCGGCCGGGAGCCGGCGAGGACGGGTGATGTGGTGTTCACGCCACGTGGTCACTGGCACGGCTTCGACAACACCGGTGAGGAGAACGTCGTGTTGGTGTGGGGCTGGAGCGGCGCCGGCGCCTTGGAGGACACCGGGTACGAGGCCGAGACGACGTGACCGGGTCCCGGTGGGATGACCCGGTCGTGCTTGCCGGGACGCGTCGCATGCTGGAGGAGCGGGCCCGGCTCCTGGCACAGGGCGAGGGCACGGTCGGCTGGAAGCTCGGGTTCGGGGCGCCTACCTGGTTGGAGAAGTTCGGGCTGGCCGGGCCGCTGGTCGGGTTCCTCCCCACCTCGCGGGTGACGACCTCGGGGGCCCACGTCTCGTGTGAGGGCTGGGTGAACCCGGTCGCCGAGCCCGAGATCGCCCTCTATCTGGGCATTGACGTCGACGACCCGGATCTGGCCGGCGAGGCGATCGCGGCTGTCGGTCCCGCCATCGAGCTGGCCGACGTCGACACCCCACCGGAGGACATCGGGGAGGTGCTCGCCGGCAACATCTTCCATCGCGGGGTCGTGCTCGGTGCTCCGCGGCCCTTCGAGGGGAGTGTCGCGGGGATGCGCGCCCGGATCACGAAGAGCGGGTCGGTGGTGGCGGACACTCAAGAACTCGAGGCCCTGACCGGCGGCATCGCCTCCATCCTCGGTCACGTCGCCGGTCTTCTGCTGGCAGTGGGGGAGAGGCTTCGTGTCGGCGACGTGGTGATCGCAGGCTCGGTGGTCCCCCCGATCCCCGTGCAGCCCGGTGACCACGTCACCTTCGAACTGGCCCCCCTGCCCCCGATCTCGGTGCGGGTGTAAACGCGCCCACCTCAGGTAGTCCGACGCAACCCGGGATGGTCCCCATCGACCGGCGTCCAGGCCGGGTCGCCGGTTTCGGTGATGTGGGGGCGGTCGGCGGCGGTCACCCAGAAGCCGATGAGGGAGGCCGGGATGTCGGGGTGGGGGTTGAGGGCGCGATGCACCACCCCGATCGGCTCGGTGTAGACGTCGCCCGCCGAGTAGTGCTCGCTCAGCCCCTCGTACTGCAGGGTGATGATCCCCCGGAGCAGTACGAAGTAGACGACACCGTTGTGGACGTGCCAGGAAGCGGTTCGCCCCGGGTTGAGCTCCGAGAGCTGGATGTTGATCCGGGCGTCCGGGCCGCGGGGGAGACGGGCCTCGATCTCGTCGAGAAGGACTTGGCGGATGTGGCTGCCGCCCTCGGGGACGATCCCCTTGATCTTGAGTGCGAGACTCTCCGGGTCGACGATGAAGTCGCTCATCGACGGCGAGGCTACGACAGCAGGACGATGGTTGCCCCCGTCAGCACCAGGACGACCCCTCCGAAGAAACGTGGGTTCATCCGCTCGAAGGGCTGGCGGAACATGATCGGCACCAGTGCGATCACGAATATCACCGAGAACTGCTGGATGGTGATGGCGATTGCGATCGTGGTGAGGTCGAAGGAGAGCCACTGCGCCGACACCGCCACCGCGCTGAAGAAGCCACCGATCGCCATCCAACGGAGCGCGGTGCCGGATACCGCGCCGCGCCATCTCCGCGTGGCGGTGAGGATCGCGGCATAGACCACGACGCTCGAGGCCATTCCCAGCGTCAGCCCCTCGACGGGGTGGTCGTACTGCTCGAGGCCGAGACGGATGAGCAGGGGAGTCGATCCCCAGATCAACGCAACCGTCAGCGCCAGCCACGGGCTCCGCCTCTCGTCCGATCCGGGAACCGCCCCACTGAGTGAGATCAACGACACCCCTACCACGGCGAGGAGCACCCCGCCGGCGATGGCGATGGTGAGCGGCTCGTCGAGGAAGATCGCCGCCATCAAGGTACCGACTACAGGTGCAGCGGCCACGAGCGCGCCGGTGCGGGCCACGCCGATGCGCTGCTGGCTGAGGGCGAGCAGGGTCCAACTGCCCACGAAATGAAATAGCGTGGTCAGCCCGAATATGAGGATTGCCTCAGGCGGCGCCGAGAGCAGCACGTCGAGGTCGCCCAACACCAGGATGCGCGCCAGGAGGATGATCTCGACCGCGAGAACCAGGCCGAACGCGGTCCGGTAGGCGTCGACCACCTGATTGACCTTGCGGTTGGATACCTGCCCGAAGGCGAATCCAACGGCTGCCACCAGGGCCCAGAGGGCCCCGCTCAACTGAGCTCGCTCAATCCACCGGCGATGGCCTCGACGGTGCCCCGGTCATGGGCTGCGGTGAAGCCAAGGATCACCACGTCCACCCCGGCGTCGAACATGACCCCGCATCGGGACGCCACCTCGGCCGGGTCGGGGTCGGGGCCCATGGAGAGATGGCTCGAACATGAGATCTCGGCCGGATCGCGACCGACGTCTTCGCAGTGCGCCCAGAGCACGTCGCGGAGCCGCAGCCACTCGTCCTTCTCGTCCTCGACGAAAAGGGCGTCCCACATCGAGGCGAACCGGGCGACGAGACGGAGGGTCCGCTTCTCGCCCTTGCCCCCGATGACGATCGGCGGTCGGGGCTGCTGCACCGGCTTGGGCTCGTTGCGTGCCTTGGTGAGCCGGAAGAAGCGGCCCTCGAAGTCCGACTCCTCCTGGGTCAACAGGAGGTGGATGACCTCGGTGCCCTCCTCGAACCGGGTCATCCTCTCGTCGACGGTGCCGAGCTCGATCCCGTATGCGTCCGTCTCCATCTCGTTCCAGCCGGCGCCGAGACCCAGCTCGAGACGGCCCCCGGACACGATGTCGAGCGACGAGGCCATCGAGGCGAGCACCGCCGGGTGACGGAAGTGCATCCCGTTGACCATGGTCCCCACCCTGATCCGCTTGGTCGCCTGGGCCAGGGCGGAGAGGGTCACCCACGCCTCGAGACAAGGCCCGTCGGTGTCGCCACGGATCGGGTAGAAGTGATCGAAGTTCCAGGCCGACTCGAAGAGGTCGATCTCGTCGGCGGCCTGCCACACCCCGAGCATCTTGTCCCACGTCGTGTGGTGGGTCGGAGTCTTCACCGCGAAACGGGCCATCTAGATCCTCCTGCTCGAGCGTCGGGCCACGCTACCCAACGCGTGCCCGCCTTACGAAAACGATTGCGGACGTCACGACGAGGTCAGACCACCGGGTTGGTGAGGGTCCCGATCGGGTCGACGGTGATCTCCACGACATCGCCGGGACGCAGGAAGCGGGGAGGGTCGAACCCGACTCCAACCCCGCGTGGGGTGCCGGTGGCGATCACGTCGCCGGTCTCCAGCGTCATCACCTCGGAGATGGTGGCGATCAGAGTGGGGATGTCGAAGATGAGATCGCTGAGTGAGCCTCTCTGGCGCAGCTCCCCGTTGACCGAGGTGCGGATCTCGAGCTCGCCGACGTCGGCCACCTCGTCCGCGGTGAGGATGCAGGGCCCCATCGGACAGAAGGTGTCTGGGCCCTTGCCCGTCAGCCACTGCCCGTGTCTCCGCTGCAAGGCCCGAGCCGTGACGTCGTTGACGATCGTGTACCCGGCGACGTGACGCATGGCGTCTTCGCGCCCGATCCGACGGCCGGTCCGGCCGATCACCACACCAAGCTCGCCCTCGTAGTCGGTGGTCGAGCTGGGGTCGTTACCGGTGTCGATGCTCTCACCGGGGCCGATCACCGAGGTCGGTGGCTTGCTGAAGAGGACCGGATACTCCGGTGCCGGTTCGGCCTTGGCGTCGGCCCCGGGCAGCTCGCGGACGTGCTCGATGAAGTTCTTGCCCACGGCGAAGATGCCCTTGCGAGGACGAAGCGGGGCGAGCAGGGTGACCTCGGCCACGGGCACCCTGGAGCCGGCCAGCCCCGAGGCGGACAGCCCGGTCCCCATCACCAGGTCGATGAGACCGGTCATGTCGTCAGGCGTGTCGAGAACGGCGGATACGTCGACGACGAAACCGTCGTCCAGTACGCCTGATCGGGGCCCGTCCGCAGCGAGATACCTGACCAGTCTCAAACCAACCTCCTTGTAGCTACACCCGATCGTTCCCGTTCGGCCTGGGTGGGGAGTGACGAGAAGGGCCGAGGGTCTGTTGCGCGCCGGTGGGCGATGTTATAACGTGCGGTGCCTGCGCAGCAATCGATTGCTGTCCCTGGAGGAGGATGAGGTGACACGGGCGCCAAGCACGCGATCGATGGGATACTGGTCGACGTGACCTGGGGTAAGCGGCGCGCCAATGTCTCCTCGGACTCGAGTCATGGTCAGGATGGGGTGACGGTCGACATCTCCCCCCGCGACCCCTCGGCCCGCCCCCGCGTCGCCTCAGTTCGTGATCTCAAGGTCCATTTCAAGACCAAGGCGGGGATGGTCCACGCCGTAGACGGCGTCTCGTTCGACATTCGGGACGGGGAGACCCTGGGCCTCGTCGGTGAGACCGGATGTGGGAAGAGTGTCACCGCCCGCTCCTTCAACCGTCTGGTCCCCACCCCACCCGGCGTCTACGCGGGGGGTGAGGTCCTCTTCTGGTCCTCGGACGCCCGACGCAACGGTGACGGGCCCATCGACCTCCTCGAGATCCCCCACCACCAGATGCTGGAGCTGCGGGGCGATCGCATCGCCATGATCTTCCAGGATCCGGGCAAGGCGCTCAACCCCGCCTTGTCGATCCGCGCCCAGATCGCCGAGGTCTTCCATCAGCACCGCTCCGAGGAGATCCTGCAGGCGCTGGGGCCGAGGGTCCCCCGTCTCATCCGCCGCGCGGCGCGACAGCAGGCCAGCTCGTTCGAGCGGTTCCTCCTCCGCTTCCCTCCCTATCGCAAGTGGGCGGAGAAGCTCTCGGACGAGATCGACGAGTTGGTCGCCAAGGCGTTGAGCGAGGTCCAGATCCCCAACCCGCGCAAGATCATGGACAGCTACCCCCATGAGCTCTCCGGTGGCATGAAGCAGCGGGTCCTGATCGCCCAGGCTCTCGCCTGCAACCCCGACCTCCTCATCGCCGACGAGCCGACCACCGCCCTCGATGTCACCATCCAGGCCCGCATCCTCGAGCTGATCGCCGAGCTCCAGGCCCGTCTCGAGACCTCGGTGCTCTACATCAGCCACGACCTGTCGTTGGTCAAGGAGATCTGTGACCGGGTGGCGGTCATGTACGCCGGCCGGGTAGTGGAGACGGGCACCACCGAGGAGGTCTTCAGCAATCCGAGGCACCCCTACACCCGAGGGTTGATGGCCGCCGTCCCCTCCGCCGCCCATCAGCGCGGCGAGCTGGCATCCATCGTCGGCAACGTGCCCGAGCTTGTCGACCCAACGCCTTCGTGCCGGTTCAGCACCAGGTGCCCCTTCGCGGTCGAGATCTGCCGGACCGTCGACCCGGAGACGATCGAGGTCGGCGAGAGTCACTCGGTCGCCTGCTTCGCCTACTACCCCGACGATGCCGACGTCGTCCTGCCCAGCCTCGAGGCGTGGGTGTCATGACCACGCTCAGCGCACAACAGGCATCGAGGGAGCACACCACCGCCGAAAGGTCGGTGATCTCCCTGCGAGGGGTGGAGAAGCACTTCCCCATCAAGGAAGGCACCCTGCAGCGGGTCGTCGGTCATGTCCGGGCCGTCGACGGGGTCTCCTTCGACATCCGCCCCGGGGAGACGGTGGGTCTGGTGGGGGAGTCGGGGTGTGGGAAGACCACGCTCGGACGTTGCATCAGCGGGCTGACCTCGGTCACCGGCGGGAAGATCTACTTCAGGCTCTCGGACGCCGACGCCGCCCGTCTCGACGCGATCGAGGCCACGCCCGAGCCGGAACGCAACCGGGAGCAGGTCCGAGAGCTGGAGCGGATCGACGACAACCACCGGATCGACCAGCTCAAGGGCAAGGCCTGGAAGGCCTACCGGCGCAACTGCCAGGTCGTGTTCCAGGACTCGTTCAGCTCCCTCAACCCCCGCCATCTGGTCAAGGACATCGTGGGCCGGCCGCTCCGGGTCCACAACGAGGCCTCGGGTCAGGAGCTGACCGAACGGGTGGTCTCGCTCCTGGAGAGCGTGGGGATGGGGCGACAGCACCTCTACCGGTTCCCCCATCAGTTCTCCGGCGGACAGCGACAGCGGATCTCGATCGCCAGGGCCCTCGCACTCGACCCCGAGTTCATCGTCCTCGACGAGCCGACGTCGGCACTGGACGTGTCGGTCCAGGCGCAGATCCTCAACCTCCTCTACGACCTGCAGCGGGAACGCGGTCTGACATATCTGTTCATCAGCCACGACCTGGGAGTGGTCCGGCTGATGAGTGATCGCATCGCCGTGATGTACCTGGGACAGATCGCCGAGCAGGGGACGGCGGTCCAGCTCTTCGAAGATCCCCGTCACCCGTACACCGAAGCCCTGCTCGCCGCCAACCCCGACATCAATGCCCAGCAGTCGGAGATGAAGGGGCTGCACGGGAGTGTCCCCGACCCGGCCAACCCGCCCGAGGGGTGCCGGTTCCACACCCGCTGCCCGGTGGTCACCCCGGCGTGTGGTTGGGAGGTCGACGACGCGGTCGAGTGGCTCTATGACCACGACCTCCTCGTCGAGGGTCTCGCCGACGTGGAGCGTCGCAGCGAGTTCGACGCGACCATGGTGTTCCACGACGAGGCGACCGCAGCGACCGCGGCCGAGGCCTTCGACAAGGGCGATGCGCCGGCTGCGATGAAGGCGGCCCTCCAGGAGATGAGTCTCGACGGGCGCAGGTTGAACATCACCTTCCACCCGGTGGCGCCGGTGGAGCTGGAGCACATCGGCGACGGCCGCCTCACCGCCTGCATCCTCCACACCTCACGCGGCACGCGGCTCTAGAGGTACTCGCGCAACCCAGGGTTGGGGGGGGGGGG
>DASZOM010000043.1:0-38119 GCA_035550735.1 Acidimicrobiia bacterium | reverse complement strand
CGTCGCTGAGCGACGCTCACAACCCAGGGTTTGCACGAGCCGCCTATTCGGCGGCGTCGCTGATCGCCTCCACCATCGACGGGTGGACTAGCAACGTCTCGACGAGAGTCTCAGTCGTCACCCGGGCCTGCACCGCCAGGGAGATGATCCCGATCAGCTCCGATGCGCGATGGCCGACGATCGTCCCGCCCAGCACCACTCCGGTCGCCGGATCGGAGGTCACCTTGACGAACCCCCGGGTGAAGTCCTGGAGGACCGACCTGGCATTCGAGGTGAACGGCACCTTCGTCGTGCGCACCTTGCGACCCTGGGCGGCCGCATCGACCTCGGCGAGGCCCACCGAGGCGATCTCGGGCTCGGTGAAGATGGCTTCGGTCACCTTGTCGTAGTCGATGGGCTTCACACTCATCCCCAGCGCATGCCGGGCGATCTTCCGGCCCTGCATGGCGGCCACCGAGCTGAGCGGCATCTGCCCGGTGACGTCACCGGCGGCATAGATGTGAGGCACCGAGGTGCGTTGGAAGTGGTCGACGACGATGTACCCGCCCTCGGTCGTCTCCACGCCCGCCTCATCGAGCCCGAGCCCCTCACTGAGGGGCACCGAGCCCACGGCCAGTAGCACATGAGAGCCCTCCAGGACGCGGCCGTCGTCACAACGCACCCTGACAACGTCTCCGTCCAGCTCGACTCCCTCGGCACGCGCCCCGATCACCAGACGGACACCGCGCTCGAGAAAGTCCTCCTCGAGCACCGCTGCCACCTCGGCGTCGCGATGGGGCAGGATCTGACGCCGGGACACCACCAGGCTCACCTCGGCACCCATCGCCTCGAAGATGTGGGTGAACTCCACCCCCGTCACTCCCGACCCGATGACGATGACATGGTCGGGGACTTCCTTCAGGTCGTAACAGTGGCGGGTGGTGAGGACCCTCTCCCCATCCACTGGCGCCCAGGCCGGCTCCCGTGGTGAGGAGCCCGTCGAGAGAAGGGCCTTGTCGAAGCCGATGCGACGCTCCCCGTCGATCGTCTCCACGACGGCCTCGTTTGGGCTCACCAGCCGGGCGATTCCCCCGACCATCTCGACACGTTGGTCGGTCAGCAACTCGACCCAGTTCTCGTTGATGTCCGAGGTGATCTCTTTGATGCGTCTCGAGAGAACTCCAGGATCGAGCTTGCCCGGATCGTTGACCAGCCCGAGCTTCACCGCGTTGCGGACCGAGGTGTGACGCAGCGCCGACGCCGCCATCGTCTTCGACGGGATGCAGTCCCAGAGATGGGCCGCGCCACCCACGACGTCCTTCTCCACCAGCGTGACGCGGGCGCCCGCGGAAGCCGCCGTCGTCGCCGCTTGGGTACCGGCGGGGCCGCCACCGATGATGAGCAGGTGCGTGCTGGTGTCGGTCATTCGGTCACGAGAAGTTACCCGTTGGGTCGATGCACGCCGAAGACCCGGCGGAGCGCATCCGACACCTCTCCGATGGTCGCTCCAGAGGCCAGGGCCTCCTTCATCGGCGGCATGAGATTGACGTCAGCCACGGCAGCCTCCTCCACGCCCTTCAACTTGGCCTCCACCTCTGCTTGGTCGCGATCTGCGCGACGGCTGCGCAAGGCCTCACGTTGTGCCTTCTCCAGGTTCGGGTCGATTTCGAGGACCGGGACCTTGGCATCGCCGTCGCCCTGAAAGCGGTTGACGCCCACGACGACGGATTCCCCACTCGTCTGACGCCGTGCCTCCCGGTAGGCCGACTCCTCGACCTGTGACTGCATCCAGCCGGCTTCGATGGCGGCGACGGCGCCTCCCATCCCGGAGACAGCCGATATGAGGCTCTCTGCCTTCTCCTCCAGCGCGTCGGTGAGGCTCTCCACGAAATAGGAACCGGCGAGGGGATCGACGGTGGCGGTGACACCCGACTCGTAGGCGATCACCTGCTGGGTGCGTAGGGCGAGACGGGCAGATTCGTCGGTGGGCAGGCCAAGGGCCTCGTCGTAGGCATTCGTATGCAGCGACTGGGTGCCGCCGAGCACGGCCGCGAGCGCCTGGATGGTCGTCCTGACCACGTTGCTGAGGGGTTGCTGCGCGGTGAGCGTCGATCCGGCGGTCTGGGTGTGAAAACGCATCGCCCACGAGCGCGGGTCCTTGGCCCCCACGACCTCCCGCATGTGCCTTGCCCAGATCCTGCGGGCGGCGCGGAACTTGGCGACCTCCTCGAAGAAGTCGTTGTGGCCGTTCCAGAAGAAGGAGACACGAGGGGCGAACGAGTCGACATCGAGACCGGCTTCGGTCGCCGCCCGGACATAGGCGAGGCCGTTGCTGATGGTGAAGGCAAGCTCCTGGGCGGCGGTGGCACCTGCCTCCCGAATGTGATACCCGCTGATCGAGATGGTGTTCCACTGCGGCGTGTTCGCGTCGGCATAGGCGAAGACGTCGGTGATCAGACGCATCGAGGGCCCGGGCGGGTAGATGTAGGTTCCTCGGGCGACGTACTCCTTGAGGATGTCGTTCTGGATGGTCCCCCTGATCTCGGTCCCGTCGACTCCCTGCTCCTCGGCCACCAGCTGATAGAGCAGCAGGAGCAACGGGGCCGTGGCGTTGATCGTCATGCTGGTCGACACCTCGGCCAGTGGGATCCCTTCGAAGAGCCGCCGCATGTCCTCGATCCCGTCGATGGCGACCCCGACCTTGCCCACCTCGCCGGCGGCGAGTGGATGGTCGGAGTCGAGGCCCATCTGGGTGGGGAGGTCGAACGCCACGCTCAGACCGGTCTGACCAGCCTCGAGAAGGTCACGAAACCTGCGATTGGTCTCCTCGGCGGTGCCGAATCCGGCGTATTGCCGCATGGTCCAGGGTCGACCCCGATACATGGTGGGATACGGACCTCGGGTGAACGGGTACTCCCCCGGCGCACCTATCCGGGCCGGATCCGGCGGGGTGTCGTAGACGACTTCGACCTCGATATCGCTGGAGGTTCGCCGTGATTCATCCATTCCCGCCCTATCCTGACACCTTGACCCGGATCGTAGGCGGGAACTCCCCGACAGCCCGGATCGTCGTTTAGCCCTGATGGCCAGGAAAGCCCTCATCCATCGCATCGAGGCGCGGGAACGGCGAGGACGCTGGTTCGGCGCCTTGGCCACCCTGCTCTCCATATCACTCCTCCTCTCCGGTTGGGTGGGCCTGTTCGCGTTCCTGGGCGCCAACTCGGCATATGGCACCTTCGAGGAGGTGGCCGCCGAGTGGGTGCCCGACACCAGGTCGATGGAGTTGAACCTCCCCGACCTGAGCCGGGTCAGCCGGGTCTACGCCGCCTCGGGCGAGGTCCTCGCCGAGCTCCACGACGGGCGCAACTCAGAGCCGGTGCCGTTCAACGAGGTTCCCGAGGTGCTGGTGAACGCGATCCTCGCCGCCGAGGACTCGGAGTTCTTCTCCCATGAGGGCGTCGACTTCTCCGCCATCGCCTCGGCGGCTATCGACAACATCCTGTACGACCAGACGCGGGGTGGCTCGACCATCACCCAGCAGGTGGTCAAGAACGCCTTCGTCGGCAACGAGGTCTCGATAAGGCGAAAGGTCAACGAGGCTTTCGTGTCCGCCGAGGTGGAGCGACGCTTCCCCAAGGAGCGGATCCTCGAGTTCTACATGAACTCGGTCTATTTCGGGTCCGGGGCCTATGGCGTGAAGACCGCGTCGGAGGAGTTCTTCGACAAGCCGATGACCGAGCTCCAGCTACACGAGGCGGCGACGCTCGCGGTCATGGTCCGAAACCCCTCCCTCTACAACCCGAGACGCCGGCCCGAGAACGTCTTGGAGCGTCGCGATGACGTGATCAACCAGATGCTCGAGGAGGGCTGGGTCACCGAGGCCGAGGCTCGCAATGCGATGCAACAGCCGATCGGGGTGGTCGACACTCCGCCGCGGCGGGGGCAGGCGGATCACGTCGTGGCCGAGGTGCGTCGCCAGCTCCTCAACTCCCCCGAGTTCGCCTTCCTCGGTGAGACCAACGAGGAGCGCAAGAAGGCGATCTTCGGCTGCCCGGCCGACGACGTCGCCTGCGAGGGAGGTGGGGGCCTGCAGATCTTCACCACCATCGACCTGGCACTGCAGCAGGAGGCGAACCGCATCCTCAACGAGTGGCTCCCCCTGCCCGCGTACGAGGACAACCTGCGGGCCTGTTCGGAGATCTTCCCCGACTTCGAAGAGAACCACGACTACTACGCCACCTACGCCGAGACCCACTCGTGTCGTCCCACCGGCGCCATCGCCATGGTCGACAACAAGACCGGCGCGGTCAAGGTGATGGCGTCGGGCCTCGACTTCGAGTTCAGCCAGTTCGACCTGGCGGTGCAGGGCCGGCGCAACCCCGGTTCTGCATTCAAGGCGATAGGGCTCGCCGCCGCCCTGGAGCAGGGCTTCACCCTGGGTCACCGCTGGGCGGGAACCAGCCCTCTCGAGATCGAGTGCGAGTTCATCTGCTCCCCGAACGGGACGAACGTCTGGACGGTCCAGAACGCATCGGGTAGCTCGACCGGGGTGATCACCCTGGAGGAGGCCACCTACCGATCGGTGAACACCGTGTACGCCCAGGTATCACGGGACACCGGCCCGGAGAACATCGTCGACATGGCACGGCGCATGGGGATCACCGAAGCCTCGCTGGAGCCGGTGCTCTCCATCGTGCTCGGAGCTTCGGCCGTGTCGCCGATGGAGATGGCCTCGGCCTTCTCCAATTTCGCCACCAACGGTCTCCACGCCGACGACTACATCGTCGCCCGTATCGTGAACCACGAGGGCGACGTCATCTACGAGAAGGAGCCCGAGGTCACCCAGGTCGCGGACCCGGCCCTCTTCGCCGCGGCCCGACGCCCCCTGCTCAAGGTTCCGACCAGCTCTGGGACCGCCACACGCGCCGACATCGACCATCCTCAGGGTGGCAAGACCGGAACCCACCAGCGCTACCTCGATGCCTGGTACGTGGGATTCACGCCGGAGTACTCGACCTCGGTCTGGGTTGGGTACGAAGCCGAGCAGATCCCGCTGCGCAACGTGGTGATCAACGGCCAGACCTACTCCCAGGTGTTCGGTGGCTCGGTGCCGGCGCCGATCTGGGCCGAGTTCATGTCGATCGTGACCGAAGGGCTGCCCGAGACCCAGTTCCCGCCGGACCCGGCAAATATCGACGACTACCTGGTGCCACCACCGACTCAGGTGCCTGTGCTCGTGGGGCTCAGTGAGGGTCAGGCGCTGCGCGAGCTGCGCGTCGACGCCAAGCTGAATGGGGCAGTCGTGGAGGTCCCGTCCCTGGAACCGGCCGGGACGGTCGTCAACCAGTCGATCGCACCGGGAACCACCGTTCCCCAGGGCACCACCGTGACCATCTGGGTGTCCAACGGGCAGATTCCGGAGGCACCGTTGCCCGACTTCACCGGGCTGACACCCGAGGAGGCGACCGAAGCCGGCGAGGCATTCAGCCTGGAGACCGGTGTCATGCTCAGCTTCAGCACGGAGGAGGTCCCGGTCGGTGACCCCAACCTGATCGGGCGGGTGGTTGAGACCAATCCGGCTCCAGGCACCGTCATCAACACGTCGGCCTCGGTGGTGCTCCGGGTCGGTGTCCAGGGCCCGCCACCGACCCAGCCTCCCGGCGGCGGTGGTGGCGGCGGCGGAGGCGACGACGGTGACTAGTGATTTCTTTCGCGCCTCGTTCTAGGCGGGTTGACGGTATTTAGCGATACTTGTAGTTGTCCGGTGTATGCGAACCGGAGCACCTGCGAGTGGCCAGAATCGTCCTCCGATCAATAGTGCCGCGGGGCAAGCCGGTGCTCCGGTTCGGCCGACGGCCCGGATCCGTCCCACGGTCCCGGTGCGACTGATCGAGACCGAGTCCGGGCTCGAGGTCTCGGATCCCTACATCCGCAGGTTCTGGGTGGCCGCATTGGGACCGGGCGCGGTCGCCGAGCTGCTCCGGCTGATCAGTGCCGCCGGCAAGGGGGAGGACGTGCGGCTGCCCAGACATCTCCCCCAGCTGCTCAGAGCAGGTCTGGTCAGGATCGTCGACGGGAATCTCGCCGTGGAAGGACGTGTCCCGATCGTCCCGGCGGAGATGAGGTGGCGGTTCCCGCCCGATGTCGCCGCCCAGCACGCCGCCTGGTTGGCGAAGGCTACGGTCTGATGGCGTGGGTCGCCATCAGCCCCAGGGCTGCAGCCTCTCCGGCGGCGAATCCGAGGGCGACCCGGGTGTCCACCTCGCCTCCGACCGCCATGATCACCACGAGGGCGACCACCAGCCCGCCGAACCACGCCCAGGCGAGCCGTGAGGTCCTGCCCTCGGCGACCAGCACCTGACTCGTCACCTGGGCCGCGGCCGCGGCCATGATCCCGCCGGCCGTGTACATCGCCACGGTCGAGCTGGGGGCGAATTCGTCGCCGAGCAGGATGGTCATCACCTCGGGGCCCACGAGCCATCCCACCAACGCCCCGAGCAAGGCCAGCCCGATCCCACCGACGAGCAACCAACGTGCGATCTTCACCAGCTCCGACTTGCGCGCCGCCCCGGCCAGACCGACCAGGAAGGGCAGGACCCTTCCCTGCAGGGAGAAGATCAAGGTCAAGGGGGCGCGATAGATGGTGAACGTGAAGAAGATGATCGAGATGAGCTCGTCCGAGCCACCAAGCGCGGCAACCGCCAGCGGGGCCCCTGCGAGGAGGAGCTGGGAAGAGGAAGTCCCACCCGAGTAGCCGGTGAGGAAGCTCCGCGCCGGTGTGTGGGCCAGGTCGGGATCACCGGTGTCGTGACGCCACCAGCCGAGGGCGAGGACGGAGAACCCCCCGACCACCATGGCCCAGCCGAGAGACACTGCATTGGCGAAGAGGGCGACCGCCACGATCCCGGCGACCAGCCTGGCCACCGTCTCGACGACGAGTATCCAGCCGACACCGGCGAAGCGCCGCCTGCCGGCGAGGACTCCCTTGCCCGTCATGAGCAGGGCGTAGCCACACATCAACAGGACGACCTGCACGATGTACTGAGGATCACCCCGGAACAGGTCATCGAGGGTGAAGGCAACGAACCCGCCACCCACGACCGAACCGACCAGAGCCATCACCGCGGTCGCCTTCAGGTCCTGGGGCAGCGCCTTGCGCCCCGAAGCCACCTCTCGGGTGACGTACTGCTCCACCGGCACCAGCAGCACCGTGGCCAGGATGAAGAATGCGGTCCAGAGGACACTCACCGGTGCGAATCCGACCGTGCCCAGCGCCCTTCCCCCGAGGAGCTGGAAGAGATACGCCCCGAGCGCGCCGAGAAGGCCGCCTACGACCATGAACGTGGTGCCTGGCGCCTTGAATCCGCGCCGTTGTGCCTCGATCACCGGTGCGCTCATCTCGCCCCGTACGCGGTGAGCACAGTCCACACGCTCTTCCAGAAGATGCGCAGATCCATCACCGGGGACATGTGCTTGATGTAGTAGAGGTCATAGGTGAGCTTCTCGACGGTCTCCACCTCATCATCGGCATACCCGAAGTTGACCTGAGCCCAACCGGTGATGCCGGGGCGGACCATGTGACGGTGGTCGTAGAAGGGGATCTGACGTCTGAATTCGGACACGAACGGGACCTGCTCTGCCCGGGGCCCGACGATGCTCATGTCACCGCGGAGCACGTTCCACATCTGGGGTATCTCGTCGAGACGTGACTTGCGGAGGAAGGCGCCCCCTGTGATCAGACGGGGGTCGTCCTCGACGGCGAATTGGGCCCCGTCCTTCTCCGCATCCGGGCTCATGGTGCGGAACTTGTACATCGTGAACACCCGTCCGTTGAGCCCCACCCGCTCCTGTCTGAAGATGACGTTGCCACCGTCGGTCAGTCTGAGATAGCCCGCGATGAGCAGGCCCAGGACCACCCATATGGGCATGGTGACGATGGTGAGGACGATGTCGACCACCCGTTTCCCCGGAAGCCAACGAGCCACCTCGAGCAAAGGCGTGGAGATCTCCCAGCCCTCGGCGAGGTGGATCAGGGGGACACGCCCGGTGTGCTCCTCGTAGATCGATGAGAAGGGGACCACGGCGTAGCCGGCCAGGTCGCAGGAGGAGAGGAACTGCGCCATCGACTCCGAGAGGATCCCGCGCAGGTCCACGGCGATGATGACGTCGCGGTCGGGCAGCTCGATGGGGCTCTCGTCACCGGGCTCGAGGACCGCGACGACCTCGGCGTGGTCATCGTGCTGGAGATCGTCGGCCAGCTCCTTCTCGTTGGTGATCACGACGAAGCGCTCCACCCAGGGACGGCGTCGCCTCAGATAGCGATGGATGGTCGCCGGGATCAGCCAGAGAGTCGCCGCTCCGGGAACGAAGGAACGTGAGCGGTACGCCTGCGGGAACAGGAAGAGGAAGGACGCGGTGAGGAGGAGAGTGCCCAGCCAGATCACCAGCATCCGGCCGTATGTCGGTCGAGGCACCCCGGGCCCGGACATGCCCTCGGTGAGAAACGACGTGATCACCATCGAGAGGGCGATGAACAACAGCATGGGCCAGACCGGGCGGCCCCCGGTCAGGATGGCCGATGCATGCCAGGGCAATGGCTTGTTGAAGATCACCCAGGAGGTGACCACCATGGCGAGCGCCAGGGAGATCAGGTCAGCAACAGCAACGGAGACCACGAAGCGGGTGCGCACGATCGCCACAGCCTAGGTATCAGACGGCGCTCAATCCTGCGTCGCCATCTCCCTCATCACCTCGATCAGAGTCCTCACCGCGACCCCGGATGCGCCTTTGACCCGCTCCCCCGCCGTCTCCGCATTGAGTGCCGGGCCGGCGATGTCGAGATGTGCCCACGGGCCGTCCCCGGCGTACTCGGCGAGGAACAGGGCAGCGACGATGGCGCCGCCGTATCGGCCACCGGAGATGTTCTTGATATCGGCGATATTCGAGTCGATCGACTTCCGGTATCCCTTGTGCAGCGGCATCTCCCAGAACACCTCACCGGCGCGGTCGGCAGCACGGAGGATCCGCTGTGCCACGGCCGACTCCGATGCGAACACCGCCGCCACCTCCTTGCCCAATGCGACGGCAGCCGCCCCGGTGAGGGTGGCGACGTCGATGGTGAGGTCTGGCTGGAATCGCTTGGCCAGACCGAGCCCGTCGGCGAGGATGAGCCTGCCCTCGGCGTCGGTGTTGAGCACCTCGATCGTCGGCCCGTCGACGGGTCTAAGCACGTCTCCGGGTCGGGTGGCGTCTCCCCCCACCGCGTTGTCGGTGAGTGGCGCGATCGCAGTGACGCTCACCGGCAGGCCGAGGCGGGCGGCGGCGACGGTGGCCGTTGCTATGGCTGCTGCGCCGGACATGTCGTCCTTCATCTCTTCCATGAAGTTGGCGGCCTTCAGGGAGAGCCCGCCGCTGTCGAACGTGATGCCCTTGCCGACCAGGGCGAGGTGGCCCTTTGCGTTCTCGGGCCGGTACTGGAGGATGACCACCGCCGGGTCACGGTCGGACCCGGCCGCCACTCCGAGCAGGGCCCCCAGCCCCTCGGTCTCGATCCGGGCTTTGTCCCAGACCTCGACGGACAGACCCGTCTCCCCCGCGGCCGCCTCCTCGATCAGACCGGCCAAGGTCTCGGGTGACAGGTCGTTCGCCGGGGTGTTCACCCAATCACGGGCCAGGTTGGTTGCCTGACACATCACGATCGCGGTGTCGATCTCGTCTTCATCCCCTCCGACGATGTCGACGAGCTCGACGTCGAGGGCGTCGTCGTCGGTCTTGTAGGGGCGGAACTGATAGCCACCGAGGAGTGTTCCTTCCGCCACCGCCCGCGTCGCCTGCTCGAGGTCGGCACCCGCGAGCAGGCTGACCGCTCGCTCCGTCTTCACCTTCCTCACCGAGTTGCCGGCGGCGGCAAGAAGAGAGTCGTAGGAAACCTCATCTCCGAGGCCGACGAACATCACCGCGGCGGCGGTCTGATGGGCCAGGGTGACGACCTCGCCTGACTTCCCCTTGAACCCGGTGGCCTCGAAGATCGCCGGGTCGACGGCGGCAACGGCCTCCTCGGACCCGGTCAGCGGTGCCAGTCCCTCCAGCACACCCGCCACGAGGGTGGCACCCTCCATCGAGACGTCAGACGTCGCCGCTCTTATCTCCAATGCCATCTCCTATCCGAGGTCGAATGGTCCCAGGCCGGCGGCCAGAGCTCGCCCGACGAAAACCGCACCCAGCGTGGTCAGCAGGGCGAGGTACGACAAACCGGTCGCGGCCATGACACCGCTGTAGGCGGGATAGCGAAGCGCCCCGATGACCGCCGCCATCAACACGACGGACGCCACCAGCAGCGTCCAGAAGCCGACGGCGCCTCCTCCGCTGACTCCGATGCGAAGAGAGAAGTGGAGGATCGCCTCGGCCACCAGTCCGCCGATGCCGGCGGCTGCCAGGTTGCGAAGTGCGCCGCGCGGCAGACGGGGGTCGATCAGGTACCAATGGCCCAGCATCATCTCCCCGGTCACGCCCCCGAGGGCAAGCGTGGCGGTAGCGGCCGGGATCACACCACCGAACAGGGCAGCCTCGACCAGAAACCCCGTCCCGGCGAGGCCCAGGGCCCCGGCCGCCCACGACGGCCGTCTCCCTCCCAAGGCCGAGACTCCCAGCAGGACCATGCCTCCGCGGGCCCACCATGCACCATCCGCCAAGGCACCGGCGAGCGCGACCAGCGCGGCGACGCCGGCGACCAGCCATGTGAAGCCGGGACCGACGATACGGCGCCAGGCGATCACCGCTCCGACCAGCGATAGCCCGGCTCCCCATGCCAGCAGTATCAAACGGGGGTCGGCGATTGACTGCAGGTCGGCGGGCACGGCGGGGCATCATATGTCCAGGTGTCCGCTGACCTGCCCTCGGTGTCGGTGATCATCCCTGCGCGCAACGCCCGGGACGACCTGGAACGCGCCCTGGCGTCCGTCGACGCACAGACATACCCCAACATCGTCGAGGTGGTGGTCGCCGATGCCGACGGCTCCGCCGAGGGTTTGAACGGGCCCCGCCTCCGCGTGGTCCCCAATCCCACTGGCACGACACCGGCAGGTCTCAACCTCGCCATCGCCGGCAGTCGTGGCGACGTCATCGTGCGATGCGATGCCCAGGCGGTGCTTCCGCCTGGATATGTCTCCCGGGCCGTGGAAACCCTGGAGAAGACCGGGGCCGACAACGTGGGCGGCATGCAGGTGCCGGTGGGTGATGGTCCCTGGGGCGAGGCGATCGCGGCGGCGATGGCGTCACCCTGGGGAGCGGGAGACGCCCGCTACCGGATCGGTGGCGAGGCCGGTCCGGCGGAAACCGTCTATCTGGGGGTGTTTCGCCGCACGGCTCTGGAGCGGGTCGGTGGATTCGACGAGGAGTTCATCCGCACCCAGGACTACGAGCTGAATCATCGGATCATCGCCACCGGGGGCAAGGTCTGGTTCGACCCGGAGCTTCGCGTCGAATACCGGCCGCGATCGAGTCTCTCCCTCCTGGCTCGTCAGTATCTCGGCTACGGCCGGGCGAAGCGGGCGTTCGCCCGCAAACACCCCGGATCACTGCGCTGGCGACAGATGGCGCCACCGATGCTGGTACTGGTTCTCGGCGGGAGCCTGATCGGGTCGATCTGGTGGCCCGGGCTGGTGGTGATCCCGCTGTTCTACGTGGCCGCACTCCTGACAGCCGGCGCCATGTCGAAATCGTCCCCGCTGAGGGTGGCTGCGGCCCTGGCCACGATGCATCTCTCCTGGGGATGGGGGTTTGTAGACGGAGGCGGCCGGCGATGACCCCGAGCAGCGTGCTGATCGTCTCGACCGTGCATTGGGTCGGCGATCCCCGTCTCAACCGCCACCGGGAGTACCTCACGACGGCCGGCCATGAGGTGTGCTTGGTGTCACACCGCGGCGCCCCGCGATGGCTCGCCCTGGCACGCACCCTGAAGGACATCGCCCGCTCCAAGTCGTCGGTCGTGATCCTGCCCGACCCCGAGCTGTACTTCCTGGGCTCCGTGGTCGCCCGGCTCACGGGGAAACGCCCGGTGCCCGACATCCACGAGGACTACCCCCGGGCCGCGATGGCGCGGCCCTGGGTGCCCGGCTGGGCCCGCCCCCTGGTCAGGGTGCTGGCCGCCTTCGCCACCTGGCTGGGACGTCTAGCCGCCTGGAGGGTGATGGTGGCAGCCCCCGAGCTGGCCAGGAGAGGCGATCTCGTCGTCTTGAACGTCCCCGACCCGCTCTCGTTGCAGCCGGTCGCCCCTGACGGCTCACATCGCCTGGTGTACATCGGCGACGTCACGTTGGCCCGCGGGGCCTTGGCAATGGTGGAGACGCTGGGGCATCTCGACGAGAGCTTCGTCCTCGAGGTCATAGGCAACGTGAGCCCGGGCGTCGCCTCCCGGATCGAAAGCGCTGCAGAGGGGCTGGGGGTGCGGTCACGTGTCGAGCTCATCGGACGGCTCGAGCATTCCGAGGCATGGAAGAGGGCCGGGGGGGCACTCGCCGGCCTCAACCTGTTGGCGGCCGTTCCGGCCTACATGGAGGCCGTGGCGACGAAGCTCTGGGAGTACATGGCGATCGGCCTACCAGTCGTCGTCTCCGATCTGCCCGGCCAGTCACGGGTCGTGTCCCAGATCCACGCCGACCTGGTCTGCCCGACTCCGGTGGAGGCGGCCGACGTGATCAGACGACTGGCTGACGACCCTGAGCTGCGCAGGACACTGGGTGAGCAGGCTCGACGTCTCGTCGAGGAGAAATGGGAGGCGAGCCGGCCGGATCGGGTCGTTCAGTCACTGTTGGACCCCTGACCGATCACGAGGAGCTGGACGCCGCTCCCCTGCCAGAGCTCGGACGTCAAGATCCCCCGCCCGTCGTAGACCACCTTGACGCCGGGCAGGTCCGCCGGGCTCAGGACCGAGTACTCGGGATGGTCGGCTTGGACCACCGCCCCATCGATCGGCTGGCCATCCCAAGGCTCCAGCCCGATCGCCCTGAGTTCCTCGTCCTCGTAGAGGGGATCGGAGACGACGGCCGAGCCTCCCCGAGCCTCCACTCCCCGCGCCAGGTCGAAGACTCCCGAGTAGGCGGTCTCCTTGACGCCGCCCCGATAGGCCGCGCCCAGGATGAGGACACGACGACCTTCGAGCCCGTCGAGTCTGGCGGCCAGCGATTCGACCACCCGCTCCGGTACCGCCTGGTTGACCCTCCTCGCCGTTTCCACCAGCTCCGCCTCGGGATGGCCGGCCAGATAGAACCGCGGGTACACCGGGATGCAGTGGCCTCCCACAGCCACTCCCGGTCGATGGATGTGGGAGAAGGGCTGGCTGTTCGAGGCCGCGATCACGTCGGCGATGTCGACGCCGAGCTTCTCGGCGTACACGGCGAACTCGTTGGCCAGGGCGATGTTGACGTCGCGATAGGTGGTCTCGGCGAGCTTGGCCAGCTCGGCGGCTTCGGCGCTCTCCATCGCCCAGACCCCGTTCGGTCTGGGCAAATCGGGTCTCTCGTCGAAGTCGAGCACCCGCTCGTAGAACTGGACCCCTCGCCGAGTCGAGCTCTCGTCGACACCGCCGACCAGCTTCGGGTACCGACGGAGATCGGCGAACACCCGTCCGCTGAACACCCTCTCCGGCGAGTGCACCAGGAAGAAGTCCGTGCCCAGGGTCAGACCCGAGCCCTGCTCCAGCATCGCCCCGAAACGGTTGCAGGTGGTGCCCACGGGCAAAGTCGTCTCGTAGGAGACCAGCGTCCCCGGTCGCAGCCCGGCGGCGATGGCGTGCGTCGCGGCGTCGATCGCCCCGAAGTCGGGTGAGCCTTCCGCGTCGGTCATCAGAGGGACCACGACGATCACGACCTCGGCATCGGCAACCGCCGTCGTGGTGTCGGTGGTGGCCGAGAGAAGCCCTCTCGACACCACCTCCCGAAGACGATCCTCGAGCTGTGCCTCGCCGGGGAACGGGGACGTCCCACTGCCCACGAGGGCGACCACCTTCTCCGAGATGTCGGCTCCGATCACAGGCTCCCCCTTGGAGGCGATCTGGACCGCGAGGGGTAGGCCTATCTTTCCGAGGGCGACGACGGCGGTGGTCACCGGCCGTCACCGATGATCTCTTCGGCGACCTCCAGGATCTCGACGCCTTCGGAGAGCGAGACCACACCTTCGGCGTGCCCTTCCCGGATCGCGGTCCGGAACGCCCCGTGCTCGACGGCCAAGGGCTCCCGCTTCGGGAACGCGTATCGGATCATGTCTCCCTCGCTGACCCCGCGGAGCTGGGCGATCTGGTCCCATTCACTGCCCACCGCGGCGTTCGAATAGAAGAAGAGGTCGGCGGCGAGCAAGTCGGCGACGAAAGACCCCTTCTCCCCGAGCACACTCACCGTTCTCCGCTTGACGGGTGTCAGCCAATTGACGTTCATCGCCGCCACCACACCGTTGTCGAGACGTCCCACCGCCACCACCAGATCCTCATGAGGCCTGCCCATCTTGTGGGAGGTCTCACCCCTCACCTCGGTGAAGCGACCACCCCCGATCCAGGTGACGATGTCGATGTCATGAGTCGCCAGGTCCTTCACCACGCCCACGTCGTCTATCCGGTTGGGGAAAGGGCCCACCCGCTCGGTCGTTATCGAGAACACCCGTCCCAACTCACCTTCGTCGAGACGACGCTTCATCTCCTGGAGCGCCGAGTTGAACCGCTCGACGTGTCCCACGGCACCGAGCACCCCGGAGGAATCGAAGACCGATTGGATCTCCTTCGCAGTCGCCACCGAGTCGGCCAGGGGCTTCTCGATGAGGGTGCTGACGCCATGGGCGGCGAGTTGCACCGCCACCTCGCGATGCTGGGCGGTGGGAACGGCGACCACCGCCGCGTCGACGCCGGCAGCCAGCAGATCGCCCACGCTCGCGAACATCTCTCCTCGGCGGATGACCCGATGCTGGTCGCCGGCAGGGTCGACCGCGCCCACAAACTCGACCTGGTCGGATTCGGAGAGGAGGCGGGCGTGATGTCTTCCCATCTGCCCGAGACCGATCAGCCCGAAGCGCATCACGCCACCGCCTCGTTCAGTCTCTCCACGATGTATTCGACCTCACGCTCCTCGAGGTCGGGGCGGACCGGGATCGAGACCACACGATCGACCATGGCCTCGGTGACCGGCAGGTCGTATGCCTGCCCTAGATAGGGGTCCTGCTGGTGGGTCGCCTTCGGGTAGTAGATGTCGTGGCCGATCCCCGATTCTCGCAGCGCTGCGACGACCCGCTCCCGGTCAAGCGGGGCCAGCGTGTACTGGTGGTAGACGTGCTTGGCGTCGGGACGCTCCAGGGGCAGGCCCAGGGCCGGGTCGAGACGATCCCGGTAGATCGCTGCGATCTCCCGTCTCCGCTCGGTCCAGACAGGGAGCTTGGCCAGTTGGACGAGACCGAGAGCGGCTTCGATCTCGGTCATCCGCTCGTTGAGCCCGACGATCTTGTGGACGTAGCGTTCGGACATCCCCTGGTTGCGCAGCCACCTGGCCAACCGGGCCACCTCAGGATCCGAAGTGGTGATCATCCCGCCCTCTCCGGTGGTCATGTTCTTCGTCGGGTAGAAGGAGAAAGCGCCGACCCGGCCCAAGGAGCCGGCGCGGCGTCCGTCCGACTCGGCGCCATGGGCCTGGGCGGCATCTTCGATGACGTCGATGCCGGCGCCCGCGGCCAGATCGAGGATCTCGGACATCGGGGCCATCTGACCGTAGAGGTGGACGGGCATCGCCGCCCTGGTCCGATCGGTGATCAAAGGCTCGACTGCCGAGGCATGGATCGTGTAGTCGTCCGGGTCGATGTCGGCGAACACCGGCGTGGCACCGACCAGACGCACGGCGTTGGCGCTGGCAGCGAAGGTGAAAGAGGGCACGATCACCTCGTCACCCTCACCGACCCCCATGGCGAGGAGACCGATGTGGAGGGCAGCCGTGCCACTTCCGACGGCGACGCCGTGCTCGGCCCCGACCATCTCGGCGAACTCCGCCTCGAAGCGGGCGACACGAGACCCCGAGGCCAGCATCCCGGATTCCAGCACCTCGGTCACCGCGGCGATCTCCTCGGCGCCGATCGACGGCTTGGAGAGCACGATCATCGCGGCGTCAGCCCCCCGTTCTCCTCCTGGTAGGCGTCCCCGCTCTCGGCATCCACCCAGCCGTCCCCACTCCAGGTCAAAGGGACCCCGCGTCGGCCGACCCAGCCAATCCTCCGGGCGGGCACACCGGCCATCAAGGCGTACGGAGCGACGTTGCCGGTGACCACGGCGCCGGCCGCCACCAGTGCCCACTCCCCCACTTCGACTCCGCCCAAGATCACGGCTCGGGCGCCGATCGAGGCGCCGTGTCGCACCGTCACTCCCACCATCTCCCAGTGGGCCGCGGTTTTCAGGCTCCCGTCGGGGTTGATGGCTCGGGGGTATGTGTCGTTGGTGAGAACCGCCGCCGGTCCCACGAACACCCCGTCCTCGAGGACCGCCGGCGCATAGACCAGGGCGTGGTTCTGGATCTTGCAGTTGTCACCGATGCGCACTCCGACATCCACATAGGCACCGGTCCCGATGACGCAGTTGTCGCCGATCACGGCGTCCTCCCGGACCCGAGCGAGGTCCCATACCCGGGCCGAGGCCGCAACGACGGCGCGCTCATCCACCTGGGCATCGGGAGAGATCAAAGCGGCAAACCTCCGTGAGGCGACGAGCGGTCACGATACCGGACTCGACCCACTCCCCTGTGGCCACTCTTCGCCGACATGTGTAGGGTCGCCCGCCTGCACATGTTCCATTGGCTCATCGCCCCCATGGTCCTGGCAGCCGCGGCCCCGGTTCCGGCTCCCGACGACGTCGCCGTCCTGGAGCTGGTCGAGGACTCCTTCTCTTCTCCCCTCTACGTCACCGCCCCTGAGGGCGACTCCCGTCTCTTCGTCGTCGAACAGGGTGGCCGGGTCCGGATCGTGGTCAACGACCAGATCGTCGGGACATACGTCGATGTCGGGTCTCTGCTCCCCGACTCCCCCGGCGGTGAGCAGGGGCTGTTGGGCATGGCCTTCCATCCCGATTTCGCCACGAACGGGCAGGTCTACCTGGCATACACCGACTCGAGCGGGGCGGTGGTGGTCATCGAGCTGACCGGGGACCCCGACGCCAACACGATCAGCCTGGGCTCGCGACGAACGATCATCCGTGTGCCCCATCCCGGTGCTACCAATCACAACGGGGGGATGATCCTGTTCGGCCCCGATCGCTATCTGTATTTCGGCCTCGGTGACGGCGGCGGGTCAGGCGATCCACAGGGCAACGGGCAGAACATCAACGCCCTCCTCGGGAAGATCCTGAGGATCGATGTCGACGTCGACGACTTCCCCTCGGATTCGTCGAGGAATTACGGCATCCCTTCGGACAACCCGTTCGTGGGCTCCAACGGGGCCGACGAGGTCTGGATCTACGGTGTGCGCAACCCGTGGCGGTTCTGGATCGACCCTCCCACGGGCCGGATGTACATCGCCGATGTGGGCCAGGGCTCGCGTGAGGAGGTGACCGTCCTCGAGCCCGGCTCCGAAGGGTCCAACCTCGGCTGGGATCGGCTCGAGGGCAGTGTCTGCTACCCGCCCGGGGCCTCCTGCTCGTCGGCCGGCACGGTCCTGCCCCAGGTCGAGTATTCCCATGGGAGCGGTAGCGCCAGCGTCACCGGGGGCATGGTTTATCGGGGCTCGCGCATCCCGGCACTGCAGGGCACCTACTTCTATGCCGACTTCCTGGCCGGATGGGTCAGGTCGTTCAGATACGACGGGACGGTCGACGACCACTTCACCTGGGACGAGTTTCCCACCAGCCTGGTCTCCTCGTTCGGGGTGGACGGTCATGGGGAGATGTACGTGGTGTCACTCGGGGGGTCGGTCTGGCGGATCGTCGGCACCGAGATCGCCAACGACGAGTTCTTCTTCTACCGGAGCGACGGCCTGTTCCGGTTCTACGACATCAGACCGGACGGCACCCTCCCCTTGCCCTTCGCCTCGGGCAGCAACTACACCACGGGTTGGGACTCGATCACCGCCGTCGACCTCGACGGAGACGGCCAGGACGAGATGTTCTTCTACCGCGACGACGGGCTCTATCGCTACTACAACGTCAGATCGGACGGCAGCCTCCCCACACCCCTCCTCGCCGGAGACGAGTACACCACTGGGTGGGACTCGATCACCGCGGTCGATGTCGACGGGGACGGCCAGGACGAGATGTTCTTCTACCGCGACGACGGGCTCTTCCGGTTCTACGACGTCAGATCGAACGGCACGCTCCCCTCGCCCTTCGCCTCGGGCAGCAACTACACCACGGGTTGGGACTCGATCACCGCCGTCGACCTCGACGGGGACGGCCACGACGAGATGTTCTTCTACCGCGGCGACGGGCTGTACCGCTTCTACAACGTCAGACCCGACGGCAGCCTCCCCACACCAATGCTGGCTGGGGACGAATACACCAACGGATGGAGCGCCATCACCGCGGTCGACCTCGACGGAGACCGACAGGACGAGATGTTCTTCTACCGCGAAGACGGGCTCTACCGCTACTACCACGTGCGACCAAACGGCACCCTCCCCAGCCCGCTGCTCGCCGGCGACGAGTACACCGCCGGCTGGTCCTCGATCACCGCAGTCGATGTTCGCTGACAGAGAGTCACCGGAAACTTCTCCCCTAAGGATTCCGATGGGACGGTCGATACAGGTTTGATGTTCAAACGCGGAGTCAGCGCCCTGGTATGCGCCGCGCTCATTGCCGTCGCCATGCCGGCCACCCCGGCGCCGGCGGCAGAGATCTACCCGATCGTCTTCCCCGTGGTCGGGGAGAACCACTACACCGACACCTACGACGCATGCCGCGACGGCTGTGCTCGGACCCATCAGGCAACCGACATCATGGCCGCGAAGATGACCCCGGTGGTGGCGGCGGCTGATGGCACCGTCACCTGGATGAGCGGCACTTGCTGCTCCATGGAGCTCACGCACGACGACGGGTACCAGAGCTGGTACATCCACATCAACAACGACACGCCTGGCACCGACGACGGCCAGGCCTGGGGATTCGCTCCGGGGATCGATGAAGGAGTGCATGTCAATGCAGGAGAGCTCATCGGATGGGTGGGCGACAGTGGCAACGCCGAGCACGTCGGCTCCCACCTCCACTTCCAGCTCCACTATCCAGACGGCACCCGGTTCAACCCCTATGAGAGCCTGCTCGCCGCCACCCACGTCAACCCGATCGCGGCAGACGAGATCTTCTTCTATCGCAACGACGGGCTATTCCGTTACTACGACATCAACCCCGACGCCAGCCTGGGCAGCCCTCTTGCGTCCGGCGACAACTACACCCACGATTGGAGCACGATCACCGCGATCGACCTCGACGGCGATGATGCCGATGAGATGTTCTTCTACAGGGACGACGGCCTGTTCCGGTACTACGACATCCGACCGAACGGGAGCATTCCCAAGCCAATGACGGCGGGTGACAACTACACGACGGGCTGGGACTCGATATCGGCCATCGATCTCGACGGAGACGGCCAGGACGAGATGTTCTTCTACCGCGAAGACGGGCTCTACCGCTATTACAGCGTTCGCGCCGACGGCACGATCCCGCAACCGATGAGCGCGGGGAGCACGTACACGAAGAACTGGGATGCCATCACCGCGGTCGACATCGACGGGGACGGCCAGGACGAGATCTTCTTCTACCGCCAGGACGGCCTCTACCGGTTCTACGACATCAGACCCGACGGGAGCCTCCCCAAACCGATCTCATCCGGCAGCGACTACCCGACCGGATGGACCACAATCACCGCCATCGACCTGAACGGTGACGGCCACGACGAGATCCTCTTCTACAGGGACAACGGCGAATATGGGTACTACCCCGTGGGCAACGACGGTGTCCTCGGCGATGCCATCCTCTCCGGCGCCGACTACACGGCGGGGTGGACCTCGATCGCCTCGGTCAATCTCGATGGCTGACGGGCGCGTCCCGGCCGGCCGCCCCATCTCCTGGATTGCCCGAACCCTGCTGCTCGTCATCGCATTCGGCTCGTTGAGCACAGCTGCCATGGGGGCTGACGGCGCACCCGACGGAGGGCCTGACGAGATCGGGCTCGAGCCCTTCGTCCATGGGGGCGTGGACACGAGCAATCCTGGGTGGATCGTCTCCATCCTGGACAATGGCGGGTACCACTGTGCCGGCAGCCTGGTGCACAGTGAGTGGGTGCTGACCGCGGCTCATTGCGTCGACGACGGTGTCAGCGGTCTCACCGTCAACGTGGGGGACGACCTCTGGTTCCAGGGAAGTCAGCGCTTCATCTCACAGGCCCATGTCCATCCCGGCTACGACCCACTCGATCTCACCTCCACCGATCTGGCCATGGTCAAGTTGAGCTCTCCCGTTTCAGGCACGGATCTCCCGGTGATCACCTCCAACCCTTCCTGGCCCCTCGTCGACCAGAGGGTGGTCGTCGCCGGCTGGGGAGTGACTTCGGACGGGGCGGGCGTACCGGACGTGCTGCAGAGTGCAGGCGTGTTGGTGAACAGCGATTCGTCGACGGGTGCCGTCGGCGATTCCTGCCCGGAGGAGGCGGTGGCGGCCTCCGGATACGACGACTTCTGTTACAGCGACTTCGACTCTTGGGGGTGCTCCGGGGACTCGGGCGGCCCGCTCATCGGCCGTGCCACGCCTCAACACACCAGCGGAGCGGTGGAGACGATCTACGGCGTGACCTCATTCGGGGACGCTTTCAGTTGCAGTGATCCCCTGATCGACACCGTGGCCCAGGGGGTGGGGCGCCACTACAACTGGATCCGCTCCTTCTTCGCGTCCTCGCCGGGTCTCGGTGACGAGATGTTTTTCTACCGGGGCGACGGGCTCTTTCGCTACTACGACGTCGGCAATGAGGGGAACCTGAGCAAGCCGATCCTCGCCGGCGACAACTACACGAGCGGCTGGTCGTCCATCACGTCGGTCAACCTCGACGGCGACGGCCAGGACGAGATGTTCTTCTACCGCGACGACGGCCTCTTCCGCTACTACAACATCAGCGCCACCGGCCACGTCGGCTCCCCCATCCTCGCCGGCGACAACTACACCAACGGGTGGAGCTCGATCACCGCGGTCAACCTCTCGGACTGACCGTGGCAACGGTCGCCAACGTGGTGGGCGCCCGCCCCCAGTTCATCAAGGCAGGCCCGGTGAGCAGGGCCTTGCGTGCCGAGGGCCTCGACGAGATCCTCATCCACACGGGACAGCATTACGACCCCTCGATGTCGGAGCGGATCATGGCCGACATCGGCTTGAGGAAGGCGGACCACGATCTGGGCGTGGGCTCGGGCTCACATGCCGAACAGACAGGTCTCATCCTCGAACGTATCGAGGCGCTGCTCGTGCAGCTTCGGCCCGATGTGGTGATCACTTATGGGGACACCAACTCGACCATCGGCGCCGCCCTCGCCGCGGCGAAGCTCGACGTCCTCACCGCCCACGTCGAGGCCGGCATGCGCTCGTTCAACCGGAGGATGCCCGAAGAGGTGAACCGGATCGTGACCGACCATGTCAGCCATCTCCTCTTCGCAGCCACCGAAACCGCCATGGCCAACCTGTCCAGGGAGGGACTCGCCCAGCGGGCGCTGCTCACCGGTGACGTGATGATCGACGCCCTTCGCTCGATCGACTTCGAGAGCGTCGCCGCACCGCGGTGGGCACAGGGCGACTACTACGTGGCGACCATCCATCGTGCCGAGAACACCGACCATCCCGGGCGCCTCCGCTCCGTGATCGAATCATTGGGCCGGCTGGATCATCCGGTTCACCTCGTCGCCCATCCCCGTCTGAGAAAGGCCCTCGCCGACTCGAGGATCAAACCAGGCGATGGCAGGCTGGTCGTCGACGACCCATTGGGCTACGCAGAGATGCTGGCCACGGTGCGCGGCGCCAGAGGGTTGTTCACCGACTCCGGAGGTCTGCAGAAGGAGGCGTTCATCCTCGAAGTCCCCTGCGTGACGCTACGCACCGAGACCGAGTGGCCGGAGACGCTGACCGGTTCTTGGAACGTGCTCGCCGCTCCCGGTGACGACCTGACCGAACTTGCCCACCGGGAAGTCGGGGCCGGCGGTGACCAGCCGTTCGGCGACGGCCGAGCCGCCGAACGCATCGCCGGACGGCTGGTGTCGATGCTCCGGTAGCCGTCTCGCTACTGAGGATTCGACGGCGTAACAGTTACAATCGGGCCCTCTCCCACGGTGCAGAAATTTCCGCGCAATGACGACTTCTGAAGCCCCGATCATCTCTCGCCGTGCGACCAGAACCGGTCTTCCCCAATTGGGGCACTATCTCTCCGAGGCATATCGCTACCGGACTTTCGCCCTCTATTGGTCCAAGGCGGACATCAAGGCACGCAACTTCGAGACCGTCCTGGGACGACTCTGGCATTTCCTCAACCCGTTCCTCTTCGGGCTCATCTACTTCGTCCTCGTCGGGATCCTGAGCAGCGGCTTCGGCGACACCGAGCGGCTCGCGTTCATCGTGGGCAACCTGTATGTCTGGACGTTCTTCTCGACAACCGTCACCACCGGGGCCGGGAGCGTCCAGGGCGGCGCCGGCGGCATCCTGGCCCAGTCGGCGATCCCCAGGGTGGTGCTGCCCTTCGCCTCGACGTTGACGGCGGGGAACCTGTTCATCCGCTCACTGGTGGTCTACGTGCCGCTCCACTTCCTGGCGGGCCGGACACTGCATTGGGAGATGCTGTGGCTGCCCCTTCTCGTCCTGTTGACCGGGATGCTCGGCTTCGGCCTGTCCCTTCTGTTCGCGGTCGCCAACGTCTACTTCCGTGACGTGTCACGCCTCCTCCCCCACTTCCTGCGTCTCTGGCTCTACATGTCGCCGGCCATCTGGCTCTACACCCGGCTCCTGGACGAGGGAGGGCTGGTCGAGGCCCTGGGTGTCAATCTCAACCCCATGTTCTCCGGGATGACGGCTTGGACCATCGCCCTCGGCGGCCCGGTCGCCCCCGAGCCGAGCATGACCTCGGCCGTGCTGACCTTCGCGGCCTGGGCTGTCGGCGTCCTGTTGATCGGGTTCTTCACCTTCGTTTCCAGGGAGGACGAGTTTGCGATCCGGAACTGACGCAATCAGCGTCTCCGATCTCTCCGTGACCTACACCGCGGTCGTCGAGGAGTCCAAGGACCAACGGAGGCGATTCGGCAGGCGGACCCGACTCCGCAACATCCAGGCCCTGGAGGGTGTCACCTTCAACGTCCCCGCCGGGGAGGCCATGGGGCTGATAGGCGGCAACGGCGCCGGGAAGTCGACGCTGCTCAAGACGATCGCGGGAGTGCTCAAGCCGTCCGACGGGCAGGTCGACCTCTGGGGGCGGCCCCATCTCCTCGCCCCCGGAATGGGGTTCAACCCCAAGCTCTCGGGGCGTGAGAACGTGATACTCGGTGGGCTCGCCGCAGGCATGCCCCTCGAGGAGGTGCGGGAGAAGCAGGAGGCGATCATCGAGTTCGCCGATATCGGCGGGTTCATCGACCTGCCCACCACGACCTATTCGTCGGGGATGTACAGCCGACTGGCCTTCGCCGTCGCCACCCACGTCAACCCCGAGATCCTCCTCATCGACGAGGCCTTGTCGGCCGGGGACGCCGCCTTCAGGGACAAGGCCGTGGCCAAGGTCAAGGAGATGTGCCATCAGGCCCAGACCATCGTCGTGGTGTCTCATTCCTCGTCCATGGTCTCCGAGATGACGACTCACGCCATCTGGCTGCACCAGGGCCACGTCAGGATGATGGGTGAGGTCCAGGAAGTGACCAACGCCTACTCGGAGTTCCAGGCGAAGGAAAGGGAGACTGCCCAGCACGATCGGTCGATCGCCGATCGTCGATGAGTCCCCACCTGCTCTACATCGCCTTCTGGTATCCGCCGTCGCGAGCATCGGGTGTCTACCGGGCCCTGGCGGTGACCGAGGAATTCGTCGCCAAGGGCTGGGACGTGACAGTGATGACCACGGAGCATCAGTTCCTCGAGGAGGAGATCGGCTCCACCGACCCTTCGCTGATCTCGCACATCCCCGCCGAGGTCGACGTCGTCCGTGTCCCGTTCACGTTCCACGGCTTGGGCGAGGACGTCCGATCGCTGGGCTGGGTGAGGGCGAACTTCCCCACATTGTGGAGGGCCGTCCGCGCTCGCACCTCCCCCATCCTCTCGACCATCTCGACGATCAGGGGCGAGACGCCCGAGGCGCACCAGTTCGTCGACAAGTACGTCGCCTGGATCGATCCAGTGGTCAAGACGGGCATTCGGGTCGATGCAGGCCGGGCCGTGGACTACGTCCTGGCAACGGGCAACCCCTATGCGTCCTTCGAAGCCGCCCGCCTGCTGGCCAGCCTGCTGGGCACGGGGTACTCGATCGACTACCGCGACCCCTGGACCATCGATGTGTTCACCGGGAGACGGGACAACGCCGACCAGAAGACCACGCAGACCGAGCGGCGCATCGTCGCCGAAGCCGACCTCTGCTTCCACGTCAACGAGGCGATAGCCGACGCCTATGGGGAGAAGTACCCTGAGGGCGCCGACAAGCACCGGGTGGCACCCAACGGATTCGACGCGGACAGCATCCCACCGCCTTCCGGGCCCTCCACCCCACCGTTCACCCTCGGGATGCTGGGCACGATGAACGAGCGATGGCCCATCACCGAGATCTACGAGGCTTGGAGCCTCTGCCGTGGTGATCTGCCCGAGGGCAGCGAGCTCGTGTTCGGTGGCCACCTGGGCTATTTCGCCAAGTCCGAAGACCTGCTCGAGGCGTATCTGCCGGACGAGTCACTGGGGTTCAGGCATGTGGGGAGAGTCCCCAAGGACGCGGTCGCCGACTTCTACGCCGGGCTCGACGTGGTGATCCTTGCCGTGCCTGGTGGCCCCATGGTCACCTCCGGCAAGGTCTACGAGGCTCTCGCGCTTGGGAAGCCGATCGTGTGTGTCCAGGAGCCCGACGGCGGGGCCAGACGGCTGCTCGAGGGCCATCCCTTGGCGATATGCGTCGACCCGAGGCCCGAAGCGGTGAGGTCCGGCATCGTCGCAGCCCTTTCCATCGCGAAGAGCCTCGATCCCGAGACCTCGCGGAGGGCCCAGACCGAAGCGATGCCCTACGAGCGCCGGCAAGGGATCCGACCGATCGTCGACGAGATCACGAACCGGGTGAGGAGCGGTCAGCCGGCGTGACCGAGGTCTACACGTCTCCGGGTGACCTCGATCCCAGCCGCATCGGAGTGCAATGGGCTCTCATCGTCGGCGGTGTCACCCGAGCCGGCAATCGAAGGGCGCGGCGCGCGGTGTCCCAGGCCCTGCACAAAGGACTCGACGTGATCTGGCTCGACGGATACGAGGAGAGGTTCGAGGACTCGGGCGAGCGTGTCCCCTTGGACGGCAGGGAGGCGGAGGGAACCGTAGTGGTGGTGGGCTACCAAGCAGCCGAGTCGTCGACCCTGGCTGGTCGCCTCCAGTCCCCGGAGCGATGGCAGGGCAACCCGGTCCTGCGCAAGGTGTGGAGGCTGATCCTCCGCCGCATTGGCGCTGTCCTTCGTCCTCGCGCGGGATGGAGGTCGGTGCGTCCCGACATCGATCGACTGTCCGGTTCGACGCCGCCGCACGCAATCGTCTATGCCGACGACTACGCCATCACCATCGCCTGGCACGCCGGTCGCATTTGGGCCTCCTCACCGATCCTGAGCAGCTTCCCGGAGACGTCGTGAGAGCCCGTTTCGTGTCGCCCTGGTACCCCGACTACGCCCTGGTGCACTCGGGCATCTTCGTGGTCAAGCAGGTCGAGGCGCTGCGCGACGCCGGGCACGACATCACCGTCGACGTCCCCCAGATCTTCCCTGCGCCGCCGGGGCCGATACCGCGGGCGGTCACCGAGGCGATGCGGGCGCTCGCAGGCAAGGCACCGGAGGCGATGTTCGCCTCCGCCGATGGGACCACATACATCCCTACTCCGGTCCCGACCCGCGCCGGGCACATGGGACGAGCAGAGGCGATGAGAGAATCACTCGCCCTGCGCCGGGAGATCGACGAGAGCGGATTCGATCTGATCCACGCCCACCTGGGGATGCCCACGGCATGGGCGGTGATGGAGACGCGTGAGGTCCCGCTGGTCGTGACCGAGCATCAGTCGACTCTGGGCTCGGTGCTCGCCGAGCCTGCGGCGGCCGCCGCGTACGGGGATGTCTTGCGCCGCGCCGGTGCCTTCGTCTGCGTCTCCAACCACCTGCGCGACCTGGTCGTGGAGACGCTGGGCGACTGGGCCGGCGAGCGGATCGAGATCGTCCCCAACATCGTCGACCTCGAGCACATCCCGTTCAAGCGACGGGAGAAGCTCGATTTCTCCTCATGGGTGTACGTCGGGGGGCTGATGGCGCACAAGGGCGTCCAACTCCTGGTGCGGACGTTCGCCCGCTACGTGAAGGACCACGATCCCGACGCCACCCTCACGTTGGTCGGCAACGGCCCCCTGCGGCGGTGGGTGGAGATTTTCGCGACCTCGCGCGGTCTCGGCGACTCGGTCATGCTCACCGGCTCGGTGCCCCACGAGGAACTGGGAGCTCATCTGGACCGCGCCGACGTGATGGTCCATCTGAGCCCTGCGGAGACGTTCGGGATCGCCCCACTCGAGGGCATCGGCGCCGGGATGCCAGTCGTCGGGCTTCGCAATTTCGGCGCGGTGAACGCCTGGGGCGACATTGCCCATCACTGTGGCCTGCTCCTCGACCTCGACTCCGGTCCCGAGGAGATCGCAGACGCCATCGCCGAGCTGCGGGGATCGCCCCAGCGTCTCGATCTCGCCGAGGGGCGACGCAAGGTCGAGGAGCGTTATTCGGGCGAAGTGGTGGCGGGCCGGCTGATCGAGATCTACCAGAGGGTGCTGGGTTGAGACAGGTCGCCCTCATCTCCCAGACCCTTCGCGCGGCCCACTGCCTCGCCTATCTGCGGCCACATCTCGAGGACGTGGTTGTCCTGACCTCGGACCCTTCTGCCTTCGACGAGAGCGGGCTCGAGGGATCCTTGCGTGTCGTCACCGTGAGCCCTCCGCCCGAGTTGCTGCCGAGCACCCGCTTGACGGAGGGTCGCTGGTATCGCTCCGTCCTCAGATGGGCCCGCTCCGGCTCAGGGCTCGGCCGGTGGCTGGAGCGGACGGTGAAGAGACTCCTCTGGCGGCTGCGGTATGTCGACCGAATCGTGGTGCTACGCAGGAGCACCCGCCCTCGGGACATCGACCCGGACACGATCCGAACGTCGGCGATGTACACCCGTCTCGCCGAGGAGCACGGCCACACCCCGATCGACCGGATCGTGGTCTTCGACGTCTTCGATCTCCCGGTCGCCCTCGCCTTCGGGGACGACCACGGAGTCGAGGTGTGGGTCCGCTGAGAGTCGCTTTCCTAATGCATGGGACCTCATATATGGGCTTTTGGACGTTTCATTTGGAGGCCCCTCTAATGAAACGTCCAAAAGCCCACTATTGGGCCCCGGTGCATTAGGAAACGGGGCGCGGGATCCGGTCTACTGCCCGTCCAGGTTGATCGCGGTGGTCACCGACCAGCCGGTGGCGAAGTTGGAGCCTGAGGTCAACGGGCTGCTCAGGGTGCCGTTGGGGCGGACGTCGTAGTAGCGGTAGAGACCGTCCGCCCGATAGAAGAACATCTCGTCCCGCCCGTCGCCATCGAGGTCGACGGCGGTGATCGAGTCCCATCCCTTGGTGTACTCGTTGCCGGCCCGGATCGGCGACCCGATCGCACCGTTGGAGTGGATGTCGTAGTAGCGGTAGAGACCGTCTTCCCGATAGAAGAACATCTCATCCTGGCCGTCACCGTCCATGTCGACCGCAGTGATCGAGTCCCAACCATCGGTGTACTCGCTGCCGGCCCGGATGGGCGTCCCGATGACGCCGTTGGCGTGGATGTCGTAGTAGCGGTAGAGACCGTCCCCGCGATAGAAGAAGATCTCGTCCTGGCCGTCACCATCGAGATCGACGGCGGTGATCGAGTCCCACCCGCTGGTGTATTCGCTGCCGGCCCTGATCGGCGATCCGACCTGCCCGTTGGGGTGGATGTCGTAGTAGCGGTAGAGACCGTCGTTGCGATAGAAGAAGATCTCGTCCTGGGCGTCACCGTCGAGGTCGATGGCGGCGACGGCCTTCCAGTTGGTGGTGTAGTTCGAGCCGGAGTTGATCACACCGCCGGTCGTGCCGTTGGAGAGCAGGCGGTTGTACTTGAACAGCCCGTCGGTGCGGTAGAGCAGGACCTCGTCACCTTCCCAACCTTCCGGCGCCGTGTAGTTGACTTCGAAGTACTCGGACTTCAAGTCGAAGGTGCCCCGCGCCCAGGAGCTGTCCTCGTGCACGGTCACCAGATCTCCATTGGAGATCCCGGTGATCTCGAGCACAGCCGCGCTGTTCGATCCGGGACGTCTCTCGGAGACCTCCATCGAGATCAGGAAGTCGAGGCCTGCCTGCCCGGCCACCACGGTCGGGTCGACCGACTTGGTCCACGAGGCATTCGGATTGGAGATCGTCCCGTCGACGGCCCAGCTGTCATCAACCGAGCTCAGCCACTCGACCTGGCTGCTCGCGTAACCCTTGATGTGCCCGTACTCGGTGGCCCCGCCCGAGCTCGACGAATAGAAGGCGGTGACGACATCCTGGCTCAGATTCGATGCGGGGTGGGTGAGCACCTGGCGTGCCGTCGCCTGGGCCGCTGCGATCCAGGCGGCGGGGTTGGTGTGACCCCAGCCCACATAGCGCTGGTCCGACGTGGTGTCCATGACATGGCACCAGCAGGTGTCGGGTCGCAGATCGAGCCGGATGAGACGTCTTCCCTCGGCGTAGCTGCGCGCGGCAACCGCCTGCGCCTTGAGTGCCTCGGTCTCCCAGGTGATGGGGACCTCCGAGATCCCGTAGATGTAGTCGTCGATGAGCATCTCGGCGGAGAGATGGAGACCGCCCGACCCCTGACGGAGATGAAGCTGTCCCCGGGCGTACTGGCAGGGCCGCCACACCGTCCCACCCGGTGTGTTCCAGTCGGGCAGGGTGCACCCGTCGATCTGGATCTTGGTCGTGGGGCTGGCACCTGACTGGTTCCAGGCGTACCACGAGAAGTCGAAGACACAGCCGCTGGGGTCGGTGATGCTCACCGGGCTCGTGCCCGGGTTGGCCACCTCGACGGTGCAACCGGACCCGACCCGTGTCAACGAGATGGTCGAATTGGGCACGGCGCTCGCCGAGCCGAACTCGGAGGAGATGCTGACGCTGGCACCGGTCCCCGAGCCCACGTTCAGGACCCGGATCACCTTGGTGTCGAAGTTCCTCTCCAGGTTGACCCATATCGTGCGGTCGGCGGGGAGGGTGAGCAGGGATGTGCCCTTGAAGTAGTGGCCGAGTATCTCGTCGTAGTCGTAGCCCAGGACCGCCATGGCGCGTGCCCCGTATTGGGAGAGCCCGACACCGTGACCCCACCCGGATCCCTCGAATTCGACCTGTGCCTCGGCCGCGCCGGCCGAGAGTGGGAAAGTGGGGGCTATGAGGACTGCAACGCAGACGGAGGCCGCCCACAGCTTCTTGCGAACTCCCATGTCGGTCCTATCGGAGCCTGAGGCTCGACCCTAAGCGTTTTCTACACCTAGGTATTCAGGGCGCTAACGAGGCCCGAGACGCACCGAAGTGATGATGTCCCAGCCCGAGGTGTACTCCGAACCGCTCCTGATCACCTCTCCCAATGTGCCGTTCGCATTCACATCCCGATACTCGTAGGAGCCGTTGGAGCGGTACAAGAGCAGCTCGTCCTGGGCGTCGCCGTCGAGGTCGATGGCCGATACCCAGGCCAGCCCGGTCTGGAAGTTGTCGCCCTCGCTGATCGGCAAACCGAGACTCCCCCCGGCATTGGGGCCGTAGAACCGGAAGAGACCGTCGGCGCGGTAGAAGAACATCTCGTCCTGGCCATCTCCGTCGAGGTCGAGGGCGACGATGGAGTCCCATCCATCCGTGTAGTCGGATCCGGCGCGCAACGGCTTGGGCAGTGAGCCGTCGGGGCGCACGTTGTAATAGCGATAGAGACCGTCGGCGCGGTAGAAGAACATCTCGTCCTGACTGTCCCCATCGAGGTCCACCCCGGTGATCGCGTCCCAGCCCACGGTGTAGTTGCTGCCGGCGAAGCTCGGCTGCGGGATCGTCCCGTCGGGCCGGATCTGGTAATAGCGGAACAGACCGTCGTCTCGATAGAAGAACATCTCGTCGTCGGCATCTCCGTCGAGGTTCACCGAGGTGATCGACGTCCACCCGCGGGTGTAGTTGCTCCCACCCAGGATCGGCGAGGGAAGAGAGGCGTCCGGTCGGATGTCGTAGTAACGGAAGAGGCCGTCGTCCCGATAGAAGAAGATCTCCTCGGCGGCCTTGCCCGGCGTGACTCCGACCACTCCCGTCGAGTAGGTGGCCTCGGTGCGAGCAGATCCGCCCGACTGATGGATGCTCCGTACCGAGATCGACTGACGACCGTCGTATCCGAGACCACCGAACTCGGTGAAGAAGATCCGGTCGTTCACGAAGACCGGGTTCTCGATCTGATTGCTGGTCGAGTAGAGAAGGGTCGATCCCCCACCGTTGGAGTCGGTCCTCCTCAGCTGGGTGTTGGCGCCGGACCGGAACAGAAACGCAACCGTGCTCTCGTCGGCCGAAACGGCGGCGTCGAAGCCGCCCTGGGCGATGAAGAGTGCGGAGCCTCCCGCCGTCGAGATCCGCCACACGCCTGCCGGGTTGTCCCAGTAGACGAAGTCGCCCGAGGGGGCGGCCGCGGGCCGGATCGCCCCTACGGCGAGGGTGAGGGGATCGGTGGTGCCCGACGAGACGTCGTAGGTGACCAGTCGGCAGCAGTTCGAGGACAGGATCGAGCCGGAGGTGTTTTGGGAGAAGACGATGGCGTCGCCACCGTCGATCCACGCCGGGTCGAACTCACCCTGGTCGCCCGTTGTGATCTGGTCGAGGTTCGTCCCGTCCGTGTCGACCAGGTAGATCGCATACCTCCCCAGCGAGCCGTTCCCGACGCCACCCGAGAACGCGACCCTCGTCCCGTCAGGTGAGAGTGCCGGTGGTGTGATCGAGTCGATGTTGGCCAGCAGCTCGCCCTGCCCGTCGTTCTCGATGGTGGGGAGATAACGCCCCTGGTTGTCCTGCTCGAGGTAGACCGCGTTCTGGCCCAACTCGGCCCGGGCCGGGTAGGGGAGAGCCAGCACCACTGCCAGCGCGGCGAGGAGGGCCAGGAATCGCCCGGCTCGCCGTCCGCTCATCGTCTCGGGAGACTCAGAGACTGGTGACCTTGGGCGAGCTGATCCCCCGTCTCCTGTAGACGCCTCGTGTGTCATAGATGATGGGAACTTCATCGACGATCTTCTGGTAGTCGACTGCGGAGTGATCGGTCAGGATGGCTGCCAGCCGGAAGTGACCCAAATCATCTCCCGGCTCGACCGGCTTGAAACCCAGTGCGCTGATGCGCTCCGCGCCCACGACCGGGTCGAGCACCGACACCACGGCGCCTCTCTGTTGCAGCTCGGCGATCACCTGCAGTGACGCAGACTCCCGGTAGTCGGCCAGGTCGCGTTTGTAGGCGATGCCCACGGCGAGCACCTCGGTGCCGAAGATGGGGAGCCCGGTCGTGTTGAGAAGATCGGCGATCCTGCCCACGTTGTAAGACGGCATCTGCGAGTTGACCTGCTCGGCGGCGTCGATGAAACGGGTCGTGAAGTTGGCCTCACGGGCCCGCCATGCCAGATATTGCGGGTCGAGGGGGATGCAGTGCCCGCCGACACCCGGGCCGGGATAGAACGCCTGGAAGCCGAAGGGCTTGGTGGAGGCGGCCTCGATCACCTCCCAGATGTCGATGTCGAGCTCGTGGGCGAGCTGGGCAACCTCGTTGACTAGACCGATGTTGACCGCCCGGTAGGTGTTCTCGAGCAGCTTGGTGAGCTCGGCTGCGCGTGTCGACGACACCCGATGCACCTCGGGCACGAGACGTCGGTACGCCGCCTCGGCCACGTCACCCGAGAGCGGTGTGTGGCCACCCACCACCTTGGGGATCGCCCCGGTCTTCAGCTCGTCACCCGGGCTCACCCGCTCCGGGGAGAAGGCGAGGAAGACGTCCTTGTCGATCACCAGGCCGGCGCGGGCGAGTGCCGGCGCCAGGATGTCCTCGGTCGTCCCCGGATAGGTGGTGGACTCGAGGGAGATCAGCTGACCTGGTCTGGCTACACGCTCGACGGAGGCCGCGGCCGCCTCGATGTAGGAGAGGTCCGGTTGGCGGTTTCTGCCCAATGGGCTGGGCACACAGATGAATATGGCGTCCGCCTCGGCGAGACGCTCCTCTTCGGTCGTGAACGCGACCCCTCCGCCGATGGCATGGCGCAGCTGCTCGTCGGAGATGTCGTCCACCAGGGACGTGCCATCGCTCAGGGCCGAAACCCGCTCTTCGGAGATGTCGAAGCCGATCCCACCCAGCCCGTTCTCCACGGCCGTGAGCAGAAGCGGCAAACCCACGTAGCCGAGGCCGACGATCCCGGCCGTCCAGCGCTCATCGGCGAAGAACGAGACCCTGGGATCCTTCTCTGCGTTCAGCGGCATGGAATTCTCCGGTGCACCCTACCGCTGCAGGATCGCGGCGATTCGGTTTCCGGCGTTTCCGTCCCAGAGCGGTGGCGTCGACCCGTCGGGCGGGTTTTCCAGGGCTTCGCGAGCCCCTTCGACGATGCGCGCCGGATCCCTGCCCACGAGACGATTGGTGCCCATGGTGAGCGTTATCGGTCGCTCGGTGTTCTCCCGGAGGGTGAGGCAGGGCACCCCGAGGACCGTGGTCTCCTCCTGGATGCCGCCCGAGTCGGTCAGCGCCAGGGCGGCCTCCGACAACAACGCCATGAACTCGAGATACCCGAGCGGCTCGGAGACGATGACACCGGGCGTGTCCATGAGACCGGCGGCGGTCAATGTCGCTCGCCCGCGGGGATGGAGGGGCAGGAGCACGGGAAGCTCCTTCGCCACCACTCCTAGTGCCTCGACGAGGTCCCTCGCCACCTCCGCATCGTCGACGTTGGCGGGCCGGTGCAAGGTGCAGACCGCGTAGGAGCCGTCGAGATCGAAGCGCGCCCTGCTCGGGGTGGCGTCGAGCGTCTCCCGGAACCGAAGCAGCGTGTCGATCATTGGGTTCCCGACGAAGTGGATGCCCCGCGGATCGATCCCCTCGGCACGGAGATGATCCTCCGCCTCCGGGCTGGTGGTGAAGTGCAGATCGGCCAGTGCGTCGGTCACCACCCGGTTGATCTCCTCGGGCATCGAGCGATCGAAGCTCCTCAGCCCGGCTTCGACGTGCGCCAGCGGTATTTGGAGCTTGGCCGCGACCAATGAGGCCGCCATGGTGGAGTTGATGTCGCCGTAGACCACGATCCTCTCCGGTCGGAGCTCCTGAGCCAGCGTCTCCAGGGCAACGAGGAGTGCCGCGGTCTGGCTGCCGTGGCTGCCCGAGCCGACGCCGAGATTGCGATCGGGCTCGGGTAGACCCAGTTGCTCGAAGAAGATGTGGGACAGCTCCGGCTCGTAGTGCTGGCCGGTGTGCACGAGCACGGGCTTCTCACCGGACTCGCGCAACGCGGAAACCACCGGCGCCGCCTTGATGAAGTTCGGCCGCGCCCCGACGACGTGAACCTGGTCAGACACCGACGGGAGGCTAGGCAGGGAGCCGTCCGTTTGAGACGTTTGACGAAGTCCCGCCGAGGTATGACATCGAGCCTGGAGACCTGTAGCTTCCCGGTGATCGTGGTCTTGCAGAGTGCTGTCATCGCGCCCGCGAGGGGCCCTTGCGCCGGTTGAGAAGGGTCGTCGTCGCGGTTCTCCGTCGTGTCGCCCCGAGTGTCAGGCGTTTCCGCAGCCTCGTGTCACGATCCGCCTCCCAGCCCCCGACCATCGAACCGGGAGCGCAACCGATCTCCTGGCCGGGTGGCCCGCTGTCACCGGCGCTTAGGACGATCCTGGTCGAGCTCTCGGTCCCCCCTGCCAGGGCGTCCGATCAGGCTCTGGTCGGGTACATCTCCCATCCCTTGGGCGTGATCGAGGTCGACTGGCGGCTCGACCTGTTCCCCAACACGGTCGTCCCGATCCTGGAGACGGCCCGCCCCGATGTGTTGGTGATCGACGCTTCCGCCGCGCTCGCCGGGTCGCCATGGGCGGGCTCAGGCTCGGAGATCGACCCGAAGAGGACCTGGGACCTGGTCGAGGCGATCAGGACGTGCCGTCGCCTCGAGATCCCCACAGTCTTCCGATGGGACGTCCCCACGCATCGGGTCCCGATGTTGAGACGGGTCGCCGAAACGTGTGACGTGGTGGTCGCCGCAGAGCCAGGTCTGGGCTCCGATCAGCTTCCGCTGCTCCCGCATCAGGATGCGGCCGGCGACGAGGCACTCCAACTCGGCCGGCTCACCGGAGTCGGCAAACTCGCCGGGATCGGGGGAGGCGGATCTTGACCGAAGCCAGGGTCTCGGTGGTCGTCTACTCGCCGGCGAACATGAACGCCATCGACGGATCTTCGGTGTGGGTGCAGACCGTCACCCTGGCTCTCGCCGAAGTCCCCACCGTCGATGTCTCCCTGTTGCTGAGCCACGAAGTCGTGAGCGGTCGTCTCCTCGACCCC
The DNA here is from genome assembly GCA_035550735.1 of Acidimicrobiia bacterium. Classification (GTDB taxonomy): domain Bacteria; phylum Actinomycetota; class Acidimicrobiia; order Spongiisociales; family ZC4RG35; genus JANQRA01. Next base: position 3,361 of record DASZOM010000043.1, on the reverse strand, counting down.
CTGATCTCACATCCGGGCGTGAACGTCGTCGACCCGTTCTCGGAGGGGTGGAAGCGCGGGCTCACATCTCTGAGCGTGGACGAGGCCGCCGGCATCCTCGCCGGGAAGTTGCCCGCCGACGTCGTGGTGGTGCGGGGGTCCGCGGCGGCGAGACGTCTGGCCAACGAGCCGAGCCTGCAGGGCAAGCTCTGGCCGTATCTCACGGACATCCCGCAGCACGTCCTCGATCTCGATGCGGCCTCCCGAGATCTATTCCGCGAGGTGATGGCCGCCTCGCCGCTCATCCTCTGTCAGACCGAAGAGCTTCGCACCTTCCTCGAAGGGTGCCATCCCGAGGTGGCCGGAAAGGGCTGGCTGCTCCCGCCGACCATCCCCGAGGGGGTACAGCCCAATCACCTCTCAGCTCCGAGCAAGACCGACCTTCGACTGTGCTACTCCGGCAAGTTCGCACGACTCTGGAACACATATGAGATGTGCGACCTCCCGGCTCGACTGTCCGAGAGAGGCATCGACGCCGGGCTCACGATGGTGGGAGACAAGATCAACCGAGACCCGGACCGCCCCGAGTACGTGGGAAAGATGAAGAGCCGATTGGAGAAGTCGCCCGGCGTCGACTGGGTTGGAGGGGTGAGCCGGGAGCGCTCGATCGAGCTCATGTCGCAGGCACATGTCGGTCTGAGCTGGCGCTCCCCGGAGCTCGACGACTCCCTGGAGCTGTCCACGAAGCTGCTCGAATATTGCGCCGCGGGCACTCCGCCTCTGCTCAATCGGACGGAGATGCACGAGCGGGTCTTCGGAAGCGACTATCCCCTGTTCGTCAGCACCGAAGAGGACGTCATCGACAGTCTCGTGGATCTGGCCGGAGACCCGGACCTCTACGCGACGGCGCTCCGATCGATCTCCGATATCGCCAGGGCATACACGTTGGAGAGCACCGCGGCTCGGCTGGCGAGCCTGGTGGACGGGCAGTTTCCTCATGTGCTCCGCGACCCGGACCCGGAGTTCGACGTGGAGGTGGGCGGTGAGGCACCCGATCTGGTCGAGGCCCTCAACCGCTCACCAACACTGTCTGTGCGCCACGAGCCCACCAACGCCGGAGACCACCATGTCATCCGGATCAGGGCCCGCCCGACGTCGTCCGACGCCGGCTCACACCACCTGGTCTACCTGCCCTTCGGGGGTGACGGCGCGGATAGCCCAGGCACCAACGACACGATCGTGGTCCCCGGCTCGTCGACGAAACGACAGCTCGTCTCCGGATTCGACGTCGACGCCGAGCGGGTGGTGACGATCCCCGAGCCGGTCGATGAGGCCGATACTCAACGAGCCAAGACCGGCAATGCCCGATTCCACATCGCCTGGTTCGTCTCGGCCTCCACGGGTTCCGGCGAGATCGAGCAGGTCGCCGAGCTCATCGGGCAACTCCGCCGCCACGATCCGCGTCTGATCCTGTTCTTGGCCGACGACGGCATCGACGACTACTCGAGTCTGCTGAGAAGCGGGCTGCTAGAGCTCCTGGAACAGGCCGGGCCGGGGGGTGTGGTCTTCGAGGGACGGCCCTTCGGCCTGTCGGGGTGGTTGCGGAAGATCGGATTCGTCATTTCCTTCCAGGCCGACCCCGACTCGCGGACCGCAACTGCGATGGCGTCAGGGGCGGTGCCGGTGATCCTGCGAGAGCCGGAGGAGGAATCGTGGTACGGGGATCGATGGTCGCACGGGTCGATCGCCGGGATGGCGGATCACGTAATCAGTCTCGCCAGGGACGGGACGGCGTGGAGCCGCGACTCCGAGTCCGCACGTGTCGAAGCGGCCGCGATATTCGGCCGGGATGCCGTGGCGGAGCGTTGGCTGTCCCTTATCCGCACGCTGGCATGAGCCTCCGGCGTCCTGGAACCGAGGCTCGCCGACGGCACCCCAATTAACTTGAGGGCATGGACGCGACGCGACTGATCTCACTTGCCGTCTTCGTGGTGGCCTCGGTGGGGTTGGCCATCGTCGGTCGCGGCGACTCGTGGCCACTGACGGTCGCAGGTGCCTTCCTGATGGTCGGCTCGGCGATGGTGTTCTTCCGCCACTTCTGGCGGGAGAGCGACCGCAAGCGAAAACAGGACCTCGCCGCGATCACCAGGAGCTTCGGGACGGCCGGCGCCGACACACAGCAGGCATTGCAGGAGGGCCTGGCCTCGGTCAGCCACCGGGTGGACGGCTTCTCCAAGGGGATCCTCGAGTACGTGACCCAGTTGGAAATGGATGTCGCCGCCGTACAGAAGCGATGGGAGAAATCGGATCGTGACGCGCTCAGACACCGCGACGAGATCCTGACCCAGGTCTCGGGGGTCATGGGCGTCTACGCGACACTCAAGCCGGAGATCCCCTATCCGACCTTCGGAGGCTGGGCCATCGGAGGGGACTGTGCCCAGCGTCTGGTGGCCCTCATCATGTCCACCCGACCCACTTCGGTCATCGAGGTGGGCAGCGGCCTCTCCACGATCCTCATCGCCCGCGCCCTCGAGCTCGTGGGCGGCGAGGGACGTGTGGTCTCCCTGGAGCACGAGAAGAGGTGGCTCGAGGAGACGTCTGCGCTCATAGCCAGCCACGGCCTAGAACATCGGGTGACTCTGGTCCACGCCCCCCTGGTGGAGACGGCGATCGGGAACGAGAGCTTTCCCTGGTACGACCTCACCGGCGTCGAGCTGCCCGAACGAGCGCAACTGATCTTCGTCGACGGCCCGCCGAAGGCAACCGGGCCGTTGGCAAGGTACCCGGCGCTCCCCATGCTCCACGGAAGGATCGACGAAGGGGGGACCCTCCTGATGGACGACGCCACCCGCCCGGACGAGCGTGCCGCCGTCGACCGATGGGCCGCCGAGTTTCCCGATCTGGCGATTCGTTTCCACTCCGACTCGAAGGGCACGGTGGAGATCGTCAAGGGCGGCTCGTGATAAGCAATGCGGCCAGGATCGTGGCCGCCCAGCGACTGCGTCTCCTCGAGGAGAGGCTGCTCTCTGGCCAGGCCGTCCGCGAGGACACCCACGATCGCGAATCCGACACGAGTCTCGAGCAGAGGGTGGCAACTCGCCTCATCGAGCGGGAGGGTCACGACCGCCGTGCCTCGCGCCTCCTCCAGCCCGGCGAGTCTCGATTCCTCGCCGAGCGTTTGGTGGGGTTGGAGTTGCGGGCGGTGCGGGCTGAGGTGGCGTTTGGCCGGCTGCGGGGTCGTCGTGTGGTGCGGCTGTTGGGGGTGTTGGGCCGGTGGCGGCGTCGGCCGTGGCGGCTTGATGTCCTGGTGAGGGGGGTGGCTGGGGCGTGGGCCAAGCAGACGTTGCCGGAGTTGCCCGACCCTCCCACTGCTGATGGGTTT
>DASZOM010000042.1:0-82464 GCA_035550735.1 Acidimicrobiia bacterium | reverse complement strand
GTTGTGAGCGTCGGAGAGCGACGCTCACAACCCTGGGTTTCCTAAGGGCACCCTCGGTTTCCCAAGGGCCCGTCCGCGGACGGCCCCTCTCTCCCGGGAGATCTGTCACACCCGTCTCCTACCTTGTCGCACAGGAGGTCGAGATGCTCATCGATTGCGACCAATGTGCGATGCGGGACACGAGTGCTTGCGACGACTGTGTCGTCACCTGCCTCCTGGGCGGAGGGCCCGTCGATTTGAGCGAGGATCAGATCGAGGCGGTGGCCAACCTCGCAGAGGAGGGCCTGGTGCCCCGGCTGCGTCTGGTCCCGGCGGAGCGCCGGGTGTCCTGAGACCCCCGGTTACCCTCCGTGACGATGGTCAAGGCCTACGCGACGACACTCATCCTGGCCCTGGTCGCCCTGGCCGTCGTGATCATCGGCGGTCTGCTCGCCACGAGCACGGGACGTGACCGAATCGATCCCGGCGAGCGGATCGGCGTCGGGGGGAAGGCCGTGATCGGTGCAGCGATCGGCTTCGGCATGGGGGGCCTCTCGGCGGAGTTCTCCCCGCTCGCCCTCGATTGGACCGTGAGCCTGATCATCGCCGTCGTCGCCGCAGCCCTGGCAGTGGTCTGGGTGCGGCTGGCGGTGCGCCAGGCCGAGGACCGATGATCTTCGTCTCCGATGTGCACGACGCCCCGGGACCCCTGCGCCGGCTGGTGGAGCTCGGCGAGGAGATCGCCATATTGGGCGACCTGGTGAATCTCACCGACTATCGGACGGGAGAGGGAGCAGTGGCGTCGGTTTTCGGCTCCGAGTTCGCCGCCATGACCTCGGCGGCGCGCGCCCGGGGCGACTACGAGGGGATGCGATCCCTGTGGCGGGAGCACGCCGCGGGATGGGAGGAAGACGTCCGGGAGAAGATCGGCGCCGCACTCGGCGAGCAGTACCGGAGGGCGGCCGCGGCGCTCTCCGGTGGCCATGGCCTGGTCATCCATGGCAACGTCGACCGTCCCCGCGCCCTCCTCTCGGTGCTGCCGGACGGGTTCGAGTACGCCCATGGCAAGGTGTTCGAGCGGGAAGGGCTCCGTCTCGGTTTCGTCGGCGGGGGAGTGTCCACGCCGCTCGGCGCCGATGGCGAGGTGCCCGACCAGGAGATGGACCGGATCCTCGATTCGCTGGGCCCGGTGGACGTGCTGTGCACGCATGTCCCGCCGGCGATCCGACCCCTCCGCCAGGATGTGGTCACCGGGCGTCAGGAGCGGGGATCCGGGCCGATCCGCGAATACCTGGATCGGGAGAAACCCCGCTATCACCTGTTCGGGGATGTCCATCAACCCCAGGCATCCACGTGGAGAGTGGGCGGGACCGTGTGTGCCAACGCCGGCTATTTCCGCGCGACGGGGAGGTTTCTCCGGTTGAAGGGCGCTGTCATGTCAGTCGGGGCCCTTGGCTAGATTCGATCCCGCCCATGGCTGAAGGCACCTACTCCACCCTCGAGATCGACGCCACACCCGAAGAGCTCTACGACGTCGTCGCCGACGTTGCTGCCTACCCGGAATGGGCCAGCGGCGTGAAGCAGGTCGAGGTACTCGAGGAGGATGCAGAGGGCCGTGTGTCACGGGCCCGGTTCGTGCTGGAAGGGTTCGTCAAGGAGATCAACTACGTCCTCGAGTACACCCATGACCGTCCCAATTCCCTGACCTGGGTGGCCGTGGAGAGCGACGATCTCGACATGCTCGAGGGTTCCTATCAGTTCGCCCCGACCGAGAGTGGCGCAACCGAAGTCGTCTACTCCCTCACCGTCGCACCAAACTTCACGATCCCCGGGTTCATCAAGCGCCAGGCCGAGAAGCAGATCGTCACCACGGCATTGCGAGGCCTGCGAAAGCGCGTCGCCAGAGGCGGCTGACCATGAGGATCATCCTCGTCACCGGCAAAGGGGGAGTTGGGAAGACGACCGTGGCGGCGGCAACCGCGCTCGCCGCTGCCGACCGGGGTCATCGCACCCTCGTCACCTCCACCGACCCGGCGCACTCCCTCTCCGACGCACTGACACTGGGGTTGGGCAGCGAGCCGTCGGCCGTGGTCGACAATCTCGACGGCCAGCAAATCGACACCCAGGTGCAGCTGGACAAGTACTGGGGATCGATCCGAGACCAGCTCATGGACGTGCTCGGCTGGGGTGGGGCCGTGGGTATCGAGGCCGAGGAGTTCCTGGTCTTCCCGGGGATGGACGAGCTCTTCGCCCTGCTGGAGGTCAACCGGCACGCCCGCTCCGGCGAGTACGACGTGATCGTGGTCGACTGCGCTCCCACCGCGGAGACCCTCCGGCTCCTGTCCCTGCCCGAGGTTCTCTCCTGGTACTTCGAGAAGGTGCTGCCCACCGAGCGAAGGATCATGAAGGCGGCCCGGCCCCTGCTCAACCGTTTCACCAACCTGCCCATCCCCGAGGACGAGGTCTTCAGCGCCGCCCACTCGGTGTTCGAGTCCGTGGAGGGGGTAAAGGAGCTCATGGCGAGGCCAGAGATCACGACAGCCAGGCTGGTGGTCAACCCGGAGAAGATGGTGATCGACGAGGCGCGGCGGACCTACAGCTACCTGGGGCTGTTCGGGTACGGGGTCGACGGCGTCGTGGTCAATCGTGTCCTTCCCGATGTGGTCGCCGACCCATATTTCGAGCGGTGGCGTGCCATCCAGAAAGGCCACCTCGACGCGGTCGACGACGCATTCGCCGAGGTGCCGAGGCTCCGCCTGCGTCTCTTCGACGACGAGATGGTCGGTGTCGACCGTCTGCGGGTCATGTCCGCAGAGCTCTACGGTGACCGCGACCCGGTCACCGACTTCACCGCCGCCCGGCCGTTCCGTGTCGTGGAGGACGCCGACGGGGTCACCATGGAGCTGGATGTGCCCTTCTTCGAGAAGTCGGATCTCGATGTGTTTCGTCACGGGCACGAGCTGTATCTCCGTCTCGGCTCCTACCGGCGGTCGTTCCTGCTCCCCGATGCGCTGCATCGACGTGAGGTGACCAGCGCCAGACTCGACGGAGGCACCCTTCGGGTCACCTTCGCCACGCCGAAGGCGGCCCGGTGATGGAGCAGTCACCGACCATGGCAGCCCTGGCCCGGGCGGGGCGCCGGGTGGCTTTCCACATGGTTCAGGCCGCGGTCGAGGGACTGAAGGCGGTCGAGGCAGTGATCGAGGAGATCGGCTCCATAGGCGAGCCACCCGACCAAGATGAAGGCCGGTCCAGCCGCCGAGAGAGGATCGAGATCGAGTGACCAGCGAAGAGCCCAGTCGCATCCGCCCCGATGAGGTCCTTCCCCCGGAAGGTCGGAGCCTCCAGGCGAGACAGCTGATCGCCGACGCCGCCTTGCTCCTGCCCAACATCGTGAAGCTGGTGGCGCGCCTGCTCAAGGACCCGCGGGTGCCCCGGCGGGCCAAGATCACCCTCGGGATAGCCGCCGCCTACGTGATGAGCCCGATCGACCTGATCCCTGAGGTGATTCCGGTGATCGGATGGGCGGATGACGTGGTGCTCCTCATGTTCGCCATCGATTCCCTCATCGACCGGGCCGGGCCCGATCTCGTCGAGGAGCACTGGGACGGGCCCGGTGACCTGCTCGGATTGGTCCGTGACGTGGTCGGGGTCTCCCGGAACGTCGTTCCCCGCCGTCTCGGCCAGATCATCGACCGTCTCAGCGGCTGATCCCAATGCCACGGCCCCGGGCCATGCACCGCCTACCTTGACCGTCGGTCATGGATTTCCGCCGGATCGGATCATTGCCCCCGTATGCCTTCGCCGAGGTCAACCGGCGCAAGCTGGGGGTCATCGCCTCGGGTCGTGACGTAGTCGACCTCGGGTTCGGAAACCCTGACATCCCCTCACCGGAGGCCGCGGTGGAGACCCTCCTCGCCGAGGTGTCCGACCCCCGCAACCATCGTTACTCGGTCTCGCGAGGGGTCGACCAGCTGCGTCATGCCCTGGCGGGTCGTTACCGGAGACGGTTCGGGGTCGAGCTAGACCCGGAGACGGAGGTGATCGCAACCATCGGCGCCAAGGAGGGGCTCGCCCACCTGCTCTGGGTGCTGCTGCAGAAGGGGGACGTGGCCATCGTCCCCGAGCCTTCATACCCGATCCACATCTACGCCCCGATCATCGCCGGCGCCGAGGTGCGCAAGGCGCCGATCTCCTCGGAGGAGGACTACTTCGAGGTCGTGAACCGGATGTTCAACAACTCCTGGCCGCGGCCGCGGGTGATCGTGGTCAGCTTCCCCCACAACCCGACCGCCAAGACGGTCGATCACTCCTTCTTCACACGTCTGGTCGAGTTCGCCCGGGACAACGACGTGGTCGTGGTCCATGACTTTGCCTATGCCGACATCGCCTTCGACGGCTATCGCCCGCCGTCGATCCTCGAGGTGCCGGGAGGGCGCGACGTGGCAGTCGAGCTGTACTCCCTGACCAAGGGCCACTCGATGGCAGGCTGGAGGGTCGGGTTCTGCGTGGGTAACGCCGAGATCGTCGCCGCCCTCGCCAAGCTCAAGTCGTACTTGGACTACGGGACCTTCCAACCGATCCAGCTCGCCGCGGCCGTAGCCCTCGAGGAGGGAGACGACTTCGTGTCCATGGTGTGCGAGGTCTACCGGCAGCGACGGGATGTCCTGGTCGACGGATTGACCGAGAGGGGATGGAAGGTCGATCGGCCGTCCGGGACCATGTTCGTCTGGGCGGAGATCCCCGGCCCCTACGCGGAGATGGGCTCGCTCGACTTCTCCATCCACCTCCTGGAGCACGCCGGTGTCGCGGTCAGTCCCGGAGTGGGGTTCGGCAGCTCGGGTGAGGGACACGTCCGATTCGCCCTGGTCGACGACACCGACCGAATCGAGGTCGCCACCGACCGGATCGCCGAGGCTCTGGACCGGTTGTAGCCCCCGCAGGCTCCCGCCCTACCATCCGAGCATGGCTTTCGCGGACGGCCTCGCCGACTTTCGCTCCGACACCGTCACCCGCCCCACCCCGGCGATGCTCGCCGCCATGGCCTCGGCGCCCCTCGGAGACGACGTCTACCACGACGACCCGACGGTCAACCTGCTCGAGGAGGAGTCGGCCGAGGCGGTGGGCAAGGAGGCGGCCATCTACGTCCCCACCGGCACGATGGCCAATCAGCTGGCGATCATGTTCTACACCAAGCCGGGCGAGGAGGTGCTGGCCAACGGTGCCAGCCATCTGCGTTCCGTCGAGGCGGGCGCGGCGCAGGCACTCTCCGGGGTCGCCTTTCGGACGGTCGATAGGGACGGCGGCCAGATCTTCCCCGAGGACGTGGACGAGGCGATGGAGCTGGCGGGCTACTTCCCCAGGATCTCCCTGATGACCTGGGAGAACACCCACAACATGTCCGGTGGCCGGGTGATCCCCTACGAGATCATGAAGGCGAGCTCGGAACGTGCCCGGCATCATGGTCTGGCCATCCACACCGACGGCGCCCGGATATGGAACGCCGTGGCCGCCTCGGGGATGGACGGACCGGAGTGGGGAGCCCTCTCCGACACCATCCAGTTCTGCTTCTCCAAGGGCCTGGGGGCTCCGGTCGGCTCGATCATCTGCGGCCCGCAGGAGGTGATCGACGAGATCAGGTATCTGAGAGAGCGCCTGGGCGGGGCGATGCGTCAGGCGGGGATCATCGCCGCCGCCGCCCGGGTCGGGCTCGCCGAGAGGACCCGTCTCGTCGAGGACCACCAACTCGCCCAGAAGTTGGCGATCGGGCTGGCCGAGCGTCATCCCGGGTCGATCGATCCCTCTGCCGTGGAGACGAACCTGGTCCGTGTCGACTTCACCGCGCTGGGCATGGAATGGCCCGAGGTGGCTTCCCGGCTCGAAGCCGCCGGGATCAAGGCGAACCCCCCGGTGCGGTCCCGATGGCGCATCGTCACCCACCGCGACGTGGACGAGGCCGACGTGGAGCGTCTGTTTGCGGCCATGGCGTAACCCGGCCCTGCCCAGGGCGGTCAGACCCTGGTGACCCGCGCCGCCCTCCTCTTCCCCGGTCAGGGCAGCCAGCACGTCGGCATGGCCTCGGAGCTGTTCGACGCACGCCCCGACCTCCTCGGCGAGAACGCCGACGAGGTGCTGGGATGGTCGTTGCGCGACCTGGTGCTCGACGGGCCCGAAGAGCAGTTGACCCGGACCGAGCATGCCCAGCCGGCGCTCTTCGCCGTCTCCTACGCCCTCTGGGACGTCCTGGGGAGCCGCTGGGACGCCGAGATCGTGGGTGCAGCCGGCCACTCCCTCGGTGAGTTCACCGCATTGTGCGCCGCCGGGGCATTTACCTTCGAGGACGGCCTGAAGGTCGTGGCGCGACGGGGACAGGCCATGGCCGAGGCCGCCGATGCCCGCCCCTCGGGAATGGCCGCCCTCATCGGCGCCGACGAGGAGCTCGCCGAGTCGATCGCCCGGCAGAGACGGGAAGAAGGGGGCAGTCTGCAGGTGGCCAACATCAACGCCCCGGGCCAGATCGTCGTGGCCGGGTCGGCAGAGGACATAGCCTGGCTCACCGATCGGGGCTCCGAGCTCGGGGTGCGCCGGATCATCCCGCTCAAGGTCGCCGGTGCCTTCCACTCCACGTTCATGGAGCCGGCCGCCGACCAGGTCGCCGCCGCCCTCGAGGAGGTGACCCTCACCGAGCCGGCGTTCCCGGTGTGGTCGAACACGACGGCCCGTCCCCATCGCCGCGACGAGATCGCCTCGCTGCTCAGGTCGCAGGTGGTCTCCACGGTGCGATTCTCGGAGAGTCTGGAGGGCCTCGCCGCCCAGGGTGCGGACACGTTCGTCCACGTCGGGCCGGGCGACGTCACCGCGGGGATGGCGAAGCGAACGGTCGAGGGAGCGACGACGCATGTCGTCTCCGATCTGGGCGACGTCGAGATCGTCGTGAGCGCCCTCGGTACCATGACATGACTCAGGAGTGCCTATGACGAACGTAGAGATCACCGGATGGGGCAAATGCATGCCTCCCAACGTCCTGTCCAACCACGACCTGGAGCAGCTGGTCGACACCTCGGACGAGTGGATCACGACCCGGACCGGGATCAAGGAGCGCCGGATCAGCCACGTCGAGACATCCGACATGGCCGCCGTCGCCGGTTTGCATGCGCTGGCTGCGGCGGGAAAGACCCCCGAGGATGTCGACCTCGTGCTGGTGGCGACCTGCACCCCCGACTCGCTGATTCCCTCGACCGCCGCGATCGTCCAACAGAAGGTCGGCGCCATCGACTCAGCCGCCATGGACCTCAACGCCGCCTGCTCCGGCTTCGTCTACGGCCTGGTGGTGGGGGCGAACATGATCCGCGGCGGCAGCGCCAGGACCGTGCTGCTCATCGGCGCCGAGAAGCTGCACTACGTGATGGATTTCACCGACCGCACCACCTGTGTCCTCTTCGGGGACGGGGCAGGCGCAGTGGTCCTCGAGCCCACCGAGGAGCCCCATGGGCTGCTCTCCTCCGACCTGGGTCTCGACGGGTCCGTCTATCACATCCTCGAAGTGCCCGTGGACGGGACCAAGGGCGACCGCATCAGCCCGGACCCGAGGAAGAGCGGGGTCTCCATGGAGGGTCAGGAGGTCTTCCGTCGCGCCGTCACCAAGATGGGCGAGTCCTCGGTGATCTCGATGGAGCGCGCCGGTGTCGAGCTGGGCGACATCGACCTGCTCATCCCGCATCAGGCCAACGTCAGGATCATCGACGCCACCGCCCGCCGCCTCGGTCTCGACGAGTCGAAGGTGTACGTCAACATCCACTCCTACGGGAACACGTCGGCGGCCACCATCCCGGTGGCCCTCACCGAGGCCCTCGAGGAGGGGCGTGTCAGACCGGGCTCGACGATCCTGTTCGCCGCCTTCGGGGGTGGGCTCTCCTGGGGGTCGGCGGTGTACCGATGGGGACCCCGCGTCGAGCCGATCGGGGAGTCGGACGCCGCACTGCCCCCGCCTGACCGCGACACAATGGAGCTGCTGCAACCCAACTTCGACTTCTTCGGCTTGCCGGAGAAGTTGACGTGACCGAGGGCCGCGTCGCCCTCGTCACCGGAGCGTCACGGGGCATCGGCCGGTCCATGGCCCTCGCGTTGGGGAATGCGGGCCACAAGGTCGCCGTCAACTACGCCTCCAACTCCGGTGCCGCCGACGAGGTGGTCAAGGCGATCATCGACGGCGGGGGAGAGGCGATGGCGGTGCAGGGAGACGTCTCCGAGGAGGACCAGGTGGCTGCGGTGTTCGCCAAGGTGGAGTCGGACCTGGGCCCGCCACTGGTGCTGGTCAACAATGCCGGGATCACCCGTGACGACCTGCTGCTGCGGATGAGCGCCGAGGACTTCGACCGGGTGATCGCCATCAACCTGCGTTCTGTCTTCCTGTGCACCAAAGCCGCCTTGCGCGCCATGGTCAGGGCGAGATGGGGAAGGGTCATCTCGATCGCCTCGGTCGCCGGCATGGTGGGAAACGCCGGTCAGGCCAACTACGCCGCATCCAAGGCCGGGATCATCGGATTCACCAAATCTGTGTCGAAGGAAGTCGGGTCCCGGGGAATCACGGCCAATGTCGTGGCACCGGGATTCATCGAGACGGACATGACCGAGGGTCTGTCCGATTCGATCAAGGAGAGCGCCCGGGAGGCGGTCAGCCTGGGTCGATGGGGACAGCCCGACGAGGTTGCAGGCATCGTCGCCTTCCTGGCGTCCGATGCGGCCTCTTACATAACGGGCCAGGTTGTGCCGGTCGACGGCGGTCTGGCACTGTAAGTTCACGCAAGCACGATCGAGAAGGAGCTAAGGAATGGACAGGAGCGAAGTCTCAGAGCGTCTCACCGGGGTGCTCGTCTCCGAGCTGGGCCTCGACGAGTCGAAGATCCGGGACGACGCCCACTTCGAGGAGGACCTGGACGTGGACAGCCTCGGGGTGGTCGAGCTGCTTATGGCCCTCGAGGACGAGTTCGACGTGAAGATCCCCGACGAGGAAGCCGAGTCGATCGTGACCGTGGGTCAGGCCGTCGATCTGGTCCACCAGAAGCTCAGCTGACGATTCAGCGTCGCTCCCGCCACTCGGCCAGGCTCCGATAGACCAGCACCAGCAGGACCGCGACCCCGATGGTCACGGCCACGAATGCAATCGACGCCGTGAGCGCAGCCCAACCGTTGCAGGGACTGACCACCCCGCTCGGGTCGGGCTGACGGCAGCTCACATCGGTCACCACCCAGCCCAGGCCGGCGGCCAGGGCACCCATCACGAGGGAGGGGATGGCGATCCACGGGTTGGGCAGGCGTCTTCTCACTTGCGGCGCCCTCGGTCGTCTATCTGCGCGGCATCGAGGATCTCGGGTGGTGTCAGCTCTGGTGGGATCGAGAGCGTTGTCCCCATCTCACGTGGCGGGTGATAAGAAGTCTTCACAGGAGGTCTCCAGGCCAGGACGGCCACCCCGAGCCCGAGCAGCGCCGCGACCACCCCGGCCGGCATGGCGAGGATGGGGGAGAGCCCCAGTGCGAGGGCAGGCCAGATGATCCTCATGGCGAGCAGGCCCCCCGGGATCACCCTGCTGTAGAGAAGTGCGGCGATCGGAGCGGTGAGCCCGAGGGTGAGCAGCGCCCAGGGCGGGGCGTCGGATCCGGCGAGGCCGATGAGAGCCGGCGCCGCCAGAAGCAGCATCGCCGGGACGACGGCCTGCGGCGGAGGCCCGCCGGCCGAGGGCAATCGCCGGATCGACCTGGTGAGCGTGGGGGCGAGCAGGGACATGACCGCGGCCGTCGTGACGACGACCCCAATGGTCCAGAAGGGGTCGACTGGGCGCAGCACAGCCGGGATCAGGCCTAGCCCCACCGTCGCCAGCCCCAGCCAGTGGGCCCATCGGCCTCCGACCACGATCATCCCCACGGTCGCCACCGCCGACATGACGATGAGACCCAATGCGAGGAGGAATCCGGGTACGGGGCGCCACGGGTCGGGATCGACGAGCAGTGCCGCACTCCATGCCAAAGCCGCAAGCAGGGTGGTGGCGGCGAGCGTCGATGCCTTCACCAGGGGAAGTCTGCCAGTGGGGGCCGCGAACGCGAATTTCGGTCGGCTGGTGAGTCGTATTTGCTCAGGCCGGGCCCGGGCCCTCCGGGGCGCCGGCGCTGGTCACCATGCGCAAACCGGTTCTCTCCCCGAAACGGGGACCGTCGGTCGGTCCCCAAGTGGTCTCCTCCCGCCAGGTCGTCCCTGGTCGCAAGGTGACCACACCGCCGTTCGACGGCTTCTCGTCGTGAAGCGTGGCGAGTGAGGCGCCGATCAGGTGGAGACGAGCCGCCTGGACCACGTCCTGGTGGGACACGACCACGACGTCACCGTGGGGATGCTCCACGTCGAGCATGCGGGCCACCGCAGACGCTCGCTCCGCCACCTCACCCAGCTGTTCGTCGACGAAGCCGAGCTCCTGGGGATGATCCAGGTAGGCCTCGAGCTCGCCGGGGAAGAGGTTGGGGATCGAGTCCCAGCCATGACCCCTCCAACGGTCCATGAGCGACCACTCGGTGAGATCCGGGTCGACCCGCACCGGGACCCCGGAGCGAGCCGCGATCTCCTCGGCGGTGCGCAGGGCCCTCTGCAGCGGAGACGACCAGATGGCGACCACCGGCCGGGGCCCGAGGTAGCGGCCGGCCCGGCGCGCCTGTTCCAGGCCGTGTGGGGAGAGGTCGAACCCGGGCAACGACCCGCAGACGAGGTGATCGGGGTTGTCCACTTCGGCATGTCGGACCAGGTGAACCAGGGCAGCCATGCCCTCAGTTTGGCCCCATGACCGGCCAACCACCGGTAACTGCGGCGGGAATGGTGACGGTGAGGCTCGTTATCTTGGGCGGGAAGTGTGGACCGAGCCCATTCTCCACGTCGACATGGACAGCTTCTACGTCGAGGTGGAGCGTCTCGAACGGCCCGACTTGCGGGGGAGAGCGGTGGCGGTCGGTGGCACCGGGCCGCGTGGAGTCATCGCCAGCGCTTCGTATGAGGCGAGGGTGCACGGCGTGCGCTCTGCCCAGCCCACCGCCACCGCCTTGCGCCTCTGTCCCGGTCTGAAGGTGGTGCCACCCTCACACGGCCGCTATGCGGAGGTCTCCGAGCGCGTCTTCGAGGTATTCCGCTCGTTCACGCCGCTCGTCGAGGGTCTCAGCCTCGACGAGGCGTTTCTCGACGTCTCCGGGCTCCGTCTCCATTACGAGTCGCCGGTGGCGGTGGGTGAGGCCGTGCGAACGAGGTTGAGAGAGGATCCGGGTCTGCCCGCGTCGGTTGGTGTGGCCTCGGTGAAGTTCCTGGCAAAGCTGGCGTCTGAGGCGGCAAAGCCCGACGGGCTCCGGCACGTCCCGCTCGATGAGCAGCTCCGGTTCCTCCACCCACTGCCGGCGTCGGCGTTGTGGGGTGTGGGCCCGGCCACCCAGGCGGCCCTGGCCAGGCTCGGTGTCGAGACCGTGGGCGACATCGCAGCGCTTCCGGAGCGCACTCTGGTGGCGGCGGTGGGTGCGGCGGCGGGCCGACAGCTCCACGACCTCTCCCATGGCCGCGACGAGCGCAGTGTCACGCCCGACGGCGATGCCAAGTCGATCTCGGTGGAAGAGACCTACGACTCGGACCTCATTGGCCGGGACGTTGTGGAGTCGGCGCTGCTGGCACACGCCCAGAGACTGTCGGGCCGTCTCCGCCGCGCCGGTCTCGACTCCCGCACCATCTCGCTGAAGGTGCGTTTCCCCGACTTCCAGACCGTCACTCGCTCCCAGACCCTGGCCGGGGGCATCGACGGGTCGCGTGAGCTCTACAAGGTGGCACTGGAGCTCGCCGCCGGTGTGGACTTCTCCCAGCCGGTGCGTCTTCTCGGGCTCGGTGCCGGCTCTCTTCAGCGCTCCGACCGGCCGTCCCAGCTTCGAATCGACTCCGAGCAGGGATGGGAGAAGATGGACGATGCGGTGGCGGGGATCCGGGAGCGCTTCGGAGACCAGGCGGTCAACCCGGCCCGGCTCGGGGCCCGGTTGAAAAGGGAGGGGCCGGGTAAGAAGAACCCTGATGCGTGATTCGCAGCCGGGTGTATTGTTTCCGTAGGAGTTGGGGTGCTACTGGTTGGGTGACCGAATGCCACTTGACGACAACGAACAGAGGATCCTCGCCGAGATCGAGCGACAGTTCTATGAAGAGGACCCCGACCTGGCGCGCGCCGTCAAGAAGATCGAGCGCCCGGCGCGGGTCGGTGTCCGTCTGTCCATCCTCGGCATCATCGTCGGCCTGGCGGTGGTCATCGGCTACGTGAGCATCACCTGGGTTGCCATCGCCGGCTTCGCACTCCTCGTCGCCTCGGCCACGTCACTGGTCAACGCACTCCGCATCCGGGGCTGGAGGTCGAGAGACCCCGAGTCCCAGGAATCCCACCCCGAATAGCCCTCGGGGCGAGTCTGCGACGCCCCGCCCGAGACGCTATTGTTCCCGCCCCCCGGCCGTCTCCCCTGGGCCCGGTTGTCGGCGGGGGTCTGACAATGGCGGGCCATGCATCGGTCCGGGCAGAGGTTTTTCGGGAAGGACGAAGTGGAGCACGCATTCACCGCCGAGCAAGCATGCCGGCTCAGCAACTGCACGCACCATCAGTTGCGTTATTGGGACAAGGTCGGACTGGTCAAGCCCTCCGTCCAACCCACCGGAGGACGCCCCGGAGTCAGGCGTCTCTATTCATTCCGGGACCTGGTGGCGCTCCGCGTGGTCCGTGGCCTCCTCGACAACGGCATGTCGCTGCAGCGGGTTCGTCGCGCCTGGGACTACCTGCGACGGGAGGCGAGCATGGACACGCATCTCTCCGACGTGAAGCTGGTCACCGACGGGCAGACGATCTTCGTCGTGAGCACCGACGAGGGGGAGTTGATGGACGCTCTCCGCGAGGGCCAGCTCGCCTTCTTCGTCGCCATCGGGGAGATCACCAAGGAAGTCGAAGAGGACGTCACCCGTTTCGAGCTGGACAAGGAGACGTTTCTCAACATGCTGCGCCGGGTGGAGGACGACATCCAGGAGGAGCGCCGGGCTTCCGGCAGCTGATCACTCCCTGGGACGCAGCGAGCGAAGGCTCAGCGCGGCCTTGGCCCGTCTCGACCCCTCGTAGGTGCGCTCGATCCACCACTCCACACCGCTCAGGTCGGACTCGCGCGCCTGACCGGTGCGCCCCCCGTACACGGTCGACGAGTAGCTGACGGCGAGGGGGATCAGGGCATGGTCGGTCGACCGTGCCAGCTCCATCGGGGTCATCGAAGGCGAGACGGGCTCCCCGAGGTCGGTCAGACGGTCGACGATCTCGTCCCAGGCAGCGGTGATGTCGCCGGCTCGCACCCGGGCGACCCGGCGCCGTCGTCTGATCCGCTTCGCCATGGGGATCGCCCCCAGGGCCAGTCCGGCGGCGAGGACCGCCATCAGCCACCAGCGCGGGCTCGTCCCCCTGGAGGTGGGGTCGGTCGGGTCCACGAAGTCCGGTCCCCCCTCGATCTCCCCGCCGAAGTCGGGTGAGGTCGGGATGTTGTCCGGTGTGATCTCCGGGAGGAAGTCGGAGGGGTTGAGACCCGCGGTCAGGCTCTCCGGCTGGGATTCGAAGCCGGTCTGCTCGGCGCGGGGGGTGGGGTCGAACTGCACCCAGCCGAACGGCTCCAGCCAGGCCTCGACCCAGGCATGGGCGTTCACGTCGCGGACCACCACCACGTCAGGCCCGTTCGCCTGTGACTCCACCGACCCGGGTGTGAAGCCCCAGACGACACGGCTCGGGATGTCGACGAAGCGAAGCAGCACCGCCATCGCCGCGGCGAACTGCTCGCAGTAGCCGGTGCGGTGGTTCGGCGAGGTCGGATCGGTGAGCCAGGCCTCCAGGTCGAGGGCGGTGTGCCCCGTCTCCACGTCGGTGGAGTAGGTGAACCTGCCGCTGTCACGGAAGAACGACTGCAGCATCCAGACCCTCTCGAAGTCGCTGGCGGCCCTCAGGGTGAGGGTCCGGGCGAGGTTGCGGATGCTGGTGGGAGTGTCCTCCGGGAGGAAGACGTATCGGTCGAGGTCGGGCGGTGCCACGGCCGGGTCGTCGACGGTTCCCGGCTCATAGGGGAAGGCGCCCCCTGCTGCGGCGGCGGCGAACATCGGCGTGAGCCGGCCGTCCGCTCCGGTGGCGAGCACTCCCAGGTCCGCGTCGCGGTCGGCGATCACCGACCTCACCCGGTACTCGTCACCCTGGCGGAGCCCGCCCTGGGCCACGATCGCCGAGTCGGAGAGCACCTGGAACTCGGTGGGCACACGAGCGCCATCGCTGTCGAGGGGTTGGATCTCGACCGGGACGCCCGCCGTCGGCGCCACATCGCTCACCAGGTCGGCGATACGGACCACCTGCACGAAGTCGTAGGTCTGGCCCTGGTACGTGTCGTATTCGTTGGCCAGGGGCCGCTCGGGCTGATATTGGAAGAGGCTGAGGTCGGAGCGCTCCCACTCGCTCCCGTCGAACCGGTCGAGGGTCTCGACGCGCCAGTAGATCTCGTTGGCCGGCGGGGAGCCCGGGCCCAGGGTGGCGACGAAGACCGGCTCATTGCTGCGGCTGATGATCCGCTGGCGGAGACTGACCAGACGGTTGAAGCTGATGCCGCCCTCGCCGCTCCCGTAGCCACCGATGCCGGCGCCCCGCCATGGGGCGTTGCCGTACTCGGATATCACCGCTGAGGCACTGTCGGCCACAGTTGCCGCGCTGATGGCGAGGAACACGGCCATGACCGCGGCCATGACGACGGAACGCCGCCCGGTGGGCCGCCCCTCTGAGTCCCGGGCCCGTCCCGTCTCCTTGCGTCGTTCCATCGCCAGGGCGACCACCGCGAATCCGAGTGCGATCGCCGAGGCCGATAGCCAGCCCAAACCCGCCTCCACCCGGTCGAACACGGCGAACTGGAAGTAGAGGACGAGCGACGGTGCGAACATCGCCGCCACCGGCCCGTCGCTGCTGCCCCAGGTGTACATGGCACCCACCGCCCACATGAGAGCGGCGAGGATGGCGAGTAGGCCGGGGCCTGCCACCACCGGCGGCACGCCCCGCCTGATCGTCCGCCAGGCCAGATCCAGTTCGGCTCCGAACGAGGCGATTGTGTCGTCTGTGGGGATGATGCCTGCGAGGAGGGTCTCCGGCGATGCGATGCGGATCACCAGGAGCAGGCCTCCGAGGGCGAGAATCACCAGGCGGACACGGCGGGTCGTCGCGACCTGGGTGAGGAGCCACCAGGCCACGGCGCCGAGGAAGGTCGAGGCGACCAGGATCAGCTGCCACTGGGGCTGCTGCGGCCCGGTCTGGAGCAGTTTGCCGAGACGACCGATCGCCAGGACGAAGCCGAGGAATCCGGCTAGCTGGCCGATGCGGCGTCCCACGCCTCTCCTATCGACAGCAGCCATTGCGGCGCCCAGGGCTCGCCCGGGGCCACGGTGACCGTGGTGACACCCAACCGGTGGAAGCCGGAGAGGGTTTGTGGCGTCGTGCTCGAAGCCCCGAGGAGCACGGTGGTCGGGTAGTCCCGGCTCAGGAGCTGGTTCACTGCGATCAACGAACGGTCGGCGCTCCCGGTGACGATGACGAGCGCCCCACCCCCGCCCTTCTGGCGGATCCGGGTGGCGACGGACTGCAGGTCGATGTCGGGCATCGGCTGCACCAGGGCCAGCCGCTCCATCGCCGCCCCGTATCTGGTGGCGTCGATCGCATTGGGGTCGCCCGCCCAGAGGTCGGCGTCGAAGCCGGACCTGACGAGATGGGTGACGACACTGGCCGCCCCCGAGACCGCAGTCTCGAATGCATCGGCCGACTCGTAGACGGACGCCCGGACGTCGAGCAGCACCAGGGCCCGGGACTGCCATGGCGTCTCCAGCTGGCGAATCATGAGCTGGTCCGTCTTGGCGGAGGAGGGCCAGTGCACCCGGCGCAGGTCGTCGCCCCTCTGGTACTCACGGAGCGTGTAGAAGTCCTCACCACCGCGCTGGGCATGCTCGGGTCGCGAAGCGGCCATCGAGGGGTCCTGGCCCCGGACCAAGGGGAACCCGGTCAGCACCTCGGTCGCCGGATACACCACGAGTTGGTCGATCGTGCCCTCCGGGGCGGGGAGCTCGGCAAATCCCAGCGGGTCGGCGGCGCTGGCCCGAGCCGGGCCGACCCGATAGATGCCCCGGGGCCGGCACATGACCCGATAGGTGGCGTTCAACGACTGCCCGGGGTCGAGACGGGCGACCTCGAAGCTCGCCACCCCGAGACCGTCGACCTCGTCGACGATGGTGAGGTTGCGCACCGGGCGGCGACCCGGGTTGCGCAGGGTCAACGTCACCTGGATGGTGTCCCCGTTGTGCACCGCTGTCGCCCCCAGACGGCGACTCAGCCCGATCTCGGGCCGATAGAGACGTACGTACGCGACAGCTGCGAGGAGTGCGACGGTGAAGAAGGTCCCGGCGAGGAGAAGCTCCTCGTCACCGAGCAGCCACCAGAGCACGACGAGGGCGAGACCGGCGCCGAGCATGGCCCAGCCCCGTGTCGTCGGCATCAGGTTGCGATCCGCGACGTGGTGCCGGGGACGCGGACTCTCCCCATGACGTCCTCGATGAGGGTGCCGATTGTCTCACCACGCATCTGGGCCTCGGGTCGCAGCGTGAGCCTGTGCTCGAGGACGGGCCCGGCCAGATCCTTGATGTCGTCGGGTGTGATGTAGTCGCGTCCTCGTGACGCGGCCCGGCTGCGGGCGATCCTCTGCAGGAAGAGGGCGGACCTGGGCGAGGCACCCAACATGATGTCTGGGTGCAGGCGGGTGCCCTCGATGAGGTCGACGATGTAGTTCTTGACCGCCGGTGACACCGACACCGTGCGGGCGATGTCGATCATCTCGTTCACCTCGTCGAGGGTGACGACGGCCTCGAGGTCGAGGAACGTGGAGCGCACGCCGTGCGTCTCCAGGATCTCCAGCTCCTTCTCCCGGCTGGGGTAACCGACCACGACCCGCATCATGAAACGGTCGAGCTGGGCCTCGGGCAGGGGATAGGTGCCCTCGTGCTCGAGGGGGTTCTGGGTGGCGATGACCATGAAGGGGAGATCGAGGGGGCGGGTGACCCCGTCGGAGGTCACCTGACGCTCCTCCATCGCCTCCAACAGCGCCGACTGTGTCTTCGGGCTCGCTCGATTGATCTCGTCGCCGACCACGACATTGGCGAAGATCGGGCCCGGCTTGAAATCGAAGGCGGCGGTGTTGCGGTCCCACACCGAGACCCCGGTCACGTCGGAGGGGAGAAGGTCGGGAGTGAACTGGATCCGGTTGAACCGGCCCTCGATCGATCGGGCCAGTGACTTGGCGAGCTGGGTCTTGCCGACGCCGGGGACGTCCTCGACGAGGACGTGACCCTCCGAGACCAGCGCCAGGACCATGAGCTCGATCGCTTCACGCTTGCCCTGGATGACTGTCTCGACATTGGCCGCGATGCGGTCGAATCTCTCCCCGAAACGCTCGATTGTGTCCGCTGTCCCGTCGGCCAAGAAACCTCCGTTTTCTGCGGGGAACTCTAACGATGATGTCGTGATGTGGGCACTAGACTCGTCCTCGAGGCATCAGGGACGACTTCGGGAGGCAGTGATGGGTTTCGGCAGTGCGGCGATCCGCGCGCTGATGAGCCGGCCACTGCTCGCCGTCGAGGCATTGCGAGCCTGGGGGGGCATGCGGAGGAGGGGTTTTCCGCTCCCATCCCGTGTCTATCTGCGTTGGCGTCTCGTCACCGCGTACGGTGACGAATTGACCACCCCACGTGTCCAAGACGTGCTTGAATATCTACGTTGGCGTAGGGAGATGCGCAGCATGCGCAGAGGGGGGCGGTGGGGATGACTTCGAGTCTGGCCAGCCGGCTCGAGGAGATACCGGGCGTAGCGTCGGTGGTGATCGACTTGGAAGGGTTCGGACGCGGCATCGATGTCCGCCTCGAGGAGGGTGCCGACGAGGTTGCGGTGATGGAGAGGCTTCGCGCTCTCCTCGCCGCCTACGGGGTCCGTCACGAGCGTGAGCCCATGGTCACGCCAGGTCGCGAGTCACACACCGCTCCCACCGGTGACGGAGTGAAGATCGTCATCACACCGATGAAGAGTGGAGCCCGCATCGAGGCGGCCACCAAGTCGGTGAAGTCGTTCCGGGTGGTGGCCGCGACACCCATGGCGGTGACGCAGGGCCTCGCCGATGCCTGGTGCCAGGTGATCGGCCGGGTTCCCATCGAGATCGTCTCGGTGTCGGTCGGCGAGGATCGCAAGCTGGTCATCAGGGCCGTCGACGCCGAGCACCAGCTGGTCGGTGTCGCCGACATCGACGAGGGTTGGGTCGGGGCCCTCTCCCGGGCGGTGGCCGGCGTCCTCGGGGACGACCCTGCTTCGGACGTTCGTCTGGCAGCCAGCTAGCGCCATCGCGGTCTTCCGACCCAATCGCAACCGCGATTACGATTCTGTCCGGTAGGCCATGACACGTGCCCTGGTCCTGAACGCGAGTTACGAGCCGCTTTCGGTCGTCAGCGAAAGGCGGGCGGTGGTGCTCGTCCTCAATCAAAAGGCGATCGTGGTGGTGGGCCGGGATGAGATCTGGTCCTCGGAGTCGAGTGCCATCGAGCTGCCTTCTGTGGTCAAGCTCACGAAGTATGTGAGCGTCCCCTACCGCCGGGCGGTGCCGGTCACCCGACGCGCCGTGTTCGGCCGCGATGGCCATACCTGCCAGTACTGCGGTGGCCCCGCCGAGTCGCTCGACCACATCCTGCCCCGCTCCAAGGGCGGTGACCACAGCTGGGAGAACGTCGTGGCCTGCTGCCGGCAGTGCAACGTTCGCAAGGGAGCCCGCACCCTCGCCGAGAGTGGGCTTCGTCTCCGCACCCAACCCGGGCCCCCACGACGGTTCGCCTGGATCTACGCCTCGACCGGGTTCCAGGTGGACCCGTCCTGGCATCCCTATCTCCTGGCCGAGTCGGCCTGACCTAGCCCCTCCTCGGGGGGAGGACCCTTTCTAGTCGCGCGCTCACATCGACGCCGGTAGGCCATGACGTGTCACCCTTGATCACCAGGTGGGAGAAAAGGTTGACAAGTGGGTCGAAGTGGGCCATAGTGGCGCGACACCCCATCGAAGGGGAGCAAGGACACGTGAGGACGGACGGAAACGAGCAGAAGTGTTCCTCGGTGACTACTTCCACATCCTGGACGGGAAGGGACGGGTGGTCATGCCCTCCGGTTTTCGCCGTCGTCTCGAAGCGGGGTGTGTCATCACCAAGGGACAGGACGGTCAACTCGTCCTCTTCCCCGCAGACGATTTCGAGAAGAAGGCCGCCCAGATGATCGAGCGCCGCCCCCAGGATCGGAGCGGACGCCGCTTCTCCCGGACCCTGTTCGCCGGTGCCGACCTACAGACCCCGGACAAGACGGGCCGGCTCCTGGTCAAACCCGATCTCCGCGAATTCGCCGGTCTCGAGCCGGCGACCGAGATCGCCGTGCTCGGCGTCTACGACCACATCGAGCTGTGGGAGAAGGATCGTTACCTGACCGAGCGCGCCAGCGGCGACGTGAGCTACTTGGAAGAGGAGGACTGAGGGAACCAGACGCGGTTTGGGCCCATTGCGAGCCCTCCGGAACCAATTGGAAGGCCCCTGACTCCGCCCGCCTCTAGTTGGTACCAGCGCCCGGAGGGCTCGCAATGGACCAGGACCCAGGGAACGGAGTGGCCGGGTACCACCGGCCGGTCCTGGCGGATGAGGTCGTCGAGCTGATGGCGCCCGTGATGCCCGGTGTGGTGGTCGACGCCACCTTCGGGGGCGGGGGCCACACGAGACGGATGCTGGATGAGTTTGGAGACGACGTGACGATCATTGCGATGGATCGCGACCCCGAGGCGGTGGCCACGGCCACCGGGCTCGACGCGACCGTGATCCAGGGCAACTTCACCGACATCGACGAGATCGTCGCCACGGTCACCACGGAGCCAGTGTCCGGTGTCCTCTTCGACTTCGGCGTCTCGTCGCATCAACTCGACGCCGCAGAACGTGGGTTCTCGTATCACCAGGAGGGCCCGCTCGACATGCGGATGGGGCCGGATGCCGCCACGACTGCCTATGACGTCGTCAACTCCTGGGCGGTGGAGGATCTGACGAGGATCATCCGCCGGTACGGCGAAGAGCCCCTGGCGCGCCGCATCGCAGAGGCCATCGTCGCCGCCCGACCCATCGACTCCACTGCCACCCTGTCCACCGTCATCGCAGAAGCGATGCCCGCGGCCCGGCGTCGGGCGGGTCATCCCGCCCGACGCACCTTTCAGGCCATCCGCATCGCAGTGAATGGGGAGCTCGACGCGGTGGCGACAGGGATAGACAAGGCGATCGACCTGGTCCGGCCGGGGGGAAGGGTGGTCGCCCTCTGCTATCACTCGCTGGAGGACCGGATCGTCAAACAGCAGTTCAATGATCGGGCCCGAGGGTGCACCTGCCCCCCCGAACTGCCGGTCTGCGGTTGTGGCAACACCTCCGAGGTCCGGGTCCTCACCCGCAAGCCGATCCGTGCCTCCGAAGAGGAGGTGGCCGCCAACCCGCGCTCCCGGTCAGCCGTCCTCCGCGCCGTGGAGAAGGTGGCGTCATGACCGCACGCCCACTTCGCCGTCTCCGCGTCGAGGAGGGGCTTCGGGTCCTCAAGGGGCGGCGTCTCCGCAAGCCGTCCGTCGCCCCGTGGATGATCATGGTGATCATCGCCGTGGCGGCCTTCCTCGGTCTCGGCTTCGCCCGGACCAGCCTCGACCGCTCTGCGTTCGACCTCGCCGAGCTGAACAAGGCGATCGACGAGCAGGCGGCGCTCAACGAGCAGCTCAGACTGGAGGTCGCCCGGCTGGAGAACCCGGCCAGGATCGCCCCCCTCGCCGACGAGCTCGGTCTCGTCATCCCCACGACTACCAATCAGCTGCTGGTGAATCTGGACGACCCGTCGCCGGTCGTGGCGGAGAGCGACGGCGATGGAGCGAGTCAATGAGTCCCCGTGGAAGCGCTGGCACCGGGATGACGCGCGGGGCACCGCCCCTCCGGATCCCCAGCCGGAGAGTCGGTGGCCGTGCCCACACCTGAGAAGCTGTTCTCCGGCTCCGCCCGGATGACCCTCATCGGGCTGCTCGTGGTAGCCGCATGGCTCGGCATGGGTTACAGGCTGTTCGAGATCCAGGTTGTGCGTGCTCCCGAGCTCGCCGAGGAGGGTCTCAGCCAGAGGCTGGTCACCCGGGAGATGGCCCCGCAGCGGGGCAAGATCTATGACCGCAACGGGAACCTGCTGGCCATGACGGTGGAGTCGCAGAGTCTGTTCGCGGTGCCCGACCAGGTCACCGAGCCGCTCTACGTCGCCCAACAGGTGGGTGGTCTGCTCGGGATCGACTCCGACACCCTCTACGAGCGGATCACCAGCGACCGGGACTTCGTCTACATCGAGCGCCAGGTCGACGGGGTCCTCGCCGAGCAGATCCTCGCCCAGAACCTGGCCGGGGTGTTCGCACACCCGGAGCCGACCCGTGTCTATCCGGCGGGGACGGTGGCATCACACGTCACCGGGTTCGTCAACATCGACGGCGACGGGCAGGAGGGGCTGGAGTTGATGTACGACGATGTGTTGCGGGGCACCCCCGGGCATGCCGAGTACGAGAAGGCCGGTCCGTACGTGATTCCCCAGGGGTACACCAACATCGTGCCCGCCGTTCCCGGCCTCGACCTGACCACGACCATCGACCTCCCACTGCAGTATCAGGCTCAGCAGGCGTGCCTGGACACGGTGGAGCGGACTTCGGCCGAGTCCTGCTGGGCGGTCGTCCTCGAAGTGGAGACGGGGGAGGTGCTGGCCATGGTGGGGGCACCCGTGTTCGATCCCGCCACCCGTCAGACCCTCGACCCTTCCTGTGAGGACGCAGACGACCCCAATCAGTGCCGGCTGTTCTCCAACTTCGTGGTGCGCGGAATGTACGAGCCGGGCTCGACCCAGAAGATGATCACATTCGCCGCCGCGCTCGAGGAGGCCGAGGTCACCGTCGGCTCGATCTTCGAGGACATAGACGACGAGCTCGAGCTCCTCGAGGGCGCCTGCCGCTCAGGAGACGATGACCTCCACGGCTGCTACGTCGACTTCGACGAGCACGACACGATGGACATGACGGTCGCCGACATCTTCACCAGATCGTCCAACGTCGGCACCATCAAGGTCGCCGAGACGTTGGGTCAAAAGAGACTCGTCGATTACATAGAAGCCTTCGGCCTCGGAGAGGAGACCGGCATCGACTACACGGTGGAATCACCCGGCCTGCTCCGCTTCGACGCCGGCTGTCAGACCTGCTGGGCATCGGCGGCGATCGGCTACTCGGTCGCGGTAACCCCACTGCAGATGGCCGCCGCCTACGCCGCCATCGGCAACGACGGTGTCTGGACGACCCCGCACATCGTCCGCTCCACCGTCGATGCCGAAGGGGAAACCGAGGTGGCCGGCATAGAGACCCGTGAGGTGGTGAGCCCGGGGACCGCGTTGTTGATGCGTGAGCTGTTGGCGTCGGTGGTCGAGGACGGGACCGGGCGCAACGGCGCAGTCGACGGCTATCGGGTCGGGGGCAAGACCGGGACCGCCAACAAGCTCGGCGAGGACGGCCGCTACACCGACGAGACACGTGCCTCTTTCGTGGGGATGGCCCCGATCGACGACCCGCAGGTGGTGGTGGCGGTGCTGGTCGACGGTCCGGACTACGACCATCGCACCGGGGGCCTGGCCGCGGCACCGGTGTTCAGTCAGATCATGGAGCAGGCCCTGCACCGGCTGGGAGTCAGCCCCGATGGCGAGCCGGGGTAGGCCCTTGTCGGCGCTGGCGACCTTGATCGATGCCGAGCTGATCGGGGCGGGGGACACCAGGGTCCTCGACGTCCACCATGACTCCCGTCAGGTCACGCCGGAGAGCCTCTATGTGGCCCTGGTGGGATCGAGGTCGGATGGCCACGACTTCGTCGCCGCCGCTGTGAACAGCGGGGCCGGCGCCATATGTGTCGAGAAACCGACGGGCGCCGGTGTGCCGGAGCTGGTGGTCGAGGACACCCGACGCGTTCTCGGCGATCTCGCCGCCGAGGTGCACGACCATCCCTCGCGGGACCTGGACGTGGTCGGTGTGACCGGGACCAACGGGAAGACGACGGTCACCCACTATGTCGAATGGCTGGCCGGCGAGGCAGGACGCGTCACCGGGCTCATGGGCACCATCCACACCAGGTTCGCCGGGCGGTCGGTGCCCGCCACACTCACCACACCCGAGGCATCGGATTTCCAACGTCTCCTCGCCACCATGCGTGACCACGGGGTGTCGGTGGTCGCCGCCGAGGTGTCCTCGCATGCCCTCGAGCTGGGGAGGGTCCGTGCCACCAGATTCGCCGTGGCCGCGTTCACGAACCTGTCCCAGGACCATCTCGACTTCCACGGCGACATGGACGGATATCGGCGGGCGAAAGAGCGGCTCTTCACCGAGTTCGAGGTGGGCACGGCCGTGATCAATGTCGACGACCCGGTGGGGGCGACGATCGCATCATCGTACGGCGGCGACACGCTCACTGTGGGGGAGGGAGGCGACATCGCTGCCGGTCGGCTTGCGCAGGGACGCCATGGGTCGCGCTTCCAGCTGGTTACACCCTGGGGGACGGCAGAGGTGGAGACGCCCGTCATCGGAGATTTCAACGTGGCCAACCTGGCGGTGGCGGCCGGGTGCTGTCTCGCTCTCGGCATCGGTCTCGACGACGTCGTCTCCGGCATGAGGTCGATCAGCGGGGTCCCCGGCCGTTTCGAGGTCGTCGCCGGCGAGATCCCCTTCCTGGTGGTGGTCGACTACGCCCACACCCCTGAGGGAGTGCGGCGGGCCGTCGCCAACGGGCGGGCCCTCGCCTCCAATCGCGTGATCGCGCTCGTCGGGGCCGGCGGCGACAGGGACCGGGTGAAGCGGACCGCGATGGGACAGGCCGCATCCGGCGCCGATCTCGTCATCGTCACGAGTGACAACCCCCGCAGTGAGGACCCGACCGCGATCACCGCTGCCGTCGCTTCCGGAGTCGACCCCTCCACGGAGAAGGTGGTCGAGGTGGACAGACGGGCCGCCATCGAGTTGGCGGTGGAGGCGGCGGGGCCGGGGGACGTGGTGCTGATCCTGGGCCGCGGCCACGAGCCGACCCAGGACATAGGTGGGGCCAAGATCCCCTTCGACGACCGTGAAGTCGCCCGCGCAGTCCTCGCCGGCCACGGTTATCCGCCGGATACGACCGGCGATCGGGGAGCATGACCCGGTGATTGCGCTTCTCGTCGCCGCTGCCCTGGGGCTCCTCCTGTCGATCTTCGGCACCCCCTACGCCATCCGTCTGCTTCGTCGTCATGAGATCGGCCAGTTCATCCAGGAGGACATCCAGGGCCATGCCCACAAGCAGGGCACCCCCACCATGGGTGGAGTGGTCTTCGTCCCGGCCGCGGTGATCGGCTGGATTCTCGCCCACTTCCAGGTGTGGACGCCCGGCACCGGTTTCACCCTGGAGCGACGGGTCGAGTTCGGCGCAGGAGGCTGGCTGGCGGTGCTCGCCCTGGTGGGCATGGCGATCGTCGGGTTCCTCGACGACTGGGTCAAGTACTCACGCCAGCGCAGCCTCGGGCTCTCCAAGGCGGCCAAGTTCACCGGGCAGCTGGCGATCGCCGCTCTGTTCGCCTTTGGGGCGACCCAGGCGGGGATCGTCACCCAGATCTCCTTCGTCCGGCCCCTCGGCGACCCCTTCGATCTGGGGGTCTTCTTCGTGGTGTGGGTCCTCATCATGCTGACCGGCACTGCAAACGGGGTGAACCTGGCCGACGGGATGGACGGTCTCGCCGCCGGTTCGTCGGCACTCGTGGTCGGTGCCTACACGGTCATCTCCTTCTGGCAGTTCAGGAACTCCGACGTGTTCCGGCCTGATGCGATGTATCAAGCCCTCTCCCCACTGGAGCTGGCGATGATCTCGGCGGCGATGTTCGGCGCCCTGCTCGGCTTCCTGTGGTGGAACGCACCGCCCGCCAAGGTCTTCATGGGGGACGTGGGCAGCCAGGGGATCGGCGGGCTGCTCGCCGCCCTCGCCCTGCTCACCAACACCCACCTGCTCCTCGCCCTGGTCGGGGCGATCTTCGTGGCAGAGGTGCTGTCCGTGGTGGCCCAGGTCTCCAGTTTCAAGCTGACCGGGAGACGGGTCCTTCGCATGTCGCCCCTTCACTTCCATTTCGACCTCGGAGGCTGGCCGGAGACGACCGTGGTGATCCGCTTCTGGATCCTGACCGGCATCGGGGTGGCCCTGGGTCTCGGTCTCTTCTATGCCGACTTCCTCACCCTGGAGGGGATCCTGTGAGCCGGGCGCTCGTCCTCGGCGGTGGCGTGTCGGGCCGGGCCGCGGCCCGGCTGGCACTCCGTCACGGGATGACCGTCACCGTGTTCGACGAGAAGGACAGCCCCGAGCTCCTCGGGCTCGGCGTGGCCACCGCCTCGGGGAGATGGGACCCGGTGCTCCTCGACGGCGTCGACCTGGTGATCGCCAGCCCCGGCTTCCCGGAGCGCTCGGCCCCCCTGGTCGACGCACTGGAGAACCGGCTCACCATCTGGAGCGAGATCGAGTTCGCCTTTCGCCATCTCCGGGCGCCGGTGGCCGCGGTGACCGGGACCAACGGGAAGACCACCGTCACCGAAGCCACCGCCATGATGCTCGACGCCTCCGGTCTCGACGCCCCTGCGGCCGGGAACATCGGCGCGCCGCTGTCAGACTTCGCGGACACCGACCACGACGCCCTGGTAGTCGAGGTCTCCAGCTTCCAGCTCAGGTTCACCGAGACGTTTCACCCGATCGCGGCTGCCATCACCAACGTCGCCGTGGACCATCTCGACTGGCACGGCTCGCCGCAGTCGTATCGTGACGCCAAAGCGCTGATCTACTCCAACCAGACCGAGACCGACCTCCTCGTGTTCGACGCCGACGACGAGGGGGCGACGGCGCTGGCGGCGCGATCGCCCTCACAGCTCTATCCCGTGTCGGGGACGAGGGTGCCCGAGGGCGGTGGTGGATTCGACGGGGCCAATCTCGTCGTCGGCGACCTCACCGTCGACGTGAACGAGCTCTCCTCCCGTGACCCCATCCATCTGGTCAACATGGCCTGCTCGGCAGCCCTTGCGCTCCACATGGGGGCCAGCCCACTCGGGGTGGCCAGGGGTGCGATCGACTACCGGCCGGGGGCGCATCGCCGCACCCTGGTTGCCGCCGACAACGGCGTCCGCTGGGTCAACGACTCCAAGGCGACCAACCTCCACGCCGCCGTCGCCTCGGTGCGGGCCCACGGCCCGGTGGTGCTCATCGCCGGCGGGCTGGCGAAGGGGATCGACCTGACTCCACTCGCCGCCGAGGAGAACGTGGTGATGCTGATCGGGATCGGCGAGGCCGGCCCGGACCTGGTCGCCGCCGCCGGGGAGCGGGGACGGCTCGCCGGCAAGCTCGAGATCGCCGTTGAGATGGCCGCCAGGGCCGCGGGCGACGGGGACACCGTCCTCCTCGCCCCCGGTTGCGCCAGCTTCGACCAGTTCGAGTCATACGGGGCGAGGGGAGATCGTTTCACCGAGTTGGTCCTCGAGAGAGTGGAGAGAGGGAGGCCATGACCGCCAACGTGACATCCCTGGCCAAGGTGCGTGCCGCGGCCCGTGACAAGATCGCCCTGCAGAAAGTCAACGACCGCGCCACCACCACGCTCCTCGTGCTGGTGGTCGTGCTCGTCGTCATCGGGCTGGGGGTGACCATGTCCGCCTCCTCGGCAGTCGCCCTCAACCAGACCGAGACCCAGGATCAGTGGCACTTCCTCAAGCGGCAGCTGGTGGGTGTCGGGCTGGGGACCGTCGCCCTCCTCGTCATGTCACGGATCCCGTACCGGTTCTACCGGAAGCTGGCGATCCCGGCCTTCCTCGGCACGGTGGGGCTCTTGCTCCTCGTCGAGTTCAAGGGGCTGACGGAGGGCGGGGCGACGAGATGGGTGAATCTCCCCGGGCTTCCCTCCTTCCAACCGTCCGAGCTGGCCAAGCTCGGCGTGATCCTCGTCCTCTCCTATCTCCTGGAGAAGAAGGCGAGGCTGCTCACCCGTTTCTGGCACTTCATCATCCCGGTGGTGGCCACCGTGGGGGTAGTCGGCGTGCTCGTCATCCGCCAGCCCGATCTCGGAACGTTGCTCATCATCGGGGCCGCCGCGATGGCTGTGATCGTGGCCAGTGATGCCCCGATGAAGTACGTCCTGCTGCTCGGCCTCCTCGCCGTCGCCGCCGCCACCTACCTGGCATTCGACGCCGACTACCGGGCGAGCCGCATCGACTCGTATCTCGACCCCTACGCCGATCCGACCGGTGACGGCTACCAGCTCCTCCAGGGCTATTACGCCCTGGGAAACGGTGGCATCTTCGGTGTCGGGCTGGGTGCCTCCCGAGCCCGTTGGTTCTACCTCCCCAACGCGCACACCGACTTCATCTTCGCCATCATCGGGGAGGAGACCGGGCTCCTGGGCGGGCTGACCGTGATCGGGTTGTTCATCGCACTCGCAGTAGCCGGCTGGGTGGTGGCGGCGCGCGCCCCGGATCGGTTCGGGCGGATGGTCGCCGCCGGGATCACGGTGTGGCTCTCCTTCCAGGCGCTGGTCAACATCGGTGGCGTGCTCGGCGTCGTCCCCATCACCGGGATCGCCCTGCCATTCGTCTCTTTCGGCTCGACGGCATTGATAGTCTCGATGGGCGCGGTCGGAATCCTGGTCAACATCGCCCAGAGCGGCGTCGACCGCCCGCGATGACCTTCCTCATCGCCGCAGCCGGCACCGGTGGGCATGTGTTCCCCGGTCTGGCGGTGGGGGAGGCCCTGCTCGAGCTTGGCGTGGAGAGGGACGACGTCACCTATGTCGGGGGTGACCGGCTCGAGGCCCGGGTCTACCCCGAGCATGGATTCCGCTTCTTGTCAGTTGACGTCGCCGGTCTCAAACGCTCGGTCACCGTCGACAACCTCAGGCTTGCCGGGGTGGTGAGACGGGCTCGGCGGCGGATCGTCGAGCAGATCGACTCGCTCGGTATCGAAGTCGTGCTCGGGATGGGCGGCTACGTCACGATCCCTGCCGCCATGGCCGCCCGGGCACGTCGCAAGCCCTTCTTCAATGCCGAGCAGAACGCCGAGGCCGGGCTGGCCAACAAGGTGACAGCCCGCTGGGCACGGGCCAGCTTCGTCTCCTTCCCCCGCACCGGTGGCCTTCCTCGCGGAACCTGGGTCGGCAACCCGGTGCGCCGCCCCATCCGCCAGTTCGATCGGGAGCGGCTCCTGCCGGGGGCCCGGCTGCGATACGGGGTAGAGGGACACGAACACGTCCTCGGTGTCTTCGGCGGCTCGCTGGGAGCCGGCGTCTTGAACGAGGCGGTGGCGACCATGGTGGAGGGCTGGGACGGTCCGAGGATCGGTGTGGTCCATCTCACCGGTGAGACCCATCTCGCGGACCTGATGGCGCGGCAGGCGTCGGAAGCCGTGACGTGGTCCCGGATCGGTTTCGAGACCGAGATGGAGTGGTTCTACGCCGCAGCCGACCTGGTCATCGCCCGGGCCGGAGGCGCCGTCGCCGAGCTGACCGTCACCGCCACCCCGTCGATCCTGGTCCCGGGGCGATTCGGCTCCGGGGGGCACCAGGAGGGCAACGCCCGATTCCTCGCCGCTTCGGGAGCCGCATTCGTCGTCGAAGAAGCGGGGATCGCCGGCCTGCCCGAGGCGGTCACCGGGCTCTTCCTGGAGCCGGCCCGTCTCGCCGACATGGCCCGTGCCGCGAGTGATATCGCCAAGCCCGAGGCGGCCCTTACCATCGCCCGCACCATGATCGAGGCAGCAGGATGAGCATGCCCGCGGGGCGAATCCACATCGTGGGCGTAGGGGGCGCCGGTATGAGTGCACTGGCCAAGCTTCTCGATGCCCGCGGATCCCATCTCTCCGGTTCCGACCTGCGTGGCGGGCCCTCACTCGATGCCCTCGCCGACCTTGACATCCCTGTGTGGGTCGGCCATCACCCGGAGGCGATCGATGGGGCCGGTCTGGTGGTGGCCTCCTCGGCGGTCCCCGACTACGACGAGGAGCTGGAGAGAGCCCGCGCCCTCGGGATCGAGGTCTGGCGCCGTCCCCAGCTCCTCGCCGCACTGACCGGCGAGATCCCCACTATCGGCGCCACCGGCACCCATGGCAAGACGACCACCACCGCGTTGTTGGTCACCGCGTTGCGCGCCATCGGTGAGGACCCCTCCTTCGTCGTGGGAGGCGATCTGGTGGGGCTCGGGACCAACGGCCACTTCGGCACGTCCGACCTCCTCGTCCTCGAGGCCGACGAGGCCTTCCGCACCTTCGAGAGCCTCCGGTTGCGCGGTCTGGTCATCACCAACGTCGAGCACGAGCACGTCGACCATTTCGGCACCGCAGACGAGCTGGTGGACGCATTCATCGGGGTCGCCCGGAGCGTGGAAGGTCCGGTGGTGTCCTGCCGGGACGATGCCGGGTCCCGCCAGGTGGCAGAGGCGGTCGGCACGGTGACCTACGGTCTCGATCCCGAAGCAGACTGGCGTGTGAGCGACGTGGTCACCGGTCCCCACGGCGTGTCGTTCCTGCTCGAAGGTCGGGGCCGGTCGGCCCCGGTCTCACTGTCCCAGCCAGGACGTCACATCGCCCTCGACGCGGCAGGGGCGATCGCCGTCCTCGTCGAGCTGGGGAGGGATCTCGAGGCCGTCGTGGACGGTGTGGCCAAGTTCCGTGGTGTCGGCCGTCGCTGGGAGAACAGGGGGACCGTGGCCGGGGTCAGCCTCTACGACGACTACGCCCACCACCCCACCGAGGTGGCGGCGGTCCTGTCTGCGGCGCGCGCCGTCGCCGGTGGCCGGATCTGGGCGGTCTTCCAACCCCACCTCTACTCCCGGACAGAGCGATTCAGCGAGGAGTTCGGCGAGGCCCTGGCCGAGGCCGACGTGGTCGTCGTCACTGACGTCTTCGGCGCCCGGGAGGAGCCCGTGCCCGGGATCACCGGGGAGCTGGTCGCGGAGGCGGCCCGTGCCGCCGGCGCCGAGGTCCATTACGTGCCCCATCGCTTCGAACTGGCGGACTTCCTCGCGGAGAGGGTGGGAAGGGGAGACCTGGTCCTCAGCCTCGGCGCGGGGGACATCACCCTCCTCCACACCGAGCTCGCCCCCAAGCTGGCGACGGCTTCATGAGCCCGGACCGGCCTCCAGTCGCCACGGGACTGGTCAGGGAGGGTGTGCCTCTCGGGCCGCTGACCACCTACAAGGCGGGCGGCCCGGCGCGTCTGTTCGCCGAGGTCGAGTCGATCGAGGATCTGATGTCGCTGGTCGACTCGGGTCTGACTCGGGAGCACCCTCTCCTGGTCCTGGGCCGGGGCTCGAACCTGTTGGTGGCGGATGACGGCTTCGATGGCCTCGTGGTCCACCTCGGTCTCGGATTCGCCGCCATCGAGGTGAGCGAAGACCGGGTCGAGGCCGGGGGAGCGGCACCACTGCCACGGGTCGCCCGGACCGCGGTGGAAGCGGGTGTCCTCGGGTTGGAGTTCTTCGTCGGAGTGCCCGGGTCGGTCGGTGGCGCCGTGCGTCAGAACGCCGGCTGCTTCGATGTCGAGACCACCGACCGTCTGATCACCGCCCGCATCCTCGACCTCGCCGACGGCACGATCCGGGAGTCGGGCCCTTCCCAGCTCGACCTGTCCTATCGCCACTCCAACGTCTCCGCCGACGAGGTCATCCTCTCCGCCCGCTTCCAGGGGGAGAAGGGCCCGGAGGAAGACGGCAAACGGCTGATGAGGGAGATCACCCGCTGGCGCAAGGAGAATCAGCCGGGGGGGACACTCAACGCCGGCAGTGTCTTCAAGAATCCGCCCGGGATGGCCGCGGGCGACCTGATCGACAGACTGGGTCTCAAGGGGATGGCCATCGGGAGCGTCTCGGTCTCCGAGAAGCACGCCAACTTCTTCGTCGCCGGACCCGATGCGACCTCCGCCCAGATCCGGGAGCTGGTGGAGCGGGTGAAAGACACGGTGCTGGAGCGATCGGGGACCATGCTGGAGCCGGAGATCCAATTCGTCGGATTCGTCCAATGAGCATCGACCCACGTCTGGTGGAGCGGCGGAGGACCGTCGCCGAGGACAACGCCAAGCGAAACGTGACCCGGCTTCTCAAGTTCCTCGCGTTCGTGCTCGTGGCGGGCTCGCTGGTGTGGCTTCTCTTCTCACCATGGCTGAGTGTCGACCTGGTCAACACCAAGGGGGTCGAGGCGAGCTCCACGAACTCGATCCTTGTCGACGTCGGGGTGATGGCGGGCACCCCGATGATCATGGTCAACCCCGGTGCCGTGGAGCGCGCCTTGCTCGCCGATCCTTGGGTGGCCGAAGCCGTGGTGATGAGGGAGTGGCCCGACACGGTGAACGTCGAGGTCGTGGAACGGGTGCCGGTGGCCTGGGCCCGGACGGCCGGTGGATGGACCCGGCGCTCCATGGACGGGGTGGCATTGCCGTCAGCCGACGAGCCAGGACCGGAGATGGGTTGGGTCGACCTGCCCGAGGTGAGCGACGAGCTCGCCCCGGAGACACCGGAGCTGCTCGGAGCTATCGCCTTCGTCGCTGCCCTGCCCGACGAACTGCAGGAGGGGACCGTCGTCACGCGGGTGGACGACGAGCTCTGGGCAACGGTATCGGGTCATCAGGTCCGTCTCGGCCGGCCCGTAGACATGGAGGACAAGGCGTTGAGCCTGACTGCCCTGCTGGAACAGGGCGTTCTCGCCGGCTCGACCGTGGTGTTGATCGCACCCACCAACCCGGCGGTGCAGACCCCGGGATCAACCGATGACAGCCCGGGACATGACCAGTAGCAACCTTCTTGAACCTCTAGTTGAGGCTTAGACATTGGGGGTTTACTTTGACAATGCCCAAAGCTAAACCTCTACTTCAACGTTTGATACGTGTCCCCCGAACGGAGGTTTCCTGTGGCTAACGGCAGTGGCGGCTACCTGGCCGTGATCAAGGTGGTCGGCATCGGCGGTGGTGGCGTCAATGCCGTGAATCGCATGGTGGAACAGGGGGTGCGTGGCGTCGAGTTCATCGCCCTCAACACCGATGCCCAGGCACTGTTGATGAGTGACGCCGATGTCAAGCTGGACATCGGTCGCGAGGTGACCCGCGGTCTCGGCGCGGGTGCCAACCCCGAGATCGGTCGGGCCGCGGCAGAGGAGCACCGCGCCGAGCTCGAAGAGGTGCTCAAGGGCTCGGACATGGTCTTCATCACCGCCGGCGAGGGCGGTGGCACGGGAACCGGTGGCGCACCGGTCGTGGCCGAGGTGGCACGGTCCGTGGGTGCTCTCACGGTGGGTGTCGTCACCCGTCCCTTCGGATTCGAAGGGCGTCGACGTGCCGTCCATGCGGAGCAGGGCATCGACTCGCTGAAGGACTCGGTGGACACCCTCATCGTCATCCCCAACGATCGTCTGCTCGATGTGGGCGACCCGTCGGCGCCGATGGCCGACACCTTCCGGCTCGCCGACGAGGTCCTGATGAGTGGTGTCACCGGGATCACCGATCTGATCACCACCCCGGGTCTGATCAATGTCGACTTCGCCGACGTTCGCACCATCATGGCCGACGCCGGCTCCGCAGTCATGGGGATCGGCCGGGCCACCGGGGAGAACCGGGCGCGGCAGGCGGCCGAGCGTGCCATCGCCTCCCCGATGCTCGAGTCCTCGATGGACGGGGCCAAGGGTGTCCTCCTCAGTGTGTCGGGTCCCAACTCGATGACATTGCACGAGGCCACGGAGGCAGCTCGGGTCGTCTCAGACCACGCCGACGCCGAGGCTGACATCATCTTCGGGGCCATCATCGACGACGACCTCGGCCAGGAGATGAAGGTCACGGTCATCGCAGCCGGTTTCGAGGGTCGTCGTCGCCCCAATCGGTCGATACGGTCCACCGAGGAGCCGGGACGACGCCCCAGCTCTCTCGACGAGGACCTGCTGGACATCCCCAGTTTCGTCCAGGGATGATCCGACCCCCGGGCTGGGACGGGGTGGCCTTCAGCGAGGGCGGGGACGGCGACATACGAAACGACCCGACAGCCCGGCAGGTGCTGATCGGGCGCATCGGGTCACCGGGGCGATGGGCCACGGTCCGTCAGGTCCACGGTGCCGGTGTGGTCAGGATCGACGAGCCCGGTGAAGCCGGGGAGGCGGACGCCCTGTGGACCACGAGTCGAGACCTCGCTGTCACCGTGTTCACCGCCGATTGCTTCGCCGTGGTCGTCCACGCCGACTCGGCGGTCGGAGTTGCCCATGCCGGGTGGAGGGGCACAGACGCAGGCGTGGTCGGAGAGCTGGTCGGGGAGATGACTGCGGCGGGTCACGCCCCGCTCAGGGCGGCGGTCGGTCCCGGGATCGGGCCGTGCTGTTTCGAAGTCGGTGAGGAGGTCGCCGGGCGTTTCGAGGCCCATCGCTCCGAGACGACCTGGTCGACGACGTCGGTGGATCTCCCCGGTGCGATCAGCAGTCAGATTCCCGCCATCGACACCTGGTCGATTGGCGCCTGCACGTACCACGACCCCGGTTGGTTCAGCCACCGCCGTGATGCAACCAAGCAGCGGCTGGCCGCCATCGGGTGGCTGCCATGAGCTACGCATCGGTGATGGAGAGGGTTGCCGCCGCCGCCGACCGGACCGGCCGAGACCTAGACGAGATCACGGTGGTGGCGGTCTCGAAGACGATGAGTGTCGACCAGATCATGGACGTCTATGAGCAGGGGCACCGCGTATTCGGTGAGAACAAGGCCCAGGAGCTCGCGGAGAAGGCGCCGCAGCTCCCCGACGACATCCAATGGCACTACGTCGGCACCCTGCAATCGAACAAGGCGCGTCTGGTCCGCGGTGTTGCCGTCCTCCTCCACTCGATGGATCGTCGCTCGCTGGCTTCGGCCTGGATGAAGGGAAAAGGACAAGCGCCGCCGGTGCTGGCCCAGGTCAACGTGGGCCGGGAGCCGCAGAAGTCGGGCATCGACCCGAACAGGATCGAGGAGGAGCTTGCCTGGATGTTCGCCACCGGCCTCGACGTGCGCGGGCTAATGGCCATCCCTCCCATTCCGACCGACCCCGAGGACAGTCGGCCTCACTTCCGGCTTCTCCGCCAGATGCGTGATCGGGCCCGGGGGACCCACCCGACGGTGACCGAGCTCTCGATGGGGATGACCGACGACTTCGAAGTGGCGATCGAGGAAGGTTCCTCATTGATTCGCGTGGGACGGGCTATCTTTGGCCCCCGCAAATCAACCGGAGAGTGAATGTCCTCACTGTTCTCGAAGGCTCTCGTCTATCTGGGGCTGGTCGACGAGGACCAGATCGAGGCCGAGGCCGCAGACCTGGCCAATGCCTCCAACCACCAGGAATCGGTGGGCTCCACGCGTGGTGTCGAGCCGATCGCCGAGGGACGTCGGGTGGAGCCGCCGCCGACGGCGCGGGCGGCCAACCGTCCCCAGAGGCGGGTTGAGCCGCCGATGCGGGCCGAACCGGGGCGTCGGGTCGAGCCGCCGGCGAGCCCCATCGTCCGGCCGGTCGAGATCCAGTCCGACATCCTGGTGGTCGAGGAGTTCTCCGATGCGAGGATGCTGGCCGACCGGGTCCGTGATCGGGTGCCTGTCGTCCTCGACATGCGTCAGGCCGACCCCGATCTGGTGAGACGGGTCGTCGACTTCTCCTCCGGTCTGATCTATGCCCTCGACGGCTCGATGCGCCGGGTGGGTGACGGGTTGGTGCTCGTCCTTCCCCCACGGGTCACGCTGAGCCGGGACGAGAAGCGTCGGCTGTCCTCGCTCGGCGCCTACGAGCTCGACGACGTCGACTGACGGTGCGCGACCTCCTCATTGGGCTGCTCACCATCTACTTCTATGCAGTCTTCGCCTGGGTGATCCTCTCCTGGATCAGGGTGTCCTCGACACATCCGCTTGGGAGGCTGCAGACCTTTCTCGACCGGATCATCTACCCGGTCATCCTCCCCATCCGCCGGGTGGTCCCACCGATCAGGATCGGGGGAGGCGCACTGGACCTGTCCCCGATCATCCTGCTCATCGCCATACAGATCCTCATGGCGTTGATCCGCTGATCCTTGTCGCCGCCCCCCAGCCTTCTTATCCTGCCTGCCGAACTCGAGAGGTGCACAAATGCTGACCGCAGCGGAAGTTGAACAGAAGACATTCTCCACCGCCCTTCGCGGCTACGACCTCGACGAGGTGGATGACTTCCTCGACGAGATCGTCGCCACTATCCGTGAGCTGAGCGACCAGCTCGAGGCTGCGCAACAGGGCCGCCCGCCGGCAGCCGCACCGGTCACCGCTCCGGCACCGGAGGCCGCACCCGAGCCCGTTGCCGAGCCGGAGAAGCCGGTGACGGCGACGCCTCCGGCCGCCATCGACGAGAGCGCGATCGGCCGTGCCCTGCTCGCCGCCCAGACCGCCGCCGACCAGCTCCTTGCCGACGCTCAGAGCCGGGCGGAGCACATCGTTTCCGAGGCGAGGGGCGAGGCCGACACCCTCGAGGCGGAGAAGGAGGCGAAGCGGGCGGAGACCGAAGCCGAGATCGCCGCCCTGGCCGCCCGGGTCAACTCGATCCGCTCCGAGCTCTCCGTGCTCGCCGGCGAGGTCTCGGACAAGCTCGACCAGATGGATGCCGTGATCAACGACGGTCACGGCGACGGTGCCGACGCCGGCAACGGCGATGACGAGGGCGGTGAGGTGGTAGCCATCGCCGACCACATGACCGACGAGCCTCTCGATCTCGAAGACGACGAGGGCGTCGAGGACGAAGCCGGGTCGGAGGATGAGGGAGAGGCCGACGAGGGAGACGGGGAGACCGAGGAGGCCCGGGATCACCTCGACGAGATCCTGACCGGCGTCGCCAACGACCTCCAGTTCGGCTCTCGTGACGGAGGTCAAGACAGTGATGGGGACGACGGCGACGACGGCGACGACAGCGACGACAGCGACGAGGACGACTAGTCAGAGCCGGGAGAG
Source organism: Acidimicrobiia bacterium (assembly GCA_035550735.1). Classification (GTDB taxonomy): domain Bacteria; phylum Actinomycetota; class Acidimicrobiia; order Spongiisociales; family ZC4RG35; genus JANQRA01. The sequence goes on along the minus strand of DASZOM010000042.1, from coordinate 46,309 downwards.
CAGTGCCTCGAGGGGTGGAGGAGCCCGATCGAGGTCGAGGCTCTCCACCAAGAGACGCCCGTAGCGAACCTTTCGGTTGCCCAGGAAGACCCTGAGATGGGCGTGCAGGGACCGGTCCCGTTGCGCCGGCTGACGCTGCATCCGGCGAAACCTCCCCATCTCACCCTGCTCCCCGATGATCGCGACCAGGCGCTCGGCGCCCACCGCCCGGATCAGCTCGTCCTCCAGGTCCTCGACACAGACGAAGAAGCCGAGCCGCTCCAAATCGGCTCGATCCGGTAGGCGACCCGGTATCGCAAGTGCCAGGGAGGAAGCCACGACCCCCTCCTCACCCGAGTCGTACAGGCCGAGGAGCGTGGAATCACGATGCCAGGCGAGATGCTTGGCGAGATTGGTGATGCCACCCATGGCCACGACCAATACACCTTCGTCATCGAGCGAGCGACCCGACCGCTCGGCGAGCGCCAAGACCGCCTGTCGGTCGCTCTCACCCTCGACCAGGACGACGGCGGACGGAGGAGAGGCGTCGGACATGGTCAGAGCTTGGCACGACGGCCTGTTACCAAGCCGCGATTATCGGCGCTAGTTCAGGCCTGACGGCCGGCGTCGTAGGCGTATGCGGTGTCCAGGGTGAGAACGGGGTGCTCCAGACCAGACTCGACCACGATCGCCGTGGCCAGCACCTCCGCGGCGATCCAGTCCTTGTGAGCCTCGACCACGTCGGCGTGCTCGACGGGGACACTGAGGAGGACCCGGTCGGTGAGCTCGAGCCCGGCCTGCTTGCGCTCCTCGTTGAGGGCGCGGATCAGCTCGAGAGCCCTGCCCTCGAGGATCAGCTCGTGGTCGAGGGTGGGGTCGATGGCGACGCTGACACCGCCGTCGTGGGCGACCACCCAGCCCTCCAGGACCACCTTCTCCGTGCGAATCACCTCGTCCGGTCCCAGTGTGACGCCTGCGGCACCGACTCCACCGTCGGGCAGGTCCTCGTAGTCGTGGGCAGCCAGGGCGGCGGCCACCTCCTTGATGCGAGGGCCGAGACGCGGCCCAGCGACGGGGAAGTTCGGCTTGACCGTCACCTCGAGCTCGGTGTCCGCGTCGAAGCTGATCTCCTTGACCCTGAGCTCGTCGAGGATCTCGTCGGCGTGGCCCATCGCGGCGGCGGCGCCCCGCACCACTGCCCGGCGCAGGGGCTGACGCAGCTTGATGCTGGCCTCCATACGGGCGCGGCGCCCGGTCTCGACCACACGACGCACGGCGGCGACCTCGGCGAGGAGATCCCCGTCGATCTCACCGAGCGACTCCGGCCAGCCGGCGAGGTGAACCGACTCGGGGGCGTCCGGGCAGGGCCCGGCGACCAGATTCGACCAGAGATGCTCGGTGAGGAAGGGCATCACCGGGGCGACGATCCGCACCGCCGTCACCACACCCACCCAGAGTGTCCGAAAGGCCGCCTCGTCGAAGTCGTAGAAGCGGCGACGGCTTCGTCTGATGTACCAGTTGGAGAGGTCGTCGAGGTAGCTCTCGAACGCGGTGATGAGCTCGTCGGTGCGGAAACCGTCCAAACTCGCCTGGGCCTCGGCGATGGCCTGGCCCGCCCGAGAGAGGAGCCAGCGATCGTTGGTGCTGAGATCGACGTCTTCAGGGCCACCGTCGAGGTCGCCATAGGTGGGGACGAAGGCTTCGATGTTCCCGTAGTCGATGAGAAAACGCGCCGAGTTCCACAGCGTGAGCAGACGGCGACGCACCTCGTAGGCGCCCTGATAGCCGAAGAGGAGGTTGCGGTCCGGCGGATGGGCGCAATACATCCACCGCATCACGTCGGCCCCCATCTTCTCGAAGGCCTCCTCGGCGCCGATCAGGTTGCCCCACGAGCCGTGCATCTCCCGACCGTCCTCGGCGAGCATCTTCTCGTAGCCGAGGACCGACCGGAACGGCGACTCGCCCACCAGGGCCACAGACATGAAGAGCTGTGAGTAGAACCAGAGCCTCACCTGCTCGCGCATCTCCGAGACCCAGTCGGCCGGGAACCACTTCTTCCAGTAGTCGTGATCCGGGAGGTCTGCCTTGGTCAGCTCCCGGGCTGCCCCGGTGGCATTGCCACCCGGGACCCACTCCGGGCTCTGCCAACCCAGGGTGGAGAAGGGCACGATGCCGGCGTCGAGCCAGACATCCCCGACCTCCTCGACACGTCGCACCACCTCCCCGCAGGACTCACACCGGATCGGGACCCGATCGATCCAGGGGCGGCGCAGCTCCTCGAGCTGGTCCATGCCCTCGACCGCTCGCTCCCCGAGCTCGGTCTTCGACCCGATCACATTGAGGTGACCGCACTCACACGGGTAGAAGGGCAGGGGCAGCCCGTAGTAACGCCGGCGGGAGATGTTCCAATCGCCCATGTTGTTGAGCCAGTCGTCCATGAGCTTGCCCATGTACGCAGGGGTCCAGGCGACGGAGGCGTTGGCTTCCTTGAGTGGCTGACGGATGTCGGCCACAGAGATGTACCAGTCGTCTGCAACCCTGAAGATGAGCGGGGTGTCACATCGCCAGCAATGCGGGTAGGAGTGGACGTACTCGCCCGCTTCCACCAGCACACCCTTGTCCGCGAGGGCGTCGACGATGGGTTGACGGGACTCGGTCGTGCTCATGCCGGCGAGCCATCCGTATTCGGGGTAGAAGCGCCCCGCCCCGTCGACGGGAGTGAGCACCGGGAGGCCATGGATCCCGGCGAGCTCGAAGTCCTCCGAGCCGGCGCCCGGGGCGATGTGGACCACACCGGTCCCCTGGTCCATCGTCACCTCGTCCCAGGGGATGACGCGATGCTCGATGCCGGCACCTGCCTCGAGGTCCTCGAACGGCGCCTGATATCGCCAACCCACCAGGTCGGAGCCCGTCTTGGTCTCGGCGAAGGCCTCGTCGGGATATCGCTCGACCGCCACCCAGTCGCCCGAGGCCAGCTTCCCGTACTCCCGGTCCGGGTGCACCGCAGCGGAGACGTTGGCAGGCAGTGTCCAAGGAGTGGTGGTCCAGATGACCAGTCCCTCTCCGGGCCGGTCGACCAGGGGGAAGCGGACGTAGAGCGAGGGGTCGGCCTTCTCCTGATAGACGCCCGATTGCCCGGTGATCTCGTGTTGGGAGATGGAGGTGCCACAGCGGGGACACCATTCCGTGGAGCGGTGCCCCTTGAAGAGCCAGCCCCGCTCGTGGAGGGTCTTCAAGAACCTCCAGATGTACTCGATGTTGTTGTCGGAGAACGTGAGATAGTCGTTCTCCCAGTCCATCCACATGCCGAGACGTTTCGAGCCCCGGCGCAGCTCCTCGACCGACCACGCCACCTTGGCGCGACAGCGATGGGCGAACTCCTCGAGGCCGAACTCCTCGATCTCCTTCTTCGAGTTGAGCCCGAGCTCCTGTTCCACCCCGACCTCGATCCACAGACCCTGGCAATCCCAGCCGTTCTGGTAGCGCAGGTCGAAGCCCCGGGCAGCCTTGTAGCGCTGGATGACGTCTTTGAGGGTTCGCCCCCAGGCGGTGTGGACGCCGAGTGTCTTGTTGGCGGTCACCGGGCCGTCGATGAAGCTGAAGGGCTCGGCGCCCGCGTTCTTCTCCCGCAGCTTGGCGAAGATGGCGCGTTCCTCCCACCAGCCGAGAATCTCCCTCTCCAGGGCATCGTGGTCGGGCTGGCCGGGAAGAGGCCTGAAGGCGGTCTTCTCACCTCGGGTTGACATATGCCAGCGCAGGGTAACGGTGCCGGATGCCAGACAATGCGGTCCTCTACCGTCGGCGGATGCCCGCGCTCAAGGCCAGTTCCGAAGGCGTCGAGATCGCGATCTGGGTGGTGCCCGGGGCATCCCGCACCGCCCTCCAGGGGATGCACGGCGAGCGTCTCAAGGTGAGTGTCGCCGCACCGGCCGAAGGGGGACGTGCCAATCGCGCGGTGACCGAGCTGCTCGAGTCGCTGCTCGGCGAGAAGGTCACCCTGAAGCGGGGAATGCGCAGCCGGGCAAAGGTGTTCCTGGTCGCCAAGACCGACATCGACGGTGTGAGGCGGAAGCTGGGCGGTTGAGACCGCCGATTGGTAGGGTTGCCCGCCTTTTCACGAGGTGAGAGACGTGACGCGCAAGTTGGCCAAGACAACTCTGGACAGGTTCCGGAAGCGGCTCGAGGACGAGAAGGAGCGTCTCGAGGAGCTCATCGCCGACTACGAGCGCGAGCTGGAGGTGGCACGACTCACCGAGAGCTCGTCGGATCGCAGCCCCGACCCGGGGAACGCCGAGGCGAGCTCCATGAAGCTCGAGTACGCCAAGGAGCTCTCTATCGAGCAGAACACGGCCGACCTGCTCAGCAAGGTCAACAGGGCGCTGGAGCGAGTGGCGGCCGGCACCTATGGGATCTGTGAGTCGTGTGGCAACTCCATCCCCGTCGAGCGTCTCGACGTCCTGCCCTACTCGACGCTCTGTGTGGAGTGCGCGGCGCGCAGCTCTTGATCAGGCGATATCTGGTCGGGCTGGGCGTGGCTGCAGTCGTGGTCGCCCTCGACCTGTGGACCAAGCGTCTCGCGGTCACCAACCTCGCCGACGCCGACGTCGTGCTCATACCGGGCTTCTTCGAGCTGACCTACGTCGAGAACCCCGGTGGTGCCTTCGGGTTCTTTCGTGACGGTGGGACCATCATCGGCATCGCCGCTTTCACGATCGCGATCGTGGTCCTGGTGGCCATGGCGAAGCCGCGGGCAATCCCTGAGACGGTGGTCCTCGGGCTAGTGCTTGGCGGTGCTGTGGGCAATCTGGTCGACCGCTTCGCCCGGGGGCCGGGCATCATCGACGGGGCGGTCATCGACTGGGTGAATCTCTCGATCATCCCCACCTTCAACCTCGCCGACGCGTCGATCACAGTCGCGGTGGGACTGCTACTGATTCAGGCGTGGCGGACCAGATAGAGCTGCAGGTGCCCGCCGATCTGGAGGGCGCCCGTCTCGACCGGGCGATCGCGGTGCTGCTCGGGCTGAGCCGTTCCGAGGCGGCGAACCTCGTCGCCGGTGGTGTCGAGGTCGACGGCAGCCCGGTTCCCGGATCGCAGCGGGTGAGGGCGGGTCAGAGGATCACGGCCCCGGAACCGGCGGACGTCAGGCGTCTCGAACCGGAACCGGTCGAGTTCGCAGTCCTCTACGAGGACGAAGCTCTGATCGTCGTGGACAAGCCTCCCGGTCTGGTGGTCCATCCGGGGAGCGGCCGTTGGCGTGGCACGTTGGCAGCAGGGCTCCTCCATCGCTACCCCGACCTCGCCGGTGTCGGCGCCACCGATCGCTGGGGGCTGGTCCACCGTCTCGACAAGGACACGTCGGGGGCGTTGCTGGTGGCCCGTACCGCCGAGGCGTTCACGGCTCTCACCAGCCAGATCCGCCAACGGGAGATCGCACGGACCTACTCGGCGCTCGTCGAGGGCGAGATGGCGGCGGCCACCGGCACCATCGAGGCTCCGATCGGTCGCGACCCCGCCCGGCCGACACGACGTGCCGTGGATCTTCGCGGGAAGCCGGCCCGAACCCACTTCGAGGTGATCCGTCACTGGGCCGACGCCGACGTCTCGCTGCTCGAGGTGAGACTCGAGACCGGTAGGACCCATCAGATCAGGGTCCACCTGGCTGCGATCGATCGCCCCGTCGTGGGTGACTTCGCCTACGGCGCCACCAGACGAGACCTCGGTGCACCCCGCACGTTTCTCCATGCCTCCCGTCTCGAACTCACCCACCCGGTGACGAGCGAGCGCCTGGTGATCGACTCCCCGCTGCCGCCGGACCTGACCGCAGTCCTGGACCAGCTGTCGCAGCGTCGGGTACCGAGCACGGAGTAGCAAGTACCGTCAGGACGTGACCCAGGATCACACCACGGCAGCCCCGGTCTGCTACCGACATCCCGATAGGAGCACCCTCCTCCGTTGTAGCCGCTGTGACAAGCCGATCTGTGCCGACTGCTCGATCGACGCCACTGTGGGTCAGCGCTGCCCGGACTGCGTCAGGGCCGAAGGCACGCAGCGGGTGATCCCGACCAGACCGGGACGGCGCGGATCGCCGGCGACGATGGCTTTCGTGGCTCTCGCCGTCGGCTTCTTCGTCCTCACCGGTTTCGGGCGTGACCTCAACGGCCCGATCGGCCAGGCGCTGGCCCAGGTGAACGGTCTGGTGGAAGCAGGGGAGTGGTGGCGGATATTCACCCCGGTGCTGCTCCATGCGTCGATCACACACATCCTCTTCAACATGTGGGCGCTGTGGGTGCTGGGACCTCAGATCGAACGGGGGGTGGGGACGCTTCCCTTCATCGGTGTCTACCTCGCCGCCGCCGGCATGGGGGGCGCCTTCGCCTATCTCATGGGTGATCCCACCGACATAGCGGTCGGCGCCTCCGGCGCGATCTTCGGCTTGTTCGGCATCTGGTTCAACTGGGCGGTGCGTCGCCGAGACACCGCCTACGGCCGGGCACTGCTCCGCCAGATCGGATTCCTCCTCCTGCTCAACGCGGCATTGCCCTTGATCATCGGCAACATCGCATGGGAGGCACATCTCGGTGGATTGGTCGCCGGGTTCGTCATCGGCGAGCTCTGGTCGCGGGTCCGCCGGCCCGACCCGGTGCCCGCCCGCCTGGCGATGGCGCTGGCGATCGCCGCCTTGTCGGTGGTTTTGGTGATCGTCTTCTGAGTGGGCGAGCGGGCTCGTCGAGCATCCACTAATGTCGCCCCGAACTACACCCTTGTAACTCGTGTCATTCGCCCACCTCCACCTCCACACCGAGTACTCACTCCTCGACGGTGCGGCACGGATCCGGGACGTGGTCGGCACCGCGGCGGCGATGGGGCAACCGGCGATCGCGATCACCGACCACGGCAACCTCTATGGAGTGGTCGACTTCGTCAAGACCGCGCACCAGCACGACATCAAGCCGATCATCGGCATCGAGGCCTACTTCACCGATGGCTCCCGGTTCGACCGGCCCCCGTCCGATCAGAACAAGCGGTACCACATGATCCTCCTCGCCGAGAACGAGACCGGTTACCGCAACCTGCTCCAGCTCAGCTCGAAGTCCTTCATGGAGGGCTTCTACTACAAGCCACGGATGGACTTCGAGCTCCTCGAGCGGCACTCGGAGGGGATCATCGCCACGTCGGGCTGTCTCGGAGGCCTGGTCCCTCAGCTGCTCGGTCCCGACGCCATGTCCGAGGAGGGCAACAAGGGCACCGTGCGCGACTTCGACGCCGCCGTGGAGGCGGCCCGGCGATTTCAGGGCATCTTCGGTCGGGACAACTACTTCATCGAGGTGCAGGACCACGGTCTCGCCGCCCAGCATCGGATCATGGATGACCTGATCCAGGTGGCGCGGATCATCGACGCCCCGCTGCTGGCGACCAACGACGCCCACTACACGAGACGGGAGGAGCACGACGCCCACGACGCGCTGCTCTGCATCCAGACCGGGTCGCTCCGGAACGAACCGGGCCGGCTCCGCTTCGAAGGGTCGGATCACTACCTGAAGTCAGCCGAGGAGATGCGCACCCGCTTCCCGCAGGATCGGTTCCCGGGGGCGGTGGACAACACCCTCTGGATCGCCGACCGGGCCAACGTCGACCTCGAGTTCGGCAAGGTCCTGCTGCCCCAATTCCCGGTGCCCGAGGGAGAGACCGAGGTCACCTATCTTCGCCAGCTCGTCGAGGACGGCACCCGGGAGCGGTACGGCAACGACCCGGGGGCCGAGGTCTGGGAGCGGGTCGAGCACGAGCTGAAGATCATCGAGGAGATGGGCTTCCCCGCCTACTTCCTGATCGTCTGGGACCTGATCCGCCATGCCCGGGAGAACGGGATCCGGGTGGGACCGGGGCGGGGCTCGGCGGCCGGGTCGATCGTCTCATATGCGCTGAAGATCACCGACATCGACCCTCTCGCCTACGACCTGATCTTCGAACGTTTCCTCAACCCTGGCCGCAAGACGATGCCCGACATCGACATGGACTTCGACGAGCGGTACCGCGGCGAGATGATCCGCTATGCGGCGGAGAGATACGGCCAGGACCGGGTGGCGCAGATCATCACCTACTCCACCATCAAGGGAAAGCAGGCGATCCGCGACTCGGCCCGGGTGCTCGGCCATCCCTACTCGCTGGGCGACCGGGTGGCCAAGGCGATGCCGCCGTCCATCCTTGGCAAGGATCCGACACTCGACGAGGTCCTGGTTGCCCCCGGGCCCGGCGCCCCCTCCGAGGTCCGTGACTGGTACGCCAATGCGCAGCCGCTCCGTGAGATGTACGAGGCCGACCCCAGTGTGCGCGAGGTGGTCGACGTCGCCCGCGGCCTCGAGGGTCTGCGTCGTCAGGACTCGATCCACGCCGCCGCGGTGGTCATCGCACCGGAGCCACTCACCAACATCATCCCGGTGCAGCGGAAGGGCGAGGGCTCGGAGACCGTCACCCAGTTCGAGATGCACGGGGTCGAGGAGCTGGGCCTGCTCAAGATGGACTTCCTCGGGCTGCGCAACCTCTCGATCATCGAGCGCTGTCTCGAGCTGCTGGAGCAGGGCACCGGGGAGCGCATCGACATCGACCACGTCCCCCTCGACGACCCCAAGACCTTCGAGTTGCTGCAGAGCGGCAACACCATCGGTGTCTTCCAGATGGAGGGGACGGCGATGCGGGCCCTGATCCGCTCACTGCGCCCCGACAGCTTCGACGATGTCATCGCCCTGGTCGCCCTCTACCGCCCCGGCCCCATGGGGGCCAACATGCACAACCTCTACGCCGATCGCAAGAACGGCAGGGCGGAGATCGAGCACATCCATCCCGCCCTCACCGACAAGCTCGCCGACACCTATCAGATCATGGTGTATCAGGAGCAAGTCCTGATGGTGGCCCGGGAGATGGCCGGCTACTCGATGGTCGAGGCCGATGACCTCCGCAAGGCGATGGGGAAGAAGATCAAGTCGGTGATGGTCGCCGAGGAGGAGAGGTTCGTCAGGGGATGTGTCGAGAAGGGGCACTCCGAGGAGGTGGGCAAGGAGATCTTCGGGCTGATCGAGCACTTCGCCGGGTACGGGTTCGCACGTTCCCACGCAGCCGCCTACGGGCTGGTCGCCTATCAGACGGCATATCTGAAGGCACACCACCCGGCGGAGTACCTCGCCTCGCTGCTCACCGCCACCAAGCGTGACAAGGACCGGACCGCCATCTATCTCAACGAGTGCCGGCAGATGGGCATCGACGTCCTCGTTCCCGACGTCAACGAGAGCGAGTCCGACTTCACCGTCCACGACGGGCGGATCCGCTTCGGTCTCTCGGCGATCCGCAACGTCGGCGAGGGGGTGGTGGAGAAGATCGTCGAGGCCCGCGCCGACGGGCCGTTCCTCTCGTTCCTCGACTTCGTCGATCGCGTCGACGTCTCCGTCCTCAACAAGCGCACGGTGGAGTCGCTGACCAAGGCGGGGGCATTCGACGCCATGGGCGAGACCCGAAAGGGCCTCACCCTGATGCACGAGCTCATTCTCGACACCACCTTGGAGCGTCGGCGGAACGAGGAGATGGGCCAGTACTCGTTGTTCGCCGCCGAGGCCGAGATCGTGGACGCCGAGCCGTTCGACATCCCCAAGGGTGAGTGGGGCCAGAAGGTGAAGCTCGCCTTCGAGAAGGAGATGCTCGGTCTCTACGTCTCGGACCATCCTCTGCTCTCGGTGGGTGCGGCGCTTGCCGCCTCGACCACCGCAACGATCTCCGACCTCGCTGAGATGGGCGATCGCGCCCCGGTCACCGTCGGTGGGATCGTGGCCGCGATCACCCGTCGCTGGACCAAGAACGGCGACCCGATGCTTTTCTTCCAGCTCGAGGATCTGGAGGGCTCGGTGGAGGTGATCGTCTTTCCCAAGACGGTCCACGAATACGGGCCCTTGGTGGTCGAGGACGCCGTCCTCGTGGTCGCTGGTCAGCTCGACCATCGCGGTGACGACGTCAAGGTGGTCGCCCGGGAGATCAAGGAGCTCCCTGTTCGTGACGACAGCGCGGTCCGGCTGGCGGTCACCGCCTCCCGGCTCACCCCGGAGGTGGTGTCCGACCTCAAGGGGATTCTCAGGAACCACCCCGGCTCGGCGACGGTCTATCTCAACCTCTCCGACAACGGAAACACCAAGGTCCTCCGGCTCGGCGATGACCACAAGGTGGAGCCGCGCTCGGCGTTGTTCGCGGAGCTGAAGGAGCTGCTCGGCCCGAAGGCCATCCTCTAGCGTCTGTCGCTAGTCGGGCAGCGAGGATCGTGCCAGGAGCGCCATCGTGGCGGTGCGACCGTGCCGCCTTCCCAGCGCGTAAGCGACTGCGGCGACGCCGGCGGACACCGCCGCGACGCCACTGAGGGCGAAGACCCGCTTGGTCCGGCGGGCGAAGATCACGATCGGCCAGCCTCGCTCATGGGCGATCCGGCCCAGCTGCGAGTCGGGGTTCACGGCGACGGGATGACCCACCGCCTCCATCATGGGGAGATCGGAGATCGAGTCCGAGTAGGCGTAGCTGAGTGCCAGGTCGTAACCCCGTTCCGAGGCGAGCTGCTCGATCGCCTCCGCCTTGCCGGTCCCATAGATGAAGGGCCCGTCGAGCTCACCGGTGAACTTCCCGTCGACAACCTTCCCCTCCGAGCCGATGGCGCCGGTCATACCCAGACCGGCGGCGAGCGGTTCCACGATGCGGCGCGGGCTGGCCGAGACGATCCAGGTGTCCCTTCCCGACTCGTGGTGCATGGCGATCAGCTTCCGTGACTCTGGCCGGACCCGAGCCACCAGCTTGGGGAGCACCGCCTGGCCGATGAGGTCGAGGTCGGTGACCGAAGCACCCTCGACCCTGGTGAGGAACTCGGAACGGAGGTCGTTCGTGGAGCCCTCGTCCTTGTCCCCGGTGAGCAGGAAAACGAGTGCTGCCCCTCCCCATCGCAGGATGTCGCCGGTGCCGGCGAGACCCTGCCGCCAAGCCTCGACACCGAATGGAAAGGCGGACGCGCCCGAGATCAGGGTGCGGTCGAGATCGAAGAATGCGGCTGCCGAGGCCATCTGCACAATCTAAGTCAGGCGCAGGCCTGGGCAATGGGCTCAGGGAAGCAGCGCTTCCCAGGGCATCCCCTCCGCACCTTCCAGCAACGAGGCGAGGCCGTCGAGGTCGGTTGGGGGGTCGGGCTCCCAAGGGACCTTGGCGACCGCGGCCCCATATCGCGTGGAGAACTCGGTCCTGGCATCGGCCTGACGCAAGGTCTCCGCACTCCATTGTAGGACCACCTGGCCGAGCTCTGCGGATGCGTCGGGGGGCGGAGCCGCCTGCGCCCACTCCTCGGGAAGGGCACGGTTGAACACCACCGCCACCGGCACCGAGGCGAGATCTGGGAGGTGCCTGTAGAAGCGGACCGCCTCGGCGATCGGGGCCGGGTCGGCGGTGGTCACCACGAGGATCGAGGCCTCGCGGAGCACGGCTTCGATCTCCCTGCCCCTCCTGGCGACACCGTCGTAGGTGGTGCGCAGGTCGAGGAGGAACTCGGAGATCCTCTCCAACAGGCCGGACCCCAGGATGGTGTCGGCGATGCGCAGCATCGGGCGGGCGGCGCGGTCGAAGAAGAACCTGCGCGCCGGCAGTGGCCCGCCGGTGATCCAGCGCAACAGCCTGCCCCCGACCAGGTCGGCCATCTGCGCCGGAGCGGTGAAGAAGTCGATGCCGCCACCCGACGGCGGGGTGTCGACGATCACCAGGTCCCAGACCCTCGCCTGCACGAAGGTCACCGCCTGGTCGGCCGCCGCATACGACTGTGAGGCCGGGAAGTGCTCCGATGCCGCCTGGAAGAATTCGTTGTCGGCCAGTCGGGTGGCCACCTCGGGGTCGGCGTGCCGCATCGCCACCGCCCGCCAGGATGCCTTCGAGTCGAGCATCGCCGACCACAGGTTGGGCTCCTCGGCGTGGGGCTGGGGCTCGTCGGTCAGGTCCTCCACTCCCAGGGCCCCGGCGAGACGTCGGGCCGGGTCGACGGTGACCACCAGCGTGCGCACCCCCCGCCGTGCGGCATCGACGGCGATGGCCGCGGCCAGGGTGGTCTTGCCGACGCCGCCGGCCCCGGTGACCAGCACGGTGCGGGTCACGCCAGAGCCTCCAGCTCGTCACTCATGTGGGCGGCGACCTCGCCCGGTGTGAACAGCCCGAACAGGTAGGGAAGGCTGAGATCAGGAGGCAGCTTGGTCAGCCAGACCTGTTGCTCGGCCCAGAGCGAGCGATGCAGCGCCACCATGTCGCCGACGATGCCGGTGGCCCCCTCCTCGGTGACCGGCGCCAGCACTCTGTTGGCGATGACCGTCGGGTCTGGGACCACACCGGAGCGCTTCACCCAGTCGATGGTCTCCCGGGTCTCGGCCGTGGGCAGCTCCTCGGGCAACGTCACCAGCACCATGGCGGTGGCGTCCGGATCGGCCAGTGTGCCTGCCATCCACTCGGCCTCCCCGGAGATCCGGCCGGTCGTCACCAGCTCCGAGATGGTCACCGGCGCCTGGAGGTAGCTCGATATCTGCCCGGTCGGCGGGGCGTCCACCACCACCACGTCCCATCGCTCCTCTTTGACCTCCCAGAGGATCTTCCCGATCGTGACGATCTCGCGCACGGCGGGGGCGGCGGTCGCCAGGGCGTCGAACGCCCGGGCCACGGCGCCGAAGCGCCCCATCCCGGGGAGTCTCAGCTGTATCGACAGGTACTCGAGGAGCGCCTCGGATCGGACCATCCGCATGGCGTGGAGACCGGGTCGGACCTCACGGGGGGTGAAGGTGAGCTCGTTCGTGCCGAAGTGGGTGGCGAGACCGCCCGCCGGCTCCATGGCGATGGCGAGTACGCGCAGCCCCCGGCGCTGCCCCAACAGGGCGAGGCCCGCGGCGACCGCCGACTTGCCGGCACCGCCCTTGCCGGAGACGAGCACCAGACGCTTGTCGAGCATCCGGCGGGCGCGTCCTAGCCGCTGCCCTGCAGCGGGATCTTGAGGACGAGGTGGGCGTCGTCGATCTCCCAGGCGGCGCTGGCGACCAGTGCGTAGTCGGTGTAGTCGGTCTCTGCCTGCTCGACGAACTTCCTGCGCTCCTCACCGGCGACGGGGGGCAGGGGGCGCTCGCGCACGGCTGCAGCGCGCTGCTTGTAGCGCTCCAGCATGGCGTCGACATCGAACTTGGCCATGACGCCAACCCTAACGATGAAAGACGCCGGGTATGACCCGGCCCGGAGCAGCCCGCCGGTACGATGGCGCGGTGCTGCAGTACCACGACCTTCTCGAGCGGGTGCTGGCAGAGGGAGTCGGCAAGGACGACCGGACCGGGACGGGGACCCTGTCGGTCTTCGGGCATCAGATGCGCTTCGACCTGTCGGCCGGCTTCCCGGTGGTGACCACCAAGAAGGTCCACCTCCGCTCGGTCGTTGCCGAGTTGCTCTGGTTCCTGCGCGGGTCGACCAATGTCGGATGGCTCCACGATCGCGGGGTGACGATCTGGGACGAGTGGGCGGACGAGCACGGCGACCTGGGCCCGGTGTACGGGTACCAATGGCGCTCCTGGCCGACACCGGACGGCAGCTCCGTCGACCAGATCGCCCGGGTGGTGAGGTCGATCAGGGACAACCCTGACTCGCGGCGTCACATCGTCAGTGCCTGGAATGTCGCCGACGTGGACGAGATGGCCCTGCCTCCTTGTCACACCCTGTTCCAGTTCTATGTCTCCGAGGGCAAGCTCAGCTGCCAGCTCTACCAGAGGTCGGCCGACGTGTTCCTGGGTGTGCCATTCAACATCGCCTCGTACGCCCTGCTCACTCACATGGTCGCCCATGTCTGCGACCTTGGTGTCGGCGATTTCGTCCACACGATGGGGGACACCCATCTCTATCGAAACCACGTCGAGCAGGCCCGCCTTCAACTCGAGCGTGAGCCGCGTGCTCTCCCCACTCTCCGTCTCAACCCGGAGCGACGAAGTCTCGACGACTTCGATCTCGACGACGTGGAGGTCCTCGGCTACGACCCTCATCCGGCGATCCGGGCTCCGGTCGCCGTCTGAGTCGTTGCCGATAGTCATCGTCGCCGCCGTCGCCCGAAACGGCGTCATCGGGGTGGATGGCCGGCTCCCGTGGAACATCCCCGAGGACCTGACACGGTTCAAACGGCTCACCATGGGACATCCCATCGTGATGGGCCGGGCGACCTTCGACTCCATCGGGCGTCCCCTCCCGGGCAGAACCAACATCGTCCTCACCAACGACCCCGATTGGTCGCGCGATGGCGTGACCGTCGCCCGGTCGCTCGACGAGGCGGTGAGAATGTCGAAGCTGCATGGCGATGACGTGTTCGTCGCGGGAGGAGCCGATGTCTATCGCCAGGCTCTTACCGTGGCCGATCGATTGGAGCTGACCGAGGTAGATGCGGAGCCCGAGGGAGACACCCGGTTCCCCGAAGTGGACTGGTCCCGATGGCGGGAGGTGGCACGAGAGCCTCGTCCCGGTTACAGCTTCGTGAGCTACGACCGGGTCTGATCGTCCCCATTGAGCCAATTGACCCGACTTCCCGGTTACTTTGTCGGTGTTGTGGCCGCGTTCCTCGTCAGGCTTGGGGTTTTCGTGCTCCTGGCGCTGGCCATCGCCATCGGAATAGTGCCCATCCTGGTGCTCATCGACCTGCTCGACGGTGGCACCGGCTGGGGTCTCTGCCCCGGTGGTCTCCAGGCCTGTGACAAGCCGTACTCCACCGGCGCCGAGCTGGTGTTGGTCCTCAGCCTGGCCCTCTTCCTGGTGGTGCTCGGGATCAGGATGCTGATGCGCGTCGCCCGCCGACTCCGCGACGACTCCTATCAGGTCAGTCAGTGAGCAGGAGTCACCGCCTCCGCCTCGCGTGACGCGGTGTCGTGCTGGCGGGTCACGACCACATATATGGCGGCGACGATCAGGGCGGCCCCGGCCCAGCCCTGCAGGCTGAGACGCTCGCCTAGCACGATCCAGGCGGTGGCGACTCCGAAGGCCGGCTCTGCGGCCAGCACGACCGCCGCGGTGCTCGCCCCCACCACCGTCTGTGCCCAGATCTGGAGGAGGAAGGCCCCGGCCGTCACCCCGATCCCGGTGAGAGCGAGGGCCGCCCACACCGACCTGTCGGGAAGCGAAACCCCTCCCTCGAAGACGAGAGCGGCGGGAAAGGCGAGCACGGCGGTCGTCACCAGCTGAACCGTGGTGAAGGGGATGACCGGATGTCGATGCGCGTAGTGAGCCAACACCACGATGTGGACCGAGAAGGCCAGGGCGCAACCCACGGTCAGCAGGTCGCCCGGAGCCAGGCTGAGGTCTTCGATCCCGGTCAGGAGTGCGACGCCAAGGAAGGCGCCAGCCGCCCCTGCCACCACCCAAGGGCTGGGCCGCCGTCGTGCCATCAGCGACGCGAGAAAGGGGGTGATGACCACGTACAGACCGGTGATCAACGCCGAGTTGGCGGCTCCGGTCGACACCAGCCCCGCCGTCTGCAGTGCGTACCCCGTGAACAGGGCGACCCCGGCCAGGGCGCCGTGACGCCAGATCTCGCCACCTCGGGGAATGGCCAGCGCGGCGAGGATCAGCGCTCCGATCAGGAACCTCCATGCCACGAAGCCGACCGGCGCGATGCCGTCCAGCGCCGCCTTGACCACGACGAAGGTGGCTCCGAATATGAACGATGCCCCTACCAGGGCCAGCACGGCGCGGTTCTCTCGAGCCTGGAACACGGCGGGGGAGCCTAGATCCAGCGGATACTGTGCCCGCCATGCCAGGAGTCAGGGCCGATGGTTCGACCCCAACACCGACGGAACGGGGCAAGGCGCGCACCGTCCTCAATCGCCTCCGCGCCAGATACCCCGAGATCGGCACTGCCCTCGACTACGAGAACGCCTGGCAGCTCCTCGTGGTGACGGTGCTCTCGGCCCAGACCACCGACGAGAACGTGAACCGGGTTGCCCCCAAGCTCTTCGACCGCTATCCCGGCCCGGCCGAGCTGGCCGACGCCGATCCCGAGGATGTCGAGGCCCTGGTGTACTCGACCGGGTTCTACCGGCAGAAGACCCGCTCCATAATCGCTCTATCCCGTGATGTCGAGGAGCTGTTCGGCGGCGAGGTGCCGCCCTCCCTCGACGACCTGGTCCGGCTGCGCGGGGTGGGGAGGAAGACGGCGTCGGTGGTGCTGGCAGAGGTGTGGAAGCAGCCCGCGATCGCGGTGGACACACACGTCAAGCGCGTCGCCCGTCGGCTCGGTCTCACCAAGCAGACCGACCCGGTCCGGATCGAGACCGACCTCAAGGCCCTCTATCCCCGCGCCGACTGGGCAGGGATCTCGATGCGCTTCATCCAGTTCGGAAGGGACACGTGCGATGCCCGCCGGCCCGAATGTGGGGCCTGCGAGCTGTTCAACCTCTGCGAGTGGCCCGGGCGTTTCGAGGCGGCCGGGAAGACGCCCAGGTGAAACGGGGGCTCGGGTCGGGCAACCGGGAAATCCTGGGCCTGGCCGTCCCCGCCCTGGGTGCCCTCGCCATCGATCCTCTCCTCACCCTCGTCGACACCGCCTTCGTCGCCCGTTTGGGGACGGTCGAGCTCGCCGCGCTCGGTGTCGACACAGCCCTGTTCAGCTTTGCCTTCTTCGCATTCAACTTCCTCGCCTACGTCGTGACACCGGTGGTCGCCAGGGCATTGGGGCGGGGAGCCGTCGAGGAGGCGCGCCGCTGGATTGGCGACGCCCTGGTGCTCGCAGTGGGGCTGGGGATCCTGGTAACGGTGATCCTGGAGCTGGCCGCCCCCATGCTGGTCGAGCTGATGGGCGCAGAGGACGAGCTGGCCGGCCCTGCGGTCACCTATCTGCGGATACGCGGGCTGGCGGCTCCCGCAGTGCTCGTGGTGACCGCCGGTCATGGGGCGTTCCGCGGGCACAAGGACACACGAACCCCGCTGCTGGTGGCACTCGGGGTCAACCTGATCAACGTCGTGCTCGACCCCCTTCTCATCTTCACTTTCGGCTGGGGTCTCGCCGGCGCTGCGGTGGCGACGGCCTTCGCCCAGTACGCCGGTGCGATCTGGTTTCTCAGATTGATCATGAATCGTGACATGGCGGCGCGCCCCCGTGGGCTCCGGGAGAGCCTGCCGTCCCTCCTCGACCTGGGGAGGAATGGCGTCCTCCTCACCGCACGCACCGGTCTGCTGCTGTTCGCTCTGACTTTCGCCGCCTCGACCGCCACCCGGCTCGGGCCGCAACAGATCGCAGCCCACCAACTGGTGGGACAGGTCTTCCTCCTCGCCGCGCTCCTCGCCGACTCCTTCGCCATCGCCGCCCAGGCGATGGTGGGTGAGACCGGGGCACGCGGCGACCTGGACGCGCTGTCACGGCTCAACCGTCGTCTCCTCGGCTGGGGACTGGTCGCCGGGCTGATCCTGATGGCAGGCATTTGGGTGGGGCGCCATGGCCTCGAGCTCCTCTCCAGCGACGAGACGGTCGCCGGGCTCGCCGTCCATGCCAGCGGTGTGGTGGCTCTGATCGAGCCGATCGCGGCTCTCGTCTTCGTGGCCGACGGAATCTTCCTGGGGATGCTGGCGCTGGGGACGATGGTCGTGTCCACCGGGGCCGGAGCCGCGGTGGCGGTGACGCTGATGGCGGTCTCACCATTGGGCGAGTCCGTAGACGGGATCTGGTGGGCGATCGCCGTCATGCTCGTCGTCCGAGGCGTGGTCTTCCTGGCCGGCTACCGGCGTGCAGCCGTCACCGCCGTCAGGTCTTGACCCCGGGTCTCGTCGAGCCTGGCGGTGAGCAGGATGGCGACCACCATGCCCACGCCGAGCAGATAGATGGTGTTGGACAGCCCCAACGACTCGATCGTCCAGATCCCGGAGATCAGCCCGACGGCCGAGCCTGCAAGCGCGACATTGGTGGCGGCGGTGTTGGCGCTGGACCGAAGTCGTGTCGGGAACAGCTCGGCGCGGTGCGACCCACCGGCGGGGACGAAGGCGAATGTGCCGAAGGCCGAGACCAGTGCCGCCAGCGTCACCAGCCAGACGGCGGTCGACGAATAGAGGGTCACCCCGCCCGCCACCGTGAGCAGCAGGCTTGCGATCGAGGTCCGTCGCCGACCCCACGCGTCGGCCAGATGGCCGCCGACGAAGAACCCGATGGCACCGGCGGTCCCACCCACGAGTAGGACGAGGACCGCCGAGCCCGTGGACAGGCCCACGTCGGAGATGAGACGCTCGGTGGAGAAGGCCGCGCCTACCGCACCGTATGCGGAGGAGAGGAAGTTGATTGCGAGCACAGTCCAGAATCTGCGCGCCCACACCCCGGCTGTCAGCTCCCGCCAGTGCCCGCCCTCGGGGTCGTGCCGGTACACGGTGCTCTCCGGCACCTTGCGCACCAGGAAGGGGAGGAGGAGAAAGCCGATCCCGGTGAGCAGGTAGGGGATGCGCCACGACTCGCCGCCATCGTCGGCGAGGGGGAGCACCATCAGGGCGAGACCGCTGCCGAAAGACACCGCCGCCCCGTAGAAGGAGATGGCGTAGGCGCGGATCGCGGGGGTCACCGTTTCCGCCAGGATCACCACCGCGAGGGCGGAGGTCGCCGCGGTCCCGGTGCGGAGGACGGAGTGGAGCAGGCCGAACTGCCATGCCTCGACGACCAGACCTGCCACCGAGCCACCCACCACCACCAGGGTCAACGCGATCAGATACGGCCGCCTCCGGCCCCGGTGATCGCCGATCCAGCCGAGGGGGAGGGCGGCGAAGGCGGCCAGTCGGGCGATCCCGAGGAGCAGGCTCATCTCGCCCTCGGTGAGGCCGAGCCCCTCCCGGGTGAAGGGGAGGCTGGCGCTCGCCTGGGATTGGGCGAAGCCTTGGATGACCCCGCCCAGCCAGACGATGAACACCACACGCCGATCGAACGGGGTGAAACGTCCCGCCGGCAAGATCGGGTCCAGGGCCCGGCGGGCGGCGGAGCGCATGAGACGAGCGTAAACCGGGCGTGTGGGAAGATCGGGTCGTCGATACCCGTCCCGGGAGCCATCGTGTTCGAGAACGTCCGAGATGCGGCCTATCTGGCCCAGCTGGTCATCGCCTTCGGGGCCGGTGTCATCTCGTTCGTCTCACCGTGCGTGCTTCCTCTGCTGCCCGGCTATCTGTCGATGATGTCCGGGTACTCGGCGGCCCAGCTGGAGGAGGGAGCGGTCTCGACTCGACGGATGGTCCGGGTCATCCTCTTGTTCATCGTCGGCTTCACCGTCGTCTTCGCCGCCATCGGCGCCACCGCCACTGCCCTCAGCAGTCTCCTCGTCCGGAACTCGGCGACCCTGACCGGGATCGCCGGCGTGATCATCATCGTCTTCGGGCTGCTCATCGTGGCGATGGCCGTCACCGAGGGTGGCCTTCTCTCGTTTCTCGGCCGGGAACGGCGGTTGCAGGTGAGACCGTCCCGACTGGGCGCGTGGGCGCCACCGGTGATGGGTGCGGCGTTCGCGTTCGGCTGGACACCGTGCATAGGCCCGGTCCTCACCGTGATCCTGGCGGCCGCGTCGACCCGGGAGACTCTCGGCGAGGGGGTGCTCCTCCTCGTCGTCTACTCCCTGGGCCTGGGAGTGCCCTTCCTCCTCGCCGGGCTGGGGCTCTTCAAGCTCTTCGGCAGGCTCAAGCCATACCTGCGTCCCATCAACATCCTCTCCGGCGTGCTCTTGACGGCCTTCGGCGTCGTCATGCTCGCCGGCGGTGTCGGCGAGATCTCCTCGTGGTTGCAGAGGGTGTTCTTCGACATACCCTTCCTGCGTGACCTCGCCGACGTCTGACCGAGATTGGATCGCCCCGGAGCGACCCGACCTGGTCTGGTTCCACGGGGCCGACGCTCTCCGCTTTCTCGACGACCTGATCAGCCAGGAGCTCGAGGACATGGCCATCGGCGAGACCAGGAGGTCGTTCCTGCTCGAGCCGCAGGGCAAGCTGCGATTCCTGCTCTGGGTGCTCCGCGAAGACGATCGTCTCGGCCTTCTCACCGACAGCGGGCGTGGCGCCGAGCTGGCCGAGGCTCTGGGGCGCTATCGCATCCGCGTGGACGTGGAGATCGAGCCTGAGCCCGGTGGGGTCTGGATCGTGATGGGGCCGTGGGAGGGGTACGACGTGTCCTGGGCGGCGATGAACCGTCACCTCGTCGTGGGTGACCGGCCCGACCTCGACGAAGGCTTGCTCGACGAGTACGAACGTCTCCGGATCCTCTCCGGCGAGCCCCGGTGGGGGGTGGATGTGGACGGGGACACGATCCCACACGAGTCGGGCCTGGTGACCGTCAGCGTCGATTTCGAGAAGGGGTGCTTCCTGGGTCAGGAGCTGGTGGCGAGGATGGACAGCCGCGGCGCCAACCCGCCCCGCAGCCTCAGGTTGCTCGAGACTGACGGGCCCATCGCGGCTGGAGACGTCGTCAGCGTGGAAGGGGTCGAAGTGGGGATGGTCACGTCGGCGACCGAGGGAGCCGGCCTGGCGATGCTGAAACGGACCGTCTCGGTGGGCGACTCCGTGGATGTGGGTGGGAGGAGGGCGATCGTCAGGGAGCTGCCGATTCGATCGAACCCGCAGTTCACAGTTTCTTGACACCGTCGGATCAGACTTAGGAGCGTGGCCGCCCAAACGCGCTCGGTTCTCCTCGTCGAGGACGACGACGCCATCGCCGACATGCTCCGCTCCTTCTTCGAGAGGGACGGATACCGCTTCCTCCACGCGCTCACCGGAGAGGAGGCGGTGGAACGGCTGCGTCTTCGCCCGGTGTCGGCGATCCTCCTCGACCTCAACCTCCCCGGCGTCGACGGCGTGGAGACGTGTCGGCGGATCCGGGAGATCGCCAGGACTCCGATCATCATGCTCACGGCCAGGGACAGCGAGGTGGACAAGGTGCTCGGCCTGGAGATGGGCGCCGACGACTATGTCACCAAGCCGTTCTCACCTCGGGAGCTGCTGGCCAGGGTCAAGGCGGTCCTGCGCCGCTCCGAGGAGCCTCCGTCCCGTCCCCGCGTCATCGAGGTGGAAAGCTTCGGGATCGACGGTGGGAGACGACAGGTGGAGACGCCCTCGGGAGCGATCGTCCATCCGACCGCCCGGGAGTTCGATCTGCTCTGGTATCTCGCTGAGAACGCAGGGCTCGCCTTGAGCCGGGCGCAGATCCTCGAGGCGGTGTGGGGTTACGAGTACTTCGGGGAGACCCGCACCGTCGACGTCCACATCCGCCAGCTTCGCAAGAAGCTGGATGGAATCCCCATCGAGACGGTGTGGGGCGTCGGCTACCGGTTGGGCGACTGACCGTGCGACGTCGTCTCTTCTGGACCATCGCCGGGGTGGCCACGGTCACCGGTATGGTGGTGCTGGCCGCATCAGTCTTCGCCTCTCATCGGGCGGCGGTGGACGCAACGTATCGAGAGCTGCAGGTCTCCGCCGACGAGGCGCTGGCCATCGTCGAGGACGCACTCCTCGAATCGGGCCGACCAGGACCTGTGGTGGATCTTCTGAGAGTGCTCGAAGGGAACCGGCTGTCGCCACTGTTCAACCGGATCAGACGCACCGCCGGGGGGTCCGAGATCGGTTTCGGTGTGGTGGGTCCCTCGGGCGAGCTGCGGGCCAATGCCCCCATCTTCCAACGGATCGACCTGCCTGGGGACCTGATCGACCTGGGTGGGAGACGGACGACCTCCAGAAGCGGAGAGCTGGTCGCAATCGCCCGGGATGTCGTCGAGGTCAGGGGAACCGAGGTCACCGTCGTGGTGGCCCTGGCGCGGGACGCCCCCATCGTCCGTCTCGGCGATCAGGGCAGGGGTCTGGTGTTGCTGTTCATCGGGATCCTGGCTCTCGCCGCACTCGGAGCTCGTGTTCTCAGCGGCCAGCTGGCCGATCGGCTCCAGCCAATGGCGGCAGCCTCCCGTCGCCTGGCCGGGGGAGACATGACCGCCAGGGTGCCGGAGCTCGGCGACCCCGACCTCGACGCGGTGGGGAGCGCATTCAACGAGATGGCAGAGGAGTTGGCAGCCACGCGGGAACGTGAGCGGGAGTTCATCATCGGTGTCGGTCATGATCTGCGCACGCCGTTGACCACCATCGGCGGCTACGCCGAGGCATTGGAGTCCGGAGACGTGGAGACGTCGGAGCTGGCCCGCATCGGCCAGGTGCTGGGCACACAGACTCGGCAGCTGGGAAGGCTCATCGAAGATCTGTCACTTCTCGCCCGGCTCGAGCAAGCGGAGTTCGGGCTTCGGATCGAGACCGTGGACGTCGGTGCCCACGTGACCGAGGTGGTGGAGGGATTCCGCCGTCGGGCGGACGAGATCGGGGTCCGGCTGGATGTGACCGCCTCTCCCGGAGTCATCCTCGACACCGATCCGGATCGTCTCGCCCAGATCGCCCAGAACCTCGTCGAGAACGCCCTCCGACACACCCCCGAAGCCGGGAGCGTGTCGGTGACCGTCGGCGAGGAGGGCGACGACGTGGTCATCGCAGTGGCCGACTCCGGCTCGGGCATAGCTCCCGAAGACCTCCCCAATGTCTTCGATCGTCATTACGTGGGCAGACAACGCTCGGTGCGCGCCGAGGGGAGCGGTCTCGGGCTCTCCATCGTCAAGGGTCTGGTGGAGCGGATGGGCGGAACCGTCGCCGCGGAGTCGACACCGGGTCGGGGGACCACGATCACGGTGCGGCTCATGCCCCAGCGACGAGACTGAAACGGTGCCGGAGGTGGGACTCGAACCCACACGCCTTTCCAGGCACGGCATTTTGAGTGCCGCGAGTCTGCCGATTTCTCCACTCCGGCTAAGACATCGATTCTACCGGTCACCTCTTCGGACCAACGAAGCTGTCGAGGAAGGCGACATCGCCGCGGCGCGCAATCGAGACGACTCGGTCGTAGGGCCGTGTCCAGTGGATCCCAATCAGGTCGAGGGCATCCGTGAAGATCCTCAGAATGTCTTTGGATGCGTTCTTGAACATGTAACGCGGGTAGCTGTAGTGCTTGGTTCCGGAGTCGAAATGGCGAGTTATGGGATTGATATGCCGGTTGCCGTCTGAATGGATCAGACCCCGGATGAGGGCCTTGGGGTGGGCGGTCACGATCAGTCGTTGCCATGGCTCGAGCCAGATACGGCGCTCATGCTTGCGACCGGGACCATGTTGCGGGAACAAACATGGCCAATGCTTCCAATAGGCGCCGACGTCCACGCAACCTTCCTGGAGAGCGAACCCGACCTTGTCGACTCCCCGCACCACGACGATGTGAGTGGCGATCTCGTTGATGATCTCTGGATACTTGAGGTCGCATGTGATGCGGAGGGCATAGACACCGCGCGGAAAGGACGAGAGACACCCGTCGCCGAGGTAGACGCCCAACAGATAGGCATACGCCTCTTCGTCGACCCAACCGTGATTGCATCGGAAGCAGGTTCCGTTCCGTCGACCCTTCCTTCCACCCGTGCCCGCCAACAGCCCGACTCGCCAGTCCCGGATCGTCCCCCGAGGGATGTCGAGCCGTCTTCCGATCTCAGAGTCGTTGACGCCGGCCTGGATCAACTCCAATGCCGCCTGGTATTCCCCTTCGGACCTCATATCGCGACGCTATGGAGAGACGGGGACAGGATCGAGGAGGTCGGGCGATACCCTGGGCTTCTCTTGAAGCGGGTCCATCGCAGGCTGTTTCGTCTCAACGACCGCATCGCCGCCCTGACCGCAGAGGCGGAGCAGGTTGCCGCCGAGCTCGGCTTCCACCGATCGATCGACGAGGACGCAAGACGTGACGCGGCGGTGGGGAACTACATCGACCGGGAGGAGGCGGGGCTGACTGCGGCCGACGTGAGACGGTTCGAGAAGACACTCGCCGGCCTGGAGGCGAAAAGGGCACGTCTGGTCGCCAAACGCGACCATTTGCTGGGCACGACTCAGGACTGAGTCTGTCCCAGGCCGCTACTACCGTCGACCACGTGCCGAGACTCGCCCTCATCGACGGCAATTCGATCGCCTACCGGGCCTTCTACGCCCTTCCCGAGGACCTGGCGACGAAGTCCGGCCAGGTGACCAATGCGGTCTTCGGGTTCACCAGGATGCTGATCCGGCTCATCAAGGATCACCATCCCGAGGGCGTGGCCGTGGCCTGGGATGTCTCCCGGGAGACCTTCCGGACCGAGTCCTATCCCGAATACAAGGCGAACCGGAACAAGGCACCCGACCATTTCCGCAGCCAGCTCCCGCTGATAGACGAGGTCCTCAACGCGCTCAACATCGTCCAGCTTCGCCAAGAGGGCTACGAGGCCGACGACATCATCGCCAGCCTCACCAGGCGCGCGGTCGCCGACGGCTGGGAGGTGCTCATCGTCACCGGTGACCGGGACGCGTTTCAACTCGTCGCCGATGACGTCAAGGTTCTCTATACGCGAAGGGGGATCAGCGACACCGTCCTCGCCGACCAGGCCTGGGTCGAGGAGAAGTACGGGATAGCCCCCGCCCAGTACGTCGAGTACGCCGCCCTGCGTGGCGACACCTCCGACAACCTCCCCGGTGTCCCCGGAGTGGGGGAGAAGACCGCTTCCCGGCTCATCGCCGACTACGGCGACATCGACGGTGTCTACCGGTCGATCGCCGAGCAGACGCCGAGGCTCAGGGACAACCTGTCGCAATGGCGTGAGCAGGTGTTCCTCAACCGGGAGCTGATGGCGCTGGTCGAGGATCTCGACGTCGGGGAATCCATAGACCGGTTCGCCACCAGGGAGTGGGACAAGAACACGGTCAAAGACCTATTCGACAGTCTCGAGTTCCACACCATGTGGTCTGACCTCGAGGAGGCGCTGCCCTCGACCGGCGGAGCCACCGAGCTCCTCGAGGTCGAGGCCGAGCTGATCACCACCCCGGAGCGAGTTGGCGAGATCGCCCGCGCCAACCGTCTCGTCATAACCGTGGTGAACGGTCCCTTCGAGCCCTATGGCATCGCAGTGTCCACCGGCGAGGGGCGGGCGGCGGTGGTGCCTTTCGAGGCTGCCGGGCCGATCCTCGAGCGGGTGGGCGACGGCTCGATAGCGGTCACCGGTCACGACCTCAAGGAGCTGGCCCGCCGATTGCTCGAGATGGGCTACGACCTGACCAACCCGGACATGGACACCGCCCTCGCCTCATACATCATCAACCCGAGCCAGCGAACCTACGGCCTCGAGGAGATCGCAGAGCGCGTGCTCGGTGTCGAGCTGGTCTCGCCGGACACCGAGGCGGGAGATGGGATGCTCCCCTTCGACGAGGGCCCCGACGTCGAGCTGGAGGGACGTCGTGTGGAGGCCGCCAGACGGCTGGCCGAAGTGCTGCGTCATGAGCTGGAGCAGCGTGAGGAGCTCGACCTGTTCAGTCGTTACGAGCTCCCGCTGGTGCCCGTCCTCGCCCGCATGGAGCACGCCGGGATCGGCGTCGACCGGGCCTATCTCGAGGAGATGGGCGACGACCTCCGGGTCAGGCTCGCCGCCCTGGAGAAACGGCTCCACGAGCTCGCCGGGGAGCCGTTCAACGTCAACTCCACCGATCAGCTCCGCTCGATCCTCTTCGACCAGCTCGGCCTGCCCATCCTGAAGAAGACGTCGACCGGCAAGCCGTCAACAGACGCCTCGGTGCTCACCAAGCTGGATCATCCGCTGGTGACGGCCCTGCTCGAGTTCCGCGAGTTGGAGAAGCTGCGCTCCACATATGTCGACGGGTATCTCCCGCTGATCGACGGGGACGGGCGCATCCGCACCCGCTTCAACCAGATGGCCGCCACCACCGGCCGGCTGTCCTCGGACAGCCCGAACCTGCAGAACATCCCGATCCGATCGGAGTCCGGACGGACCATTCGCCGCGCCTTCGTCGCCGGTGAGGGGAGTGAGTTCCTCGTCGCCGACTACTCCCAGATCGAGCTGAGAGTGCTCGCCCACATGAGTGGCGATCCGTTCCTCATCGAAGCGTTCCGCTCCGGGATGGACATCCACACCGCCACCGCCTCACGAGTATGGGGGCTCGACCCTGCCGAGGTCACCGCCAACCACAGACGCACCGCCAAGATGATCAACTTCGGGCTGTTGTACGGGATGGAGGCTTTCGGGCTCGCCGACCGGCTGGACATCAGCAGGGAGGAGGCCAGAGAGCACATCGACGCCTACTTCGCCCAGTTCCACCATGTCCGCGACTACATGGCCTCGGTGGTGACCCTGGCGCGCAACCAGGGCTATACCACGACTCTGTTCGGCAGGAAGCGCTATCTGCCCGAACTGAAGTCGGACAATTTCCGCATCCGCCAGATGGGGGAGCGGATGGCGCTGAACGCCCCGGTCCAGGGGACCGCCGCCGACATCATCAAGGCGGCGATGATCGATCTCGACCGTGAGCTCCGATCCGAGAACCTGGCCACGGCCCTGCTGCTCCAGGTGCACGACGAGTTGATCCTGGAGGTCCCCGACTCCGAGCGTGAGGTCGCCGAGAAACTGGTGGTCGAGACGATGGAGGGGGTGACCGGGCTGGACGTCCCACTCGTCGTCGACATCGCCTGGGGCCCCGACCTGGCTTCGGTGAAGGGTTAGCGGCTCGAAGCTGCAGCCGCCGACCGACCGGCGTCGGTTTGGCCGAGCCACGAATGGCCCGACCGGTTGGGACCGACGTAAGACCCCTGGGAAACTGGCCCGTCGGGAGTCCCAGGCGCCGGTCGGCCAAAGTCGGTCGGCCATCGAAGCGGCTTGTAGAAACCCCCGCCATCTGCGTAGACTTCGCATCCTGTCGACCGTCGCGTCGGCAGTGTCTTCCCAAAGAGGTAACCACTCACACATGTCCACCCCCCAAGAGAACGCGCCCGCGACCGCTCCCGAGGATGCGGAGACGGCAGAGGCGCCCGAGACCCCGGCCGTGGTAGATACGGCCACCCCCGCCGACGAGACGGCACCCACCACCGAAGAGACGGACTCCGCAGCAGACGAAGCGGTCACGACCGACAACGGAGCCGGAGCAGAGCCCCGTTACCAGGAGCGTGAAGCCCTGGTCGCCCCCGACCTGAGCGACTTGCCCGACGACATCGGCGACGACTTCGAGAAGGCCATCGAGGCGACGGTCCTCGAGTTCCGGGAGGGCGACATCGTCGAGGGGACCATCGTGAGCGTCGATTCCGAGGGCGCCCTGGTGGACATCGGTTACAAGTCCGAGGGTTTCATCCCGACCCGCGAGCTCTCCATCCGCAACAACATCGACCCGGAGGAGACCGTCGCCGTCGGTGACCGTGTCGAGTCGGTCGTCCTCGACAAGGAGGACGACGAGGGACGTCTCATCCTCTCCAAGAAGCGGGCGATGTACGAGCGGGCGTGGGGTCAGATCCAGAAGGTGGCCGAGGAGGACGGCACCGTCGAGGGGACGGTCATTGAGGTGGTCAAGGGAGGGCTGATCGTCGACATCGGCCTGCGCGGGTTCCTCCCCGCCTCCCTGGTCGACCTGCGCCGGGTGCGCGACCTGGAGCCGTTCATCGGCGACACCATCACCGCCAAGGTGATCGAGCTCGATCGGGCCCGCAACAACGTCGTCCTGTCCCGGCGTGCCCATCTCGAGGAGGCGCTGGCCGAGGAGCGAACCGAGTTCCTCGACAACCTGCACGAGGGCGAGATCCGTGACGGCACCGTGTCGTCGGTCGTCAACTTCGGCGCCTTCGTCGATCTCGGGGGGATGGATGGTCTGGTCCATGTCTCCGAGCTCTCCTGGCAGCACGTCAACCATCCCAGCGAGCTGGTCAAGGTGGGGGACAAGGTCAAGGTGAAGGTGCTCGAGGTGGAGCGAGACCGGGAGCGGATCTCGTTGTCCATCCGACAGACGACCGAGGATCCGTGGGACGTGTTCGCCAACGAGAACGAGGTCGGCGACGTCGTCGAAGGGACCGTGACCAAGACCGTGCCCTTCGGTGCCTTCGTGTCGGTCTCCGACGGGGTCGAGGGTCTGGTCCACGTCTCGGAGATAGCGGTCCACCGGGTGGAGTCGCCCGAGCTCGAGCTGTCGATCGGCCAGAAGGTCAGGGTGAAGATCACCGAGAAGGAGGACGAGCGGAGAAGGATCTCGCTCTCCATCAAGCAGGCCCTGCCCGACTACAAGGAACGCGCGGCGGAGCCCGAGGAGAAGAAGGCCCGTCCCAAGCGCCAACGCGAGTTCGAGAGGGAGTTCGGCGCCGAAGCCGAAGAGCGGCCGCCGATGCCGGTGGACGCGTCTCTCGAGGCCATCTTGAAGGAGCTCAAAGAGCGCGGCATCGGCCGTCGCTGAGCTCCTGAGCCCCTTCCAACCGGACCTGACTCTCTAGGCCGGTGTGCCCATAGATTTCGCGGCGAAAAACTCAAGACTGTCAATGGCAGGTCCGACAATCACAGTGTTATCGAACCTGAAAAGCTCGGCGGGCTGAGACTCGCCGATACTATGCCCTCAGGTGCGCCGCGGACTTCCGCGATGGGCCGAGGGGACAACCGAAGGGGACTCAATGGGTAGGAGAGCGATCGTTCTTCTAGTGGCCTTGGTGCTGGCCGGTCTGGCGGCCTGGGCCGTCTGGAACTTCATGCAGAACGTCCGCGGCGAAGCCGAGGCCGGCCAAGAGCAGGTCACT
Organism: Acidimicrobiia bacterium; assembly: GCA_035550735.1. GTDB lineage: Bacteria > Actinomycetota > Acidimicrobiia > Spongiisociales > ZC4RG35 > JANQRA01. Next base: position 17,670 of record DASZOM010000042.1, on the reverse strand, counting down.
GTCTTCCGCGCCGGCGCCGCCGGTATCGCCGAGGGCACCGAGGGCAGCATCCTGCTCTCGGACTTCGGAGGTGGCGGAGCACAGATCGAGGAGGGAATCGACGAGGTCGAGGACACTCCCGCCGACGCCATCCAGAGCGAGGAGGAGCTCCGTCAGGTGCTGACCGACAAGGTCGCCGCCGGCCCGATCTCCCCCCGTGGCATCCTGACCCGGTCGCAGTGGACCGAGATCGATGTCGACGTGCGTCCCCTGGCCGAGTCCATCGGCTCGGGCAACCAGGCGATCACCATCTCGACCAGCGACATCCAGGGCGTCAACGGGTTCGTCAACCCGGGCGACCGCGTCAACATGATCATCACCCTCGACATCGAGTTCGATCTCCTTCCCGTCGATGGTCCCACCTTGCCCCCGGACGACGGTGGCGAGGTCACACCCGGTGAGGAGGACGAGGCGGCCGTGGTCGTCACCTACACCCGCTATGTCCTGCAGGGCCTCAACGTGCTCGCCGTCGGCCGTGACATCCGTCCCGACGAGGACGGGGACCAGACCGGTGAGATCGAGGCCGATGACACCACGCCCGCCACCACGCCCGAGGGCACCCCGGTGGAGGAGCCCGCCGAGGAGTTGCCGGCGACCGTGTTCACCCTCGAGGTGACCCCGGATCAGGCCGAGCGCATCGTCTATGCCTTCGAGAACGGCTCGGTGTGGCTGACACTCGTTCCTGAGGACTTCGTCGAGGTGGAGAGCGATGGCGTGACCATCGACAACCTCTTCGGTGGCGACCTTCAGGAAACCATCTTCGGCGAGTAGGAACAGAGAGAAGCACTGAGATGTCCCTGGCCGAGCACAACCTCCTGGTGGTAGACCAGGACGACGACTTCGTCGCCAGCGCCAAGCAGCTGTTCGATGGCAGTCTCCCGGTTGCGCGCACCCTCGAGGAGGCGAGCCAAACCATCGCCTCGGGTGACCTGCGGATGGTGCTCATCGGTCCTTCCTACAGCGACGACGCCTCCATGGAGCACGTCCGGGCACTGCACAACCAGGACCCCTCACTGGTCCTGATGCTGGTGGCCGAGGAGGTCACGGCCGACCTGCTGCGCAAGAGCATGCGGGCCGGTGTGTCGGACGTGCTCGAGACGCCGCTGGACGAGGCCAAGATCGAGGCCGCCATCGAGCAGTTCGCCCACGACGTGCTGCGTCGTCGCTCTTCGACCGCGGCGCCAACGCCGGAACCCTCCGCTCGCAGGGACAAGGGCCGGATCATCACCGTCACCTCCGCCAAGGGCGGGAGTGGGAAGACAGTGCTGGCCACCAACCTGGCGCTCGTGCTCAACAGGCTCCCCGACACCAAGGTCTGCCTCGTCGATGCCGATCTGCAGTTCGGCGACGTCTGCCTGGTGCTCCAGCTCGAGCCGCGCTTCACGATGGTGAACGCCGCTCACGAGCTGCACCAGCTCGACGCCGAGCTGCTCGACTCGCTGCTCACCGAGCACCCGACGGGGCTCAAGGTGCTGGCGGCTCCGCTCGAGCCGGCCTTCGCCGACGACATCACCACGGCCGGGCTGATGCAGATGCTGGACGTGCTCAAGGAGAGCTACGACTACATCATCGTCGACACCGCGGCGATGCTCGACGAGCTGATCCTGTCGCTCATCGAGAAGTCCGACGACATCTTGATGCTGGTCGACATGGACCTGCCCTCGGTGAAGAACGCCAAGTTGGCCCTGGAGACACTGCGTCTCCTCAAGTTCTCGACGTCCAACGTCCAGCTGGTGATGAACCGCTCCAATTCCAAGGCGAAGCTCGACAACAAGGAGATCGAGGGCGCCCTGAAGATGAACATCGCCGCCTCGATCCCGTCAGATGCGGTCGTCGCCGCCTCGGTGAACGAAGGGCGTCCGGTGGTCGAGACCGATCCAAAGTCGAAAGTTGCCAAGGGCTTCGAGTCCGTTGCCGAGTTGATCGCCGGAGAGATTCCTGACGTTCAAGGGAAGTCCGGCCTGTTCGGGCGTAAATAGGGAAGGGGACAGCCAATGCCATCACTATCAGAGAGAGTCGCAGCCGCCCGACAGACGGAGTCGGCCGAGACCACGATCAATCGCACCGACGCACTCGGTGAGCTGAGAGGTCGGCTCCACTTCAAGGTGGTCGAGGAACTCGGCCCCACCCTCTATGACCGTGGCATGTCCGACGCCGAGCTTCGTCTCCGCGTCCTCGAGATGCTGGAGTGGGCCGTCGACCAGGAGCAGGGTCTTCCCCTGACCTCGGCCGACCGGCGCGCCCTCCTCAACGAGATCGCCTCCGACGTCCTCGGCTACGGCCCGATCGACCCGTTGCTCAACGACCCGGACGTCACCGAGGTCATGGCCAACGGGCCGTACGACATCTACTACGAGAAGGCGGGCCGCATCTACAAGTCCGAGGTGCGGTTCGTGGACGAGGTCCATCTCCGTCGCATCATCGACAAGATCGTCGGCCAGATCGGCCGTCGCGTCGACGAGGCGACACCGATGGTGGATGCCCGTCTCCCCGACGGCTCTCGTGTCAACGCCATCATCCATCCTCTGGCGATCGGTGGCCCCTACCTCACCATCCGCAAGTTCGCCGTCGACCCCTACCAGGAGGCCGACCTGATCAGCTTCGGCACCCTCACCCAGAGGGTGGCCGACTTCCTCAGGGCATGCGTCCGGGGTCGTCTCAACATCCTCATCTCGGGAGGCACGGGCTCCGGCAAGACCACCACCCTCAACGTGGTGTCGGCGTACATCCCCGGTGACGAGCGGATCATCACCGTCGAGGACGCCGCAGAGCTCCAGCTCCACCAGGAGCATGTGCTCACCCTGGAGTCCCGTCCCGCCAACATCGAGGGTCAGGGCCAGGTCACCATCCGCGACCTGGTCAGGAACACCCTGCGTATGCGTCCCGACCGCATCGTCGTCGGTGAGGTTCGTGACGCAGCCGCCCTGGACATGCTCCAGGCGATGAACACCGGTCACGACGGCTCGCTGACCACGGTCCACTCCAATGGCCCGCGTGACACCCTGTCCCGTATCGAGACCATGGTGCTCATGGCCGGCTTCGACCTCCCGGTCCGGGCCATCCGCGAGCAGATCTCGTCGGCGGTCGACCTCATCGTGCACGTCGCCCGTCTCAAGGACGGCACCCGCCGGGTCACCCACGTCACCGAGGTGGAGGGCATGGAGGGCGAGATCATCACCCTGCAGGACCTCTTCCTGTTCGACTACGGCATGGGTGTCGACGACGACGGCCGCTACAAGGGTCGTCTCAAGGCGACGGGCATCCGTCCCACCTTCTCCGAAGAGCTCGAGAACCAGGGCATCCGGCTGCCTGCCGACCTGTTCGACCCGGAGCCCTTCGCCAGGAGGGGCAATTGAGACGACTGCTGGCGCTCGTCGCCGCGATCTGTCTGCTCGCCGTCCCGGCCTGGGCCCAGACCGGCGAGCAGGAGATCGAGATCGTCGACATCAACGGCTCGCGCTATCCCGAGGGCGGACAGACCCAGATGGTGGTCGAGTTCCGCAACTTCGCCACCGAGCCCGACCCGGCTGCGGTGGAGGTCACAGTCAACGGGCAGCCCGCCGGCGATGTGGTCGCCGAGCCGATCACCGCAACCTCGGTCCCGGTCGGAGTCGTCCTCGTGATCGACACCTCGGGATCGATGGAAGGTGCCCCGATGGAAGCCGCCAAGCAGGCGGCCAGGGACTTCGTCGCCCAGGCGCGCAGCGGGGACCGAATCGCCATCGTTACGTTCGCCGACGCCGTACAGGTCCTCTCCGGCTTCACCAACAACAAGGACGGCCTGAACGCCGCGATCGACGCCATCGTCGCCGCCGGGGAGACGGCCTTCAACGACGGTGTGATCCAGGGAGCCGCCATGTTCCAGGAGGCGAGCGCCGCAGACCTCCTGCCCAACATGATCGTGCTCAGCGACGGTGACGACACCGCATCGACCGCCACCCTCGAGGAGGCGACGGCAGCGGTGACCGCCAGTGGTGCCCGTGTCTTCGGAGTGGCGCTGGAGTCACCGGACTTCAACCCCGAGCCCGTCTCCCAGGTGGCCACGGCAGGTGGAGGGCTGTTCCTGTCGACCCCCGATCCTGCCTCCCTCTCCGCCCTCTACGGGCAGATCGGCCGTGAGATCAGCAACACCCTGGTGGTGCGGTTCGTCTCACCGGTCGCCACCCCGGGCGAGGTCGAGTTCGCAGTCGGGTATCAGGGCCTGACCGCGACCCAGACGTTCTCGGTGTCCGGGTTCGCCACCACGACCACCACCGGTCCGACCACGACCACGACCCTGGCCCCGCTGACGACCACCGTCGTCGAGGGAAACGCCCCGCTCGGCATCCAGACCCTGATGCTCATGGGCGCCGCCGGCCTCGGTCTGACCCTGTTCCTGTTCCTGGTGATCCTGTTCGGCCGTGAGGACGACGACGATCCCGGTCGTTTCGCCAAGCGGCTCCAGGCCTACGGTCGCAAGGGAACCAAGCCGACCGAGGAGAGAGGCTCCTTCCTCGCCCGGATCCCGCTCCTCAACCGCTTCACCGAGGCTGCCGAGGAGGAGGTCAAGAAGCGCGGATTGCTGTCCGGCGTCAACGCCACCCTGGAGCAGGCCAACATCCCGATGTCACCCGGAGAGGCGATCCTCGGCATGTTCGGCCTGGCGGCGGTGATCGGCATCCTGGTCGCCATCTTCAGCGGCCTCGTCACCGGTGCCGTCGTCTTCGGCATCCTGATGCTGCTGTTCATCTTCCTGATCCGGTTCGCCGGTGCCCGGGAGAAGCGGAAGTTCGAGAACCAGCTTCCTGACACGCTGACCCTGATGTCCACCTCGCTCAGGGCCGGGTACTCGCTGCTGCAGGCCACGGAGGCCGTCTCCGCGGAGGCCCCGGACCCGACCGCCCGCGAGTTCGGCAGGGCGATCGCCGAGGCCCGCCTGGGTCGCACGGTCACCGACGCCCTGGTCGGGGTGGTGGACAGGACACAGTCCAAGGACTTCGAGTGGGCCGTGATGGCCATCGAGATCCAAAGGGAAGTCGGTGGCAACCTCGCCGAAGTCCTCCAGACCGTGGGCGACACCATGCGAGCCCGCAACCGCCTCAAGGGAGAGATCAAGGCTCTCACCGCCGAGGGCCGTATCTCGGCCATCGTGCTCGGTGCCCTGCCCTTCCTCCTCTTCGGCTTCCTGTGGTTCTCCAACCGTGACTACCTGCAGCCGCTGATCGAAAACGTGTTTGGCCAGATCGCCATCGGCGTGGGCATCCTGCTCATGGCCGGCGGCCTGTTCTGGCTCAAGAAGATCGTGGATATCGAGATATGAGCATGTTCGAAGGTTTGGATCCGTTGGTGCTGGCAGTCGGCGCCGTCTTCGCCCTGGTGCTGTTCGTCGTGGTCTGGGCGGGCATGGGTGTCACCCGCGCCCGAGAAGACATGGCGAACCGCCTCGAGCTCTATGGCAGGGCCTCGGTGGCATCGGCGCGTGAGGACGAGCTCGCCAAGCCACTCGCCCAGAGGACCATCGGGCCGATGGTCATCGGTGTGGGCAACTTCCTCAAGAGGTTCACCCCGGTCGGATATCTGGAGAAGAAGCAGCGCAAGCTGATGCTCGCCGGGTACCCGGGCAACCTGGACGCCCCCGCCTTCACGGTGGTCAAGCTGCTGACGACGGGCGCCGGCCTCCTCGGCGGCTTCTTCCTGAGGGGCTACGGGGCCGATGCCCTCCAGCAGACCGTCCTCTTCATCCTGCCCATCGTGCTCGGCTTCTTCGGGCCCGATGCCTGGCTGGAGCGAAAGGTGGACGAGCGGCGCCAGGCGATGCTGCGAGCCCTCCCCGATGTCCTCGACCTGCTCGTCATCTCCGTGGAGGCCGGTCTCGGATTCGATTCCGCCCTCTCCCGGGTGGTGTCGACCGTGCCCGGGCCTCTGTCCGAGGAGTTCTTCCGGATGCTGCAGGAGACCCGAGTTGGTGTCAGCCGTCGCGATGCGATGCGGCACCTGATGGAGCGGACCGACCTCGACGAGCTGCGCTCGTTCCTCCTGGCGATGATCCAGGCCGAGGCCTTCGGTGTCACCATCGCCAGGGTGTTGCGGGTCCAGGCCGACGAGATGCGGGTGAGACGGCGTCAGAGGGCCCAGGAGAAGGCTTTCGCCGCCCCGGTGAAGCTGGTGTTCCCACTGGTGTTCTGCATCTTCCCGTCGCTGTTCATCGTGCTTCTCGGCCCTGCGGCCATCTCGATCTCCGAGAACTTCATCAACAGATGAGCCAGGCGGCCCCGGAGCCGTCTCGACGTCGAGTCTCCGTCGCACATCTGGTCGTCCTCATTCCATGGGTGGCGTTGGTCATCGACGCCTGGGCTCCGATCCGCGACAACTCCTTCCTGTGGCATGTCCGGGCCGGGGAATTGCAGGTGCGAGCCGGGGAGGTGCTCACCACCGACCCGTTCTCGTTCACGAAGCAAGGGGAGAGCTGGCTGACGCAGAGCTGGCTCGCCGAGATCGCCTACTCCTGGCTCGAGGACGTCTTCGGGGGTCTCGGGTTCGTTCCCTGGATGCTGCTCGTCCTCACGACCCTCACCTTCGTCTCGATCGGGGTCTTCTCCTACGCGCGCTCCCGTTCGATGACCAGCACCGCGGTCGTCCTCTTGCTGAGCACGGTGCTGATGGTGTCGTTCCTGGTCCCCAGACCCGTGATCTTCTCCTTCGCGCTGTTCGGGCTGGTGATATGCGCCTGGGAATCACCTCGTCTGAGATGGACGCTCCCATTCCTCTTCTGGGTCTGGGCCTCGATGCACGGGAGTTTCGCCATCGGCCTGGCCTACGTGGGTCTCTCCCTGATCGCCGAGCGGGAATGGCGCTGGCTCCCCACCGCAGTTGTGTCCGGTCTGGTCACGCTGGCGACGGCGCATGGCCTCGGTGTGGTGACGATGCTGCTCGACTTCGTGGAGGTGAGGGAGACCTTGAGTCTCCTCAGCGAGTGGCGGCGCCCGGAGCTCACCTCGCCGGTCTTCATTCCCTTCCTCCTCGGATTGCTGATCGTCGCCATTGCCCTCATCCGGAAGAGACTGCCCTGGCGTCACCTCTGGCTGGTGGCACCATTTGCCGTCCTGGGGGCCACCTCGTTGCGTGCGGTGCCTCCGGCTTGGATGGCCATCGCCCCTGCGGTGGCGATGGCGCTCGGCCCGTTGGCGATCGGCACCGGGAGGCGGATTTCGATGGTGCCCGGCTCCGTGTTCGCTGCCGTGGTGGTTGTCCTGCCCTTCCTGGTCCGTGACGAGGGAGGGCTAAGCCAGGAGAGGTTCCCGGTGGCGGCGTCGGCACAACTCGAGGACGTGAACACCTTCCACGACGATCGCGCCGGCGGCTATCTGATCTGGGCGATGGGCCCCGAATTCGAGGTCTACATCGACGACCGGGCCGAGCTCTACGGGGAGCAGTTGGCCGAGTTCGTCGCCGTCAGGGACGGAGAGGAGCCCTGGGAGCCGGTCTTCGCCGAGGAGGGGATCGGACAGGCCCTCCTGCCCGCCGACTCCGACCTGGTGGCCGAGATCGCAGAGGCCGGCTGGGGCATTGTCCACCGTGACGAAGAGTTCGTCGTTCTTCGCCCCTGACGCTCACCTCAGGTAAGAGGGAGTCTCCAAAAGAAAAGACCCGCCGATGGCGGGTCTTTTCGTACTAGGTGTTGTTCCTATCAGTCGAGGCTCGAGCCGATCTCGCTGAAGGTCTCCGAGACTGCATCGCCGGCCAGAGTCACTGCAACCAGTGCCACGATGGCGATCAGCACGACGAGGAGGGCATACTCGACCATCGAGGCACCCTTCTCTTCCTTCAACCAGGCCGTTGCCTTGGTCCACAGAGCAAGCATTGAACCCCTCCTTGGGTCAGACATATCTGGCTTGCAAGCGGGCAAATTAGCCCACCAGGCCCGTGGAACAATGGGTCCCACGAACCATCCAGTTCACGCGCCGACTCTTATCAGCTCGGAACTGATCTCGGAGTAAGTCTCCGAGAGCGCACCGCCAGCGAGCTGTACCGCGACGAAGGCGACGATGGCGATGAGAACCACGAGCAAGGAGTACTCGACCATCGAGGCACCTCTCTCGCTGTCCATCATCTTCATCAACCGGGTCACGAATTCCCTCCTGTCGGTTGCATGAGAATCTACGGCTGGTTCCGGCCCGAACTGATGGGCCTTGAGACTCATTACCCGGGCTGATGCCTACGAGGGTTTGGCGATGCCCAGTCGGATGGCCTCGATGGCCGCCTGGGTGCGGTCGCTGACCGCCAGCTTCTGGAATATCGAGGCGAGGTGATTCTTCACGGTCTTCGGGGAGATGTAGAGACGGTCGGAGAGCTCCTCGGTCGCCGAGACGCCGGCGGCGAGTAATTGGAGGATCTCCCGCTCCCTGGCGGTCAACGACGCGGCCCCAGGGTCGAGCTGGGCCTCGCGGTAGGTCTCGAGGAGGTCGTCACGCTCCTCGTCGGTGAGGTCGAGCAGGTTCCTGCCGTCCGCCACGGCCCGCACCGCGGCGGCGAGGGTGGTCAAGGGGACCCCTTTGGAGAAGAAGCCACGGGCCCCCGCATCCACGGCCCTTGCCCTCTGCTCGTCGGATGCGTGCATCGACACCACGATCGCCCGGGAGCGCCGTCCCAAGGTGGAGATGGTCTCGATCCCGTCCCCACCGGGCATCTCGATGTCGACTATCGACACCTCGGCGGGCTGCGTCATCAGCGCCTCCTCGAGAGCAGGGCCCGAGTTGACCACTCCGACCACTCGGGTGTCGGGCAGGCTGTTCAGGGCCTGGCTCAGCCCCTCGGCGAAGAGCTGGTGGTCGTCGGCGATCATGATGCGGATCATCGTGACCCCCATTCAACCGTCACCGCCGTTCCGACCCCCGCCTTTGATTCGAATTTGATGATGGCCCCGATCTTTGAGGCCCTCTCCCTCATCCCGGTCAGCCCGTAGTGCCCCTCGGGCTCGTCCTCGGGGTCGAATCCGATGCCGTCGTCGACCACCGAGCACGACCCGTAGGAGCGGTCGACCTGACCAGAGATCACCACCTTCGAGGCTCGGGAGTGACGATGGGCGTTGCGGGCGGCCTCGGAGATGATGGAGGTGAGATCGCCGATTTGGGCAGGTCGCGGCGGTCGCCGCTCCTCGAGGTCGACCACGACCGCCGGATCGCCCGACAGCTCGGAGGTCGCCTGGAGGATCCGGGCGGTGAGAGTGGGCCCGGGGGCATTGCGAAGGTCGGCGACCGAGGCGCGCACATCCTCGACCAGCTTGGTCACGTTGGAGCGGAGCACCTGGAGGTCTGCGGCGACCTCCGGCCGATGGGCCTGCTGCATGGCGGTCATGTCCAGCGCCAGGCCCAGTGACGCCAGCGAGGGCCCGATCTCGTCGTGCATCTCACGGGCCAGCCGGGTGCGCTCCTCGGCGACGGCAGACCCGACGATGTCCTGGAGGAGCTGCAGGTTGGCGAAAGCCACTCCGACCGGATGGATGATGGCGGCCACCTCGGCGAGTTGTCCCGGTGTCATCGGCTCGGCAGTGGTCAGCTCGAGGTCACCCACCTCGTTGTCCGAGGTGGAGAGGGGGAGGTGATAGATGTGCCCGTCCTGGTCGGGAATGCCCCTCGCCGCCAGGACGACCCGACCTGTCTCGCCGCTCACCGCCAACTTGCCGGCGGCACCCGGGAACCTCTCCAGGATGGTGTCCAGGGTGTCGGCGGCTACCTCGATGGCGTTGAGCCGCCCTGTCGAGACATCCTCGGACAGCTTGAGCAGGGCGAAGTGGATCTCCTCGAGACGTTCGAGACGCTGGGTCGCGGACTCCTTCTCGAAGGCGAGGGTCGTCGCCTGCTGATGGATGTCCTCGAGGAGGCGTCGGATGACCCCGACCAGGAGTACGAAGACGAGATAGAGGGCGACGGCGGGGGCGGCATCGATCAGCTCGAGATCGCGAGCCAGGGTGACCAGGACCAGCAGGGCGCCGGAGAGAGCGCCGGTGGTGACCCCGGAGCGGAGCCCGCCATAGAGCGTGGCGAAAATGGGCGGGCCCATCGACAGGAGGAGGTAAGGGCTGGCTGCCCCGCCGGTCATGGTGAGGGCCACCAGCACGACGATGGAGCCGGTCAATGACAGCGCCTCGGCCCCGAATCTGATGCGGAACATCGACTCCGGGATGAGCGTGGCGGCGATCACATATGCGCTGGCGATCCCCATCGCGATGAGTGAGCTGCCGGTTCCCCCGCTGGCGACCAACGAGGAGACGATTCCGACGGTTAGGGCCACCCATTGCCCGATGACCACGGTTTGGTGGACACGGGATTCCCAGGGGGCCGGCGACGCCACGATGGTCATAGGGTACCGTCGGGGTCGTGAGTTCCGGGTCGCGCCGATGGGTGCTGTGTGGCGGTCTCGCCTCGGGGAAGAGCCTGGTGAGGAGGCTCCTCGAGGAGCACGGAGTGGACACGATCGACGCCGACAGCGTCGGTCACACGGTGTTGCAGCCGGACGGGCCCGCATTCGCGGGAGTAGCCGCTCGCTGGCCTCACGTGGTGAGGAATGGCGAGATCGACCGGCGCTCCCTGGCCGACGTGGTGTTCTCGGACCAGGGCGAGTTGGACACCCTGGAAGCGTTGACGCACCCTCATATTTTCGACCTGATCCGGGCCCGGGTGGAGGACATTGAAGCTCCGGTGGTGGTCGAGATACCGTTGATCTCACACGGGTTGGGGGACGAGTGGCGACGCATCGTGGTCGATTGCCGTGACGACGTCCGGCTGGAGCGGGCAGTCTCTCGGGGTATGGATGAGACCGACGCCAGGGCCCGGATGAATGCCCAGCCCGCCCGTTCGGAATGGCTCGCCGTGGCCGACGTCGTGGTCCCCAATCATCGGACCGTCGACGAGTTGCAGGCGGCAGTGGCGCGGCTCGTGCCCCTGCTCTAGCCCTCCGAAACTGTCACCGGGCACCGGTACCCTGAGCCGACATGCCCCGCTTCGAGGTCCGATCGGACTTCCAGCCCGCCGGTGACCAGCCCAAGGCGATCGAACAGCTCGCCGAGGGTGTGCTTCGTGGCGCCCGGTTCCAGACCCTGCTCGGGATCACCGGCTCGGGGAAGTCGGCCACCATCGCCTGGACCATCGAGAAGGTGCAGAAGCCCACGCTCGTCCTCGCCCCCAACAAGGCGCTGGCAGCCCAGCTCGCCAACGAATTCCGCCAGTTCTTCCCCGACAACCGAGTCGAGTACTTCGTCTCCTATTACGACTACTACCAGCCGGAGGCGTACATCCCCCAGACCGACACGTTCATCGAGAAGGACGCCACGATCAACGACGAGATCGACCGCCTCCGCCACTCTGCGACGGCGGGACTCCTGGTGCGCAAGGACATGATCATCGTGGCCTCGGTCTCGGCGATCTACGGCCTGGGATCACCGGAGCAGTACAAGGGCCAGCTCCTGCGTCTGGTCCAGGGTGTCGAGTATCCGATGGGAGCTGCGATCAAGCGCCTCGTCGACATCCAGTACGAGCGAAACGAGGTCAACCTGACCCGGGGCAAGTTCCGGGTGAAGGGCGACACGCTCGAGGTGTTCCCCTCCTACGAGGAGACGATCGTCCGGGTCCAGTTCTGGGGTGACGAGGTCGAGCGCATGGTCAAGCTCAACCCGGTCACCGGGGAGGTGATCGACGAGCTGGGGGAGCTGTTCGTCTTCCCCGCGACCCACTACGTCACCGAACGTCAGCGTCTCCTGCGCGCCATCGCCGGTATCGAGCAGGAGCTCGAGGAGAACCTGGCCAAGCTGGAGGCACAGGGGAAGATGCTGGAGGCGCAACGTCTTCGCATGCGCACCAACTACGACCTGGAGATGATGCGCGAGGTGGGGTTCTGTTCCGGCATCGAGAACTACTCCCGCCACCTCGACGGGAGGGAGCCCGGCGAGGCCCCCTACACACTCCTCGACTACTTCCCCGACGACTACCTGACCATCGTCGACGAGTCCCACGTGACGGTGCCCCAGATCGGCGGCCAGTACGAAGGGGACCGCTCCCGCAAGGAGGTCCTCGTCGAGCACGGCTTCCGCCTGCCATCGGCCAAGGACAACCGGCCGTTGCGCTTCGACGAGTGGTTGGAGAAGGCCAACCAGGTGATCTTCCTGTCGGCGACACCATCGGACTTCGAGATCTCGCACTCGACGCAGGTCGTCGAGCAGATCATCCGCCCCACCGGTCTCGTCGACCCCGAGGTGATGATCAGGCCGACCAAGGGGCAGATCGACGACCTGCTCGACGAGATCAGGGGACGGGCCGTGCGCGACCAGCGGGTCCTGGTCACCACGCTTACCAAGAAGATGGCGGAGGACCTCACCGACTATCTCCTCGAGATGGGGGTGCGAGCCCGCTACATGCACTCGGAGATCGACACCCTGGAGCGGGTGCAGATCATGCGGGAGCTCCGGTTGGGGGACTTCGACGTGCTGGTGGGGATCAACCTGCTGCGCGAGGGCCTCGACCTGCCCGAGGTGTCACTCGTCGCCATCCTCGACGCCGACAAGGAGGGATTCCTCCGCTCGGAGACCTCGCTGATCCAGATCATCGGCCGCGCCGCCCGGAACGTGGATGGCCAGGTGGTTATGTACGCCGACAACATCACCGACTCGATGCAGCGTGCGATCTACGAGACCAACCGTCGCCGCCGAGCCCAGGAGGAGTGGAACGCCGACCACGGCATCGACCCGCAGACCGTTCGGAAGCGTGTCTCCGACATCCTGGAGCTGGTCCAGACCGAGTCGCCGGCAGGTGACCGCCGTCGCCGGGAGGTGCAGCGGAGGGCTCCCCTGGACCTGGAGGGTGACGATCTGGCCCGTCTGGTGTTGAGCCTCGAGGAGGAGATGCACGAGGCAGCCAAGGATCTCCGGTTCGAGTACGCGGCACGTCTCCGAGACGAGATCAACGAGCTGAAGCGCGAGCTGCGCGAGGTGGCCGAAGCGGGATAGCGGCCGGAGTCGAACGTTCAGTGCGAAGAGCCCCGCTCCGATATTTGGGCATGCCCCCGCGCCGACCAAACCTCCGAGGACCCGGCCTTGTCCCGTGAACGCTGGCCGGAGCTGGACGGGCTCAGGGGGGTGGCGATCCTCCTCGTCGTGGCGGCCCACGCCCACGTGCTGTCGGCGGATGTGGGTGGGATGGTGGGGGTGACCCTCTTCTTCGTTCTCTCCGGGTTTCTGATCACGAACCTGTTGATCGAGGAGATCGACACCACTGGAAGGCTGGACCTGAAGGCGTTCTATGCGAGACGCGCCCTACGTCTGTTGCCTGCGCTGTCCCTTTACCTGGTCGGGATCACACTCGTGCTCCTGGTGTTACGCGTGGGGGTCCCGGTGATCGAGACCCTGTGGCCCCCTGCGCTCTATGCGTCGAACTATGCGCAGATCTTCGGTATGGACCTGTATGCGCATCGTCACACGTGGAGCCTGGCGGTAGAGGAGCACTTCTACCTGGCGTGGCCGGTCCTGGTCGGTCTTGGCGCGACGAAGCGCCTGAGGCTGCTCGGGGGGGTGGTGGTCGGTCTCATCGGCTGGCGAATCGTGGCATCGGGGATCGATGCGTCGTGGGCCTACATGGGAACCGACACCAATGCGTTTGCCCTCGGGATGGGAGCATTGCTCGCCGCAACGCGCCGCGAGAGGATTCTCCCCAAGGTCCCACCGGCGGTGGCGACATTCGGTGTCGTGGGGATGGCCCTGCTGTCATTGGTGCAGGTCGGCGAGCTGCGGGGCCTCTACGAGGCAAGCACCTGGGTGACAATCGTCGCCTCGTTCCTTGCCGCCGCCACCGTGTGGGCAGCCGTGTCGTCAGACGGCCCGACCTTTCTGTCCGCTCGCGTTCTTCGCTGGTTCGGCCTGATCTCGTACGCCCTCTACCTATGGCATGCTCCCTTGTTGCTGCTTCCCCAGTTCGGCGACGACAGGTTCACGCGTCTGCTCGGGGCAGGTCTGAGCGTGGCCATCGCCTGGCTCTCATGGAAGCTCGTCGAAGGCCCGATCATGAGAAGCGGGTTGCGACAACGGCTGCAGCGAGGCTCGTCCCAGGTGGTTTCCCGAAAGCCGAGCCTCGCCGACCCGGCTCGTTAGGTTGGAGCGCGGCCCATGACCACGTTCCGAAAGCGAGAAGGCCGACCATCGCCGGCGTCTGGGTCGGGGCGTCGTGCGTCTCCGTGGGGAGTCTTCGGAATGACAGTCGTCTTCGGCATCGTCGTGGCGTGGCTTCTGATGGACCTTCCACGTACGGAGTCAGAGCTTCCCTGGCCGGACTTGACCCGGGACGTCGTCTATGAGCGCGAAGCGGTGGATGCTGCTCTCGGTCGCGTGGACTCGCCACCGGACGACCATGCCCGCACCCCGGGGGCGATCGTCGTGCTCCTTCCGCTGGCACTGATTCCAGCAGACTTCCTCACTTCGACCGCCTCCATCGTCAGCGTCATCTCATTGGGGCTGATCGCCGCCGGCACGGTGAGGTTGCGGCCTACGGGCTATCTCGGTGCGACGGCATTCGCCTTGTCTCTGTCGGCGTCGGTCTCGTTCATTCAGGCTGTCTTTCACGGGTCCACCTTCGTCCCGCTTGCAGCCTGCCTCGTCTGGATGTGGGTCTACTTGCAGGAAGGCAGGCCGATCCAGGCTGGGGCACTCCTGGCTGTTGCCGGTGTGTCACGTCTCTGGCCGTTTCTCGTCATCGTCGTCCTGATGCGGAGGCGCCAGGTCAGAGCCCTGTCGGCCACGGTCGCAGGCGCCGGCCTGCTGACGATCGCCGGCGTGCTCCTGCCGGGCATCACCGTCGGGGGTTCCCTCGACGCCGTCATCGAGGGTGGCGCCGGGTGGATCACGGCGGAGCACAACGGTTCTCTCGCCAGTTGGCTCACCGGCTTCGGTGCGGTTCCAGCTGCCGTGGTCGGCTTGATCGCCGCGCTGAGCGTCTGGTACCTCGGTCTGCGCCGTTCCCCGAACCTCGACTCCGACGTCGGTTGGACTCTCCCGGCGGCGATCTTGGCCTCGCCCTTGGCGTGGCTTCCCTACCTGCTGACGGTCGCTCCTTTCGTCATGCCCCCGTCTAGGTCGAGGATCTCCACGCTCCTCGTCTTGGCCGTAGCGTTCGTGCAGGTGGTCGGCTACCGCCTCGTTTCGCAGCAGGTCGCGATGACGGCAAGTGTCATCCTGATCGGGACCTTGGTCTGGAGTCAACATTTGGCCCCGGGGCAGCCGGACCGGACCGGTGGCACTTCGGCAGATGCCGGGGTCGGTGTGGTAGAGGACGATCGGGCTCGATCGATCGGACACCTCACCGGCTCTTCATGAGACAGGCGAAAGGATGAGTCGTTGTACGAGGGTCTGAAGGTGCTCGCCATGGCGCCGGTGCTCGACGAGCAAGAGAAGATCGGCTTCGTGGTCGAGCGCATGCCCACCGACGTGGTCGATCGCGTTCTCATCGTCGACGACGGCTCCAGCGACGCGTCGGCCGAGGTCGCTCGATCGAAGGGGGCCCACGTGATCGAGCTGGGCCGGACCATCGGTGTCGGCGCGGCGATCCGCACCGCCTTCGACCACGCAATCGAGGAGGGGTACGACGTCGTCGTGGTGGTGGCAGGCAACAACAAGGACTCACCCGAGGAGATCCCACGCCTGCTCGACGAGGTCCTGCGCGGGGCAGACCTGGTGCAGGGCTCGCGTTGGCTCGGCGAGTCCAATGACTACGGCGAGATGCCGGCCTACCGAAAGCTCGCCACCCGACTCCACCCGATGCTCTTCAACCTGATCTCGCCGACACGCCTAACCGACACCACCAACGGGTTCAGGGCCATCCGGACCTCGGTTCTGCGGGATCCGCGTCTCGAGCTGAATCAACACTGGCTCGATGAGTACGAGCTCGAGGTCTACCTCCTCTGGAAGGCCGCCAGGCTGGGCTACGACGTCCGAGAGGTCGGCGTCACCAAGAGATACCCGCCAAAAGAGTTGGGTCAGACCAAGATGAAGCCGATAACTGGCTGGTGGTCGATCCTCCGCCCACTCGTGCTGCTCGGGCTACACATCAAGAAATAAGGGACGTGATCTCATCGTGATGACAGGAATAGGTGTCATCGGCGCCGGACACTGGGGCCCGCACCTGATCAGGAATTTCAATGACCATCTCTCCAGCCAGGTGCTCTGGGTCAGCGAGATGGACGAGAGGAGGCGGAAGGCCATTGCCGAGCGCTTTCCGTCGGTTTCGGTGACGAGCGAATTGGAAGATGTGCTCGGTGACACCCGGGTCGACGCGGTGGTCGTCGCCACTCCGACGTCGACACATGCGCCCATCGTGAGCCAGGCGCTAGAGGCGGGGAAGCACGTGCTCGTGGAGAAGCCGATCACCCATACCCTCGATGAGGCCCTGCGTCTCTGTGATCTGGCCGAGTCGATGGACCGTGTCCTCATGGTGGGGCACGTGTTCTTGTTCAACCCTGCATTCCGGGCGACCAAGGGCTACATCGACGAGGGTCTGCTCGGCGACATCAAGTATCTCTCGATGACGCGGACCAACCTCGGGCCGGTGCGGACCGACGTCAACGCCGCCTGGGATCTGGCCAGCCATGACATCTCCATTGCCAACTATTGGCTGGAGGGGATGCCCACCAAGGTGACCGCCACCGGAGGCTCCTGGCTGAACGAAGGTGTCGAGGATGTCGTATTCGCGACCCTCACCTACCCGAAGGGCGTGCTGGTGCACATCGAGGCGTCGTGGCTCAATCCGAGGAAACGGCGTTTGATCTCGGTTGTCGGCGCCGAACGCATGCTCACAGTCGATGACATGGAGTTGAACGAGCCGATCCGCATCTATGACAAGGGCGTCGTCGGTGTCGGAGACACCGATCTGGTCGACACCTTCGCGGCTTTTCGCTCCCAGATTCGGGAGGGCGAAGTGCGAATCCCCCATGTGACCGGTGGCGAGCCGCTGAGAAGCGAATGCGAGGAGTTCCTCAACAGGGTCGCCGGTGGCGGGGAGATGATCTCGAATGGCTGGGACGGTGCGCGAATCGTGGCCGTCCTCGCCGCCATCGACGCCTCCGTGGCGCAGGGTGGCGAAGCCGTCCATGTGGAGGTGGTGTGATGGACATTCCGCTCGTAGACCTCGGCTGGCAGCACGAACAGATCTCCGACGAGGTCGAGAGCGGCCTCAAGGAAGTCTTCGCCAACACGGCGTTCATCCACGGCCCGCAGGTCGGACGATTCGAGACCGATTTCGCCGAGTTCGTCGGGACCCGGCATTGCATCGGCGTGGGCAACGGCACCGATGCGCTGGAACTGGCCGTGCGAGCTCTCGACATCGGGCGTGGTGACGTCGTCATCGTGCCGGCGAACAGCTTCATCGCCAGCGCCCTGGGAGTCTTGCGAGCCGGCGCCGACGTCGTGCTGGTCGACTGCGACCCGAGCAGCTATCTGATCGATCCCGAGAAGATCGCCGACGCGTTGAGCCCTTCCGTTCGCGCCGTCATGCCCGTTCACCTGTTCGGCCAGATTGCGCCGATCGACCTCTTCCCCGAGCTGCCGGACCGGGTGGCTGTGATCGAGGACGCTGCGCAGTCCCAGGGGGCAACCCGTCATGGTGCCGGTTCCGGGTCCTT
>DASZOM010000041.1:0-99042 GCA_035550735.1 Acidimicrobiia bacterium | reverse complement strand
CACCGCGATCGTGGACCAGATCCTGGATCAGCGCACCAGGCTGCAGAGCCTGCTCACCACGCAGGCACGGGTCCTGCAGAAGGTCACCGAGATGGCGTCCGAGGAGGAGACGGATCCCGCCCCGGCTGCGACGCCGGCGGTGCCGGAGTCCCCGGACACCGAGCGGACCGTCGTGCTGATCCTGGTTGGTCTCGCCGCCGGGATCGCCGTTGCCGCCCTCCTGGCCGCGCTCCGGCTTGGCGGTGCCGGCGATCGCAAGCGAGGTCTGGAGCGGCTGGAGCCCGAAGTCGGCGCCTGAGACGATGCACGAGGGCCGGACGGGGGAGGCGAACTCCCCCGCCCTGCCACCAGCGTGCCGAGTCCCGGTCTTGGGACTCCATCACACATGTCCGATCGGGTCAGGACCTAACAAGTCACTCCGTTAGCGACGGCTCTCTCCGGACATGTGGAGTGAGAATGGAGATGCCACGGCCGGATGGGGTTTGGATGATGGGCGGCACGTCGGTACAAGACGAGAGGCTGCGCAACCTCTATGAGAACCACGGCGGCGATCTCCGTGCCTATCTCCAGAGACGGTTGGGCCCGGAGGACTCCGAGGATGCCCTCGCCGAGGTCTTCGCCACCGCTTGGCGGCGCATCTCGGGCATCCCATCCGGCGACGAGGCCCGTTTCTGGCTATACGGGGTCGCCAGAAACGTGGTCCGCAACGCGAACCGCAGTGAGCGCCGGCGCACCAGGCTCTCCGTAAAGCTCATCGGCAACGCCGACCCGGCGCCGTCTGGGCCCGCCGAGACTGCAGTGATCCGATCCGAGCACGACGAGGTACTCGCCGCATTGAGCACCCTCAGACCTGGCGACCAGGAGATCCTGCGACTGCACGCCTGGGAGAACCTGTCACGCTCCGAGATCTCTCGGGTGCTCGGCATTTCTGTGCCGGCCGTCGATATGAGGCTGCAGCGGGCGGTCGCCCGGATGAGCACCGCCCTGGCAACCCCTAACGCCGGCCATGCCACCAAACGTGCCGACACGAGAGGAGGGAAGTCGTGACCAGGCAAGTGAGCCCTCAAGAGTCGAAGACGGTCATCGAGCGTCTTCGTGCCGCCAACCCCATCGGCGGCGTCGGGGGGGAGACACCAGAGCAGGTCACCTCGTTTCTTCTCGAAGTAATGGAAAGGACCGACATGGTTCAGAACATCACAAGTGAGAAGCGAGAGTCGCGATCCGTTGGCTCCGGGAACGTTCCGGGATGGATCGTGGCCGTCGCCGGGTTCGCCCTGGTGGTGGCAGCGGCCGTTCCAATGCTGCTCTCGGGAAACATCGACCCGGCGGTGGCCGATCTCTCCCCGGAGCATGCTGCGCTCGTCACCGAAACGGTGGCGGCGATCAACGACGAAGACCTCGACGCCTTCGCGTCCCACTTCGGGCCGGAAGGTGGGGTCAGTTTCCTGGTCGGTATCCACCGGCCCTATCACGAGGGAACCGACCGGACGATCCCGACGGCGGACACCGCCGGCTTCGAGGCCGACTTCGCCTGGGGTGCGGCGATCGATCGGAGGGTGGAGTTGCGGGCGTGTGAGGCTCAGAGCGACCGGATCATCCGTTGTGAGATAGGGTTCTCCATGGAGGCTCTGCGGACCGGATGGGTGGAGAGCCTGTCGGTCGTCCTCGACGAGTCCGGCCAGATAGCGCTGTTCTCGACCGAGATGCTTCGGCCCGATCCTGGTCCCGATGACGCTCCACAGGAGCTCGACTTCTACGGATTCCAGGAATTCGAGGACTGGCTCGAGGAAACCCGACCCGACGAGTACGAGAGGCTGATCCAGCCAGGGACCCCTGGCACGGTCGCCGGGGTGGAAATCCAATTCTCCGTGCCACCACGCAATCCCGAGTTGGTTGCGGACATGGCCGAGTTGATCGACGAGTACATACGCACTCGGTAACAGAATCTGACCACTGGAAGTCGGGAGCCAGCACCACGCGAGCTCCCGACTCCGCGCTTGATCCCACGTGCCCGTAGCCTCACCAAAGTGAGCGAGCTCTCCCGTCAAGAGGTGGCACACAAGGCCGGAGTCGACGTCGGATTCGTCGACCAGCTGGTGGAGATGGGGATCCTCACACCCGGTGATGGGGACGTCTTCGCCCCCGGCGACGTGCGTCGGGCCCGTTGGATTGACAATTACCAGTCGGCGGGAGTCCCACTCGAGGGGATCGCCTCGGCAGTGAGGGACGGAACGCTCTCCTTCACCTACCTGGACGTGAGCGCCTTCGACTGGTTCGCCGGCCTCAGCTCCACGACGTTCCAGGAGCTCAGTGAGGGCAAGGGAATCCCCTTCGACCTTCTCGCACGGGTTCGCGAGGCATTCGGCTACGCCGAGCCCCGACCCGAGGACTACGTGCGTGAGGACGAGCTCGCCGTCATCGAATCAGTGCAGATCCAGCTCTCCCAGGGGGTGCGGCCAGCGGCGATCGAGAGCATGCTCCGGGTGTACGCCGAGAGCCTGCGCCAGATCGCGGAGACGGAGACCCAGTGGTACCGGACCGAGGTCGAGTCGCCCCTGCTCGAGTCGGGCATGAGCGAACGGGAGATGATGGATGCCCAGGCCGAGATCGGGTCGCGGCTCGTTCCGGTGATGGAGAGAGCCCTGGTCGCCATGTACCACGGGCAACAGGAGCGCACCTGGACAAAGAACGCGGTGGAGAACCTGGAGACCGTCCTCGAGCGGGAAGGCCTCTACGCGCCGCTGACCCACCCACCCGCCGTGAGCTTTCTCGACTTGACCGGGTACACCCGGCTCACCGAGGAGGAGGGAGACCAGGCGGCGGCAGGTTTGGCAGCCGAGTTGAGGGGCCTGGTCCGGCGGTCGTCGCTCGAGCACGGCGGGGAATCGGTCAAGTGGCTGGGAGACGGCGTGATGTTCTACTTCCCCGACCCGGCTGAGGGTCTCATCGCCGCCTTGGAGATGGTTGAGGGAGTCGCCGCCAGGGAGATGCCGCCGGCGCGTGTCGGGATCCACGCCGGTCCGGTGATCTTCCAGGAAGGGGACTACTTCGGGAGGACCGTCAACATCGCGGCGAGGATGGCCGACTACGCCCGGCCCGGCGAGGTCCTGGCCAGTCAGGTCGTCGTCGACACAGCGTCGGCTCTACCGGTGGGTTTCGATGCAGTCGGGCCTGTGCACTTGAAAGGTGTCGCCGACCCGCTCGACCTCTACACGGTGCATCGGGCGCGCTGAGCCGGTCAGCCGACCTGTCGGAAGTCGAGTGCAAGGGTGACTACCTCACTGGCGACGTCAGTGACGAGACGGTCGCCGGCACGCGCATAGTCACGGAGCATGGCGGCGGCAGCCACGGCCCCGATTCCGACCTGGCTCATGACCATGCCCGTGGCCTGATGGAACGTGTTGTGGTCGTCGTTCCCTTGGAGCGGCTGAGTTTGACGGCTCAGGGCCGTGAGTATGAGGGGGGCGATCTCATACGCGAGCCGCTCGGCCTCGCCGATCGTGTCGGCGGTCATGGTCCCGTCTCGGTCCATGAGGACGAGTGTGGCGAAGGCGTTCCCGTCGATCCGCAGTGGCACGCCGGCGATCGCGCGATAGCCGATGGAGCGGGCCTTCTCCGAGAGTCTGGGCCATGGGTTCCCCGTCGAAGCGGCGGTGTCGACGACTCCGGCACTGCGTACTGGAGGATCGACAGTGGGCCCTTCCGCCAGGGTGAACTGCCACTCGTTCAGGGCCCGGGCCTCGTTCGAGGAAGCGCTCAAAGTGAAGTGGTCGGTCACATGGTTGAACGAGATGGCGACGTCGCTGACGCCCAGCAGGCCGGCACAATCCACAGCCAGCGATCGTGGCATGGCGTTTGGGCCTCGCCCCAGGAACGAGGCGCGAATCCGTCGGAGATCGAATCGGGTGACTATGGCTTCATCTCCTCGACCAGGTGAGCCATCCCGACCAGCTCGAGCACTCGCCGTACCGGTGGGGTCGGTTCACGAACCGTGATCTTCTGAGAGTCGAGTCCGTCGATGGCGTTGAGCAAAGCGCTCAGACCGGAGCAGTCCATGAAAGTGACTCCGGACAGCCGGTAGACGAGTCTCAGCGGACCGCCATTCCCAAGTTGGTCGCAGTAGTGATTCAGGTGCTGCTGCAACACCGGTCCGGTGGCGAGATCGAGTTCTCCTCTCACGTCCACGACCAAGGTTCCGGTCTCACTGCGCGCGGAGACGTGGAGAGGGAGAGATTCATACTCGAGAGGACCTGTCCTCTGCTCACTGTGTCCGTTTATCACTGGTGGCCTCCGAAGAGTCGTGTCGGTCCACCAGGATCTAGAGCAGAGTCGAACAGTTACGTCTTGTTCTAGCGACTGTACATCCTCAGAGCGATTCTCCCCGAGATCGCGAAACTTCGCGCTAGGCGCCGATGTCCTTGGCTGACAGGCGGCCCGAGCTGATGGCGCGGGCGACGTCGTGGAGCCGTTGGTTGGTCTTCCGGGCGTGACTCCGGATGACATCGAAGGCCTCGTCCATTCCCACGCCCAGTTCTTGGGCGGTGATCCCCTTGGCTTGCTCGATCATGACGCGGCTCTCCAGTGCCGTCTGCAGACCCGCAATGACCAGCTGCTCGTCCTTCTGCACCCGGTGCTGGAGTATGGCGATCGCCGCCATGTCCGCCAGAGCGGTAGCAAGCAGGATGTCCTCATCGTGCAGTTCCTTGTCCTCGCTTTGCAGGAGGTTGAGAGCACCGACGGTCTTCTCCCGGAGGCGCAAGGGGAAAGCCCACGCACGTTCGAAGCCGGCCTCCAACGCTTGGGCAGAAAAGGCGGGCCATCTGCTCCGGGCAGCCTCGGCACGCAGCGAACCGGACTTCACCGGGCTCGCCGATCGAAACGTCTCGAATCCCGGCCCCTCGACTTCCAGATCCATCAGCTCGAGGAGGTGGGCGGCTTCGCTCGTGGCGGCGACCACTCGCAGGCTCTCTCCGTTGTCGGACACCAGCAGACCTGCCTCGGTGACGTCGAGCAGCTCCTTCGAAGCGTCGATCAGCTCGTAGAACAGGTCGGTCAGCTCGAAGTCGGAGACCAGGGTGTCAGCCAGGCTCAGCATCACCGAGAGGAGACGACTCTCCCTGTTTGTCACGGCCCGAAATATACGTGGGTGACTTCGAGGGAGCTCGTCGGGGCGATAGCTGCGGACAAGACTCCTATGTGGAGTTTCCGAAGGACCTGTTTCGGGAAATGCGACTCATGGGAGCCATCTCTCCAACGGGCGATGTCTCGCCACAGACACTTCGAGTCTGATCCGCAATCCGTGCGGGCAGTCCGACGCTTTGTGGGAGAGGTCATTCCAGATTCTCCTAGGTTGAGCGACGTGGTCCTCGCCGCCTCCGAACTGGCGACGAACGCCGTCCGACACACGGGAACTCGCTACACGGTTCGGATTGCGGTCCAGCCGAACCTGATTCGGCTCGAGGTGACCGATGCATCTTCAGTCTTTCCTAGTCTTCAGGGCCTGACCGATTCCCACCGAGGGCTGCGAATCGTGGACGCGATCTCCGAGAGCTGGGGAATCGACGGAAACACCGGTGGCAAGACCGTTTGGGCGGAATTCGACCTCTAGCGCGAGAGCGTGCCCGGCCCGCGGACTTTCCAGAGCGTTCCGACCGGCCTTATACTTGGACGACCCGCGAACCCCCTAGGGGTGTAGCTCTAACTGGTTAGAGCGCCGGTCTCCAAAACCGGAGGTTGGGGGTTCGAGTCCCTCCACCCCTGCCACAATCGCATCAGGATTTGTTGAGCCATGACCAATAGACAGATACGACGCCTCCAGGAAGTCGAGGAGCGGCGTCGCAAGAAGGAGAGCGGCGGACAGAGCCGGGCGCAGCGTCGAGCTGCCGCCCTGCAGGCACGCGCCCAGGAGCCGTCCGAGCGAAAGTCGATAGTCGCCCGTCTCAAGGACTATCTGCACGAGGTCAGGGTCGAGCTGCGCAAGGTCACCTGGCCGACCCGTGAGCAGATGATCGCCTTCACCTCCGTCACCCTGATCACCTCGTTGGTGCTCACGATCGTGGTGTTCGGATTCGATGTCGGAGCCAAAGAGCTCATCTTGTGGCTCGTGGAACTGAGGAGCTGATGGGCGAGCCACTGGAGAACCGAGAGAACCCGGACGTCGAGGAGACCGAGGGCATCACCGAGACCGAGCAGGTCGACTCCGTGGAGACCGAGGCGCCCGAGGCGGACACCGACCCTCAGGAGACCGAGGCACCCGAGGCCGAAGTGGACATCGAGGCGCCTGAAGTCGAGGACGAACCCATCGACACCGAGGATGAGGCAATCGACCCCGAGGTGATGGCCCAGGAAGAGGCCGCCTCACCGACCGTCGAGGAGACTTCCGCCCCCGTCGAGACTGCCGACGCAGAGGCGGGCACCGAAGAGGCGATCGAGCCCCCGCCGGTCAGCCCCTACGACAAGCCCGGTGACTGGTACGTCATCCACTCCTATTCCGGATACGAGAACAAGGTCAAGGCCAACCTGGAGACGCGGATCCAGTCGATGCACATGGAGGATCGAATCTTCGAGGTCCACATCCCGATGGAGGACGTCGTCGAGTTCAAGGGTGGCAAGAAGGTCACCGTTCCGAAGAAGGTCTTCCCCGGCTACATCCTGGTGCGGATGAGCCTCGACGACGACTCCTGGTATGCGGTCCGCAACACACCGGGTGTCACCGGCTTCGTAGCCGGCAACGCCCAGAAGCCCACCCCGCTGTCACGACGCGAGGTGGAGCGGTTCCTCGGGGTCCAGGAAGAGGAGGACAAGGGCAAGCCTCGCTTCAAGCCCGAGTGGGACGTCGGTGAGCAGGTCCGCGTGGTCACCGGCCCATTCGCCGACTTCAACGGCGTGATCGAGGAGCTCAACGTCGACCAGCAAAAGGTCGTCGTGCTGGTCAACATCTTCGGCCGGGACACCCCGGTCGAGCTCGGCTTCGAAGACATCCAGAAGAACTAGGACTGCCATGGGTAGAAAGCGACTCGTAACCACATTGAAGATCCAGCTGCCCGCCGGGCAGGCGACGCCGGCCCCACCGGTCGGCACCGTCCTCGGCCCCCACGGGGTCAACCTGATGGACTTCGTCAAGGCGTACAACGACGCCACCGCCTCCAGCCGCGGCCAGATCATCCCGGTCGAGGTCTCCATCTACGAGGACCGCTCGTTCACCTTCGTCACCAAGACCCCGCCCGCCGCGGCACTGCTCCGGCAGGCGGCCCGGGTGGAGAAGGGCTCGGGCGAGCCCAACAAGGAGAAGGTGGGCAAGGTGACCCGGGCACAGGTCAAGGAGATCGCCGAGATCAAGATGCCTGACCTCAATGCCAACGACATCGAAGGCGCGATGAAGGTCGTCGAGGGCACAGCCCGTTCGATGGGGATAACCGTCGAGGGCTAGCAACACACCAGTGGGAGGCCGGCAACGGCCGCCTGGACCACGAGGAGAGACATGAAGCACGGAAAGAAGTACCGCGAGTCCGCCTCCCGGTACGACAAGGATCACCGTTACACCGCCCGCGAGGCGTTGGAGCTGGTGAAGACCCTGGCCCCCGCCAAGTTCGACGAGACGGTCGAGGTGGTCTACACCCTGGGCATCGACGCGCGCAAGGCCGATCAGCTGGTTCGGGGCACGGTCTCGCTGCCCAACGGCACCGGCAAGGACGTCCGGGTCGCGGTCTTCTGCCCGCCGGACAAGGAGGCCGCAGCCAGGGAGGCCGGCGCCGACATCGTCGGTGGCACCGAGTTGGTCGAGGCGCTCCAGGCCGGAAAGGAGCTCGAGGCCGACGTGGCGATCGCCACACCGGACATGATGTCCGAGGTGGGAAAGCTGGGCCGGGTGCTCGGTCCCCGTGGTCTCATGCCCAACCCGAAGTCGGGCACTGTTTCGGACGATGTCGCCAAGACGGTGGCCGAGTTCAAGGCGGGCAAGCTCGAGTACCGCAACGACCGCTATGGCAACGTCCACGTCTCGCTGGGCAAGGTCTCCTTCGAGCTCGACCAGCTCCTCGCCAATCTCACCACACTCACCGGCGAGATCCAGCGGGCAAAGCCGGCGGGCGCCAAGGGCCGCTACATGAAGGCGATGACCATCTCGTCGACCATGGGCCCCGGAGTCAAGGTCGACCCGGGGCGTCTCGAGGAGATGGCCGGAAAAGCCCTCTGATCTCCGACACTTAGAACGTGGAAAAGCCCCCAAGACCTTGGGGGCTTTTCACATGCTGAAGAGGGGGATCTCCGCGCCCGGACATCCGTGGGCTGGGAGGGCATCGGCTGCCAGGTCCACCGTCCGCACGTTGCCGACGACTTCGTCTGTGGACCAGGGTAGGGGCTGGTCTTCCATCAGTCGGCGTAACGCGACCCTCACTCATTTCGGGTCCGAGATGCGGGCGGGGGCGGTCAGGGAACCCGCCCGGCAACACGGAGACCCCCTGTTTTCAACAGGGTCAAGTGTCGCGCGTGGTCTCGGGACTGTCCAGCCAAATTCTGGGAATCGGGCTACAAAGAGGCGAGAAAGCCCTCCAAGACGGTCTTCAGGGCCCTCGGCTGGTCCATCGAGGGGAGGTGGGCCGTGTCCTCCAACACCACAGCCGGCCGGTCGGAGAGACGACCCGCCAGGTAATGGGCAGCCTCCTGGAGATCGGGCGTGTCGTGCTCACCCACGATCACGAGGGTCGGGGCAGCGATGCGGTCGAGCTGGTCGTTGGTGGGCGGCTCCAGCGTCTCGACGTGATCGTTGCGCTCCGACTCGGTCGACTGCGGGATGAGATCCATCTCCTTGAACAGTGCCACCAGACTGGGGTCGATCTGGTCGAGGGAGCGACCAGGCCCGGCCAGCCACAATCGGGCCTCGTAGTCGGTCACCTTCTCGTAGTCGCCGGCTTTGAAGGCGGCGACCAGGTCGTCCCAGTACGGCTCCTCCTGCCAGCCACCCTCGGGCTCCCAGCCCCTGGGGGCGGCGCCGATCAGGACCATGGCGGACACCCGGGAGGGAGCGACCAGGGCCATCTGCATGGTCGCCTCGGCGCCATTGGAGCAGCCGACCACCACCGCGTGGTCGATCTCGAGGTGATCGAGGACGGCGAGGGCGTCGTTGCGGTTGGAGTAGGGCTCGGCGACCCACTCGGTATGACCGAAGCCACGTTGGTCGAAGGCGATGGTGCGAAAGCCGGCCAGGTCCATCTGCGATTCCCACATTCGGGCGTCGGCGACGCCGGCGTGGATGAAGAGGACGGCAGGGCCCTCTCCCTCGCAGTGGTAGTAGATCGACGTCTTGGACGAGGGGACGAATCCGTGTGCGGTCATCGGGAGGCAACGTAGCCCGAATTGCGGACATGGCGGGTCCGGATACAATCGACGTCGCAACTCCAATCCTCGGCCGAAGACCGCCGGTGTCATTGACCCAATGGGCGCATCGCCCGCCGGCGCAGGTTCGCTTCTCGAAGCCCCTTGTCTTCCGCCAAGGGGTTTGGTTCGTCTAGGGAGACGCAATGGCAAGACCAGAGAAGGTCCAGGCTGTAACCGACATCAGGGAAGGGCTGGAGAGCTCAGAGGCGGTGTTCCTCGCCGAGTACCGCGGGCTCAGCGTCCAGGCCGTCCAGGACCTGCGTCGGGCGCTGCGGGCCAGTGGCGCCGAGTACAAGGTCGTGAAGATGACCCTCGCTCGCCTCGCCGCCGGCGACGCCGGGTTCGAGGCATTGCACGAGTACCTGCAGGGACCGACCGCTCTCGCATTCGCCAAGAGCGACCCGGTGGCAACCGCCAAGGCCCTCAAGGATTTCTCCAAGGACCACGACGTGTTCGTGCTCAAGGCGGGGCTGCTCTCGGGGAGCATCCTCAGCCCCGAGGAGGTCTCCAGGCTCGCCGATATCGAGTCGCGCGAGATCCTGCTCGCCAAGGTGGTCGGCGCCGCCAAGTCGCCGCTGTTCTCGGCGGCGGGCATGTTCGCCTCGTTCACCCGGAACGCGGCATCGGTGTTCTCACAGCTTCTGGACAAGAAAGAGTCGGGTGAGTTCGTCACCGACGGCGGCGCCGGTGAGGCGTCGCTGCCGGCGACCGAGCCCAGCGAGACCACGGCCGGAGAGGCCGAGGAGGAATAGAAATGGCAAAGGCAAAGATGAAGACCGAGGAGCTGCTCAGTGTCTTCGAGGAGATGACCATCCTCGAGCTCAAGGAGTTTCTCGACGCCTTCGAGGAGAAGTTCGACGTGACCGCCGTCGCCCCGATGGCCGTGGCTGCCGCCCCCGCTGCCGGTGGCGGCGATGGCGCGGCTGCCGCCGCCGAGGAGAAGGACGAGTTCGACGTCGTCATCACCTCCGCCGGGTCGGCCAAGATCCAGGTCATCAAGGAAGTGCGTGGTCTGACCAGTCTCGGTCTCAAGGAGGCCAAGGACCTCGTCGACGGCGCCCCGGCGTCGGTCCTCGAGGGTGTGGACCAGGACACCGCCAACAAGGCCAAGGAGGTCCTGGAGGCGGCCGGCGCCACCGTCGAGCTGAAGTAGTTTCCGCTACTTCCCTTTTCTCAGGCAGTGGGGCCCATATACGGGCCGTACTCTCTCGGGAAAGCCCCCGGATATCGATCCGGGGGCTTTCTCACGTCTCGAGGGTGCCGGCGTAATGAAACGTCCAAAAGCCCATATATGGGCTCCCATGCATTAGGAAGCGGAGAAGTACTCCCTCACCACCGGGGTCTCCCGCTCCCGCAGCTTGACGTTGGCGTCGAGGAGCTCGAGCTTCTGCTCGAGCGCACGAGACGCCTCGGGAAGCGGATGCTCGGCGAAGAAGCCCTTGACGTCGGCGGCGACCTCGGGCTGGGAGAGGGCCGGCAGGCCCTCTACTACCCGAGGTCGGGTCATCCCTGGCATCACGGCGAGGACGTCGTCCCAACGGCTGCGGGCGCTGGCCCAGACCTCGGGCCCGGCCTCGCCCATGAGCAGCCGGGCGAACACCCAGAAGCCGTCCTGGGTGCGGATGTCACCGTCGACGATCTTGTCCAGGGTGTCCAGCGCCTCCGTCTCGGTCTCGACGGTGGCGACCGACCGCAGGTAGCGGACCTGATCCAGCGGTGTCGCCGACGCCTTGTACGCCTGCCACAACCGGGCGTGCTCGGCGGCATCGCCGTTTCTGGCGTAGACCGCGAGAGCAGCCGTGCTCACCTCGGGGTCGAGGATGGCGCCGGAGAGGATGTCATCGACCAGCTCACGGCATCGTTGGATGACCGCTCCATCGCGGGCGAGGTTGCCCAGCGTGGCGATCAGGTCGCCGCGCAGCTTGCGCATCAGATCGGTGTCGCCTTCCCGAGGCTCCCAGCCGAGACGCTCCATCGCCGGGGAGACCAGCTCCGACACGAAACCCTCGAACCCAGGGCGCGCCTCCTCGTCGAGAGCGTGATGCTCGACCAACCCGAGCCCACCGGTGATGATCGACCAGATCGCCTGCTCCTCCTCATGGCCGAATCGGGATGCCAGGTCGAGGAACGACGAGACGGGGAGTTGCCCGTTGCGGACGAAGCCGAGTGTGTCGGAGACCAGTGTGTAGCGCTCGATGTCCCCCAGGTCCTCCACGTGAGTGAGCAGCGCCTCGAAGATGTCGTCGGCGTACCGGGTGCGATAGAAGCCGTGGCCGCCTGCGTTGGCCACCACCCAGTCGACGTCTCCGACGACCGGGACCACCGCCTCGTCCTCGGTCAGGAGGTACTTGGTGCGGAACGACTGTCCGCCCGCCGACCCTCGCAGCTGCACCGGCACCTTCCATATGGTGGTGTCGGTCTCATCCGGGATGGCCAGATAGCGGCGCTGGGAGATGCGGACTCCATCCTCGACCAGCTTGACGTCGATCTGAGGGAACCCGCGCTGGTAGACCCAGGTGTCCATGATCTCCGACACGGGATACTCCGAGGCGGAATCGAGCCCCTCCCAGAGGTCGGTGGTGACCGTGTTGGCGTAGGAGTGCTTGCGCAGGTAGTTGCCCACACCCCGGCGGAAGTTCTCGACGCCGACGAACTCGTCGATCATGTGCAGCACCGCCGACCCCTTGCCGTATGTGATGGCATCGAACATCTGGTCGACCTCTTCGGGGGCGGTCACCTCGAACTCGATGGGGCGGGTCGAGGCCAGCTGGTCGGTCCCCATCGCCCAGGGCACCTCGAGGTTGGCGAACGCCAGCCAGCGCTTCCACTCCGGCCGCATGGCGTCGGTGGCCTTCAGCTCCATGAAGCTGGCGAAGGCCTCGTTGAGCCAGGCCCCCTCCCACCAGGCCATGGTCACCAGATTGCCGAACCACTGATGGGCGATCTCGTGGCCGATGACATCCAGGCTGTTCTGCAGCTCTCCCTGGCTCGCCTTCTCCGGGTCGATGACCAGGTAGGCGTCCCGATAGGTGATCATCCCCACGTTCTCCATCGCGCCGGCGGCGAAGTCGGGGATGGCGATGTGGTCGAGCTTGTCGGCCGGGTAGGGGATGCCGTAGTAATCCGAGAGGTACTCGAAGCAGAACACCGCGTTCTCCAAGGCGATGTCGGTGAGATGCAGGTTGCCTTTGGGGACGATGACCCGGATCGGGGTCCCCCTCACAACCCGGGGCTCCGTGGCCTCGAACGGGCCGGCGATGAAGGCGAGCAGGTAGGTGGACATCTTCATCGTCTTGTCGAAGCGGAACTCGACCCGGCCGTCGTCGAGCTTCACGCGCTCGAGCTCGGCCGTGTTGGAGTAGGCCTCGAGACCGTCGGCCACCACCATCGTGGTCTGATAGGTCGCCTTGAAGTCCGGCTCGTCCCAGCAGGGGAACACCCGGCGGGCATCGGTCGCCTGGCATTGCGACGTGGCGAGAACGTGCTCGTTGCCCTCGGCGTCCCGATAGACGGAGCGGTATAGCCCGCGGAGCTGGTCGTTGATGATCCCCGAATGCTCCATATCCAGCCGGTAGCTCCCAGGCGCCAGTGTCGAGCCGAGCGACAGCGTGGCCCGTTCGCTCTCGTCGTTGTTGACGATCTCGGTGATGACTGTGCCGTCCGAGAGCCCGGCGGACTTGATCTCGATCTCGGCCGTGTTGAGCACCAGCGTGTCGGTGGCCTCGACCACGTCGATGTCGATCCCGACCGTCCCGGCGAAGGTGAACGTCTCCAGGTCGAGCTCGAGCCGGATGTCGTAATGCGTGGGGAGTGTGTGGCGGGGCAGCCGGAACGGGTTATCGGGCACAGGGAGTCCTCACTGATCGGTGGTGCGCCGATGGTACCGATGGTTCCGAGTTGGCCGAAGTGGAAAAACACCCTCCCGGACCTAACGTGGCCGGCTCATGTCGGAGCGTTCCACCATCCTCGTGACCGTCCACGGGCCGGATCATCCCGGCATCTCCGCCGGTTTGATGGACGTGCTCGCCGCCACGGGCGCCGAGATCTACGACGTCGAGCAGATCGTGGTCCGTGGCCGGCTCACCCTGAACATCCTGGTCGGGGTGGACGGAGAGAAGGCAACGATCCGGGACCTTCTCCTGTTCGGGTGGGAGGAGCGGCTGCACATCGAGTTCGAGGTGGTCGACCCCCTCCCGACCCCGACCAAGACGATGACCGTGGTGACCGTCCTCGGCGAGCGGATCGGGCCCGAGGACTTCGGTGTGGTCGCCCGCTCCATCGCCAACGGTGGCGGGAACATCGAGCGCATCTTCAGGCTCTCCCGATACCCGGTCGTGTCGTACGAGCTCACCGTCTCCAACGGCGACATCGACAAGGTGAGGGAGCAGCTCATCGCGGCGGCGGCCGAGCGCCCCATCGACATCGCCATCCAGCCGGAGGGGCTCGAGCGGCGGGCGAAGCGGATGGTGGTGCTCGACGTCGACTCGACCCTGATCGAGAACGAGGTGATCAACCTGCTCGCCGAGGAGGCAGGCGTCGGGGCGGAGGTGTCGGCCATCACCACGGCGGCGATGCGTGGTGAGATCGACTTCGAGCAGTCACTGCGGGAGCGGGTGGCTCTGCTCGCCGGGCTCGACGAGGCGGCGTTGCAACGGGCCGGCTCGAGGATCACGGTCACCCCGGGGGCGCGCACTTTCATCCGCACCCTGAAACGGATGGGGATGAAGACGGCGATCGTGTCCGCGGGCTTCACAAGGTTCGCCAACGCCCTCGCCGCCGACCTCGGTATCGACTACTCGCTGTCCAACACCCTCGACGTCAAGGAGGGTGTCCTCACCGGGCGGCTCGCCGGCGAGCTCGTCGACGGAGCGCGCAAGGCGACGTTTCTCGAGGAGATCGCCGATGCCGAGGGGATTTCCCTCTCACAGGTGGTTGCGGTGGGCGACGGCGCCAACGACCTCGAGATGCTCGCCGTCGCCGGGCTCGGCATCGCCTTCAACGCCAAGCCGGTGGTGAGACAGCGAGCGGACACCTCGGTCTCCGTCCCCTACCTCGACGCCATCTTGTTCCTGATGGGGGTGCGTCGAGACTTCGTGGAGGCCGCCGACGCCGCCGATCCCCACTTCGAGCAGACCCCGTTGCTGGAGGTGCCCGGAACGCCCCCGGTCTGACGCTTTCCTAATGCATGGGGGCCCAATAGTGGGCCTTTGGCCGTTTCATTACGGCGGGTGCGCGAATTCCGCCCTCTAATGAAACGTTCAAAAGCCCAATAGTGGGCCGTAGAGCATTAGGAAACGGTCAACCCCAGTCGTGGTGAAAGAACTCGCCGCGAGGGTGGTCGACGCGTTCGAAGGTGTGGGCGCCAAAGAAGTCGCGTTGGGCCTGGATGAGGCTGGCGGGGAGACGGCGCGAGCGCATCCCGTCGAAGTAGGCGAGGGCGGAGGAGTAGGCCGGAGAGGGGATCCCGGAGTCGACCGCCGCGGCCACCACCCGGCGCCACCCCGGCTCGGCCTCACGAAGCGCATCGGTGAAGAACCCGGCCTCCCCCAGGTCGGCGAGGTCGGGGTCGGCCGTGTAGGCCGCGGTGATGTCCTGGAGGAACCGGGCCCTGATGATGCATCCCGCCCGCCATATCGAGGCGATGGTCCCCATGTCGAGGTCCCAGCCCTCCACCTCCGAAGTGGCGTGGAGGAGGCGGAACCCCTGGGCATAAGAGATGATCTTCGAGGCGTACAGGGCCGACTCGATGTCGTCAACCCTCACCCCCTCGATGGGTGTGATCGGCCGGTCGAAGCGATTCGCGGTCCGAGCGCGACGCTCCGGGTCCGAGCTGACCACGCGGGCGTAGACGGCCTCGGCGACCAGGGTGGTCGGCTCGCCGGCCTCCATCGAGGCGATCACCGTCCACTTCCCGGTCCCCTTTTGCCCGGCGGCGTCGAGGATGACGTCGACCATGGGCACCCCGTCCTCGGTGACCCTCATGATGTCAGCAGTGATCTCGACCAGATACGACTGGAGCCGTCCTTCGTTCCATTCGGAAAAGACGTCGGCTATCGCCGCCGGCTCCAAGCCCATGCCCCGTCGCATCAGGTCGTAGGCCTCGGCGATGACCTGCATGTCCCCGTACTCGATCCCGTTGTGGACCATCTTGACGAAATGGCCCGCGCCGCCCTTGCCGAGCCACTCACAACAGGGCGCCCCGTCGGGCGCCTTCGCTGCGATGCCCTTGAGGATCGGCTCGATCAGGGGCCACGCCTCCGGGTTCCCACCCGGCATGATCGATGGCCCGTGGCGGGCACCCTCCTCACCTCCGGACACCCCGGCGCCCACGAACCGGATCCCTTTCTCCTGGAGGTCGTCGCAGCGTCTCCGGGTGTCGCTGTACAACGAGTTGCCACCGTCGATGATGATGTCGCCTGGCTCGAGGAGAGGCATCAGGTCGGAGATGACGTAGTCGACCGGCTTCCCTGCGGTCACCATGAGCAGGATCACCCGCGGGCCGGCCAGCGAGGCCACGAATTCCTCCAGCGTGGCGGCGGCCACCATGTCCTTCCCGGCTGCCTCGCCGGCCATGAACTCGTCGGTGACCGAGACGGTGCGGTTGTAGACGCTCACCCGGTTGCCCGAGTCGGCGAGGTTGAGGGCGAGGTTGGCGCCCATCACGCCGAGCCCGATCACCCCGATGTCAGATCCGTTGCTCACGGGTCGAGCCTATTACCGACGAGGAGAAGCGCTTACCCTGGCCCTCGGTTTGAGTGACATCTATCTCGGAATCGACGTCGGCGGGTCGGGGATCAAGTCGGCCCTGGTCGACGTGGGCAGCGGGACTCTGACCACCGAGCGGACCAGGGTGGAGACGCCGCAGCCGGCGACGCCCCATGCCTGCTCCACCGCCATCCGGGATGTGCTCGACATCTATGACTACCGCGGGCCGATCGGGATCGGGTTCCCCTCGGTGATCCGAAACGGCGTCGTGGAGACGGCGAACAACATCGACCCCTCCTGGGTGGGTCAGCAGGTGGTGGATCTCTTCGCCGGGGTCACCGGTCGCGAGGTGGTCGTGATCAACGACGCGGACGCCGCCGCAGTCGCCGAGGCGCGCTTTGGGGCAGCCGCCGGGGTCGACGGGCTGGTGCTGGTGATCACGTTCGGCACCGGGATCGGCTCCGGCCTCCTCGTCGACGGCAAGCTGGTGCCCAACCTGGAGCTCGGGCAGCTCGAGTTCGAGGGGCACTATCCCAGTGAGCGATTCTTCTCGGCCAAGTCACGGAAACGTGAGGGTCTGGAGTGGGACGAGTGGGGAGACCGGGCCAACCGCTACCTGCTCCACGTCAACGAGGTGTTCCGGCCCGACCTGATCGTGTTCGGCGGCGGTCTCACCAAGCACTGGGCGCTCTACTCCGATCGTCTCGACAGCCGCCTGCCTGTGGTCCCGGCGACCATGGGCAACAGCGCTGGCCTGGTCGGTGCGGCCCTCGTCGCCAGCCGCTAGCCGCTGACGAACCCGGCGAACCGGTCGGCCACTCGCTGGGGCACCCTGACGTCGAGGATGGTTCCCGCCTCGTCATGCTTCTCCTCGATGACCTCCCCGAGCCGATGGGCGGCAGCGACGATGTCGCCACGCTCGTAGGGAACCGCCAGGCTCAGGGTCACCAGCCCACGGGAGAGGACGTCGGCGATCTCGTCGAGGAGCACGTCGAGACCGAGGCGTCGCTCCGCCGAGATGAGCACCGCCTCCGGCCACAGGTTGCGAAGGCGCTCCACCTCGTGGGGGTCGAGGGCGTCGATCTTGTTGATCACCAGCAGCTGGGGGATCGAGCCGGCCCCGATCTCGGCGAGGACCTCACCCACCGCCTCGATCTGCCCGGCGGGATCGGGGTCGGTCCCGTCGACAACGTGGACCAGCAGGTCTGACTCGTTGGCCTCGGAGAGGGTGGAGCGGAAAGCCTCGACGAGGTGGTGGGGGAGACGACGGACGAAGCCGACCGTGTCGGCGATGACCGCGGTCGGGCCACCCGGGAGCTCGAGACGCCGCACGGTGGAGTCCAGCGTGGCGAAGAGCTGGTTCTCAACCAGCACCTCTGCGTCGGTGAGGGCGTTGAGCAGCGTGGACTTCCCGGCATTGGTGTAACCGACGATGGAGATCTGGGGGGTCTGGGCCCGACGGCGTTGCTTGCGCTGCGTCTCGCGATGCCCGGCGGTCTCCTCCAGCTGGCGCTCCAGCTTGGAGATCCGGGCGAGCACCCGGCGACGGTCGGTTTCCAGCTTGGTCTCACCAGGGCCGCGCATCGTCGTGCCCACCCCGGCTCGCTGCTGGGCCATCTCGACGCCCTTGCCCCGAAGCCGGGGCAGGTTGTATCGGAGCAGGGCCAGCTCCACCTGGATGGCACCCACCTTGGAGGTGGCGTGCTGGGCGAAGATGTCGAGGATCAGCGCCTCACGGTCGACCACGTCACAGTGGAAGACCTTCTGCAGGTTGCGCTGCTGGGCCGGGCTGAGTGCCTGGTCGAAGATGACGACGTCGATGTCGAGGGCGGTGGTGAGGGCGGCCAGCTCCTCGGCCTTGCCCGAGCCGATGAACGTCGCAGGATCGGGTCGATCCCGCTTCACCAGCTCGCGGTCGACCGGTTCGGCGCCGGCCGTGTCGGTGAGCAGGGCGAGCTCGTCGAGGGATCTCTCCTCCGCCTCGGTGCTCATACCGGGCTGGAGCACGCCGACGAGAAAGGCGCGCTGGACCGCGACCTCGAGGTCGGTGACAGTTGCGGTGAGACGTCTGCGCTGGCGCGCTCGACGGTCAGAAGTCATGGGTGTGCTCGCTGGACGGAGTGAGACGATGTTGCCGGATGCGGTGGCCGGATGCGGCGGGATTAAGCGATCTCAGAGGTATAGACCCTCGTCCCCGACGTGCTCGAGCTCCTCTTCGGCGATGATCTGTGACTCCCTCACGGCGATAACCGGCTTGCCCGTGGGTGGCCATATGAAGCGCCATGCCCCGGTGGGGACAGCCCAAAACCTCTGTCCGGTCTGCACGTCGACGAGGGCGAGGGCGTCGTTGCCGTCCTTCGTCCCCACCGGCACCAGCAACCCGGACCGGGTTGTCGACTCCTCGGGGGCCTGACCGACCCGCCATCCCCCCATCACGTTGTACCCGTTGTCCGAGATCTTTGCCACGTCGGTCTCGATCACCCCCCAATTCTCGCAGGATCAGGGTTGATTCGGAAACCTCAGGTAGTGGGGCCCATCATTGGGCCGAACCGCCTCGAGAAGGGGCGACGGCCACGGCCCGGCGCGCTGCGAATAAGGTCCAACCATGTCGCCGAAGCGCAAGTTCTCCGAAGCCCTCGAATATCACCAGAGCCCGCGCCCGGGGAAGATCGAGATCCGATCGACCAAACCGACAGCCACCCAGTCGGATCTCAGCCTCGCCTACACCCCCGGGGTGGCCGAGCCCTGTCTGGTGATCGCCGACGAGCCCAACGCGGCATTTCGCTACACCAACCGAGGCAATTTGGTCGCGGTGGTGTCCAACGGCTCCGCCGTGCTCGGCCTGGGCAACATCGGGCCCCTCGCCAGCAAGCCGGTGATGGAGGGCAAGGCAGTCCTCTTCAAACGGTTCGCCGACATCGACGTCTTCGATCTCGAGATCGACGCCACCGACCCGGAGGACGTGATCCGGTTCTGTGAGCTCCTGGCCCCGACGGTCGGCGGGATCAACCTGGAGGACATCAAGGCACCGGAGTGCTTCTACATCGAGTCGACACTCCGGGAGCGTCTCGACATCCCCGTCTTCCACGACGACCAGCACGGCACCGCCATCATCGGCGGGGCGGCTTTCCTCAATGCTCTGGATGTCACCGGCCGGGACATCGCCGAGACCAGGGTGGTGGTTGCCGGAGCAGGGGCAGCCGGCGTGGCCTGTGCCCGGTTCTTCATCGAGCTCGGTGTCGACCCAGGGAACCTCCTGATGACCGACACCACCGGGGTCATCCACTCCGGGCGCTCCGACCTCAACGAGATCAAGCGGGAGTTCGCAGTGGATACCGACGCCCGGACCCTCGCCGACGCCATGGTTGGCGCCGACGCCCTCGTCGGGGTGTCGGTGGCCGGAATCGTGACACCTGACATGGTGCGTTCCATGGCCGACGACCCGATCGTCTTCGCCCTGGCCAACCCGGATCCGGAGATCACCTATCCCGATGCGCTGGAGGCACGGGGCGACATCCTCATGGCGACCGGGCGCTCCGACTACCCCAATCAGGTGAACAACGTCCTCGGCTTCCCATTCATCTTCCGGGGTGCCCTGGACGTGCGGGCACGGGGTGTCTCGGAGAAGATGAAGGTGGCGGCGGCGATGGCCCTCGCCGAGCTGGCTCGTGAGCCGGTGCCCGATTCGGTCCTTCGTGCCTACGACCTCGACAAGCTCTCGTTTGGCCGCGACTACCTGATCCCCAAGCCGTTCGATCCCCGCGTGCTGTGGACGGTGGCTCCCGCGGTGGCGCGTGCCGCCGTCGAGGAGGGTCTGGCGCGAGCCCCGATCGAGGATTTCGAGGCCTACAAGACCGAGTTGCAGACCAGGTTCAGCGCATCCCACGCTCTCATCGCCTCGGTGACCACCAAAGCCATGGCCCAGCCGAAACGGGTCGCCTATCCCCACGCCAACGACCTGCGGATCATCCGGGCCGCCCGTCGGGTGCAGGACGAGGGGATCGCCAGCCCGGTCCTGGTCGGTGGACGCGCCGAGATCGAGGGGCTGGCCGAGGCGGCCGGGCTCTCGCTCGACGGGATCGAGGTCATCGACCCCGGCGAAGAGGGCTCGCAGCGGGAGAGGTACGCCCGGATGCTCGAGGAGCTGCGGCGGGACCGGGGGCTGTCGCTCAGCGATGCGACGAAGCAGGTCGCAGACTCCAACATGTACGCCTGTCTCATGGTGCGCGAGGGTGCGGCCGACGCCGTGCTCGGGGGTCTCAACACCTTCTATCCGGAGACCATCCGTCCCGCGCTGCAGGTGCTCAAGGTGGAGGAGGGGCGTTCGATCGTGTCCTCGGTCTACATCGTGGTCGTCGATGGCCGGCCCTACTTCTTCACCGACTGCGCCGTCAACATCGAGCCGACCGCCGAACAGCTCGCCGAGATCGCCCTGGCCGCGACCCACACCGTGGAGCAGGACTTCGACCGCGAGCCGCGGGTCGCCTTCATCAGCTACTCCGATTTCGGCTCCGCCGGTGGCGAGGAGCCGGCCCGGGTCCGTCAGGCGGTCGACATCTTCCGCAGGGCTCGCCCCGACGTGGCGGTGGATGGGGAGATGCAGGCCGACTCGGCGGTCGTCGCCGAGCTGATGGCATCCCGCAGCCCCAGTGGCTCACTGGGCAAGCCCGCCAACGTGTTGGTGTTCCCCAATCTGACGGCGGCGAACTCCGCCTACAAGCTGTTGAACCGTCTCGGTGGCGCCGAGGTGATCGGCCCGATCCTCAGCGGCCTCTCCAAGACGGTCCACGTCCTCCAGCGCGACGCCTCCGTCACCGACGTGGTCAACATGACCGCCATCGCAGTGGCCGAGGCGCAGCGGCGCGAATCGCTTTCCTAATGCATGGGGGCCCAATAGTGGGCTTTTGAACGTTTCATTGGAGAGCGGACCCCACCCACCCGCCGTAATGAAACGCCCAAAAGCCCAATAGTGGGCCGTGGAGCATTAGGAAACCGAAGACGGGACCTAGTCAGTCCAGTACTCCTCGTAGTGGACGTTGCCGCGTTCTTTGCGGTGGTCGATGGTGAACCCGCGGTCGTGGAGGATCTGGCAGACACCGAGGGTCTCGGGGAAGGTGAGTTCGCCGGTGTCGTCGTCTCGTTTGGGGAGCCCGATCATGGCCGGGTTGCCACAGAGGAACACGTGGGTCCGGGCCGGATCGAGCGGCTCTCCCAGCTCCTCCTCCAGCCGACCTGATGTGATCAGGTCCTGGATGTACACCTTGTTCTTCTCGTTCTCGGGCTCCCGGGTGGTCAGGGTGACATACCGATACTGGGGGAACCGCGACTCGACGGCCGCGTGCTGTTCGGCATACGCCAGATCTGCCCTCCGTCGCACGCAGACGACCGACAGGATCTTCCCTTCGTGACCCTCGCGAAGCAGCTCGGCACTCATCTTGTTGTGCGGGGCCTCACCGGTGCCGGTGGCGAGGAACACCACGTTGTCGCCCGGCTTCACGTCGTCGAGGGTGTAACGGCCGGTGAACTTGGCGCCCATGTAGAGACGATCGCCGACCCCCTTGGTGAAGATCCGGGGCGTCAGGGCCGGGATCTCCTGCTTGTCGGGCGGCACCAGGACGATGTAGAACTCGATCTCCTCGGGATGGGGCGGGACCAGCTCCCCGTCGTCGTCCAGCATCGACGATGACACCGAATAGGAACGCCGCGCCAGCTTCTCCCGCTGCGCCGGGTCGGCGCTGAAGTCCTCTTCGACCTCGTCGACCCGAGGTTCCCAGTAGCCGAGGGCGAGGGTCGTGTATTGACCGGCGCGGAACGGCTCCACCGGCGCGTCCGCCTCGATCCGCATCACCCAGAGATCGGGGTTGTGCTCCCGGATCCAGCTGATCGTCGCGTTGTAGTTGGCCTCTCTCAGCCGCTCGTCCCTCTCCGCGGTGCTGAGCACCTCGTAGTGGACGAACAGCTTGGAGATCACGTCGGTGGCCGCGGCAAGGGCTCCGTCGTCCCACCCTCCACCACGTCGGACCGAGACGGTGTTGGAGAGGACGAACACCGTGTCGACCCCGCCATCGAGGTCCCAGAGACGCCGGGCGAGGACCGCGGGCCAGTCGTCGTCGCCGGGCGGCGACGTGTACACCAGCCCGTCCTGGCCGGTCAGCGAGCGGTCGAGGTCGAAGACGGCGACATCTCCGAGAGATGTCGGGGTGACCTCGATGAGCTGACCCATGTCCTGTCGAAGTTAGCCCTGGGAACACCCACCCGTGAGACGTGGTTCATCCCGTCATGGATTCAGCGGTCAAACAGGCGATGGACCGGGGAGGCATCGCCGACATCACCACCATCGGGCGCCGGACGGGCAAGCCGCACCGCATCGAGATCTACTTCCACCAATTCGATGGCGAGTACTACCTCACGGGTCGTCACGGTCGGAAGCGGGACTGGGAGGCCAACATCGCGGCCCACCCCGAGTTCACCCTGCACCTGAAACGGGGCATCACCGCCGACGTGCCGGTGACCGGGGCTCCCGAGCCCGACCCCGAGGTGCGGGCTCGGGTCCTGCGTCGGGCGCTCATTGAGAATTGGGATTCGCCACCGGACCGGGTCGACCTGGCGCTCCACAAGTGGGTCGACGGCTCGCCCTTCATCCGCTTCTGGCCGACGGACGACTAGATCTCGCCCGACTTCACTCCGACGTCTCGCATCCCGAGACCGATGAGGACGAAGACGATCCCCATCAGGATCGCCATCCCGGCGACACCGAAGGACACCACCGAGGTGAACAAAGACGACTGCAGGAATGCCGACGTCATCGCCACCTGTCGCAGCGGGTCCTCCCGGTCGAGCTCGGCGTAGGTGAGGCCGCCGGTTGTCTCCAGAGTGTGCTTGTCGATCACCCTCGCCTGGCAGTAGGCGCTGAAGGGGCCGTCGACGTCATCTCCGGCGAGACAGTCGGCGTCATCGGCGACAGTGATCTTCTGGTCGGCCAGGGTGTTGCTGACCATGATCCAGGTGACTGCCCCGGCCAGGATCAGACCGATCCCCAGGATGACCGAGGATATGTAGGCGGCTCGTCTCATAGCTCCCTTTCTTAGTGCGACGGCTTCTAGACCGGCGGCTCCGGCTCGTATTGGATCCGTCGCTTGATCTCACGGGCCCGATCGGCGGATTGAAGTCGAATGATCAGGTGGAGTGCCATGTCGATCCCGGCGGAGATTCCCGCGGCCGTGATGATCTCCCCATCGTCGACGAAGCGCTCGTCACGTCTCGCCTGGATCGAGCCGTCGATTGCCAGGAGCTCGTCGAAGTCGTCCCAATGGGTGGTGGCGGGACGTCCCTTCAAGAGCCCGGCGTCGGCGAGGACGAACGCACCGGTGCAGACCGAGGTGGTGAGCCTCGCCCTCTCGTGCACCGAGCGGACCCACTCCCGGACCGCCTCGTCCCCGACCTGGTCCCGGGTGCCGATCCCACCCGGGTAGACCAGGACGTCGATCGGGGGCGCCGTCTCCCAGGAATGGTCGGCGAGGACTCTCAGGCCCTTGGCGCACTCGATCGGGCGGGAGTTGTCCCGGGCGACGGTGAAGACCTCGACTCCGTCCTCGGGATAACGATGGGCCCAATAGGAGAGGACCTCCCACGGGCCGGCCCAGTCGAGCTCCTCGGCGCCGTCGAAGAGAGCGATGCCGATCGTGGTCGTCTTGCCATCGTCGCTCATCCGTCCTCCTTGGCCGGGGGAGTGTCACCGTCGGCGATCGCCTCGAAGATCCTCACGGGCTTGGCGATGCCTTTGAGCTCGAAGTCGCCCTTCTCCACCAGCCGAAACCCGTCGCCCGAGCTGGCCGCGGCGAGTGCCTCGCCGACGAAGACCTGGCCCGGGCCCGCCTTGGAGGCGATGCGTGCTGCCACGTTCACCGTTCGTCCGAAGTAGTCGCCCTGGTCGTAGAGGATAGGGCCGGCGTTGATCCCGATGTGAGCCTCGGGGAGCCCGCGACCGGTCGTGCTCGCGGCGATCTCGAGGGCCGCCCTGACGGCGTCGTCCGGGTCCCGGAAGTGGAGATAGACACCGTCACCGAGCAGCTTCACCACCTCTCCGCGGTGTCGGGGGACTATCTCGCCGACCAGTTGTGCCAGATCGAGGGCGATCTCAGCCGCGGCCTCGTCACCCGACTCCTCCGCCAACTCGGTGAAGCCAGACAGATCGGCGAACACCGCCGCCTCGTCGCCACGAGGAGGTCGGGGCCGAACACCGGCATTCTCCAGCGCGGTCTCGACGTGCTCCAACTCGTGCTCGAGGGTGAATGCCTCGGCGTGACGTCGGAAGAGCCATCCGAGTAGGTCCTCACCGGAGTGGCCCATCCGAAGACCCACCTCGAGCAGTGCAGTCTCATATGCCTCGTTGTCGCGGAGGCCCCTCTCCCGAAACCGCCCCTCGACCCTGGTGTGGAAGTGGTGCGGCAGGTATTGGGCGGCGCGACGGGCGCTGTCCCCCCAGACCCGCGCCAGACCGAGGACGTCCGCTTCTTCCAGCCCGACCGCGAAGAGGACGCCGAGTTGCCGGATCGCCTCCAGGTCCTCCTCTCGGACCCGCTCATCCGCCGCCGGCCGGGGCAGGCCGAAGGCGACGAAGACGCGCTCCACGGTGGAGAAGGACACACCCAGCTCATCGCTGAGCTCGCTGAAAGAGCGGTTGGAACGGGGCAGGCGCCGGCCCGCACTCTCCAGGTACCCGAATGTCAGCTCGTCGGCGGCAGCCGCATTGCCCAGAGCGGCGGTCTCGATACCCAGCGAGTTGAGCTGGTCGACGACCCGGACCCGCATCACGTCGCCCCGGGTGAACGTCCCATCTTCGGGTTGGAGGATGCTCAGCGCGACGAGCTCCGCGATCCGCTCCAGGCTCGCTCCGGTGCGCGCCGCCAGCTCGTCCCGGGTCACACGGGTCGTGGTGCTGACCGAAGCCGGATCGGACAGGAAGGCGTCGCGACAGAGCGTCGAGCAGAAGTAGTAGGTCTCACCTTCGTACTCCACACTCGCCGCGGCGTCGGCGGTGTCGATCCTCATGCCGCATACCGGATCCGTGACCATTGCCATAGGGCCCTCGATCTCAAACGAGTCGGTGTCGCGGTCCCCTTTCTACCCAAAGGCCAAGCCGGGGTTGGCGGAGGCGGACGGGAATCGAACCCGCCAGAGACCGTGTCGGTCTCTCACCGGTTTTGAAGACCGGGGGACCCACCAGGCGTCCGTACGCCTCCTCGGGTGGTGGCGTCGAGGGTAGATAGCGCTCGGAATTGCGCCGAAGTGACACCCAACCCAGCAATTTCCCCAATAGTTTCGGGAACCTTTCCGCGGGTATATACGCTCTATTGAACATGCCGGAACGAAGCTTCGGTCGAACCGTGCGATACCGGCGGACCAAGTTGGGTCTCAGCCAGACCCAGCTCGGTGAGTTGGTAGGACGCTCCACAGCCACGATCCGCGCCTGGGAGCGTGACAAGTCCCGACCCAACGACGCACAGGTCCTCTCCGCCCTCGCCGCCGTTCTCGGTGTGGATGAGCGACATCTCTTCGACAAGGCAGAAATGGAGCGTCCTGTGGTGGAGGAGACCAGCCCGACCATCGAAGAGGCCCTGGCCACCTTGACCCCGCCAGAGGCGCAGCAGCTGCCCTCGAGGGAGGACGAACCGGTGTCCCAGATCTACGCCGATCTCGATCCCGACCTGGAGCCCGATCGGGAGCAACAGGGAGAGGAGCCGGCTCCCCATCCAGAGTCGCAACCGGGACGGCGAGAGCGGCGGCTGGTGGGAGCCAGCGTCCCGGCACCCGGTTACGTGGCGCCACCGGACCCGTACATCCAGACCGCACCCACCCCTTCGCTCGCCGACCTGTCGTATGTGGAGGACACCTCCCAGAGACAGCTCTACCGGGTGAGGAACCTGGCCACACTGGTCGCCAGCATCGCCCTCTTCATCGCATTCATCTGGGCGTTGGGCGAGGGCATCGGCGCGCTCGGCGACTGGTGGGACAGCTTCGTCGGCCAGCTTCGTCTCTGAGCACCCTCGCGGAAATCGGCATGACAACCGGCCGATTTGTGGCAGACTCGTGTCACCAGAGAAAGG
This sequence comes from Acidimicrobiia bacterium, assembly GCA_035550735.1. GTDB lineage: Bacteria > Actinomycetota > Acidimicrobiia > Spongiisociales > ZC4RG35 > JANQRA01. The sequence goes on along the minus strand of DASZOM010000041.1, from coordinate 72,856 downwards.
AGGTGGTCCGAAGTTGTGTGAAAGTTTCTGGACTCTGGAGGTGGCCAAGCGCTGAGCGGCGCTGACCGCTGATGCGCCGCTCGTCCCTCCCGGGACGCGGTGGCGACTCCAAACTTGGACCACCCGGCTCCGGCTACTGCGGGACTCGTCCACCCGCGGCGAACGATTCGAAGCTATGTCGGTGCTGTTCTCTACGGGAGACCCCGCCCATGTGGCGGGGTCTCTCACGTCTCGAACCCGTTGTCCCTCATCCAGTCGTCGTTGAAGACCTTGGACAGATAACCTCGGCCCGAGTCGGGGACGATCACCACCACCATCCGGCCATCGTCCTCACCAGCCACCCGAAGCGCTGCCTCGACCGCCATCCCCCCCGAACCACCGGTGAGCACTCCCTCGGAACGAGCCAGGGCCCGCGCCATGGCGAATGAGGCCGCGTCGGTGACCTCGATGAAGCGGTCGATGACGTCCAGGTCGACGGTCTCGGGGTAGAAGTCCTCGCCGACACCCTCCACCAGGTACTGGTGGATGTCCCCCTCGGCACCCTGGGTGTAGATCGAGCCTTCGGGATCGGCTCCGACCACCTCGAGACCGGGCTTGCGCTCCTTGAGGAATCGGCCCGCCCCGGTGATGGTGCCTCCGGTGCCGACACCGGCGACCAACGTGTCCACCGCGCCGTCTGTCTGCTCCCAGACCTCGGGCCCGGTGGTCTCGTAGTGGGCGCGCGGGTTGGCCTCGTTGACGTACTGGTTGGGCTGGAAGGCGCCCTCGATCTCCGAGGCGAGTCGACTGGCCACTCCGTAGTACGACTCGGGGTGATCAGGCCCTAGCTCCGTCGGTGTCTCCACCACCTCCACTCCGAAGGCGCGGAGCAGGTCCTGTTTCTCCTTGGAGACCTTGTCGGGGACCGTGCAGATCACGCGGTAGCCGCGGACCGCGGCCACCAGCGCCAACCCGACACCGGTGTTGCCGGAGGTGGGCTCGATGATCGTCCCTCCCGGTCGGAGGAGGCCATCGGCCTCGGCCCGGTCGATCATCTCGACGGCGATCCGCTCCTTGACCGAGCCACCCGGATTGAGATACTCGATCTTGGCGATCAGGTTGCCGGGGGGGTGGAGCCTGGCGAGGCGGACGAGTGGCGTGTTCCCGATCGTGCCGACGATGCTGTCGTGGATCTCCATCTGGCTACACGTCGTCCCGGCCCGACCTCGAGGCGGCCAGGATGACCACTGTCACCACCGCGGCTGCGATGACGGTGAGGATCCCGGCGAGCCAGTACCCGCTCTGTTGTCCCAGGACTGTCACCTGCAGATGATGCCAGATCCCGTTTCCCGACCGACTTCCTAGGCTGGCGCAGTGCCCCGAGTGGTCCGCTACGGCTGGTTCGTCCTCGTCTTCAACGTGGGGGTGATCCTGCTCGGCGGTCTGGTCCGTGCCACCGGGAGTGGGGCCGGGTGCGGACGATCCTGGCCCACGTGTCAGGGAACGCTGGTGCCCCTACTCGAGGGCGCCACCGCCGTCGAGTTCACCCATCGCGCCGTGAGTGGTGCGGCTCTGGTCCTGGTGGGGCTGCTCGCCGTCTGGGTGTGGCGGACGACGACGGCCGGTCACCCGGCGAGGACCGGAGCGGTTCTCTCGCTGATCGCGATCGTGGGCGAGGCGCTGATCGGAGCGATGATCGTCCTCGCCGAATGGGTCGCCGACGACACCTCCATCGCCCGGGCGGTCTCGGTGCCGCTGCATCTGGTCAACACACTGTTCCTTCTCGCTGCACTGACTCTGACGATCTTCTGGCTGAGTGGGGGCTCCCGGATCCGCCTCGGCGGTGACCCGAAGGCCAGCCGCGCCGTGATCCTCGGTGGGCTGGCCCTGGTCCTGCTGGCGGCGACCGGTGCGGTCACCGCTCTCGCCGACACGCTGTTCCCCAAGACCGCCGGCGACGCAACCTCCGCGGAGCACTTCCTCACCCGTCTCCGCATCGTTCATCCCGTCCTGGCCGCGTCCGCCATCTCGATCGGATGGTGGCTGTCGGCTCGTGACGGGCAGCTCCGCTCGGTCGCCGCCCGCTCCCTCACGGTCCTGGTGGGTGCGATGGCTCTCACCGGCATCCTCAACGTCGCCTTCGGTGTCCCCGTGTGGACCCAGCTCGTGCACCTCGGACTCTCCGACGTGCTGTGGATCACCTACGTGTGGATCGCGGCCCAGGCCCTTCAGCTGTCGGCCGCCACCGAATCGCGACTATCGCCGAGTAGGTAGCGGGGACCCGTCCCCAGCCGGGAGGCGGCGTCCCCGGGGTTGAAGATGGCACAAGAGGTCAGCGAGAGGCAGCCGCAACCGATGCAATCGGTGAGCTCGTCACGCAAGGCGACCAACTCGGCGATCTGGGAGTCGAGCCGGCTGCGCCAGGCCTGGGAGAGACGCTCCCAATCGATCCGGGTCGGCGTCTTGTCGTGGGGGAGGTGCTGCAGAGCCTCGGCCAGCTCGGACAGGGAGAGACCGACCTCCTGGCCCGCCCGGATGAGCGCAACTCGTCGCAGGGTGGCGCGCGGATAGCGACGCTGGTTCCCGTCGGTTCTCTGCGAGGCGATCAGGCCCTTGGTCTCGTAGAAGCGGAGCGCCGAGGTGGCCACCCCCGACCTGCGGGCGACCTCGCCGATGGTCAGCCAGTCCATGAGTCGATGCTATCCCTCGACGTCAAGTTGAGTTGAAGTTGAGGGGGCCGCGGCCGACGACCTGACCGAGGTACCCTTATCGTGCCCCTATGTTCGACCAGCTCGCCGATGGGGTCTTCCGTCGCCGCTACGAGTCGCTCGACCTCAACGTGGGGGTGGTCGTGGGAGCGGACGGGCTCCTCCTCGTCGACACCAGGGCGTCGCACCGTCAGGCGATGGAGCTCGCCGACGAGCTGCGCACCCTGAGCCCGCTCCCGGTGCGATGGGTGGTCAACACCCACTTCCACTGGGACCACACTTTCGGCAACTCCGTCTTCGCCGATGCCGAGATCTGGGGCCACGAGCTCACCGAGGTGGCTCTCACCGCCCGTGGCGAGGAGATGAAGGAGGATGCCAAGGCGTGGCTCGACGAGGAGATGCATCCAGAGATCGACGAGGTCCGCATCGTCTCACCGACCAGGGTGTTCTCCGATCGAGCCTCGGTCGCCATCGGCCGGGCCGTCGATCTCGGTTATCACGGTCTCGCCCACACCGACTCCGACATCGTCATCGAGGTGGCCGACGCCGATGTCGTCTTCCTCGGGGACATGATCGAAGAGGGGGCGCCTCCCTCATTCGGTGACAGTCACCCGATCGCATGGCCGGTCACACTGCGGTTGGCCAGTGGTTCGATCGCCGAGACGGCGGTTCCCGGTCATGGCGACGTGGTGGGCCCCGAATTCGTCGAAGGTCAGATCGAGGAGCTCGAAGCGGTGGCCTCGATCGCCGAGCGTGTCGTCTCGGGCGAGGTCGATCTCGAAGACGCGGTCGGGTCGGGCCCCTATCCGGCCGAGGTCATGCGTGTCGCCCTTTTTCGGGCACACGCCACGGGCTAGGGGGTCAGGCCGCGTCGTCCGCCAACAGCCTCGCCAACTCCGTCGGGTCCGACGTGGGCAGATCGCAGACGAAGCCCCGGCACAGATAGGCGAGGGTACGGCCCTCGTGGAACCGATCGCGGAGCAAGGGGACCCCCTCCGTTTCGGCGGGCGCTACAGCCAGCGCGACGTGCGGCCGGTAACGCGACCAGCTGACCCGCGCCAGACGCTCCCACTCCGGCCCGACGATTGCCAGCTCCCGGGCTCGAGCCGCCGAGTAGGACACGGCGAGATGGTGGCCGACCATGGTGGGGAATCTCTCGGCGAGCAGCGCCGCGGCGCCCAGGGCGTCGTCCGCCGCCTCCCTCCAGGTGGCATCCCCCGTGTAGAGGGCCGCGAGGAGCAGGGCCTCGGCGGCGAGGGCGTTCCCCGAGGGGAGGGGGTTGTCGGTGACGTCCTGGGGCCGTTTAACCAGGTCCTCGCTGTCGGTCGAGTAGAAGCCGCCGGCAGGCCGGAAGAAGCGGTCGAGATCCCGGGTCAGCCTCATGGCATGTTCGTACCAGGGGATCTCCCCGGTCGCGGCAAACAGGGTGAAGAGCCCGACGGCAAGCCCGGCGTGGTCGTCGAGGAAGCCCGGCACCGAGGTCCGGCCCTCCCGCCACGATCGCATCACCCGCCCGTCGACTGTCAGGTTGACGACGGCGAAGCGCGCCGCGGCTCGAGCCATTTCGAGATACTCCGTGTCGTCCAGAGCGGCGCCGGCTTCGGCGAGGGCACGGATCGCCAGCCCGTTCCATGCGGTCACCACCTTGTCGTCCAGCCCCGGGCGGACCCGGGCCTGGCGAACCTCGAGCAGGGCTCGCCTGGCCTCGTCGAGATCGGGTGGCGGCTCGCCTCCGGCGACGTGGAGGATGTTGGCGCCCTCGAAGTTGCCGGCCTCGGAAACCCCGTAATAGGCGATGACCGGGGGAGCGGCATGACCGAGCGTCTCCTCGAGCTCCCGCTTCGACCAGACGTAGAACTTCCCCTCCACCCCCTCCGAGTCGGCGTCCTCAGAGGAGAAGAAGCCACCATCGCCATGACGCAGGTCCCGTGCGATGTAGTCGAGGGTGGACCGGGCGACGTCGAGGAAGTCGGGGCGGTCGAGCTCGATCCCGGCCCAGAGGTAGAGACGGGCGAGTTGGGCGTTGTCGTAGAGCATCTTCTCGAAATGGGGGACCAGCCAGTGGGTGTCGACCGAATAGCGGGCGAATCCACCGCCGATCTGGTCGTGGATCCCCCCGGAGGCCATCCCCTCGAGGCTCTTGACCACCATCGCACCCGCTCGGGGAGCCCATGCCTCGTCGTGAACCCGCAGCAGGAACTCGAGCATCGGCTGCTGGGGGAACTTGGGCGGCCCGCCGAACCCGCCGTGGACCGGGTCGAACGACGATTCGATCTGCCCATAGGCGGCGCGCAGCACCTCCTCACCCGGTGCCTCTCCGGCAGGGAGGTCCCTGGAGATCGCGGAGACCAGCCGGGAGGCCTGCTCTGCCACATCGTCACGACGATGCTCCCACGCCGCGCTGACCGCCTCCATCACCTCGGCGAAGGCGGGCATGCCGTGGAGCGGGCGGTTGGGGAAGTAGGTCCCGGCGTAGAACGGGCGCCCTTCGTGGTCGATCCAGACCGTCATCGGCCATCCCCCTTGGCCTGTCATCGCCTGCACCGCCTCCATGTAGATGGAGTCGACGTCGGGCCGCTCCTCCCGGTCGACCTTGATGTTCACGTAGCGCTTGTTCATGGCCCCAGCGGTCGCTTCGTCCTCGAACGACTCGTGTGCCATCACATGGCACCAGTGACAGGCGGCGTAGCCCACGCTGAGCAAGATCGGCACGTCACGACGCCGTGCCTCGGCGAAGGCGTCCGGCCCCCACTCCCACCAATCCACCGGGTTGTCCTTGTGCTGGAGGAGGTAGGGAGACGTCGCTGCGGCTAGACGATTCGTCATCAGAGACCGAAGTTACTTCCACGGTCGGCCTCTCTCGGATGCGCCGTCATCGGTTCTCACGGTGCTCGGTACGCTCGGTGACACATGAATCGGCTGCTCGCTGTCCTCGCCCTCGTCACCCTGATCGCGGCCACCCCGGAGGACGCCCTCTCCGGTCTGGAGCGTGATGGCTTCTACATCGAGCCCGGGTCGTCGGCGAGCGAGCAGGTGGTGAGTGATGCCGTCTTCGACGGTCGTGCCGACGGGGGCAGGCTCTACATCGTGGTCCTCGCCGAGGAGCCCTCCGGCGGGGCGACGACGTTCTCCGACTCGATGCTCGACCTGCTCGGTGGGGCCGGATACGTGGTGACGGTGGCGCCGGAGACGGTTGGCTTCGCGGGGGACGGGTCCCTTTGGACTGCCGATGAGATGAACTCGGCGATCGATGACTCCTTGAACGGGGGCAGTGACGACGCGGTGGTCGAGATCTTCATCGACAGCCTCACCGGCGAGGCCGGGGGAGAAGGCCCCCCACCGAGCCAGGACTCCGGTGGGCTCCCCTGGGGTTGGATCCTCCTCGTCGGGGGCGTGGCCGTGGTCATCTGGGCGGTCATGGGCAGCCGGAGGCAGAAGGAGCGTGCCACCGGGCGTCTCGAGGAGGTGAAGCGTCTCGCCAAGGCCAAGCTCGACGATGTGGCCAACGACATCCTGGAGATGGAGACCGAGGTGGCACTCTCAGAGAATCAGGAGGTCAAAGAGCACTACCAACGGGCGTCTGCCATGTACAGCCGCGCCATCGAGGACACCGAGAAGGCGGCGACCTTGCCTGCGATGCTCGAGGTCTCAGAGGAGCTCGACCTGGCGATCTGGGAGCTCGACTGCGCCGAGGCGCTGCTCGACGGGAAACCGAAGCCGGAGAAACCCAAGCCGGTGTCGGCAGAGCCGGTGGTGCCCCCTCCACCGCCGGGCCAGGGCATCCCATCCCCGGGTCAGGGAACCATCCCACCGGCGCCCGACTACGACCGTCGCCCGGAGCGACACAGCTCGGGCTCGAACGATCTGCTCACCGTGCTCATGACCATGATGGCGATGGGAGGCATGCGTGGCCCTGGTGGCTTCGGCGGTCCGATGGGGGGATGGGGAGGCGGGGGGCGATTCGGTGGTGGCGGCGGGGGCCGGATCCGAGGCGGCGGGGGCCGATTCGGTGGCGGCCGAATCCGGGGCGGCGGGCGGCGAGGATGATCGCTCCACCTACACTCGCATCCGTCCCGTGAGCTCTTGCACACCCAGCCGAACCCTCATGGGACGCTCGAAAGGAGATCGAGGATGTTCAAGCGTTTGATCGCCTACTTCAGGTCGTGGTTCAAGTCCACGGCCGAGGAGATGATGGACCCGGAGATCGAGATCCAGTCGGCCATCGACGAGGCGAAGCGGAGGGACCAGGACCTTCGAAACCAGGCCGCCAAGGTGATCGCTCACAAAACCCAGCTCGAGTCGCAGATCGAGCGTGCCGCAGAGGCGGTTGGTGAGGGACGGGAGATGGCCAAGCAGGCGTTGCTCAAAGCCGAGGAATCAAAAGCCAGAGGCGATCAGGCCGGGGTGGGCAAGTGGACCCAGGCGGCACAGAGCCTCGCCATGAAGCTCCAGGCATCGGAGAACAACCTCGAGTCGCTCAAGGGTCAGTTCGAGATGGCGGTGACCCAGGCAGAGCAGGCGAAAGAGGCGGTGCAGACGAACGCGATGAAGGTCCAGGAGCTGGCGGCACGGCGGCTCGAGATGCTGGGGACTCTGGAGCAGGCCAAGATGCAGGAGGCCGTCAACAACGCCGTGGAGTCGATGTCGGCGACCGTGGGCGACGAGGGGCCGGATCTGGCAGCCGTCGAGGACAAGATCGAGATGCGAAAGGCCGAGGCAATGGCCAAGGCCGAGCTCCACGAGGCGACACCGGAAGGCGCCGAGGCGGAGCTGCGCAAGGAGATCAACATGTCGGAGGCCAACGCCAAGCTCGACGAGCTGCGTGCCGAGCTCGGCATCTGATCGAGAGGGCCGCCACGACCCGAGGTCCGGGCCGGCTTGAAGACGCTTCTTGTCATGCGTCACGCCAAGTCGGACTGGTCGGCCGACCACGGCTCCGATCACGACCGTCCTCTCAACGACCGCGGAGTGCGCAGCGCCCGGGTGATGGGCGAGCTGCTGGCCAGGGAGGACCTGGTGCCGGAGCTCGTCATCTCCTCGACCGCGCACCGGGCCCGTCGCACCGCCGAGATCGCCATCGAGAGCGGTGGCTGGGATGCCCGCCTGGTCCTGGACCCGGCCTTCTACGGGTCGGGCGTGGCCGAGGTCATCGAGGTCGCCTCATCGGCACCGCCGGTGCAACGTCTCATGCTGGTCGGGCATCAGCCGACGTGGTCGATGCTGGTGGCCGCGCTCAGCGGTCAGCGGGTCGAGATGAAGACGGCGACCGTGGCCATCATCGAGTTCGGATTCGACGACTGGCCCGCGCTCACGGAGCGGCGGGGCCGTGTCGTCGAGGTGCTGCAGCCACGGGACCATCTCGGCTCCACCTCCGACTGAGCCCTTCTCTGGCATCATCGGCGGCATGACCTGGGAGCTCGGCTGTGGCAAATACACGCTCTACATCATCGAGGACGCCTATTACTGGCGTGACCCCGGCGTGTACCACGCCGAATCGACCGAGCAGGACTGGCGTTTCCACACCCGCAACGAAGAGGGACTAGCCAGGATGAACTTCGGCTGCTTCCTCCTCACCGACGGGGAGCACACGTTCATGGTGGATTCCGGCATCGGCGAGCTCGGAAGCCAGGACATGACCGCGGGGTTGATGCCCGCCGCGGTCGACGCCCTGGGAGTCCCCAGAGAGTCGGTGGAGACCGTCGTCTACTCCCACATGCACTACGACCACATCGGTGGGATCCATCGCGGAGGCGAAGTCGTCTTTCCCAACGCACGCCACGTGTTCCACGTCGAGGAGTGGGAGTTCTGGAAGGAGGCGGAGGGTGAGTTCGGGAAGATCGCACGACGGGTGATGGAGCCATTGCTCGACACCGGAGCAGTCGACTTCATCGATCGGGCCATCGAGATCTTCCCCGGTGTGACGGTCCGGGAGTCGTTCGGGCACACTCCCGGGCACGTCAGCGTGGGTGTCGAATCGGATGGCACCTCCACCCTCATCGGTGGTGACCTGAGCAACCATCCCTTCCAGGTGGAGCATCCCTACTGGAGCCTGCCGGTGGACAACGACCACCAGCTCGCCGGCAGCTTTCGCGAGTCGGTCTTCGAGTCGATCCAGGACACGGAGACCCGGTTCCTCGCCGGGCACTACCCCATGCCGGGCATCGGCAAGGTCGTCACCGAGGACGGAGTGCGGGTGTTCAGCCCGTTGTCGGTGCCTCTGGCGGGCTGACCCGGTCGGGAATCCAGCGGTCGGAGTAGACTTCCGGCCAGTGGAGCTACCGCGGGCAGGAACCGGGGAGTCTGCGCCGACGTCATAGCGTTGTGGAAAAGAGGGGGGTTCACAAGCCCCTCCCGATGCGTATAGTTGGACGCCGGGTCGCCTTCCCCATCGACCCAAGCCCGTTGGAGGACACGGGAATCACCTATGGCCGCTATCGAAACGCGTAAGGACAAGACCGACAAGCCGCGTCGTTCGCGTCTTCAGTCCAAGCTGACCGACGAGAGAGGTCGGCTGACCACTGACCTGGTCTCCCAGTACCTGACCGCCATAGGTGAGTACGACCTGTTGACCGCGGAGCAGGAAGTCGAGCTCGCCCAGAAGATCGAGGCCGGCGAGGAGGCCGCGGAGAAGCTCGAGGATGGCGCCTACTCGGGCAAGCGGGAGGAGATGGAGCTGAAGCGTGTCGCCCGCCGCGGCGCCCAGGCGAAGGACGACTTCCTCACCGCCAACCTCCGGCTCGTGGTGGCCAATGCCCGCCGCTATGCGAACACCTCGGGCATCGACTTCCTCGACCTGATACAGGAGGGCAATCTCGGCCTGATCCGGGCCGTCGAGAAGTTCGACTGGCGCAAGGGCTTCAAGTTCTCCACATACGCCACGTGGTGGATCCGTCAGGCGATCACACGTGCCATCGCCGACAAGTCCCGCACGGTGAGGATCCCCGTGCACCTGCACGACACGCTCGCCGCGGTGCGGGCCGCACAGGCGTCGCTCAAGGCCGAGCTGGGTCGTGACCCACGGCCCGACGAGATCGCCGAGGAGGCGGGGGTCACCGTGGACAAGGTCGAGCTGGCACTGTCGGTGGCCGACACCGTCTCCCTCGAGCAGCCGATCGGCGAGGACGGCGCCCAACTCGGCGACTTCATCGAGGATGAGGATGCCGCCGACCCGGTGCAGATGACCGAGGAGATGGACGTCGCCAACTCGCTGCGCCAGTCCATCGACCGGCTTCCCGAGCGCGAGGGCCGGATCCTCGCGCTTCGTTACGGCTTCTTCGACGGGGTGCCTCGCACCCTGGAGGAGATCGGGGACGAGTTCAACCTCACCCGGGAGCGGATCCGACAACTGGAGAAGCTGGCTCTGTGCCGGCTTCGCCACCCTTCTTTCGGAATCCGTGAGGCAGACCTCGTCTAGGCAAGAAGGGACCCCTCCTCGCGATGAGCCCGCCGCCCGGCGGGCTCATCGCTTTTCATGTCCCCAGGAGGGGTTAGCTTGATCGCGATGCGACTCGGAGAACTCGTCGGGGATGCCCCGTATGTGTGCGGGCCGGACACGACGCTGCTCGAGGCGGCGGGTGCGATGCAGGACTCCGACCTCGGCTCGCTTGCCGTCGTCGAGGGGCTCACGCTCCTGGGGCTCTTCACCGAGCGGGACATCCGTCGCGCCCTCGCCGAGGGCATCGACCTGGACACGGCGGTGTCGAAGCTGATGAGCGACGAGCCCGACACCTTCGACCCGGACCTCGATGTCTGGGACGCCGCGGCCTGGATCGCCGAGTCCGGCTACCGACACCTTCCCGTGGTGGGAGATGACGGCGAGCTTTTGGGTGTGGTCTCCATCCGCGACCTGCTCCGGGCGCTGGTGGACACGGTCTAGGCCGAACCACCTCCGTCAGTGCTCGAGCCGGCAAGGTCGTCGACTCGGCTCACGGGGATCCAGACGAGGCGGAGGTCGGCGACGCGGACGTCCGACTTCTCCAAGGGGATCTCGACCTCTTCGATCTCCGCCGCCGCGGTGTCGTATCGGCCGGTGATCTCGGCGACCTCGGCGGCCAGCTCCTCCTCCAGCTCCGTGAGCTCCTGCTGCTTGGCGTGATAGTCGGATGCGGCGCTGTCGGCGCGGGCCTCGGCCTTGGCCGCCGCCGAGCGACGTGTCGCCACACGTTTCAGTGCTCCTGACCTCGACCGGCCTCCGAGGAATGCCCCGAGCAGATCACCGGCGGTCCCCAGCATGTTCTCCTCGCTCTTGGCCGCCGCCACCGCGTTGGCTTCGTGATAGCGGCTCTGTGCGTCGGCCATCTGCGACCTGACACGGTCGAATCGTTTCTGGAAGCCGTCCTTCAACTTGCTGAGGTCGGCGTCGGCGGCCTGCTCGGCGGCTGCGGCGCACCTCGCCTCGTACTCCTCACGGGTCTCGCCCACTCTGGAATAGAGATCGAGTGTCGGATTGCGCCACACCGTGATCGGCCGATTCCCCACGAGATGGGTGGTCAGATCGCTCTCGAGGCCCCTCCAGAACGACTTGGCTGCGAGGTCGACATCGGTGTCGAGATGGGTCGCGCCGTCGGGGGGCTCCTCGAGGAAGTCACGCTCGTCGTGGTCGACCGTGATCACCTCGCCCGCGTCGAGGACACCGTCGAGCGGGAAGATCACCGCCTCGAACGTCTCCTGATGGTTGACCCCGGACTTGGTGTCGTCGTAGAGGAGCTGCGCGGTGGCCACAGCCCCGGCCCGATATGAGGTCGACATGGGATCCGCTCCCACGAGACCTGCCCAGGAGGCAGCCGGGTCGAGATACGAGGAGGTCACGCCCTCCGCCGTCGTGGGAATGGTCATCGGCGGCGGCGGAGCCTGCTCCACGACCGGCGCGGGCTCATCGGGCGAGGAGACAGGGCGTCTCGGTGCCATCAGGTCGGATACCTGGTCCCGGGTGAGCGGCCCGGCCAGATAGGACATCGCCCATCTGGTGGAGAAGAGCCGGGGTGCGCTGGTTCCTGCGCTGTGGAGGACGAACTGCCGCTTCTCGAGATCCGAGATCTGCTTGTCCACGCCGGAGATGTCCACTTCACCCGTCACCGAGGCGAGGCCTTCCAGGATGCGGCGCTTGTCGTTCTCGGTCTGGAGGCGTCCCACCATCCAGGTGCCGGCGTTCGACATCGCCTTGTAGTCGAGGTCCACAGGGTTCTGGGTGGCGAGGACCATGCCCACCCCGTGGGCGCGGGCCTGTTTGAGGATGGTCAGGATCGGCTTCTTGGACGGAGGCTCGCGGGTGGGTGGGGCGAATCCGAAGACTTCGTCCATGTAGATGAGGGCTCGAAGCTCGGAGGTCCCGGGCTGCGATCTGATCCAGGTCACTGTCTTGCCCAAGAGCAGGGTCACGAGGAACTGGCGTTCCTCGTCGGTGAGGTGGCTCAGATAGATGATGGCCGCCTTGGGCTCGTCTCCCCCGATCAGCTTGTCGATTTCGAGGGGGACTCCTTCCATCCAAGCCGCGAACGAAGGTGAGGCGAGCAGCCCGTTGAGCTCGAGCGCGAGGGCCATTCGGTCCTTCTCGGGGAAGAACGTGTCGATGTCGAAGACTCCCATCTTGCGAAAGGGTGGCTTGGGGATCTGGGACACGAGTGCGGCCAGATCGAGATCCCGACCATCCCTCCAGTTCGTCTCGACGATCGTCGCCAGCAGGATGTGCTCAGGGCCGGACACCGGGTCGGATTCGATGCCCGCCAACACGAGAAGAGAGGAGACCAGGGATCCGATCTCGTCCCTGGCCAGCTCGGCCTCGGTTGCCCAGTCGATCGCCGGGGCCTTCATCGAGCCGAGCACATCGAGCCCCACTCCGGCAGCGGAACCCGGCGTGTAGATCGTGATCTCCGCGCTGTCTTTCAGCCGGCGCATGCGCTCGGGTGTGATGCGATGACCTGTCAGGCCCTTCTCCCACATGGCTGCCGTCTCCTCCGCCAGCTCCGAGACGCTCTTGCCAGACCTCTCGGCGGCCGAAGGGTCGATCCACGGCTGGAAGTCGGCAGGTCGCAGGTCGGGGAAGTTGAGCAGGAGGTTTCCCATGTCGCCCTTGGGATCGATGACCAGGCACGAGATCCCCGATAGGAGCGCCTCCTCGATCAGGTCGATGCCGAGACCGGTCTTGCCCGAGCCGGTCATTCCCACGATCACCCCGTGTGTGGTGAGATCCGCCGAGTCGTAGAGCAGGGGCTCGTTCCCATCCGCTCCGACGCCGAGGTAGAGCTGGCCGATCTCGGGATCCATCACGGCCGGAAGGTACCCGATCCACCATGCCCCGGTAATTCGTGAGACGGTGACGCCGACCGGATCTAACATGTGCTCACGCCCGGCCCCATGTCGGGCGTCGCCCGAATCCTCTCAGATCGACCTGATGTCTCAGCCTGCCCTGACACCCGGAGAAGTGCTTCGCGACGGCTTGAAGCTGATCGCCAGTTTCGTGCGCATGCACCCTGTGGCCTTCGCCATCGCGGTGACCGGCGCCGCCTGCTACGCCGGTGCGATCATCATCTCCTCACGGGTGATCGGATGGGTGACCGATGAGGTGATCATCCCCATCCTCGATCGCGGTGAGGATCCCGATCTGGTGCTGCTCGCAGGCGTAGTCATCCTCTCCGTGGCGATCTTCAAGGCGACCGGGATCGTGGTGAGACGCACCGGCGCGGCATACCTGACCGGCTCGGTGCGCCGCGACATCCGGAACCGTCTGCTCGCTCATCAGCTCACGCTGAAGATGTCCTGGTTCAATCGCCAGGCCATCGGTGATCTGCTGGCCGTCGCCGATGCGGACACCGACCAGGGGACCGGTGTCCTCGGCCCGTTGCCCTACGCCTCGGGTGTCTCCCTGCTCCTGGTGGGGACGACCGTCCTGATCTTCTCAATCGACCTCTGGCTCGGGGTGGGCGCGGTCATCGGTCTGATCGTCGCCGTGGTCATCGACGTGCACGGGAGTTGGAAGACGTTCGGGATGTGGGAGCGCGTCCAGCAGGAGAGGGGCCGGGTGGCATCGATCGCACACGAGAGCTTCGACGGCGCCCTCACCGTCAAGGCGTTGGGACGGGAAGGCTATGTATCGCACAGGTTCGGTGAGGCCAGCGACCAGCTCCGCGACCGTCTGATCGGCGTGCTCTCCACCTGGACCAAGTACCAGGTGATCATGCGGGCGCTCCCACAGACCCTGATCATCGTGCTGCTCGTGCTCGGCGCGGCCCGGGCCAACACCGGTGCGGTCACACCGGGCCAGCTGGTCACGGTGGCCTACCTGCTAACGCTGCTCGCCTTCCCAATTCAGCTCATCGGGTTCGTGCTCTGGGATCTCGCCGGGAGCCTCGCCGGGTGGCGACGAGTCCAGGAGGTGCTCGACGCCCGCGACCACGTCACCTGGGGCGACACCGTGGCCGAGCCCGACGGCGGAGCCGCCCCGATCACCGGCCGCACGGTGAGCTTCGCCTACGAGGGTGAGCCGGTCCTCTCCGGGCTCGAGCTCGACCTGAAGGCCGGCACCACGCTGGCCGTGGTGGGGCCGACCGCCTCGGGCAAGTCGACCCTCGGCCTGCTCCTGGCACGACTCTGGGATCCGGACACCGGGTCGATCCACCTCGAGGGACGCGACCTGCGTCACTTCGCCCCGTCGGAGCTGCCCAAGGAGGTCGCCTACGTCTCCCAGAACGCATTCCTCTTCGATGCCCCCGTCCGGGAGAACGTCACCCTCGGTGACCGTTATGACGACGAAGAGGTGCACAGGGCCCTGCGACTGGCGAACGCGGACGAGTTCGTCTTCGAGCTCCCCGAGGGGATGGACACCGAGCTGGGAGAGCGAGGGACCACGCTCTCCGGGGGACAGCGGCAACGACTCGCCCTCGCCCGGGCCCTGATCCGCAAGCCGCGGCTGCTGATCCTCGACGATGCGACTTCGGCGGTCGACCCTTCCGTGGAGGCGGAGATCCTGCGCTCGCTGAAGAGCGCGGAGCTGCCCTCCACGGTCGTGGTGGTCGCCTACCGCCCATCCTCGATACGCCTCGCCGACGAGGTGGTCTTCGTCGACCAGAAGCGGATCCTCGGACACGGCACCCACGACGACCTGATCGAGAGCCTGCCCGGCTACGCCCGGCTGGTCAGGGCATACGAGGAAGAGGCGAAGCGGCTGAGGGAGGCGTCATGAGCGTCGTGAGTGAGGAGAGCCTCACCGCCACCGGCACCGTCGGGTTGATCCGCCGCGCCTTCGTCGAGGCGCCTTCGCTGCGAAAAGGGCTCGTCGCCACACTGATCCTGGCCATGGTCGGCCAGGCGATCACGGTGATCACCCCGATCGTCCTCCAACAGATCCTCGACGGGGCGATCCTGGACACCGAGGGAGTCGACTTCGCCGAGGTGGTTCGTTTGGCGGGGCTGGCCCTCGCCGCCCTCGCTGCCGGGGTGCTCGTGGGGAGGATGGCCCTGCTCCGTCTGGTGGGGTCGTCGTCGACCGGTCTCTCCGATCTGCGAACCAAGACCTTCACCCACATCATGAACCAGTCGGTGCTGCACGTGCAGTCCGAACGCCGGGGGAATCTGTTGTCCCGGGTCACTTCGGACATCACCACACTCCAGGAGTTCATGGAGTGGGGCGGGGTCGGGATGATCATCGCTTCCAGCCAGGTGCTTCTCGCCACCACCGTCATGGTGTTCTACGAGTGGCGTCTCGCCCTGATCGCCGTGACCGGGGTCCTCGTCTACCTGACGATGATGCGGTGGTTCCAGAGGATCCTCGCCCGCAACTACGACGCGGTCCGTGAGGAGGTGGGCGCCTCCCTGGGGGTGCTCAGCGAGTCGATCACCGCCATCCCCATCGTCAGGGCATACGGGACCGAGGAGGTCACCAAGGCCAAGGTGGCGGTGGCGTTGGAGAGCCGCTTCCGGGTCGAGTTCCGCACCGCCCGGTTCGGCAACATCCTCTTCTCGACGGCGGAGGTCTTCGCCGGCCTGCTCACCGCGACGCTGGTCGTCACCGGTGTCCTCATCGGTGTCAGGCTGGGCACGTCGGCAGGGACGCTGGTGGCGTTCCTGCTGCTCACCAATCTCCTCATCGAGCCCTTGGAGATCCTGGTGGAGACGCTCGAATTCGCCCAGTCGGCGGCGTCCGGGCTGCGGCGGGTGGTGAGTGTGCTCGACGGAGAAGTCGACCTCGCCGACCCGGCCGACGCGCTGCCCTTGCCTGCCGGGGGTCTCGGGGCCCGCTTCGAGCATGTCCACTACTCCTACCCCGACGGGGTCGAGGTGCTCCGTGACGTGACCGTGGACATCCCGGTGGGGTCACGGATCGCCGTGGTCGGAGAGACCGGGTCGGGCAAGACGACCTTTGCCAAGCTGCTGGTACGCCTCATGGACCCGACATCGGGGACGGTCGACATCGGCGGCGTGCCCGCCCACCGGATCCGTCTCGCCGAGCTGCGGGCTCGGGTGGGATTCGTGCCTCAGGAGGGTTTCCTCTTCGACGACACCATCGTCAACAACGTGCGCTATGGCCGGCCCCAGGCCGGTGACGCCGAGGTGTGGACCGCCTTCCACGAGCTGGGGCTGGGCGAGTGGGTACAGGGCCTTCCCGAGGGCCTGGAGACCAGGGCCGGGGAACGTGGCGGAAATCTCTCCGCGGGTGAGCGCCAGCTCGTGGCCCTGGTCAGGGCGTGGATCGCGACACCGGACCTGCTCGTGCTCGACGAGGCGACCTCGGCAGTCGACCCGGCCCTGGACGTCGCCCTCCGTCATGCGATCGACAAGCTGACCGAGCATCGCACATCGGTGACCATCGCCCACAGGCTGTCCACCGCCGAAGGTGCGGACGAGGTCCTCGTCTTCGACCGCGGTGAGCTGGTCGAGCGTGGGCATCACCGCGATCTGGTCGTGTGCGACGGCGTCTACGCCGGTTTGTATGCCGACTGGGCGTCCGGCACGAAGAGCGTCTGAGCCAGCCGGCCGTCAGCCGACGGTCCCGAAGGTCGCCCGACCCGCGGGTCGATAGGTCTGCAGCGTCACCCCGGACGGCGTGGTCCGAGATTCGACCAGGGTCAGGTCGTGGGTCTGACCGTGTTCGGGGAAGAGCCGCAGCCCATCACCCACGATCACCGGGTGGATCTCCAGATTGAGCTCGTCGACGAGGTCGCGCTCGAGGAGCCAACGGAGCAGGGCACCGCTGCCATGGACCTGGAGCTCACCCCCGGGCTCGGCCTTGAGGTCGCGGATCGCGGTCTCGACGTCGCCCGCGATGACGTGTGTGTTCTGCCACGTCGGGTCCTTCAGCGTGGTCGAGGGCACGTATTTGGGCAGGATGTTGATCCCGTGGGAGACTGGGTCGCCCTCGTCGTGATGCGGCCAGTAGGCCTCGAAGATCTCCCAGGTCCGGCGGCCGAGGAGCAGGGCGTCGGCTCGCTCGAACACCTCGTTCACGAAGCGCCCTGCCTCTTCGTCGAAATGAGGCGCAACCCAGCCCCCTCGCTCGAACCCCCCTCGTCGATCCTCCTCGGGGGCACCGGGACCCTGGTATACGCCGTCCACGGTCAGCATCATCGTGGCGGTCAGCTCCATGCTTCCTCTCTGGGCGGATCTCGCCCACCGAGCCTATCCCCGGGAGAGAGACATCCGAACGACAGGTGAGTCGATCGAACTAGGCCTAGCGACGGGGGTCTCTCGCTCTATTCGGTGATTCGTCGACCGTGACGATCCAGGCTTCATGAACATCCTCACGAGGTCACATGGCGAGCGAGGAGCGGCCATGGTCGAGTACGGGCTCATCACCGCCCTCGTCTCGCTCCTCTCCTTCTCCGCCGTGACGCTCCTCGGTGACAACACGGAGGAGAGCTTCGATGACGTCACCGCCGCGTTCGATTCGAGCGGAGGCGGCGGCGAGGTCGTGACGACCCCTGGCGACGAATCCGTCCCCGGCGACGGCGGGGCGTCCCCGACGACGACCAGCACGACGACGCCGGCGACGACCACGACCACCACCGCCCCGGCGGCGACGACCACCACCGCCCCGACGACGACCACCACCACAGTCCCCGAGGAGGGTGGCGACACTGCCGTCCCCACCTCGTCCGGGTCGGAGATCTCCGTATGGACGGCAACCAAGAACGGGGGCAACGGCACTTGGGCCGCCTCGGTGGACTTCGGCAACGACTGGTCTTCCGACCAGATCCTCACCCTCAAGGTCACAACCATCGACCACAAGGGGAAGAAGAAGACCACGACCGTCGAGGGATTCCAGGTGCCTGCGGGCGGTGTAGCCACCTTCACCCACGACGACAACACGCTGAAGGTCAACAAGGGCAACGTCACCGGGATCATGGAGATCCAGGTGGAGGTGGTCTCCATCACCACCTGGAACCATGCCGGCGAACAGGTCGCTTACCCGCAGAGTGGGGCCACGACTTCGATCAGCCGGCCTGATCTCCCCTAAGAGCTGAGCTTCGGCGGAGGGACATAGCGGGCGGTCGTGAAGCGACCCGCCACCAGGTCGACCTCCCAGATCGAGCCCTTGGAGCAATAGAAGCGCGACTCGAGGGTCAGCCCGGCCCACATCATCCGATTGATCACCGCCGGGATGACGTCCCCGTGGCTGCAGAGCACGGTGTTGTATCCGACCGACTCGTCGATGAGGGCGTAGGCGGCGTCGACGTCGGGTCCCTCGGCGAGTGCGTCGCGTCGGCGGATCTTGGCGCCGGTGAGCTTCGCAAGCGGCTTCACCGACTCCACACATCGTGTGTAGGGGCTGGTGTAGATGCGCTCGATCCCTCTCGCGGCCAGCGACTTCGCTATCGACTCCGCCTGGCGGCGCCCCTTCTTGGTCAGGGGTCGGTCGGAGTCCACGCCATCGAACCGGGCGCGGTCTCCCGCGGTCGCATGCCGGAGGAGGAAGATATTGCCGGTGCGGGCCAGCTTCTTCAGACCCGATTCAGAGACCAGGTTTCGGTCGTTCTCGTAGTCGAACACCCCCATCGCCTGTTTGCGGGTCAGCCAGCGGATCTCATCCACCTCTTTGTTCGCCCGGAACCCGGGGCTGTCAGGCAACGGTCTCATCGCGAACCATGCCACCTCCTTGACCCCGCCGTCGACCCGGTAACGGGTGACCCCGAGCGGCGCCACCACACGACAGTGATAGCCGGTCTCCTCCAGGACCTCCCGAACCGCGGTCTCCTCCGCTGTCTCCCCATCGTCGGACTTCCCCTTGGGGAGGGCCCAGTCGTCGTAGCGCGGCCGATGCGCCACCAGGATCTTCAGCTTCCCCTTGGAGGACTCGCGGAAGACGAGACCGCCCGCGGCCTGGATGACCCGAGTCACGGCGGGCAGGTTAGGGGCCCGGCCGGGCGGCCTATGAGTCCAGTGTGAGTGATCCGGTCGCCTCGGCGAGTCGGGTGGTCGTTTCGTTGAGTGGCTCGGCCCCGGTGAGGTCGATGGTGACGTCGCCGCACGTCTCGCAGACCTGGCGTCTGATCCCGCCACCGATGGTCCGAGCCTCGCCATAGAAGTGACGTCCCTTCTTGCACAGGGCGCGGGTGTGGCGGTTCCTTCGGTCTTCCGGCCTCAGATGGCTCACGAGGACGACAAGTTAGATGCTCTGACGAACTTGCGCATGGATCCCAAGGGGTGTGCTCCGAACGAGGGGCGTTCTCAGCCCATCATCACTTGGGCGATGCCGGCAGCGATCCGGTCGACGTCGACGAGGGCGTGTTGCTCGATGGCGAACTGGGGCCAGGGAACGTCGAAGCCGGTGACCCTGACGATCGGAGCCTGCAGGTCGTATAGGGCCTTCTCGGCGACCACGGCGGCCACATCGGCGGCGACGCCGGCGCTGCCCTGCGGCTCCTGGGCCAATAGGAGACGACCGGTCCGGCGCACCGATTCGAGGACCGTCTCATGATCCCACGGGAACAGCGTGCGCAGGTCGATCACCTCCACCGAGTGATCGGAGCGCTCCGCGGCCTCCAGGGCGATCGGGACCATGCCGCCGTAGGTGACGAGGGTCAGGTCGTCTCCGGCGCGGCGAACCCGAGCCCGCCCGATGGGGATTGTGTAATGACCGGAGGGGACGTCGTCGCGACCCGCCCGATAGAGGACCTTGGGCTCGAGGAAGATCACCGGATCGTCTCCCTGGAGGGCGGAGGCCAGGAGTCCCTTGGCGTCGAGCGGCGTGGATGGGCAGACCACCACCAGCCCGGGAGCGTGGACGAAGTAGGCCTCGGGTGAGTCGCAATGGTGCTCGTGGGCGCCGATGCCTGCCCCGTTGGGAAACCGGACGACGACCGGCATCGAAGAAAGGCCCCGGGTGCGGAAGCGGAATCGCCCCAGATGGCTGACGATCTGGTCGAAGGCCGGGTAGACGAAACCGTCGAACTGGATCTCGGCGACGGGCCGGCCCCCTGCAAGGGCCATGCCCACTGCGGTGCCCACGATCCCCGACTCGTTGAGCGGGGTGTCGACCACCCGATGCTCGCCGTACTTGCGTTGCAAGCCCTCGGTGATCCTGAATACACCCCCGGCCAGCCCGACATCCTCCCCGAGCACGACCACTCCCTCGTCGAGCGCCATCGCCTCGTCCAGGGCGGCGTTGATCGCGGCGGCCATCGTCATGGACTCGGTGGGGCCATCGGGGATCTCGTCGTGGCCGACCCGCCAGAGCTCGTCCTCGTCGAACCGGGTTTCCTCCTCTCCGTGAGCGCGCTGCATGGCGTGGAGCTGTTCCACCACGTGACCGGGGATGCGGGCGAAGCCGTGGCGGATGGCGTCGGCGCGTCCGGGGAGAGCCTCCGCCTCGAGAGCGGTCACCGCGGCGTCGACGGCTTCGGTGATCTCCATCTCCACCTTCTCCCCGATCCACTCGTCCCACTCGCCACGATGCTCGAGGAAGCGTCGGAGCCGGTCGATCGGGTCCTTCGCCCTCCACTCCTCGACCTCGTCGTTGCTGCGGTAGAGACTCGGGTCGTCGGCGGTCGCATGAGCGCCGTATCGGTAGGTGAGGGCCTCGATCAGGGTGGGCCCGTTGCCGGCGCGGGCCCGACTGACCGCCAGCCTGGTCGCCAGATAGACCGCTATCGGGTCCATCCCGTCGACTCGGAGCCCTTCGAACCCATATGCCTCCGCCTTCTGGGCGATCGTCTCCGAGGCGGTCTGCTTCTCGTAGGGGACCGAGATCGCGTAGAGGTTGTTGGCGCAGAGGAACACGGTCGGTGTCTTCCAGACCCCGGCGAAGTTCAACCCGGCATGGAAATCGCCCTCCGATGTGGCTCCGTCCCCGAAGTAGGCGACAGTGACGACGTCCTCGCCCCGAAGCTTGGTCATGTAGGAATACCCCACCGCATGGGGGACCTGGCTGGCGATCGGGACGGTCACGATGCCGGTGCGGTACTTCTCTATGTCCCAGGCCGCGTTGGGCAGACCCTTCCAATACGCGAGAAGGACCTCCATCGGGAGGCCCCTCGTCACCTGGACACCGTGCTCCCTGTAACTGGGAAACACGAAGTCGTGCGGTTCCAGCGCCAGGGCCGACCCGACCTGGACGGCCTCCTGTCCTTCCAGCATGGCGTAGGTCCCGATCCGGCCCTGACGCTGCAGGGCGAGCATGCGCCGGTCCAGGGTCCGCGCCAGCACCATGTTGCGATACATGACCTGGTAGATCTCGGGATCGAGGCCCGGATCCTCGCCGACCAGGTCGCCCTGGTCGTCGATGACCCGCAATGTCTCGAACGTGCCCATCGGCCGAGTCTGGCACAACTCGCCGATCAGGATGTCAGGCTATGTTCAAGCCGTGCTCCGATTCCGCTCCGAGATCGCAGCCCTACAGCCATACCGGGTCGGGCGTCAGATCGAGGACGTGGCCCGTGAGCACGGCCTCGACCCACTGGCGATCGTCCAGCTCACCGCGAACGAGGCCCCCGAGGGGCCATTCCCGGGAGTGGTGGAGGCGGCGTCGGCCGCACTCACCGGCTCGAATAGGTATCCCGACAACGACTGCTGGCGGCTCGGCCATGCCCTGGCCGACGAATTGGGAGTCGAGTTCCCCAACCTGATGTTCGGCGCCGGAAGCGTCGCCCTGCTCGGCGACATCGCCTCGGCGCTGGGCGGTCCCGGGTCCAACATCGTTTACGGGTGGCCCGGATTCGTCATGTATCGCTTCGCCGCCATCTGGGCCGGCAGCACATTTCGGGAAGTGCCCCTCGACGAGAGCCACTGTCTCGACCTCATGGCGATGCGCGAGGCGATCGACGACCAGACCTCGGTGGTGGTGGTCTGCAACCCGAACAACCCGTCAGGGACCATCAAGCCGGCCGAGGAGATCGAGGCCTTCATCGACTCGGTCCCCGAGGACGTCCTCGTGGTGGTGGATGAGGCGTACCACGAGTTCGTGATCGACCCTTCCTATCGCACCGCCATCCCTGTGGCGATCGAACGTCCCAACGTCGTGGTTCTGCGCACCTTCTCCAAGATCTACTCGCTGGCGGCGCACCGGATCGGATATGCCGTCGCCCGCCCCGACGTGCTCGCCGAGCTGCGCAAGGTCCAGGCGCCGCTGACCGTCAACCTGGTCGCCCAGGTTGCGGCGCAGGCGTCGCTGGGACAGCCCGAGGAGCTGGAGCGCCGCCGGGCCGACAACGCGGCTCGCCGGCACCACCTCTCCGGCGCCCTCTCGGAGCGGGGACTGCGCCACCCGGAGAGTCACACCAACTTCCTGCTCTTCGACCTCGGGGACCGGGCCGAGCAGGTTCTGGCCGACATGACCGCCGAAGGTGTCCTGATCCGGAAGATGTCCGGTGGCTGGGTCCGGGTGACGGTGGGCGACGACGAGGGCAATCGCCGGTTCCTCTCGGCCCTCGACCACGCCCTGCTCCGGGTCGGCGACCCGGTCTGAGCCCGACCCGCGACCTCCGATTTGGGTCGCAAGCCCTGGTCCCTTGCACTTCAGATCGGGGCGAATCCGACGAGAATCACGATGTGGGCTGAGGGGGCCCCCACCTGACATGGACCCATCGCGCATACAAGCCGAGGCAACGCGACTGCTCCCCCTTGCGGAGCGGGTGCTGCGCCGTTATCCGTTCCTCGCCAGAGAGGTTCGCCATCTCGCCACCCACTCCAACGTCATGTTCCGGGTGGTGGCGGAGAACGGGCACCAAATGGTGCTGCGAGTGGGCACGCCCCACGCCAACTCCCGCTCGAACATCGAGGTAGAGGTCTCCTGGCTCGACGCCCTCGCCCGGGACACCGATCTCGACGTGGCCCGCCCCATCCGCACGGCCGGTGGCGCGCTGATCGTCGACGAGTACGACTCGCAGATCGACAAGGAGCGCTCCTGCGTCCTCTTCTCGTGGATCCCCGGTCAGCCCATGGGCTCCGGCTCGGGTCCGTTCGCCTACCGGCTGCTCGGCCAGATGTGTGCATCGCTGCAGGTGCATGGTCGGGATTGGACGCCGCCACCCGCCGCCGAGTTGCGGACGTGGGACCGGGTCTTCTACTACCAGGAGGACCTGGGCCCGGTGATCATCGAGAACCCTCTCTACAGCCACCTCTTCGACACGGCGCGGGTGACGACGATACGGAAGGCGACGGCGCTGGCCGAGACGGTCATCGCCGAGTCCTACGACGCCGACGCCCCGCATTTGGTCCACGGCGACCTCCACGAGTGGAACGTGCACATGGCGGGCAGCCGTCTCTATGCGTTCGACTTCGAAGACGTGATGTACGCCCTCCCCTCCCAGGACATCTCCATCTGCTTGTACTCGTCGCGCAACAGTGAGATCCGAAATGAGATTCGCAGCGCCTTCCGTCGCGGCTACGAGGCGATCGCAGCCTGGCCACTCCAGGACGATCGCCAGCTCGACGGGTTCCATGCCGCCCGTCAGATCATGCTGATGAACTACGCAGGGCGCACCCTCCGCATGGGAGAGGCGGCCGACTACATAGACCAGGTGATGCCCTGGTTGGAGCGGTACGTCAGCCGCTACGCATGAGATTCGACGATCGCCGAGCCGCCGGGAGGATGCTCGGTGAGGTGGTGCGTGAGCTCGACCCACATGACCCAGTGGTCTATGCCCTGCCCCGGGGCGGCGTACCCGTCGGCTTCGAGGTGTCCAGGGTCCTGGAATGCCCGTTGGACGTGCTCGTGGTGCGGAAGATCGGGGTGCCCTACCAGCCCGAGCTGGCGATGGGCGCCCTCGGCGAGGGTGGCACGCTCGTCCGCAACTCCGAGGTCCTGACCGAAGCCGGTATCGACGAGGAGGACTTCGCCGCTGTCGTGGAGAGGGAGCGACGGGAGCTCGACCGCAGAGTCGCCTCGTATCGCTCGGCCGCCCCCGCCGTCCCCGCCGAGGGGAAGACGGCTGTGATCGTCGATGACGGCCTCGCCACGGGCTCGACGGCGTTGGCCGCGGTCTCGGTCTTGGAGCGAAAGGGCGCCGGCGACATCTGGGTGGCGGTGCCGGTGGCTCCTCAGGGGCCGCTCGGCGGTCTCGAGCGACGCGCCGACCGGGTGGTCACTATGCATCGGCCGGCCCGGTTCGGGGCGGTCGGCTCGTGGTATCGCGACTTCGGTCAGACAGACGACGACGAGGTCAGGGATCTCCTCGCCCGGTCACGGCTAGCTTGACGCGACCAGACCCCACAGGAGTAGGCATGCCGTCACTGGAGAAGTTCTGCACCGTCGAGGCCGACCTCGGGATGAATGTCATCGGGAAGTCACCGGCCGGGATGCGGATCGACTTCCCGTTCGAGGGTGTCGCCACCAGCGATCACTGGGCCGGCGAGCGACCGGTCAGGGGCGTCGACTACGTCACGGTGCGTGAGGACGGGAACATGGTCCTCGACATCCACGCCACCATCGGGGAGAAGCGAGAGGCAGTGTCCTATCGGGGCGCCGGCATCTCCATCGCCAACGAGGATCGTTCCGCGGATCCCAAGGAGCTGATCGTCTTCGAGACCGGCAACGAAGACCTGGCCTGGCTCAACGACGAGGTGGCAGTGGCCTTCGGTCATGGCGCCGGCGGGAAGGTCGCCCTGGAGATCTACCTGATCCGACCCTGACGGCGTTCCCTAGAGTGGGGGAGCCAACGTCGGCAGTCGGGGCGCTTCAGCCGGAGCGCACCAGCATGGGAGCCGAGATGTCCGAGGTCATCGTGATCACACCTTCGCAGCGGGTGGTGTCGGCCGTGGACGCGACGAGCGGGATGGTGAGGGAGACCGTCGCCGACGTGCCGGGGCTCTGGGTCGGATACGTGCGGACAGAGCCGGCCAAGCCGTCGGGATGGCACCATCACGGCACCCACGAGACCTACTTCTTCGTCGAGTCGGGGAGCATCCGGATGGAGTTCGGCCCCGGCGGTGACCAATCGGTCGAGGCGAGGCCCGGGGACTTCGTACACGTGCCCCCGGGGCTGATCCACCGTGAGGTCAACTCGTCGTCACAGCCGGGCACGCTGATCCTCTTCAGGGTGGGTGAGGGGGACGTGGTCGTCAACGTCGAGGGCCCCGAAGCCTGAGGGAGCCCTCAAGTTGGGAAGCGGGCTCGGCGGTAGTCGGGCTTGCGCTTCTCCAGGAAAGCGTTGACCCCTTCCCTGTGCTCGGGGGTCCTGCCGAGCCGGCCCTGCTCTCGCTTCTCGGCCTCCAGGCCATCGGTGAAGCCCAGGGTCTGTGAGTCGCGGATGAGACGGCGGGTGGTCACCAGGGCGTCGATGGGAAGATCGGCGAGGGTGGCGGCGATCTCGACGGCCCTGGCCGCGAGCTCGTCCTCAGGCACCACGGCAACGCAGAGACCGCGTCGCAACGCCTCCTCGGCGGCCATTCGACGGTTGGTCAGGGCCATCTCCAGTGCGGTGGAGATGCCCAGGTGGTGGGGGAGCAGCCAGGTCGACCCCGAGTCCGGGACCAGGCCGATCGCGGTGAAGGCCGAGGTGAGATAGGCCGACTCCGCCATCACCCGGATGTCGCAACCGAGGGCCAGCCCCATGCCGGCCCCGGCGGCGACACCGTTCACCGCGGCAACCACAGGGACGGCACAGTCGGCGACGGCATGCACCACGGGGTGGAACTCCTCGTCGAGATGACGCGCAAGGTCGGGCCCGTCGCCGCCCTCGTACTCGTCGGCGAACCCGGTGAGGTCGGCCCCGGAGCAGAAGGCTTTGCCCGCTCCGGTGAGCACGGCGGCCCGGCTCTCGGTGCCGGCGCGGTCGAGGGCGTCCACCAGCGACCGGGACAGCTCGGCGTCGATCGCGTTGAATCGATCGGGACGGTCGAGGGTGATGACGGCGACGTCCTCGTCGACCTCGTAGCGGACGCTCATGACTCCTCCTCGACCTCGCGAATCGTTACCGCCGGAAAACACCGATAGCGATTGGGTAATCACCTAACGTTTGCGCATTGTCGCAGCACAAGCCGCGAACCATCGACCCACAAGGAGGCGTCGTGAACAAATCCGAGATGGCGGACAAGCTCGCCAGGAAGGCGGACATCTCGAAGGCCCAGGCCGCGGAAATCATCGACCACATCTTCTCCACCAAGTCCGGTGAGGGGATCATCGCGGTCGAACTGGACGCAGGCGGGAAGGTCAACATCACCGGCTTCGGCAACTTCTCGGTGAAGAGCAGGTCGGCCCGTCAGGGGCGGAACCCCGCCACCGGGGCCACAATCACCATCCCGGCCAGGAAATATGCCCATTTCAGCGCCTCGAAGGGCCTGAAGGACCGGGTGGCTGAGTAACCCCCGACAGAGAACGAATCGGACGGCGGGTCGTGACGACCCGCCGTTTCGTTTTGCCCGATTGGGTCCGCCCGAGGCCTAACTTTGGAACGGATGATCCTCGACCCGGAGAGATGGCGTCCTCCGGTGGCCATTGCCCACCGGGGAAGTCGGGTGCTTTGGCCCGAGAACACCGACACCTCCTTCCAGGGCGTCTACGACCTGGGATATCGCCATTTCGAGACTGACCTCCACCTCACCGCCGACGGCGCCGTCGTCTGCCTCCACGACCCGACCGTCGACAGGACCACCAACGGATCGGGTCTGGTCGAGGAGCTGACATTGACCCAGCTCCAGGAGCTCGATCCCGGGTTTCGCCACGTCACCCCGGAGGGCTTCCCCTACAGGAGTGGGGGCTCTCGAATCCCCACGTTGGACTGGCTGCTCGCCACCTATCCGGACGTCTCGGTGGTGGCCGATCTCAAGTGCGATGCCGTGGTCGGCCCGCTGGTGGCGATCATCGACGATCTCGGCGCCCACGACAGGGTGATCGTCGGCTCCTTCTCCGACGCCAGGCTCGACGAGTTCCGCCACCTGAGCGACCGCCGCGTCGCCACCTCGACCGGGTCGACCTCGTCCCGGCTCTGGGTTCTCGCCTCCCGGGTGGGACGGGGTGTCCAGGGCGAGGCCGCGGCCCTTCAGCTCCCGGTGCGCATGCGCGGGGTGCGGGTCATCGACGAGAAGCTGGTGGCGGCGGCGCACGCCGCAGGTCTGCAGGTTCATGCCTGGACCGTGAACCAGCCGGAAGAGATGCGACGTCTTCTCGACTTCGGTGTCGACGGTGTGATCACCGACCGGCCCGATCTGCTCAAAGAGGTGCTCATCGAGAGAGGGGAGTGGAAGCAATGATCGCATCGATCGCACTGATCGGGTCAGTGGTGATTGGCGGGGCGTTCGGCGCCGCTACGGCAACCGTGCAGTCCAACGACGGCGACGTCATGGTGATCGAGATCGAGGTGGAGGTGATCGGGAGCGCCGATTCGGTCGTGGCGCATCTCACGTTCGACAACGAGCCGGACCAGGTGCTTGCCCTGCTGGACCGGGGCGAAGGGGTGTTCGGGATCACCACCGAGCTGGAGCCGAAGAACTACGTCGTCGTCTTCGAGTCGTTGGGAGAGGATGCGTCGGTCTCCGACCCGGTAACCCTGTCGGACATGGGTGCCGACCTCGGCCCCGAGCCGAGCGCGACAACGGACGACGAGGAGGAGGGGCTGAGCACGGAGTCGAGCCGGTTCCTCTGGCTGGCGATCGCGCTCGGCGCCGCCTCCCTGTCGGTTCTCGCCTTCTGGGTGCTGGGCGGCCGCGAGGAGAGGGACGACGAGACCGAGCCCGAGGAGGATACGGAGGTCGTCGAGGCCGAGGAGGTCGCCGTGGCCGAAGACGATGCCCCCTGACTCGATTCGCTGGGCCACACCCGCCGACGCGGCCGGGCTCGCCGAAGTGCATGTCGTCGCCTGGCAGCGCGCCTACCGGGGAATCCTCGGTGATGACTTCCTCGACTCGATGGACTTCGGGTCGAGAGAGGCCTGGTGGGCGGGATATCTGGGCAGAGGGGCTCGGGTCAGCGTCTCCGAGAGGGAGGGGATGATCGTCGGGTTCTGCAACGCCGGGGCTTCCTCCGACGCCGGTTGGGGCGAGATCTTCGCCATCTACGTCCACCCCGACCACTGGGGCACGGGGTTGGGCCGGGAGTTGATGGTCGCCGGCGAGTCGAGCCTGGTCGCCTCCGGATTCGATCGGGCATTGCTCTGGGTCCTCGAGGAGAACCGCCGCGCCCGTGACTTCTACGAACGCCAGGGATGGTCTCAGGGAGGCCCGATCAAGATCGAGGACATCGGGGGCACCCAGGTCAACGAGGTCAGATACCAGAAGGATCTGAGAGCGCCCTCCTGACCCGTTCCAGGTCGGCGGGGTAGGTCACTTTGACGTTCCCGGCGTCCCCGGGCACGGCGACGATCTCCAGGTGGCCGAACCGATGCATCACCTCCACGGTGTCGTGGCCGACGAACCGAGCATCGATCGCCCGGGCATAGGCATCTCGCAAATCCGGTCCCCGGAACACCTGGGGAGTCTGGGCGAACCGCAGCTCTTCCAATGGCCGACCGGAACGCCTGTCGAGGAGCGGACCGTCCGGGGCCAGCACGGGGACGGCGCCGCCGTGAGCCTCGGCCATCTCGAACAGCCGGTGCACCAGTTCGAGCGATACCGCCGGCCGGGCGGCGTCATGGATCCCGATCAGGTCGGACTCGGTCTCCAGCGCCCTCAGCCCGGCTAGCTCGCTCGCTGTCCTCGTGTCGCCGCCGGGAGTGACGACCACTCCGGGGTGGAGCCGGGCCATCTCGTCCACCAGCTCATGCCGGCAGGCGACGACGCACACGTCCACTGTCTCGGCGACAGTCTCGATTGTGTGGGTGATCAGCGGCTTTCCCGCCACTTCGGCCATCAGCTTGTCGCCGCCGAACCGGGTGCTGGAGCCACCTGCCACGACGATCATCGCCCGTGACGACATCGAGGCGAGAGTACTTTGGGCCGGTGATCTCGCTTCGCACCGTGGCCGCGGCCATGACCGGGGACCGTGTCGCCTTCGACAATCACGGGACGGTCCTCGAAATCCCTCTGCCGGGCGCCGGTCCGGCGATTCTTCTCGTATCCGAAGTGACCGATGCGGTCAAACGGGTGGTGGGCGATCGGGTGGTCGCCTCGGTCGACCGCCGGGAGGCCTGGATGGTGGAGGGGATGGTCCTCCATCGGCAGGTCCTCGACCGTCTCGACGGGGAGACGCTGAGCACGGTGGATCTTCTGGAGGCGGTGCGAGCGGCCGGCTTCGCCTGGGAGGTCAGCCCGATGACTTCCGTCCCTTGAGCGCCCAGTAGGCGAGGATGGCGGCGATGCCGGTAGCCACCGCACCGGAGGCGGCGATGGCGGGCAACCGATCCCGCATCGTGATCGCTCTCTCGAACCGGCGCACCTCCCAGCCCCTCTCGGCGGCGACGGCGGCGAGTTGCGAGTCGGGATTGACCACGACTGGGTGGCCCACGATGTCGAGCATGGGCAGATCGGTGATCGAGTCGCTGTAGGCGTAGCTCGCCTCCAGATCGATGCCCTCGGCCTCTGCCAACTCCCGGATGGCCCCTGCCTTGCCCGGGCCATAGGCATACAGCTCGAGCTCCCCCGTGTAGCGGCCCTCCTCGTCGACCGCGGCCCGGGTGGCGATCACGTCGTCGATGCCGAGATGACGGCACAGGGGGCGCACGATCTCCTCGGGGCTGGCCGAAATGACCACGACACGGCGTCCCTCCCCTCGGTGCTCGGCCATGATCGCCAAGGCCTCGGCGTAGACCAGGGGGGTGACGACCTCGTCCACGGTCTCGGTCACCACCGCCTCGATCTCCTCTTTCGACCATCCTTTGGTCAGCGTCGCCAACTCCTCCTTGACCCGCTCCAACTGGTCGTGGTCGGCGCCGAAGGCCTGGTAGTAGGCCTGAGCGATCCCCGCCTTGGCCAGCGTCGCCCCGCTGAGCAAGCCGGCCCGGAACATGGGCCGGGTGAAGGCGAGGGTCGAAGACTTGGCGATGATCGTCTTGTCGAGGTCGAAGAAGGCCGCCGCAGTCACCCCGATCAAGTTAACCGCGGTCCCTACGAGGGTCTTGTCTGCGGCCGACCCGCCCCTTACGTTCGACGACATGACAGGGAAGGGGAGACACCTGGTGCTGGGCGTGCGCTCGCCCGATCTCATCCTGTCGGTGGTGGCGCCCATCGGTCTTGCAGCCGCGGCCGGAACCGGGCTCGTCATCGATCTCTGCGCTCAGGGGGCGAGTCCGACCAGCCGGAGCATGCGTGGATTCCAGACCGACGGGCCGACCTTGGCCGAGCTGAGCCCGGGACGATCCGGTGTCGCCCTCCTCGCCGGCGGCGGCGTCGAGCGGGGGGAGGCGGTCGAGCTCGTCGGGCGGCTGTCGACACGCTGGCCGGCGATCGTGCTCAGAGTCGACGACGACGGCTGGGAGTTCCCGGTGGTGCCGGTGATCCCATTGTTCCCGGGCCGGCTGGCTCCGATCCCGGTCGGGGCCAGCGGCGTATGGCAGCCCGTGGGGACAGGAGCGACGCCACCGGGCCCTGGCCCGGTGTTGCCCCGGCTCCGACCCGGAGCGCTGCGTCGCATTCTCTCCGGGCATCTGCCGCGACGAAGTCGTTGGGTGTCGGCATGGGGCCCGGTTTGGGAGATGCCATGGGCGTGATCGAACGTCTCAGCAGGGCGATCGCCCTTGGGGAGACCGAGTTCGAGCGTGCCGACCTGGCGTGGGAGGCCCGCCGGATGCTCGACCTCGAGGCGCCATGGCTGGAGCGCGATGCGGTGGATGCGGTCGTGGACCGCGTCGTGGGCCTGGGCCCGATCCAGGCACTCTTCGAGGATCCCGACGTGAGCGACGTCCTGGTGAACGGTCATCAGGAGGTTTGGGTGGACCGGGGCCAAGGTCTGCAAAGGGTCCCTGTCGGCTTCATCTCCGACGAGGACATGGTGGCGACGGTGGAGCGGGTGATCGCACCGCTCGGGCTGCGCCTCGACCGGGCATCTCCGATGGTCGATGCCCGGCTCCCCGATGGCTCTCGTCTCCACGCGGTGCTGCCGCCGGCCTCGGTCGACCACCCGCTGATCGCGATAAGGCGATTCACCCAGAGGGTCGGAGCCCTCGACGACCTGATACGCGCCGGCACTGCAACCGAGGCCCAGGTAGGGCGTCTGGTCCAGGCGGTGACGATGCGGAAGACCATCGTGGTTTCGGGCGGCACGGGCGCAGGCAAGACCACGCTCCTCAACCTGCTCGCCGGTGTCATCGACCCGACGGAGCGGGTGGTGACCATCGAGGAGGCCGCCGAGCTCGCTCTTCCCGGCCATGTGGTCCGGCTCGAGGCCCGACCGGCGAACGCCGAGGGCGCCGGTGCCATCACGGTCCGCTCGCTCCTCCGCTCGGCCCTCCGCCTCCGTCCCGACCGGATCATCGTCGGGGAGGTGCGCGGGCCGGAGGCACTCGATCTGATCTCGGCACTCAACACCGGTCATCGCGGCTCCCTGACCACGGTGCACGCCAACTCCCCCGAGGAGTCCCTCCTCCGACTGGAGACCCTGGCGTTGAGCGCTGGGGACACCTCCGAGGCCGCGGTGGGGAGGCAGTTGCGCACCGCCGTCGACATGGTGGTTCAGATCGAGCGGGTGGGTGCCGAGCGCAAGATCGTCGCTGTCGCCGACGCCCCGGACCTGAAGGCTGCGGCGTGATCCCCCTGCTCCTCGCAATCGCGGTCTTCCTCGATGTCGATCTGCGACGCGTGGCGATTCTCGCCGCCGTCGCCTATGCGCCCGTCGTGGTCGCCGCAGCGATCGCATTGCTGGCCTGGCGGAGCCGTCCGGCCCAGGACATGCGTCCGGCGCTGTTCTGTGAGGCAGTGGCGTCCGAGCTCCGAGCAGGCGCCACCCTGCGTCATGCGGTGATGGGCGCCGCGGTCTCGGTTGGCGGGCTGGCGGTGGCATCGGACCAGACCCTGGAGCACCTGGCCGGTTACGTCGCTGCAGGGTTCCCTCAGATCGGTGAGGAGCTGAGGCTGACCCTGCTCAGCGCGGCGCGAACGGGGAGTGACACGGCGGCACTGTTCGATGAGATCGGCGCATTGGCCCTCGCCCAATCGGAGATCCGTCGTGAGGTCAAGGTGGCCACGGCACCCGGGCGCGCCACGGCCCTGATCCTGCTCGGTGCGCCTCTGGCCTATCTGCTCGGCCAGTCCGGCTCGGGCAAGCTCGCCGACCTCCTTGCGTCACCCCAGCAGCGGATGGTGGCGATCCTCGGTCTGGGCCTGTTCCTGGCCGGTCTCTGCATCGCGTTCGTGGTGGTGTGGAGGGCGGAGAAGTGAGCTCCATCGTCGCCGCCTCGCTCGGTCTGGTGGTCGCCGGCCCTCTGGGGGCGGCCATCGGCGCTTCGCTGCCCCTGATGTGGGCCCGGGCGAAGAACCGGCCGCAACCGGACCCGCCGGTGCGTCTCGTCCTGTTGCTCCTCCTCGTTGGTCTTCGCTCCGGGTTGTCCGTTCTCGCCAGCCTCATCGAGACCTCACAGGCGCTGCCCCGGTACGGCGCCCTGCGCTCGGTGGCGCGGGTGGCCCGGGTCACCGGGCTGACCGAATCGCTGAGCCATGCCGATGAGGCCCTCGGGCCCGTGCTCGCCCAGCTGGCCAGGGCGCAACGCTCCGGCGCATCGCTGAGCGGGGCGGTGCGTCGCATGCTGGATGGTGAGCTCGCCGCTGAGCGGGCCCGTCGGATCGCCCGGGCACGGGCCTTGCCGGTCAAGCTGATGCTGCCGGTGACCCTGCTCATGCTTCCCGGGTTGGTTCTCCTCCTCTACGGCCCATCTCTCCTCGGCATGTTCTCCGAGCTGACCGGGGTCCTGGGATGACTTCCGCACTTCCTCCCGCACCGGTCGGCTACCGGTTTGGAAGGAGTGTCCATGACACGAATCTGGAGCCGGGCATGGGCCCGTCTCGCCGACGATCGGGGCCAGGCCACCGTGGAGTACTTCCTGGTGATCCTGGCGGCCACCGCATTGGCGATCATCGCGCTCAAGTGGATCCAGTCGGGTAGCGGGGGCGGTCTCCTCGGGGACCTGTTCGGCAAGGTGATCAATTGGGTCGCAGGCGCGTTCTGAGCGGGGAGCGGGGGTCGGTCACGGTGGAGTTCTTCCTCGTCGTGCCACTCCTGATAGTGGTGCTGGCCGCCGGGATCCAGGTGATCTCGGTGGCCCGCACCAAGGTCGAGTTGCTCGGGGCCGTTCGGGAGGGCGCCAGGGTGGCGGCGACCACGCCCGACCCGGCGCGGGCGGTCTCGGCGGTGCGCGACGCCCTCTCACCGGCGGATCGCGACAGGGTGCGGATCTCGGTCAGCAGGCCGGGTGTAGTGGGCAGACCGGCGAAGGTCACCGCCCGAATGCGTCATGTCCTCCCGGTCCCGTTCCTCGACGACTTCGGGTTCGAGGTCTCGGCGTCGGCGACGATGCTCGTGGAGCGTTGAGGGACGACCGGGGGTCGGCCACCCTCGTGATGACCGCTCTGGTCGCGGTCATCGCCGTCTCGGCGATCGCCGTGGCCGCCCTCGCATCGCTCTACGCCGCTCGGGCCCTCGCTCAGACCGCGGCGGATGCGGGCGCTCTCGCCGCCGCCGTGGCCACCTATCCGCCTGCCGGAGACGGGGACCCGGGGACCGTGGCCCGGGCAGTGGTCGAGGCCAACGGCGCCGTCCTGATCGGGTGCAAGTGCGCCCGGGACGATCGGTTGCGGGCGCGGGTGGTCGAGGTGGTGGCGGCGGTGCAGACCCGGGTTCCGGTGTTCGGCAGCCTGACGGTGAGGGGTTCGAGCCGTGCCGAATTCGACCCCGCCCGCTGGCTCCACCCCTGACGCCGGGCATGCTCGGGGAGGGAGACCGGTCGATATCCTGACCGACATGGTCACTCGCTCCGAGGCGGTTCGAATGCTGATCGAGCTGGCCAAGCTCACCACTCTCGAGGAGGGGTCGCCGCAGGCTTTCAAGGTGAGGGCGTACGAGAACGCGGTGGCCGGCATCGAGGCCCACTCCGGTGAGCTGGACGGGTTGACCAAGGCGGAGCTCACCCAGATCAAGGGGGTGGGGGCCGCCACCGCGGACAAGATCCTCGAGCTCGAGAAGACCGGGAAGGTGCTCAAGCTGGAGACGCTGCGGGCGAAGTACCCGCCGTCGTTCGTGGAGCTGACCAAGATCCCCGGGCTCGGGCCCAAAACGCTGTTGATGATCCGTGAGCGGCTCGGGGTGGAGGACATCAACGGTCTGCGGGAGGCGATCGAGTCCGAGAGCCTCCGTGATCTTCCCGGGCTGGGGGAGAAGTCCGAGGAGAAGATTCGGAAGGCGATCGAGCGTCTCGGGATGCACGGAAAGGACCGGCGCACCCCCCTCGTCGAGGTCTACGGATTCGCCCATGGCCTGGCGAAGCGGATCGAGGGCATTCCCGGGGTGACCTCGGCGGTTCCCTGCGGCTCGATGCGCCGTTTCTCGGAGACGGTCGGCGACGTCGACCTCGTCGTCGGCACCACCGAGCCGGCGACCGTCCACCAGACGGTGTTGGGAATGCCCGAGGTTGCGGAGGTGGTCGGGTCGGGAGAGACCAAGACCTCCTTTCTCACCAGGGAGAGCCTCCAGGTGGACGTGCGCACGGTCCATCCCGACCAGCTGGGGTCGGCCCTCCTCTATTTCACCGGCTCCAAGACCCACAACATCCAGTTGCGCCAGCGCGCCCTCGACCGGGGATGGCTGCTCAGTGAGTACGGGCTGTTCGAAGGTGACGAGGTCCTGGCCTCGAACACGGAGGCCGACATCTACGCCGCCCTCGGGCTGCAGCCGATCCCCCCGACGATGCGCGAAGGCGGCGGGGAGGTGCAGCTGGCGGCGGGGGAGGGTCTCCCCGATCTGGTCACCCGTGACCGGATCCAGGGCGACCTCCACTTCCACTGCGACCGCTCCGGTGACGGCAGATCCGGGTTGGAGGAGATGCTGGAGGCGGCGATCGAGGCCGGCTACCGGTATGTCGCTTTCACCGACCATGGCGAGAACCTGGCGATCAACGGGTCGACACGCGAGGAGATGCTCGCTCACCGCGACCGAATCAGGAAGCTGGACGAGGCCAATCCCGAGATCACCGTCCTGTTCGGCTGCGAGCTCAACATCGGCCCCGACGGGGAGCTCGACTACGACCCCGGCTTCCGTCTCGAGTTCGACTACTGCGTCGCCTCGATCCACTCCCATTTCGACCTGCCCAAGGAGCGCCAGACCGCCCGAATCCTCACCGCCCTCGCCGACCCTGCGGTCAACGCCATCGGTCATCTCAGCGGGCGGTACGTCGGCCGTCGCCCCGGTGTGGAGCTCGACGTGGAGCCGGTGCTCGAAGGCCTGGCGGTCACCGGGGTGGCCCTCGAGATCAACGGTGCGCTCGACCGTCTCGATGCCACCACCGAAGTGGCCCGTCAGGCGATGGCCCTCGGGGTCGACGTCGTCATCGACACCGACTCCCATCACGTGTCGGATCTGCGTCGCATGGACTTCGGAGTGCTCTACGCCCAGCGGGCATGGGTGACCAACGAGAGGGTCGTCAACACCCGGGAGCCGGAGGATTTCCTTGGCTGGGTGCGTCGGCGCCGTGCCTAGATTCAGCAGGTGGCAAGGCAGTACGAGGTCACCCCGGCCAAGCGGATGGTGTCCTGGCTCATGGGGCAGGCGGCTCGGGCCGGCCTGGGCAACTTCGCCGTGCTGTCCATGGTGGGAAGACGCTCGGGCCAACCCCGCCGGGTGACGGTCTCGCCGATCTCCGACGCCGAAGGGGACTACCTGGTCTCGCCATACGGGGAGTCAGGATGGGTGCGCAACGTCAGGGCGCACCCCCGGGTCGGCTTGCGCCGCGGCGGTCCCGAAAAGCCGGTCGAGCTGGTCGAGGTCACCGGCCAACGACCCGACCTGGTCCGTGCCTATTACGAGCGGGAGGCTTTCGCCCGCCTCTTCATGGACCTGCCCGACGACCCGAGCGACGACGACTTCGCCCGCTTCGCCCACCGCTTCCCGGTCTTCCGGATCGTCGATCGCAGCTGAATCCGATCCTTGTAATTCGACCTCCGACGAGTGAAGCTGTCTCCTTGGCGATGACATCCAAGGAGACCTGACCGGTGGCATCCACCTACGTCCTCGACACCTGCGTCCTCCTCGCCGACCCCCACTCCCTCACCCGATTCGACGACAACGATGTCGTGCTGCCCCTGGTGGTGGTCGAGGAGCTCGATCGGAAGAAGACCCGTCTCGACGAGGTCGGGGCCAATGCCCGGGGGGCGATCCGCCTTCTCGAGGAGCTCGGCGCCTCCGCCGCCGGTGGGATGCGCGACCCGGTGGCGCTCCCCGGAGGCGGGACTCTTCGCATCGAGCTCAACGGCGTCGTCTCGGAGCGGTTGCCCGCCGTCCTCGATCCGACCTCCCCCGACCATCGGATCCTCGCCACGTGTCTCAACCTCAGTGAGAGCACCGACGCCGTTCTGGTCACCAAGGACGCCTCCCTGCGGATCAAGGGGGCGCAACTCGGCGTGACCGTGCAGGACTACCGGGCCGACACGGTGCAGGCGGACCAGATGCACTCCGGTGTCGTCGAGCACGAGGTCGACGGTGAGACCATCGACCGTCTCTACGACGAGGGCAAGCTCGAGATCGATGAGGTGGATGCACCGGTCAACGAGTTCGTCGTCCTGAGGAGCGGCACCTCGCGCTCGGCACTCGCCAGGGTCATCCAGGCAGACCCCATCGCGGTGGTCGAGCGGATGCCGAGCCACGTGCGCGCCTTCGGCGTCGAGCCCAAGAACCTCCACCAGACCGTCGCACTCCACCAGCTGCTCGATCCCGACGTCCCCGCGGTGTCGTTGATGGGTATGGCCGGGACCGGCAAGACATTCCTCGCCCTGGCGGCGGCACTGGAGCAGGTGCTCGAGCAGCGGCGCTATCGGCGGGTGTCCGTGTACCGCCCCCTGGTGGCGGTGGGCCGCCAGGAGATGGGCTATCTGCCAGGTGATCTCTCCGAGAAGCTGGCGCCCTGGATGGCGGCGGTTCACGACAACCTCTTCGCACTGTTCTCGGACGCCGGTGTGGATGGCGCCCGTCATGCGATCGAGGAATTGCTCGAGAGGGGCGAGCTGGAGATGGCCGCCGTCACCTATCTGCGTGGTCGGAGCATCACCGGGGAGTTCGTCATCGTCGACGAGGCGCAGAACCTGGAGCTGTCGACACTCAAGGTGATACTCACCCGGATGTCACGGGACTCCAAGGTGGTGTTCTGCGGAGACCTGACCCAGGTGGACAATCCCTACATCTCGCCGTACGGGGGCATGGCCGCCCTCATCGAACGGTTCAAGGACTCCCCGATGTTCGCCCACATCACCCTGGAGCGCTCGGTCCGCTCCCCACTCGCCGAGCTGGCCGCCACCGTCCTCTGAGCTAGCTGCCGATGCGTTCACGCCGCGCCTGCAACAGCTCGGCGGCGCGCTCGATGCTGATCTCCTCCGGTGAGTCGTCCCTGCGCAGGGAGGCATTGACCTCGCCGTCGGTGACGTAGGGGCCGTAGCGGCCGGATCGAACCGACACCTTCTTGCCCGAGACCGGGTCCTCGCCGAGCTCGCGCACACTCGACGACCGGGCCTGGCCGCGACGGCGAGGCGGCTCGGCGAGTAGTCGCAATGCCTCCTCCTCGGTGAGGCTGAACAGCTGGTCCTCGCCCTCCAGGCTGCGCCGATCGTCACCTCTCTGGATGTAGGGGCCGTATCGGCCGTTGAAGGCGAGGATCTCCTGACCCTGCTCGTCGGTTCCCACGGTGCGGGGGAGGGACAGCAATCTCAAGGCGTCCTCGAGCCCGAGCTCGTCGATGGTCGTCCCACTGAGCAACGAGGCGCGCTTCGGCCGCTCCTTCGATCCCTCTTCCTGCTCGCCGAGCTGGACATAGGGCCCGAATCGACCGGTCTTCCCGTAGACGGTGAGCCCGCTCTCCGGGTCGGTGCCGAAGATCTTGTCACCCCGGTTCTGCGTCTCGATGAGCTCGAGTGCCTTCTCCACGGTGACCTCGTCAGGAGCCAAGTCGGGCGGGATCGATCCCCGCTCCTCGCCACGCTCGACATAGGGCCCGTAGCGCCCGATGCGGGCGACGATCTCCGTCCCCTCGTCGTCGGTGCCGATCGGGATGGAGTTGATCACCCTCGGGTCGATCTCGTCGAGACGACTCGCCACCCTCGCCTTGAGACCGTCGTCGCCGAAGTAGAAGGCGGACAGCCAGGGCACCGATTCCTCCTCACCGCTGGCGATCCGGTCCAGGTCGGACTCCATCTCGGCGGTGAACTCGTAGTCGATGAGGTTGGGGAAGTGCTTCTCCAGGAGCGTCACCACACCGAAGGCGGTGAAGGTGGGGACGAGGGCCGCGCCCTTCTTGAACACGTAGCCGCGGTCCTGGATCGTGGTCATGATCGAGGCGTACGTGGACGGGCGACCCACCCCAAGCTCCTCGAGCTTTTGCACCAACGAGGCCTCCGTGTACCGAGCCGGCGGCCGGGTCTCGTGCCCGGTGGGCTCGAGACGCTCCACTGCGAGCGGGTCCCCTTCGGACAACGGAGGAAGGATCGACTCCTTGTCGTCCAACTCCGACTCCGGGTCGTCGCTGCCCTGGACATAGGCCCGGAGGAAGCCGGGGAAAGTGACTGTGCGGCCCGATGCGGAGAACACCGCCCGCACCCCGCCGTCGGCGGTGGCGGCCAGGCGAACCGACACCGACACCCCCTTGGCATCCGCCATCTGCGATGCAACGGTTCGCTTCCAGATCAGGTCGTACAGTGCGGCCTCGTCCTTGCCGATCCGGACCGCCAGTTGCTCCGGGGTCAGGAAG
Organism: Acidimicrobiia bacterium; assembly: GCA_035550735.1. Taxonomy (GTDB): domain Bacteria; phylum Actinomycetota; class Acidimicrobiia; order Spongiisociales; family ZC4RG35; genus JANQRA01. Next base: position 33,936 of record DASZOM010000041.1, on the reverse strand, counting down.
TCTCCGGCGGGACGTATCGCCTCGTGCGCCTCCTGGGCTCCTTTGGCCTGCTTGCCCGTGTATTTCCGGGGTGTGGGAGAGAGGTACTGGTCGCCGTAGAGCTTGCTCACCTGGGCTCGGGCGGTGGCGACCGCCGTATCGGAGAGCTCGACGGAGTCGGTCCGCATGTATGTGATGTGGCCGTTCTCGTAGAGACGTTGCGCGACCGACATCGTCCGTGACGAGGAGAAGCGGAGCTTCCGCCCCGCCTCCTGTTGCAGCGTCGATGTCCTGAAGGGCGGGTAGGGCCGTCTGGTGTAAGGCTTGGATTCCACCGACTCGACGCGGAACTCGGCCGCTTCGAGGGTGGTGGCGAGATCGGTCGCCCGTTGCCGGTCGAGCACCACGACATCGGCCTTGGGACGCCCGTCGGAGTCGAAGTCCCGGCCGGTGGCGACCCGGGCGTCGTCGATGGCGTAGAGGGTCGCCGGGAAGGTCTTGTCGAGATCGTCGGCGGGGGCGAATGAGCCCTCCACTGACCAATAGCCGGCGGGGACGAAGGCCATGCGCTCCCGCTCCCGCTCCACGACGATGCGGACCGCCACGCTCTGCACCCGGCCTGCGGAGAGCCGGGGCTGCACCTTCTTCCAAAGGACCGGCGAGACCTCGTATCCGTACAGCCTGTCGAGGATTCGCCGTGCCTCCTGGGCCGAGACCAGCCGCTCGTCCAACTGCCGGGGATTGGAGAAGGCCTCTTCGATCGCGGGCTTGGTGATCTCGTGGAACACCATCCGCATCACCGGGATCTTTGGTTTGAGCACCTCGACCAGATGCCAGGCGATGGCCTCCCCCTCGCGGTCCTCGTCGGTGGCCAGATAGAGCTCGTCGGCATCCTTCAGCAGGTCTTTGAGTTTCTTCACCTGGTTCTTCCGCTCCTTGGGAACCACATAGAGCGGCTCGAAGTCGTGGTCGACGTCCACCCCGAGACGAGCCCAGTCCTCTCCTTTGGCGCTGGCCGGGATCTCCGCCGCCGATCGCGGGAGGTCGCGGATGTGACCCATCGACGACTCGACGGTGGCATCAGACCCCAGAAAAGCCGAGATGGTCTTTGCCTTCGTGGGCGACTCGACGATGACGAGGCTCTTTGGCATTGGCCCGCAGTTGACACCATGCCCAGGCCCTATGTCAATCTCTGTCTTCGTGTCACGAGGCCTGGTTACCGTGTCCGCAGTGAGCAGGTACATCGCCCTGGAGGGCGTCGACGGCAGCGGCAAGAGCACCGTCGCCAAGGCCCTCGTCGACCGTCTCACGGATGCCGGGACCGCCGCCATCCTGGTCCGGGAGCCGGGTGGGACCGACCTGGGAGAGGCGGTGCGGGCCTTGCTCCTCGACTCGGACCGGCTCGACGATTGGGCCGAAGTCTTCCTCTTCGCCGCCCAGCGCGCCGAGTTGGCCCGGGAGGTGATCGCTCCGGCGCTCGCCGAGGGCCGCTGGGTGGTCTCCGACCGGACCTATTACTCGTCGATCACCTACCAGGGCCGGGCACGGGGCCTGGGAGAGGACAGGGTGCGAAGGATCAACGAGACGGGTCTGGACGGGGTCGTCCCCGACCATGTCTTCGTCCTCGACGTCGAGCCCGGCGTGGCCTTGGAGCGTCAGGATCGGCCCGACCGGATCGGGCGCGAAGGTCTCGAGTTCCAGGCCGCGGTGAGGGAGGCCTATCTCGATCTGGCGCGCACCGACCCGAAGGTCGTGCTGCTTGACGGCTCTCTGACCGTGGACGACATGGTCACCAAGATCCTGGAGATCGCGACGTGACCGGTCTGTTCGACGACATCATCGGCCATCGTGGTGTGATCGATCTGCTCGAGTCGGAGCTGGACCATCCCGGGCAGGCCTATCTGCTCGTGGGCCCGCAGTCGGTGGGGAAGGAGGCCATCGCACTCCGCTTCGCCGCCGGGTTGCTCGGCGGGATCCACGACGAACGGGCCCGGAGACTCGCCCTGGCCGCCGGTCATCCCGACCTGCGTGTCCTCGAGCCGGAAGGCGCCACCAGTCTCGGGGTCGAACAAGCGAGAGAGGTCGTGTCGCGGGCGTCGCTGACGCCGATCGAGGCCGACCGGAGCGTCTTCCTCTTCCCCGACGCCGGCTCGATGACCGAGCATGCGGCCAATGTCCTCCTCAAGACACTCGAGGAGCCCCTGGCCCAGGTGGTCTTCATCCTGGTGGCCGAGTCCGAGGAGGATTTCCCACCAACCGTGGCATCCCGGTGCCGCACCATCCATGTGGGGCGGGTCCCCATGCCCGAGATGGTCTCCGCCCTGGTGTCACGCGGCCTCGACGAGGAGTCGGCGAGCGGGGTGGCGGTGGTCTCGGGCGGACGCCCCGGGCTGGCCCTCGCGTTGATGAGCCAGCCCGAAGTCGCCCGGTTTCGTGAGATGTGGCTGTCCATCCCAGGTCTGGTGACCCCGCATCCGGGGGACGGGCAGCGCCTCGCCACCCGCGTGCTGGCAGAGCTGGCCCCCCTGGTCGAGGACTCGATCCCCGATGACCTCAGCAAGGAGAAGGAGCAGCGGGCTCGTCGGCGGGCCGAGATGTCGCTGCTGGTCAACGGTCTCGAGATCCTCGCCTCGTGGTACTCCGACTCGGCGTCACTGCAACTGGGAGGTCCGATCCGCAACCGGGACCTCGACCTGGCCTCGCTCACCGACGTGGCCCCGCGTCGGGCGGTTTCGGCGGCGGAGGCGGTCCTCGACGCCGTCGTCGACATCCAGGCCAACCTGCGTCGCGAGCTGGTGCTCGCCAACCTCTTCTCCGCCCTGGGCTCGGAGGAGTGACGATGACGTGCAGTTCATCCCGCTGAGGGGGAGATCCGGCCCAGCATCGACCTTCGCCGAGCAGGGGAGGGCGCCGTACAATGGGACCCTCGCCGGAGTAGCTCAGTGGTAGAGCAATTCACTCGTAATGAATAGGCCAGGGGTTCGACTCCCCTCTCCGGCTCCCAAATCGTTCCCCAATCGACCCCCGGCTAGCGTGCCGCTCTCATGGCCGACCAGGCGAATTTCGAGCGAGACGCGCTCCAGTACTCGCGACAGCTCTACTCGGCCGCCCTGCGGATGGCCCGCAACCCCTCGGACGCCGAGGACCTGGTTCAGGAGACCTTTCTCAAGGCGTTCCGCGCCTATCACACGTTCGAGGAAGGCACCAACCTCAAGGCCTGGCTGTACCGGATCCTGACCAACACCTTCATCAACAAGTACCGCAAGGAGTCCCGTCGACCCAACGAGGTCGATCTCGGCGACGTCGAGGACCTCTATCTCTACCGGCGTCTCGGATCAGAGGAGTCGGCGGACGCCTCCCGCACCACCGAGGACCGGGTGCTCGACGGTCTGGTCGAGTCCGACATCAAGGCAGCGGTCGAGGAGCTTCCGGAGAACTTCCGGATCCCGGTGCTCCTCGCCGATCTCGAGGGGTTCTCCTACAAGGAGATCGCAGAGATCCTCGACATCCCAATCGGCACCGTCATGTCGCGGTTGCACCGCGGAAGAAAAGCCATGCAGAAGCGGTTGTGGGAATTCGCGAGCCAGCGAGGGCTCATCCCAGAGGGCGCAGAAAGACCATGAGCGACGAGTGCGGCGAAGCCCGGCGACATCTCTATGCCTACATCGATGCCGAGCTCGACTCGGCGGCTGCCGCCCAGGTGAGGGCGCACCTGGAGGATTGCCCACCCTGTCTCCACTCCTTCGACTTCGAACGCAGGCTCAAGCTCACCATCCGCGAGTGCCTCAGCGAGGAGATGCCGGAGAGCCTCCTCGACAAGGTCCGGGCCCTGATCCGCCAGGAGACGGCATAGTTTCTCCGATGCAAACGGTGGGCGGTAGGCTGGCCGACATGCGTCGATTCGGTCGCAACACCATCCTGCTGACGCTCATCGCAGTCATGGTCTTGGCTCTTCCCCTCATGGTGCTCGCCGTGGAAGAGGGTGAAGGCGGCGAGGGCGCTGGGGAGGGGAGCACCACCACGGTGGTGACCGACCTGACACCGGCGGTCCCGGTCGAAGAGCCCGAGGCAGCCCCCGCCCAGGAGGACTGGACCTATCGGTACATGGTGCCGACTGCGATCGCCCTTGCCGTCGTGATCATCCTGATCACCGCGGTCAAGTACTTCACCGACGTGGTGCGCAAGCGGTACCGCATCATCGAGGAGTGACCTCTTCACGGCCTGGTTGGGGCCGGATCTCCAGCCGACTCGCCGGCGGCTACCCCCTGGCAGACACCTATCACTGGAGCAATCTCGGCGAGGAGATGGCCCGTGTCACCGAGGAGGTCTCTGCGGTCGTTCCCGAAGCCACCGGTCTCGACCTGCCTGGCTCGCCGGTCACCGCCGTGATCGACCGCACGGCGTGGATCGAGCGCAATGTCTCCACCTTCTCCGTGCTCACGGAGCCGGCCCGACGCAAGTTGGAGGAGCGAATGGCGGAGTCCGGAAGCGGCCCATCGGCCGCGGTCCTCGCCGAGCGTCTCATCGCCGCCGAGACCAGGGCCGTGCTCTCCGTGCTCGCCCGCAGGGTCCTCGGCCAGTACGAGCTGGTCCTCCCCACCGGCGAGTCGGGCGACACTGTCTCTTACGTCGGCCCCAACATCCTGCAGTTGGAGCGAACCCACCAGTTCAACCCTTCCGAGTTCCGCTATTGGGTGGCGCTGCACGAGATGACCCACCGCGCCCAGTTCCAGGGCATCCCCTGGATGCGCGGCTACTTCCTCGATCTGGTGACCGAGCTGGTGGAGTCGGCCCGACCCGAGCCGGGGACGCTGGGGCGGCTGGTCGACGTCATCGGCGAGCGCCGCGCCTCGGGGTCGCCGATCATCGACGAGCGGGGTCTGTTCGGCCTGTTCGCCACACGAGAGCAGAACGCGGTGGTGGACAAGGTCCAGGCCCTGATGTCGCTTCTCGAGGGGCACGGCCACGTCGTGATGGACCGGGTCGGGGCGGAGAGACTCAAGTCCCAGGAGCGGATGAGCAGGGTGCTGAAGGGGAGGCGCCAGGATCGGCGCACGCGGGCGTTCTTCCGGCTCACCGGTCTGGAGATGAAGCTGAAGCAGTACAAGCAGGGGGAGCGATTCATCACGATCGTCGAGCGCGAGGCCGGCTGGGACGTCTTGCGCCTGGCATTCCGCGGAGCATCCAGCCTCCCAGATCTCGCCGAGATCAGTGACCCGAAGGCATGGCTGCGACGCGTCGCCTGACCGAGCTCGCCAAGGTCGCCACAGCCAAGTTGAGACTGCCCGCCGGGCCGGTCACCGTCGCCCTCTCCGGCGGCGCCGACTCCGCAGCCCTCGCCTATCTCTGTGCCGGCTCGAGTCGGGAGATGGGGCTGGTCCACGTCGACCACGGTCTTCCCGCCTCCCAGAGACTCGCCGAGGCCGCCAAGTCGATCGCCACCGCACTGGCGACACCCCTGGAGACCGTGAGCGTGGTGGTCGAGGAGGGCCCCTCACCAGAGGAGCGGGCCCGCGAGGCCCGATACCAGGTCTTCGACACCCGGGATCAGACCGTCCTCACCGGCCACACCCGGGATGACAACGCCGAGACCATCCTGATCAACCTGATCCGGGGGACCGGCCCCGCCGGGCTGACCGGGATCCCGTATCACCGCCCGCCCAACACCTATCGCCCGATGCTCTCCATCTCCCGAAGCGAGACCCGGGAGCTGGCGGCCCTGGCCGGGCTGGCGTTCTTCGACGACCCGATGAACGACGACTTCGCCCTCGCCCGCAATCGGGTGCGCCACCAGGTCCTCCCCTTGCTCGCCGAGATGAACCCCCGCATCGTGGAGAGCCTGGCCCGCACCGCCACGGCGGTGGATCGGGACCACGCCTTCCTGGACTCGCTGGTGCCGGAGACCGGCGAGTCTGCCGGTGTTCCCACCGCTCTGGCGCTGACCCTGCCCCGACCCGTCGCCGACCGGCTGCTGCAGAGAATCCTCTTGGAATCAGACGTCGGCGTGACCGCGGACCGTATGCAACGGGTCTGGTCAGTCGTGACCGGGGAGACCGAAAGCCAGGACCTCACCGGTGGGAGACGTGTCACCCGGCGTGGCGCCCTGGTCGTGGTCGAGTGAGCGCGTTGCCGGTCGTCATCCCGGCGGGCTAGGTTCCCGGTCGAGACCACGAGACCCGCAGGAGAGACCCGGGATGGACATCAAGCCCCTGATCACCGCAGAGGAGATCGAAGCGAAGCTCGCCGAGATGGGCAAGCGCATCACCGCCGACTACGAGGGCAAGGACCTGCTCCTTGTGGGGGTCCTCCGCGGCGCCTTCATGGTGATGGCGGACCTCGCCCGGCATCTCGACCTCCCCTGCGAATTCGACTTCATGGCTGTGTCCTCCTACGGAGCATCGACACAGACCTCCGGCGTCGTCCGCATCCTCAAAGACCTCGACGAGGAGATCGACGGGCGCCATGTCCTCATCGTGGAGGACATCATCGACTCCGGCCTGACCTTGAACTACCTGATCAAGAGTCTCAAGGTGCGCAAGCCGGCTTCGCTGGAGATAGCCGCTCTCCTGCTCAAGGAGGGCATCCAGAGGGTGCCCATCGACGTCAAGTACGTCGCCTTCCCCATCGGCCCGGAGTTCGTCGTGGGGTACGGCCTCGACTACGCCGGGAAGTACCGAAACCTCCCCTACGTCGGGGTCATGGGGGAACAATCCTGACCGCGGCGGGGTTCGAATACGCCATCATCCGTCGTAGCATCTACGACAGCCCCCTCAGAACCGAGGCCTTGTGAACCGCACCCTGCGAACCCTCATCGTCTACGGGATGTCGATCATCCTCGTCGCCATCCTCTTCTCCTGGTGGTTCGATCAGGTCGCCGGGCCCGAGGAGATCACCATCTCCCAGTTCGTCCAGAACGTCGAGGACGGCGAGTACGAGGAGGTCGTCCTCCTCGCCCGATCCAAGCGGGCGCAGGGCCGTACCATCGGCAGCGACGCAGAAGAGGGCACCTTCGACCAAGTGGCCAGCTATGTCGAGGGCTTCGAGACCCAGCTCACCGACACCCTGGAGCGGACCGGGACCAATTGGGATGTCAATGAGGAGCCCGCAGGCTTCTGGGAGCTGCTGATCGGGTTCCTCCCCTGGCTCTTCCTGCTCGGATTCATGGTCTTCATCTTCATGCAGATGCAGGGTGGGGGGAACCGGGTCATGCAGTTCGGCAAGTCCCGGGCCAAGCTCGTCGGCAAGGAGCAGCCCAAGGTCACATTCGACGACGTGGCCGGTCTCCTCGAGGCCAAAGAGGAGCTGGAGGAGATCAAGGACTTCCTCGCCAACCCGGATCGCTACCGCCAGATGGGCGCCAAGATCCCCAAGGGCGTCCTGCTCTTCGGCCCTCCCGGCACCGGCAAGACCCTGCTCGCCCGGGCGGTGGCCGGCGAGGCCGGTGTGCCCTTCATGTCGATCTCAGGCTCGGACTTCGTCGAGATGTTCGTTGGCGTCGGTGCCGCGCGTGTTCGTGACCTCTTCGAGCAGGCGAAGCAGAGCGCGCCCGCCATCGTCTTCATCGACGAGATCGATGCCGTCGGACGGCATCGAGGCGCCGGGCTCGGAGGTGGCCACGACGAGAGGGAGCAGACCCTCAACCAGCTCCTGGTCGAGTTGGACGGGTTCGAGGGCAACACCGGCGTGATCGTGATGGCGGCGACCAACCGGCCCGACATCCTCGACCCTGCCCTGCTTCGCCCCGGGCGCTTCGACCGTCAGATCACCGTCGACGCTCCCGACGTGGAGGGACGGGAGGCGATCCTCGCCGTCCACGCCAAGGGCAAGCCCCTCGCCGACGAGATCGACCTGGCCGTCCTTGCCAGGCGGACCCCCGGCTTCACCGGCGCAGACCTGGCCAACCTGATCAACGAGGCAGCGCTGCTCGCCGCCCGCAAGCGCAGCAAGCAGATCACCATGGTCGAGCTCGAGGAGGCCATCGACCGTGTCATCGCAGGGCCCGAGCGCAAGACGCGAGTCCTCTCCGAGGAGGAGCGCAAGGTCATCGCCTATCACGAGACCGGCCACGCCCTGGTCGGCTATGCCCTCCCCAACTCCGACCCGGTGCACAAGATCACGATCGTCTCCCGGGGCCGCTCACTCGGCCACACCCTGTCGCTGCCCACCCATGACAAGTACATCTCGCGGCGCAGCGAGCTGGTCGACCGGCTCGCCATGCTGCTCGGTGGCCGCACCGCCGAGGAGCTGATCTTTGCCGACCCCTCCACCGGCGCCGCAGACGACATCGAGAAGGCCACCACCCTCGCCCGGCGCATGGTCATGGAGTACGGCATGAGCGACGAGCTGGGGCCGATGCAGTACGGGAAGCCGAATGGCGAGGTCTTCTTAGGCCGTGACTACTCGAGACAGCAAGACTACTCCGACGAGGTCGCCGCATTCATCGACGCCGAGGTCCGCAAGCTGATCAACGCCGCTCACGAGGAGGCGCGCTCCATCCTCGAACATCATCAGGATGCGTTGGAGAGGATGGTGGCGTCCCTCCTCGACAGGGAGACCGTGGACCGCGAGGAGGTCGCCGAGATCTTCCACGACGTGCCCAAGTGGGAACACGCCTTCGACGGATCGTTGCGTATCAAGTACCCCGACAACCCGGTCTTGCCGCAGCAGCGCGAGGAAGTCGCCGCCGCAGTGGCGAAGGACGACCAGGAGGGTGAGGAAGTAACCGAGTCCCTCAAACTGGGTCGGAAGCTCCCCCGTACCAAGGGACGTCCCGCAGAGGCCTGAAGCCGAGGCAGGATTCGCAGCCCGGCCCAGGAGTGGGGGTCAGGCCCGCTCGATCGTGAAGTCACCCGAGACCAGCTTGGCGCGGATCGCCATGTGACGGGTGGGAGTGCCACGGCTGGGCTCCGGGTCGGGGAGACGCACCTTCCCGGAGAGGGTGTTGACGTCGAGCTCGACGGTCGTTCCCGTGGGGATCCCCAGGTCGATGCTCCCCGACATCGCCTTGAAGTTGGCGCTCCGGCCGGTGAACTCGTGGATGTAGGCGTCTCCGGAGGCAGTGTTCATCTCGACGGTCGCGTCCGATTTCTCTATCTCCACGTCTCCGGAGGCAGTCGCGACCGCGACCGAGCCGCTGGCCGACTCCACCCGGACGTCGCCTGAAGCCGTGGTTGCCCTCAGGGCCCGGCCCACCTTCTCGACGTGGACGTCGCCGCTGGCGCTCCTGACGATCAGGTCCTTGACCCGCTCGATCTCCATGTCCCCCGACGCGCTCTTGATCTCCACCTTCTCCATGTCGACGTCGATCGTGATCGGGGCGGAGGCAACACTCGCCTTGAGATCGCTTCCCGGGGGCGTCTCGATGACGACGTAAGCCGAGCCGCGGGACAACCACCCTGCGTCCTTGTCGGAGGAAACCAAGATCGAGTTGCCCCGCTGCTCGACGATGAAACCGGGAAGCCTGGTCTCGACGGTGACATCCACCTTCCCGGGAGCCCCCTCGTGCACTTCGAGTCGCCCGGATTCGATGCGAACCTCGAGATCCGGAAGACCGTCGACCGAGAATGTCTCGTGGATCACAGCTCGATCGTGGTCTTGGTCGAATTGCCCGATGCACGACGACGGCGTGCCTTGTTGCTCAACAGTTCGACGACATAGGAGTTGATCGAATCACCGGCGTTCTCCGCCTCGATCGAGATCAGGTCCTTGAGATATCCGGGAAGCCGCACCGTGATTCGTGCCTCGGAGTCATCGTCGCTCCCGGGAGGAGGCGGGGGCGGGGGAGGAGGGACTGCGGAGAGGTCCTCGCGCACGACCAGCTCGGGATCGCCGTCCACGAGTTTGATGTCGATGGCCTGTGTCTCCAGCTGACTGGAGATCTCGGCGACGGCCATGGTGACCACTTCCATCATGGTCTGGTTGATCGCCGGCCGCAGCGCAGCCATCAACTGGGCGCCGGCCTCTGCGATCTCCGCCCCGGCTACCCGAAGCTGGGTCTCCACGGCCGTCTCGAGATTGGTTATTGCGTGGGAGAGCTGCATCAGCGTCGTGGTGCCGGTCGGTAGTTGCGGATGCGCTGCTCCATCAGGGCCTCGATCTGGTTGGGGATCATGGTCACCAACATTAGCGTCTCCTCGGTGTCACTTCTGACACCGATCTGATGTCAGAATGATGTCACCATACAGTCATGATGATGTCAGTGTCAACCCCCAATCCGATATGAGCGGAAATACCGTCGGAACGGTCTTAGTTTCCCCTTGCAATGACGGACATCGACACCGGCCGCATCGAGAAGGCGGTTCGGGAGATAATCGAGGCCATCGGGGAGGACCCCACCCGTGAGGGGTTGGTCGACACACCGGAGCGGGTGGCCCGCTTCTACGCCGAGGTCTTCGAGGGCCTGCACACCGATCCCGGAGACCTGGTCGACGCGTTCTTCGGGGACGAGCACTACCAGGAGGTCGTCATGGTGCGCGAGATCCCCTTCTACTCGATGTGCGAGCATCATTTCGTGCCCTTCCACGGCAAGGCCCACGTCGCCTACATCCCTGACGGAAGGGTCACCGGTCTCTCCAAGCTGGCCCGTCTCGTCGAGGGCTACGCCAGACGGCCCCAGATGCAGGAGCGGCTCACCGCCCAGGTCGCCGATTGCCTCAACGACCGCCTCAAGCCGCTTGGGGTGATGGTGGTGGTCGAAGCCGAGCATCTCTGCATGTCGATGCGCGGAGTGAGAAAGCCTGGGGCGCTCACGGTCACCTCGGCGGTTCGCGGGATCATGGAGGCCAATCCGGCCACCCGCGCCGAGACGATGTCATTGCTCTTCGGCACGAGGAGCTGATGACCGGGCCAGGCGTGACCTGGTCGGTATCCGGGGGCCCGATCTCGTTGCGGGGCGGCGCCCTGGTCGGGGTGGTCAACGTGACGCCCGACTCGTTCTCCGACGGTGGCGAGTACCTCGCCCCCGATGTCGCCATCGCCCGCGGTCTCGAGATGATGACGCAGGGGGCCGCCCTCGTCGACGTCGGCGGCGAGTCGACGCGTCCGGGGGCGAGACCGGTCCCCGAAGCCGAGGAGTTGCGCCGCCTCATCCCGGTGGTGGGCGGTCTGGTGACGGCCGGGGTTCCCGTCAGCGTCGACACCTACAAGCCGGGGGTCGCCAGAGAGGGGCTGGCTGCGGGGGCGGTGGCGATCAACGACGTGACCGGGTTCAGGGACCCGGAGATGATCGAGGTCGTGGCCACGTCGGACTGTGGTGTCGTCGTCATGCACATGCAAGGCACACCGGTCGACATGCACATCGAGCCGAGATACGAAGACGTGGTCGCCGAGGTGACCGGGTTTCTCCTCGATCGGGTGGCCGCACTGCGGGTGTCCGGTGTCGACGAGCGCCGGATCGTCATCGACCCCGGGCTCGGGTTCGGCAAGCGGGCACACCACAGCCTGACTCTTCTCGCCAACCTCGACCGGCTCGTCGCCCACGGGCTCCCGGTGATGGTCGGGGTCTCCCGCAAGGGGTTCCTGGGCTCGCTCGTGGCCAATGACACTCGAGAGCACCGCGATCGGGCCGGCACCATCGCCAATGCCCTCGCCTATGCCCGTGGCGCCAGGCTTTTTCGGGTCCACGACGTTGCCCTTTCCAAGGATGCGCTGGGAGTGGCGGCCGCTATCGTGACCAACCAGTAATGGGACGCATGGTCGCAGGGTTGAAACCGCGTGGGTTCACCTGGGTCATCTCCGACAAGCTCGCAGTATCTGACAGGGTGGGGGGCTCTGGATTCCAGCACCGGAAGGTGCGTCGCGAGGAGGAGATCACCTGGTTGGTGGAGGAAGCAGAGATCAACACCATCGTCTCCATGCTGCCCGGCAACCAGAATCTCGCCGCCTATCGGCAGGCCGGGATCGCCACCTACTCGGTCCCCCTCGCCAACCCGGTCGCAACCAGTGACGTGAAGCGGTTCTTCGCCACCCTCGACAAGGCGCTGAGCCGCAATCACGCCAGGGTGCTCATCCATCGGGAGACCATCGACGACACCATCGGAGGCCTCCTCGGGGGGTATCTGGTCGACTCGGGCATGGTGGACGATCCGATCCTCGCCCTCGCACTGATCCAGCAGATCCTGGGCCGGGCGCTGGGCCCGGAGGGCCGCTCTCTCATCCCCGAGGCCAGCGGGCGTTGAACGACCGGATCGAGCTGCGGGGCATCGAGGTCCTCGCCCGTCATGGCGTGTTGTCCCACGAACAGGAGCGGGCCCAGGTCTTCAAGGTCGACGTCGTCGCCTACACCGACCTGGTGACTCCGGGGGAGAGTGACGACCTCTCCGACGCCCTCGACTACGGTGAGCTCGCCCTGGAGATACGCGAGGTGGTCGGCTCCGCCTCCTACAAGCTGATCGAGACCGTCGCCGCCCGTGTCGCCGACGCGGTGATGGCCCATCCCGGCGTGCAGCGTTCGGTGGTGACCATCCACAAGCCGGACGCACCCATCGACATGGTCTTCGAGGATGTGTCGGTCACCATCGAACGGAGCCGGTGACCCGCTACGCCATCGGTCTCGGCTCCAACGTCGGCGACCGTCTCGCCCACCTGGAGAGGGCCCATGCCGCCCTGACCCGGATCGGAGCCGGCATGGTGGTGTCGTCGTTGTACGAGACCGCTCCGGTCGGCGGGCCCGAGCAGGGCCCCTACCTCAACGCGGTCGTGGCCCTCGACTCCGAGCTCGACGTCTTCGAGCTCCTCGCCCGTCTCCACGAGATCGAGCAGCAGGAGGGCCGGGAACGAGACGTGCGCTGGGGGCCGAGGACGCTCGACCTCGACATCGTGTCATCCGACGGACCTCCAATCCACACCCAGCAGCTGACCGTCCCCCATCCCCGAGCCACGGAGCGTGAGTTCGTGCTCCGCCCCCTCGTCGAGGTCTGGCCCGAGGCTCCGGTGTCCGACGAGCTCTCTGCGTCCGTCGCCCTGGAGGAGGTGGACGATCAGGATGTCGATCTCCTCGCCCGCCGCTGGCTGCCTCCCAGGCCGCGATTGCCGGCAGTAGCACTGGTCGCCGGCCAGCTCGCCATCATCGCCCTGTTGATCACCGTCCTCTGGCTCGAGGGCTCCCTGCCGGACCGGGTGACGGTCTCGACGCTGATGGGCGCCGCCCTGGCCGTCTTCGGTGTCGGGCTGGCTCTCGATGCCAGCCGTCGGCTCGGCCCTTCGCTGACGATGAGCCCGCTCCCGCGTTCGCAGACTCGCCTGGTGACCGTTGGTTCCTACGGCCTCGTCCGCCATCCCATCTATGGCGGCATCGTGCTCATGGCGATGGGGGCCGGGCTGCTGCTGGGAAGCCTGTCGGCGTTGGCCGTCTCCCTGATGTTGCTCGCCTATCTCTGGGTGAAGGCCGACTACGAGGAGAGACGGTTGCGGATGCACTTCCCGGGCTATCGGGCCTACCGGGAAATGGTGAGGTCGAGGCTCATCCCTCTCGTCCTCTGACCGTGAACGACTACCCGATGTAGCTGCTAGCTTCGGGACATGGCGTCAGGCCGCGGCCCGCCCCCTGTGTTGGTGAGTGACGAATCCACGTTCACGACAGGAGGTTATGAATGGCCAAGAGGTCGCGGAAGCATCGGCAGGGAATCCCCGGATACGACGAGAGCCGTCCCAGCCACGAGGAGCGCAAGAAACAGCATCGCGCCACTCGCCACGCCGCCGCCCAGGTGCTCCACAGTTTCGACGACCCGGACGGGGTCGTCCTCCCCGAGGAGCGGCGGACCCGCACCCACGAGACCAGCAACGGCCACCAGAGCCCCGCGAAGCGCAGGTACCGGGTGTGGAAGACCAAGTTTTGGAAACGCCGATATGGCTACAAGGACCAGAAAGCCGCCGTCGACGCGGTCTGGCCGGTGGTGACCCCGAACCAGCTCCAGGAGGAGTAGCCCCGCGCAAACGGTTCTGTGAGTGTCTGTGGACACAGAGGGTCCAGTAACCCTCACAGAATGGATGTAGCCTCGCCGCCGTGCCCCGGCGAGCCCATCCATGCGTCTGATCGTCGTCGGCCCGGGTCGGGCAGGTGGCGCCATCGCGTTGGCGTCCGAAGCGGCCGGGCACGACATCGTCGGGGTGCTCAGCCGTCATCCTGTCGATCGATGGGAGCAACTGGACTGGGACGTCCAGCTCCCCGAGGCTGACATCGTCCTCATCGCGGTCACCGACGAGGCGATTCCCGAGGTAGCCGCCCGAATCGCCCCTCATGTGTCCGAAGTGGGGGTGGCCGCCCACCTCTCCGGATTCACCCCGGTGCTCGCGCTGCGCGAGATCCAGGAGCGAGGCACCGCGGTCGGAGGGTTTCACCCCCTCCAATCCCTTCCCGACGCCGAGAGCGGTGCGAAGGCCCTGGAAGGCTCGTTCGTGGGCATCGACGGTGACCAGCTCGGCGCCGACGTCCTCACCCATCTCGCCGTCACCCTGGGAATGGAGCCCTTCCGGCTCGACGACGCAGCCCGTCCCGCCTATCACGCCGCCGCCGCCGCAGCGGCCAACTTCGTGGTCACGTCGCTGGCGGTGTCCGCCGACCTCTTCCACTCGGCAGGCATCGACCCCAAGGTGTCCCGGCCGCTGGTGGAGAGGGCGGTGGCCAACGTCTTCGAGAAGGGGCCGGCGGCCTCGCTGACGGGCCCGATCGCCCGTGGTGACATCGACACCGTGATCGGGCATCTCACCGCGGCCCACGATGTCTCCGAGTACGTGGGCCGGCAGTTTCGCCTCATGGCCGAGGCGACCACGATCCGGGCCGGACGCGAGGAGGACCTGCACCGGTGGAAGTGACCCGCGGCTTCGACGAGACGCGCCACCGCTATCAGGGCAGGGTGGGGTTGCTGCCCACCCTGGGGTTCTTCCACGAGGGTCATCTCTTGTTGATGGACCGACTCCGCGAGCGGTGTGACACCCTGGTGGTCTCCCTCTTCGTCAACCCGACCCAGTTCAACCAGCCCGAGGACTTCGAGGCCTATCCGAGAGACGAGGAGCGAGACGCCTCGCTCGCCGCCCAGCACGGTGTCGACATCCTCTTCGCGCCCCCCGAAGCAGAGGTGTATCCCGGGGAATCGGTCACCACGGTGGAGGTGATCGGGGTCACCGACGAGATGGAAGGCAAGCACAGGCCCGGGCACTTCGTCGGTGTCGCCACGGTCGTGGCCAAGCTGTTCGCCGGTCTCCAGCCGGACCTCTCCATGTTCGGTCGAAAGGACGCCCAGCAGCTGGCGGTCCTCCGGGCGATGGTCCGGGACCTGAGGTTCCCCATCGAGATCGTCGAGGCGCCCGTCGTGCGCGAGCCGGACGGCCTGGCCCTCTCCAGTCGCAACGTCAGACTGGGGAAGCGGGACCGCTACGAGGCACTGGCCATCTCCAAGGGGCTGTTCCAGGCAGCCGAGCAGGCCGACGCCGGGGAGAGGAGGGGGGCTCGTCTCGAGTCGACCGTGGCCCGTTCGATGAAGAGCCTGGAGGTCGACTACGTCAAGCTCGCCTCGCAACAGACCATGAAGCCGATCGAGATGTTGGACCAGCCTGCCGTGCTCGCCGTGGCAGCCCACGTTGGGGCGGTCCGGCTCATCGACAACGTCGCGTTCGACATGGTCGATGGCAAGCCGGTACCGGATCGGGGAATCCTGCTCGACGAAGCGAGCACGCTGACGGCCATGCCATGATCGCGTTTCGATGAGCGAGAGCGAAGAGCGGCTCGTGGAGGGTCGGCGAGAGAAACACCGGGCGTCGATCGATGCCGGCGGTTATCCGCACCGATTCGACCGAACCCATCTCGCGTCCGAGCTCCACGACGCCTACGCGGACATCGAGCCGGGCACGGAGACCGACGACATCGTCACCGTGGCCGGGCGCCTCATGCTCCACCGCTCGTTCGGGAGGCTCCAGTTCGGGACACTCCAGGATATGAGCGGCTCGATCCAGCTGTTCGTGGACACCGCGACCGCCGGTGAGGACGTGGTCGCCAGCTTCGGCCAGCTCGACCTGGGTGATTGGGTGGGGGCGACCGGCAGCGTGATGGCCACGAAGCGGGGAGAGCTGAGTGTCCGGGTCGGCAAGCTGACTCTCCTGCAGAAAGCGTTGCGTCCTCTGCCCGACAAGTGGCATGGGCTCGTCGACACGGAGACCCGGAGCCGGCGCCGCTATGTCGATCTCATGGTCAACCCCGAGGCCCGCCAGGTCGCCTCGACGAGAGCGAAGGTGGTGTCCGAGCTCAGGCGGCAATTCGAGGACCGCGGGTTCGTCGAGGTGGAGACACCAGTGCTGCTCCACCAGGCGACCGGGGCGACCGCCCGGCCCTTCCGCACCCATCACAACACCCTCGGCATGGACATGTACCTGCGGATCGCGACGGAGCTGTTCTTGAAGAGACTCGTCGTCGGGGGAATGGAGCGGGTCTTCGAGATAGGGAGGATCTTCAGGAACGAGGGCATCGACTCCACCCACAACCCCGAGTTCACGATGCTCGAGGCCTACCAAGCCTTCGCCGACTACACCGACATCATGGCTCTGATCGAAGAGGTGATCGGTGCGGTTGCGGTCGCCGTGACCGGGAGCACGGTCATCTCCTACCAGGGCACCGAGATCGACCTGGCACCGTCGTACCGGAGGGCGACCGTCTTCGAGCTCGTGTCCGAGGTCGTCGGTGAGCCGGTCGACCTCGACACCGATCCGGGATACCTCCTCGACTTCGCCCGCCATCGGGGTCTCGAGATCGAGGAGGGGTGGTCCTCGGGCAGGCTCATCTACGAGTTGTACGAGGAATTGGTGGAGCCGTCTCTCGTCGAGCCCACATTCGCCACCCATCCCCCCGCCGAGGTCTCACCTCTCTCCCGCCGCAACCCCGGAGATCCCCGCATCGCCGACCGCTTCGAGCTGGTGATAGCCGGCGCCGAGTATGCCAATGCGTTCAGCGAGCTCAACGACCCCGACGATCAGCGTCAGAGGTTCGAGGAGCAGGCCGCGGCCCGCACGGGTGGCGACGAGGAGGCGCATCCGGTCGATCTCGACTACATCGAGGCACTGGAGTACGGGCTGCCCCCTACCGGGGGCCTGGGAATCGGGGTGGACCGGCTGGTGATGCTGCTCACCGACCAGCCCCACATTCGGGAAGTGATCCTCTTTCCCACACTGCGACCACGGTCGTAACCCGTTCTGTGAGTGTCCTCGGACACGGTGCGTGCACAAACCCTCACAGAACGAATACCGACGGTCTCAGACCCGGGCCGCCTCCACCCTCTCCAGGAGATACGCACCGAGACGCTCCAGGATCTCGCGTGGCTTCGATGCGGGCAGGCCGGCCAATGCCGAGTCGGCCACGGCGAGACGGGTGGTGGCCGTCTCCAATGCGGCGTCGACATGACCGCCCTCCCGCACCAATCGGATGACCTCGGCCACCGTCTCGTCCTGGTAAGGGCGACCCGTCGCGAGCAGCTCGGTCACCAGGTGGCCGTCAGGGCCGGCCACGGCCCGCAGCACCGGGGCGGTGAATGTGCCCTCACGAATGTCGGATCCGGCAGGCTTGCCAATGGTCTCCTCGTCGGCGACGAGGTCGAGGGCATCGTCGGCGATCTGGAAGACCATGCCGACCTCCCAGGCCCAGGTGGACAGGGCGTCGACGACCGGCTGGTTGGCGTCCGCCGCCATGGCCCCGAGCCGGGCTGACGTCCGAATCAGGGAGGCGGTCTTCCCCCCGATCACCTCGTGGTACTCGTCGAGACCGTGGGTCAGGTCGTCGGTGAGCTGCAGCTCCCTGGTCTGGCCTTCGACCAGCTCGGCGTAGGTCGCGGCGAGGAGACGCACCGACTCCTGGCTGAGGTGGGTGGCGGCGACCTCGGAGGCGCGGGCCATGAGGAAGTCCCCGGCCAGGATCGCCACCGAGTTGGTCCAGTTGGCATTGGCCGAACTGGCCCCGCGCCGGGTGTCGGCCTCGTCGATGACGTCGTCGTGATACAGCGAGCCGACATGGATCAGCTCGACCGCCACGCCGGCCTCGACCGGCCGGTGGTCCCGGGGCTCGCCGAACTCGGCGCCGAGGAGGGCGAGCAGGGGCCGGAAGCGCTTCCCGCCGGCGAGGAGGAGATGCTGCGCGATCTTCGTCAGGTATGGGTCGTCGGCAGCCGATGCTTCCAGCAGGCGTTCCTCGACACGGCCCAGTTGGTCCCAGATTCGGGGAATACCAACGAGGCTTTGGAGGTCTTCCATTGGTGACGATGCTATTACGGATCGGCAGGCTGGGCACCGAGGTAGGGGTCAGTCACCGGCCGGTGGTAAAATCCAATTCGCCAGGCTCAGGAGAAGCGAGTGTTTGAGCGCTTTACGGATCGGGCTCGAAGGGTCGTCGTTTTGGCCCAGGAAGAAGCTCGGTTTCTGAACCACAACTACATCGGGACCGAGCACATCCTCCTCGGCCTGCTCAACGAGGGAGAGGGCATCGCCGCCCAGGCCCTGGAGAGCCTCGACATCGATCTCGCCTCCGTCAGGGACGAGGTGGTCAAGATCATCGGCCAGGGCCAGCAGTCGCCCTCCGGCCACATCCCGTTCACTCCCCGCGCCAAGAAGGTCCTCGAGCTCTCCCTCCGCGAGGCGCTGCAGCTCGGTCACAACTACATCGGCACCGAGCACATCCTCCTCGGGCTGATCCGTGAGGGCGAGGGTGTCGCCGCCCAGGTGCTGCAACAGCTCGGCGCCGAGCTGCAGAAGGTGCGCCAGACGGTCATCCAGCTTCTCTCCGGGCCCGGTGGCAGCGAGGAGCAGCAGCCCAAGGCCTCCGGCGGCGGCGGCCGAGAGTCGAGCTCTTCGGGTTCGACGGTGCTCGACCAGTTCGGTCGCAACCTGACCCAGTCGGCACGGGAAGGCGCCCTCGACCCGGTGATCGGGAGGACCCGCGAGATCGAGCGGGTCATGCAGATCCTCTCCCGGCGCACCAAGAACAACCCGGTGCTGATCGGTGAGCCCGGTGTGGGCAAGACCGCCATCGTCGAAGGGCTGGCCCAGCGCATCGTGTCCGACGACGTCCCAGAGAACCTGCGCGGCAAGAATCTCTACACCCTCGACCTCGGCGCCCTGGTCGCCGGGTCCCGCTACCGCGGCGACTTCGAGGAGCGGCTCAAGAAGGTGCTCAAGGAGATCAAGAACCGCGGTGACATCGTGCTCTTCATCGACGAGATCCATACCCTGGTGGGCGCCGGCGCCGCCGAGGGGGCGATCGACGCCGCCTCGATCCTCAAGCCGATGCTGGCACGGGGCGAGCTGCAGACCGTGGGCGCCACCACCCTCGAGGAGTACCGCAAGTACCTGGAGAAGGACTCGGCGCTGGAGCGCCGCTTCCAGCCGGTGCAGGTCGAGGAGCCCTCGCTCACCGACACGATCGACATCCTGATGGGGCTCAAGGACCGCTACGAGGCGCACCACTCGGTCCGCTTCACCGACCAGGCCATCGTCTCGGCGGCCAACCTGGCCGACCGTTACCTCGCCGACCGGTTCCTCCCCGACAAGGCGATCGACCTGATCGACGAGGCCGGGTCACGAATGCGGATCCACCGCAAGAGCGACGATCCCGAGATCATCGACATCGACAACAAGCTGGCCGGGCTGCGCAAGAACAAGTCCGAGGCAGTCTCCGGTGAGAACTACGAGCGAGCCGCCACCCTGCGCGACGAGGAGCGGAGCCTCTTGCTGCAACGCGCCGAGCGCGAGGCGGAGGCGAGCGACTTCAGCTGGGTGATCGGCGAGGAGGAGATCGCCGAGGTCCTCGCCCAGTGGACGGGGATCCCGGTGCACCGCCTCACAGAGGAGGAGACCGCCCGGCTGGTCCACATGGAAGACGAGATGCACAAGCGGATCATCGGCCAGCACGACGCCATCCAGGCCGTCTCCAAGGCGATCCGCCGGACCCGGGCCGGGCTCAAGGACCCGCGCCGCCCCTCCGGGTCGTTCATCTTCCTCGGCCCCTCCGGTGTTGGGAAGACCGAGACCGCCAAGGCGCTGACCGAGTTCCTCTTCGGCCAGGAAGACGCTCTCATCCAGCTCGACATGTCCGAGTACATGGAGAAGCACACGGTCAGCCGGCTCGTCGGCTCGCCCCCCGGGTACGTGGGATACGACGAGGGCGGCCAGCTCACCGAGGCCGTGCGTCGCAAGCCGTTCTCCGTGGTGCTCTTCGACGAGATCGAGAAGGCGCATCCCGACGTCTTCAACACCCTGCTCCAGATCCTGGAGGAGGGGCGTCTCACCGATGCCCAGGGCCGCACCGTCGACTTCAAGAACACGGTGATCATCATGACGTCCAACCTGGGGACCCGCGACCTGCACAAGAAGGCGGTCGGCTTCCACATGGCCGACCAACAGGTCACGTACGACCACATGAAGGAGAAGGTCACCGAGGAGCTGAAGAAGCACTTCCGCCCCGAGTTCATCAACCGTCTCGATGAGATCATCGTCTTCCACGAGCTGACGATGGACGAGCTCAAGGAGATCGTGGACCTCATGCTGGAGCGGGTCCGGGCGCAGCTGGCGAACCAGCATCTCGACCTGGCCCTCACCGACGACGCCAAGGAGTACCTGGGCGCCAACGGGTACGACCCCGAGCTCGGGGCGCGGCCGCTGCGACGTGCCATCCAGCGACTCCTGGAGGATCCGCTCTCAGAGCGCGTCCTGCTCGGCGAGTTCAAGGCAGGGACCACGATCCTGGTCGGATACGACCGGGAGGCGGACGAGCTCACCTTCGAGGGAATCGTCTCTCCGGATCTGCCGGCCGTGGAGCTCGCGGGCCAGGACTGATCTCCCTGACTTTCCGCTAAAGCCAGGGCGTCCGCGGCCGATTTTCAAGGGCGCGTTTGTTCGCCCATGCCGAAAGTCCTTGCCCTGCTCCTCGTCGTGATTGCGGGTCTCGGGCCCGGGGAGACGCCTGAGTACGCTCCTGCCGGGTCAGAGGCCTATTCGCTCGATCTCGAGCTCGACGGCTATGTCAACGGCAAGATGGACCAGGACCGGATGATGAGCGTCGGGGGCTGCACTCTCGAGCGTGATGCGGCCTATCTCTACGCCCTCATGATCGAGGCGGCCGAGGACGACGGTGTCTACCTGACCCACGAGGACTGCTACCGCACCTACCGCGAGCAGTTCCGCGCCTACGAGCGTCGCTGTCCCGTCACCGAGACCCCGGTGTACGGCGTCGACCCGGAGACCGGCGCCAAGATCCA
The DNA here is from genome assembly GCA_035550735.1 of Acidimicrobiia bacterium. GTDB lineage: Bacteria > Actinomycetota > Acidimicrobiia > Spongiisociales > ZC4RG35 > JANQRA01. The sequence continues at coordinate 12,730 of DASZOM010000041.1, read as the reverse complement.
GACCGGGACGAAGCGGGCACGGGAGTGCAGTGGGCCACCCGTGGCGCCGGCGGGCCGTTCCAACCATGGCTGGGGGAGGGCTGTCGACTTCGCCGATCGCAGCGGTGTGCTCACCTGTTACGACGAGGCGTTCCACTGGATGAAGAACAACGCCTACCGGTTCGGCTGGGTGCATCCGGCATGGGCTCGCTGCGGCATGGCGACCCAGGAGCCCTGGCATTGGGAATGGGCCGGCGTCACCGACCCGATCACGGTCGCCCCCGTGGACATCGACGCCACCCTCGCCCCCAGCATCGAGTAGATCCCAGCCCGTTTCCTGGTGCCCCACGTCTCGCATCGAGGCTCTGGACCTTTTGGAAAGCAGCCGCTCCGGAATGCGAAACGGGCAGGACCCCCACTAATCTGCCCGCTCGGGCGATCTTCGCCCAACCCCGATCTACGGAGGAAAATCAGCGTGAAACGCTACTCGAGGTATCTCGCGGTCTTCGCGGCCCTGGGGCTCGTCCTTGCGGCGTGCTCCCCGGCCGACGAGGGCGGGGATACCACCACAACCGGGGGAGCCGAGACCACCACCACGGGGGCGCCGGCGACCACGACCACGGGCGGAGACGGCACTACCACCACCGGTGGGGACGTCGAAGCCGTCGTCGCCTGTCTGGTGACCGACCTCGCCGGTGTCGACGACCGCAGCTTCAATGCGGCCGCCTGGCAGGGTGTTCAGGATGCGGTGGCGGCGGGATTCGCCGCTGAGGACCCGATTCTCCTGGAGTCCGACGATGAGGCCGACTACCAGCCCAACATCGACCAGTGCATCAGCCAAGGTGCCACGCACATCGTGACCGTGGGATTCCAGCTCGGTGACGCCACTGCGACCAACGCCGCGGCGAATCCGGACATCAACTGGACGATCGTGGACTTCGGCTACGACCCCGACATCGACAATGTGCGCGAGTTGGTCTACCAGACCGACGAAGCCGCCTTCGCGGCCGGCTATCTCGCCGCCGGCGTCTCCCAGTCAGGGATCATCGGCACCTACGGCGGTCTCAACATCCCGACCGTGGCCATCTTCCTCGACGGCCTCGCCCGGGGTGTGGCCCACTACAACGAGGTCAAGGGCACAGATGTCCAGGTCCTCGGATGGGACGTCGAGGCCCAGGACGGCACCTTCACCGGGACGTTCGACCCGGCCGACCCGGTCGTCCGGGCCACCTGTGAGAGCCTGCTCGACGAAGGCGCCGACATCATCCTGCCGGTCGGTGGGGCGATCAACCTGCCCTGTGGCACCGCCATCCAGGACCGAGGCCTCGAGGCTGCCCTGATCGGTGTCGACCAGGACGCGTTCGATGCTGCTCCGCCTGAGTACCAGGACCTGTGGCTGACCACGATCGAGAAGGCGATCGCCCTCCAGGTCACCCGCTCCCTCGAGGACCACGCCAATGGCGGCTGGACTGCTGGCGGCGAGGTTGGGAACCTCTCCAACCAGGGTGTCGGGCTGGCCGAGTACCACTCGTGGGCCGACCGTGTGCCCGAGGAGCTGGACGCGGAGGTGCAGCAGATCCTGGCCGACATCGCCTCAGGTGCGATCGACGCCTCGAACTTCACCCCGTGAGCTGATCGAATCAGCTGACGAACTACGACAGATGATGAGAGCCCCGGCCTACGCCGGGGCTCTCTTCGTTATAAGGTACCGCCCATCCGTTGATGAGAATGGAGGGTCGTTGGCGCTCGAGTTGAGGGGAGTCACCAAGCGGTTCCCCGGTGGCGTGGTGGCCAACGACGACGTCTCGCTCTCGGTCGAGCCTGGCGAGGTCGTCGCCCTGCTCGGTGAGAACGGTGCAGGGAAATCCACCCTCATGAACATCCTCTACGGGCTCTACTCCCCGGACGAGGGAACGATCCTCATCGACGGCGAGGAGATCGAGATGCGCTCCTCGGCCGACGCCATCGCCGCCGGGATCGGGATGGTCCATCAGCATTTCATGCTCGTCCCCGTATTCACGGTCACGGAGAACGTGATCCTCGGCCAGGAGCCGACCGGTGTCGCCGGTGTCATCGACCGTGACGAGGCCCGTAAGACGGTCATGGACATCTCGGAGCGCTACAACCTCCGCGTCGATCCCGATGCCCTGATCGAGAACATCTCCGTCGGGGTGCAACAGCGCGTCGAGATCATCAAGGTGCTCGATCGCGAGGCTCGCTTCGTGATCTTCGACGAGCCGACCGCCGTGCTCACCCCTCAGGAGGTGGAGGAGTTCTTCCACATCCTCAAAGGGCTGGAGGAAGACGGCAAGGGAATCATCTTCATCACCCACAAGCTGGGGGAGGCGCTGGAGGTGGCCGACCGGATCGTGGTGATGCGGGCAGGCAAGGTCGTGGCCGAGGTGAGACCCGAGGGCACCGACCGTCAGACCCTGGCCGACCTGATGGTGGGACGCTCCGTCGACCTGACCGTGCCCAAGGACACCGCCTCGCCTGGAGAGGTGGTGCTCGAGGTCAGGGATCTGGTGATGGTGGACGATCGGAAGGTCAGGGCTGTCGACGGGGTCGGATTCGAGGTGCGGGCCGGAGAGATCGTCGGCATCGCAGGCGTCCAGGGCAACGGTCAGACCGAGCTCATCGAGGGGATCACCGGCCTTCGACCGGTCGTCTCCGGATCGATCGTGGTCAAGGGGGTGGACGTGACCAGCGGCAAACCCCGCGACCTGCATCGGATGGGCGTCTCACACATCCCCGAGGACCGCCAGGAGAGCGGTCTCGTCCTCGACTTCACCGTCGCCGAGAACATGATCCTCGACTCGTACTACGAGCGCCCGTTCTCCAGGGGAGTGGTGATGGACTGGGACGCCACCTACGAGACGGCGAAGCGACTGGTCGATCAGTACGACGTGCGCACCCCGGGAGTGAGGGTGCCGGTGTCCAACCTCTCCGGCGGCAACCAGCAGAAGGTGATCGTGGCCAGGGAGTTCGACCGTCAGGTCGACCTGGTCATCGCCGCCCAGCCCACCCGGGGAATCGACGTCGGCTCCATCGAGTACATCCACACCCAGATCGTGGCCAAGCGGGACGCCGGGGCGGCGGTCCTCGTGGTCTCCTCGGAGCTGGAGGAGGTCCTCGCCCTCTCCGACCGGATACTGGTGATGTTCCAGGGCCGTATAGCCGGTGAGTTCGCACCCGACGCCGACGTGACCGACATCGGCCTGGCGATGCTGGGGTCGACGGGATGACCGACGTCAAAGAGCCCGAGATCAGGCCGCCGGCAACCGACTGGATGTCGCGCCTGGCCGGTGTCGGCACCTCGGCTGCCCGGGCCGTCCTCCTGCCCACCCTGGCCTTCGTCGTCGCCCTGGTGATCGGGGCGCTGATCATCGCCTTCTCCGACGTCCAGAACGTCCCCCTCCTGTTCTCGGACACGCCGACGGCACTGTCCAACATGTGGCGGGAGGTCGCCACGTCCTACCGTGCCTTGTTCCGGGGGTCGGTCGGCTCGGTGAAGGCCATCTCCGAGACCCTCTTCGCCACCACGCCCCTGTTGCTGGCCGGTCTCGGGATCGCGCTCGGGTTCCGGGCGGGTCTCTTCAACATCGGGGCCCAGGGCCAGATGTTCATCGGGGGCATCGCCGCCACCTACGTGGGCATCTATGTGACCGCACCCGGCTTCATCCACATCCCTCTCGCCGTCCTCGCCGGTCTGGTCGGCGGGATGGTCTGGGGCGGCCTCGCCGGGTTGCTCAAGGCCCGGACCGGGGCCCACGAGGTGATCACCACGATCATGGGCAACTTCATCGCCCTCTTCCTGGTGCAGTGGCTCCTCACCACCGAGGTCCTCCAGGATCCCGGGCGCAACAACCCGCAGTCGGCCGCCCTGGCGGAGACGGCGCACATGCCCCACATCTTCGGAGCGCAGAACCGGGTCCATCTCGGGTTTCTGATCGCACTCGCTGCGGTCTTCCTGGTGCACTGGCTCCTCTATCGGTCCTCGATCGGCTTCGAGTTCCGGGCGGTCGGCTCCAATCCTCAGGCCGGTGGTTACGCCGGGATGAACGTATCGGTGATCGTCACCCTCGCCATGGCCTTGGCGGGAGGTCTGGCCGGGGTCGCCGGAGCCAGCCAGGTGATGGGGTTGGCGCCCTACAAGGCCACTCCGGCCCTCCCCGGGTCGGTCGGCTTCGACTCGATCACCGTGGCGCTCCTCGGGCGGTCCAACCCGGTCGGTGTCGCCTGGGCAGCGGTCCTGTTCGGCGCACTCACCGCCGGCGGGCGCGAGATGCAGGGCGCCGCCCAGGTTCCGATCGACCTCGTGGTAGTGCTCCAGGCCCTCATCGTCATCTTCGTGGCCGCGCCGGCACTGATTCGGGCCATCTTCCGGGTGCGCGCCGGCACCGAGGACGCGACCCAGATCCGGACGGGGTGGGGCGCATGACCGCTCTCCAGGAACGCGAGCTGGTCATCGAGCCCGAGGTGCTGCGGACCAGCGCCGATGAGCGCCGCGCCATCATCATCGGTGTCGTCCTCCTCGCCCTCGCCGCCGTCGTGCTCGGGGTCTTCGCCTTCGGTGTGCCGGGGGAGGCGAGCTCGACCTTCAACCTGAGCCTGCCCGGAGACAGGTTCGAGAACATCTCGGTGACCTTCAACTCCCGTCTCTTCTCCGGAATAGCCGCCGTGATCGTCTTCGGGCTCGGCCTCGACCGGCTCCGTCGGCGCCGGCTCGGCTTCACCAACACGGCGCTGGGCATCGGGCTTTTGCTCTTCGTGCTCGCCTTCCTCGCCTGGGCGGCGGCGGACAGCTCCTTCTCCATGGTGGGGATGCTTCGATCGACCGTGATCTCCTCGGTCGTGATCACCCTGGGCGCCCTCACCGGTCTGACCTGCGAGCGGGCCGGGGTGATCAACATCGGCATCGAGGGCCAGCTGCTCACCGCCGCCTTCGTCGCGGTGATGCTCTCCAGTGCGTTCGGCACTTGGGCGGGTGTGGCCGGTGCGCTGGTGATCGGGGCGCTGCTCGGCGCCCTTCTCGCCTGGCTCTCCATCCGGTTCCTGGTCGATCAGATCATCGCCGGCGTGGTGATCAACATCCTCGCCCTGGGTCTGACCTCGTTCCTGGCGAGCCGCGTTCTCTCCGAGGCGCAGGACCTCAACGCCCCGGCGCGGGTGTCCAGCATCCGGATCCCGATCCTCGCCGACATCCCGGTGATCGGGCCTATGTTCTTCGATCACACCTTCTTCGTCTATGTGACCTTCATCCTGGTATTCGCCCTCCACTTCGGGCTCTTCCGCACCAAGTGGGGTCTGCGAGCCCGGTCGGTCGGGGAGCATCCCAAGGCGGCCGACACGCTCGGCATCGACGTACTCAGGGTCCGCTATCGCAACGTGATCGCGGCCGGGCTCATCGCCGGGTTCGGCGGGGCCTTCCTCGCCCTGGCCCAGATCTCCCGATTCGAGGAGAACATGACCGGAGGCATCGGGTTCATCGGGCTCGCCGCCATGATCTTCGGTCGTTGGATGCCATTCGGTGCCCTGGCCGCCGGGCTGGTCTTCGGTTTCTCCGGGGCTCTCGCCCAGAAGGTGGCGATCCTGGGCACGGGGATACCCTCCGAGTTCATGCTGATGCTGCCCTACGTTGCCACGGTCATCGTGGTCGCCGGTCTGGTGGGGCGTGCCCGTCCACCCGCCGCCGACGGCCAGCCCTACATAAAGCACTGACCTCGCCTTCGCCCTGGTACGCGGGACTCGGTATTCGGGGCTGACTAGGGAATGGTGGTCGTGGTCGACCCGGTGGGGACCGTGGTCGCCGTGGGTGTCACCGGGCGGCCGATGACCACGATCTCGTCGATGGCGATCTCGTCGAATCTGTTGTCGTCGACCACCTCTGCCTCGAAGGCGTCGACGATGTGGATCGTCAGGGTCGAGGTGTTCAAGGCGGTGTAGCGGATGATCTGGGTCCCCTGGCGATCCTCCAACTCCACCGGCACCTCGGCCAGCGAGTCATCTGCGACCAGGGTGAGGCTGTGGGCGCGATAGTTCTGCCGGAACCTGGTGGGGTCCTCGATGTTGGTCCAATGGATCTCGGTGATGGCGATCGGCACCAGGAAGCTGAGCTGGATCGTCACCCCCTCCGCACTCGTCTCCTCCCAGCTCACCTGATACTCGTCGGTGGTACCCGAGGTGAGGTTGGCGCAGATCAGCCCGCCGATTCCCGGTGGATCGCAGATCTGCTCGAGGATCTCCACAGGCTCGGCCTGGACGATGCTCGGGGCCGTGGTGGCGGTCGTGGTCGTCGACGCGTCCGCCACGGGGTCCTCACCGTTGAAGATGTTGAAGAAGAGGGCGATGAGGATCACGCCGAGCAAGAGCCCGCTGATGGCCAGGGCGGCGCGCACCCCGGCGGTGGCCTGGACCGCGGGCCGCGGCGCGGTGGGCAATGGCCCCTGACGGAGGCGGGCACCGCACTCCTGGCAATGACGGTTGTTCCCCGGGTTGATCGCGCCACACGAGGGGCAGGCGATCTCTCTGCCATTGCCGTTCCCGTTTCCGTTGCCGGCGGGCCGCGAGGAGCTCGAGCGTCGCTCCGACGTGGGGGGCCGGTCCTCCAGGGAGAACTCCTCGTAGGGACCGTCGGAGCTGACCGATATCACGTTGCCGCCCCCGCCGCGACGGGGACGCGGGCGCGGCCGCGGGGCGCTCATGGGATCCATGAACGAGCCGCACGACGGGCAAAACTGCTCGTCGGGGGCGACTATGGCGCCGCAGTGCTCACAAGTCTGTGAAGCCACATCCCTCCATCGGGGTTATTGTGCCACGGCATGCTGATCGTGGCTTTGAGGACCTACGAGCCGTGGAGCATGCCAACGATCCTGGGGGCGCTGGTCCTTTCGGCCCTCATCTTGGGGGGGTTGATTTTCGCACTGCGAAGAGGCAATCGTTAACTCAAATGCCAAGTTCTTCCACGTTTGGCTGTGACTCCTGCGGCTACCGCTCCTCGAAGTGGATGGGATTCTGCCCGCAATGCGGCTCGTCCGACCCGCTGGTCGAGACCGGCGGCCGGCCCGTCCGGTCTTCCCGGCAGCGCACCGCGACCGTGGTCTCCATGGCCGAGGCGACATCGTCCGGAATGGACCGGACCAGCACCGGGTGGAGCGAGGTCGACAGGGTCCTCGGCGGGGGTCTGGTCCGGGGATCGGTGGTCCTTTTGGGTGGGGAACCCGGCGTCGGCAAGTCCACTTTGCTCCTCCAGATGGCGGGGGGGATCGGCGGCAACGGGGATTCGGTGGTGATCGCCAGCGCCGAGGAGTCCGCCCAGCAGGTGGCGATGCGGGCTCAACGCACCGGTGTCTCATCCGACGCTGTGGACCTGGTGTCCGATGACGACGTCGACGCCATCGTCGCCCTCGCCCAGGAGTCGCAGCCGGCGGTGCTCGTGGTCGACTCGATACAGACCGTGGGCGTCGCCGAGATCCCCTCGGCGCCCGGCGGTGTCGCCCAGGTCAGGGAGAGCGCGGCCCGTCTGATCCGACTTGCCAAGACCACCGGGGTGATCGTCGTCCTGGTCGGTCATGTCACCAAGGAGGGCGGGCTGGCCGGGCCCAAGATCCTCGAGCACATGGTCGACGTCGTCCTCTATCTCGAAGGGGATCCCGATCGGGGTCTCCGGGTGTTGCGCAGCAACAAGAACCGCTTCGGCGCCACCCACGTCTCCGGCATGTTCGACATGCAGGGCGACGGGCTGGTGGAGGTGGAGGACCCGTCGAAGGTGTTTCTCGACGGATGGGAGACGGATGTTCCGGGGACCATCGTCTACCCGGCGGTCGAGGGGAGGCGGGCGGTCCTCGTCGAGATCCAGGCCCTGGTCGCCGAGTCCAATCAGGCCCAGCCGCGACGCTCGGTCCGGGGTCTCGACCCGGCGCGGGTCAACCAGGTGGTGGCGGTCCTCGATCGTCATGCCGGTGTCGGGGTGCGGGACAAGGAGGTGTACGTCAATGTCGTCGGGGGTTGGCGTCTGGACGAGCCGGGATGCGACCTCCCCGTCGCCCTCGCCCTCGCCTCGTCGGCGCTGAACATGCCCCTCGGCCAGCTGGCGGCATGGGGGGAGATCGGTCTTGCCGGTGAGGTTCGTGCCGTCCCGTTCGAGAGCCGCCGTCTCGAAGAGCTCTCCAGGATGGGTCTCACCAACCGGATCGCTCCCACCGGCGGCGACCCGATGCGTCTCGCCGACGCCCTCCGTCGGGCCGGGCTCTGACCGCCTTTCGGTTTCCTTAGGTTCCAGAGCCCAATAGTGGGCTTTTGGACGTTTCATTACGGATTGGGCCAGGGACCGCCGTTATCAGACGTCCAAAGGCCCAATAGTGGGCCGTGGAGCATTAGGAAACCGGGCCCACCTCAGCCATCTGCGAGCCATGACGCCCGGTGATAGCCTGAGCGGCGTGGGTGGTCCATCGATCGCCGAGACGCTGGAACGTCTGGCGCCGGGCACCCAGATGCGTTACGCCCTCGAGCGAATCATCCAGCAGGGCAAAGGCGGTCTGGTGGTGCTCGGCTCCAACGCCAAGGTGACCGCGGTCAGCTCCGGCGGGTTCAAGCTGAATGGGACGGCGTTCACGCCGGCGCGGCTCGCCGAGCTGTCCAAGATGGATGGTGGTGTGGTCCTCGACGACACCTGGAGCGACATCCTCGCCGCCAACGTCCACTTCATGCCCGACGGCACCATCCCCACGGATGAGACCGGGGCGCGGCATCGCACCGCGGAACGACTCGCCCGCGAGACCGGGGCCCCCGTGGTGGCAGTCAGCGAGGGGAGGAGGGTGGCCACCCTCTTCTACGGCGAGCACAAGGTCGAGCTCGCCTCGCCCACCGATGTGGCCGCCCGCGTCAACCAGGAGCTGCAGAGCCTGGAGCGGCTTCGCAGCAGGCTCGACGACTCGGAGGCACGTCTCAGCCGTCTCGAAGTGACCGGCCTGGTCAGCTATCGGGCGGCGGTCACGGTGGTGCAGCGGGCCGAGATGGTGCTGCGGCTCGGGTCCGTGATCAGGGATCGCACACGGACCCTGGGCGACGAGGGGCGGGTGGCGACACTCCAGCTCAACGATCTGCTCTCCGGAGTCCGGGCAACCGAGGAGCTCGTCCTCCTCGACTACCTCAAGCCGCTCCGCACCAGCGCGGTCGAGCGCGCCATCGAGCGGCTCGAGGAGCTCTCCGGGTCCGAGCTGGAGGATCCCAATCGGGTGGCCAAGGAGCTCGGGTTCTCGGATCTCGACGATCCCGCGGACGCCCGTGGCAACCGTCTCCTCGCCCAGATGGGCCGTCTCCCCGACGGTGTGCGGGACGAGATCGTGAGGCACTTCGGGTCGATCACCAGCCTGCTCGACGCCGCCGACGACGAGTTGACCGCAGTCGAAGGCGTCGGCGACGCCCGGGCCAAGCAACTTCTCGCCTATTTCGACAGGATCGAGGCCGCCGCCCACGAATGGGAGCCCGTCCTGGATTGAACGTGCCCGTTGGCCGCCGGCGACCAGGCGTCCAATTTGGAACATCGGGCCACTAGGTACAATCCGCCACCGTCTATGGCATCCAAGTACTCGGTAGGGGACAAGGTGGTCCACCCCCAGCACGGGGCGGCCACCATCAAGAAGAAGGTCAAACAGGAGTTCGACGGGACCAAGCGCGACTACTTCATCCTCGACATCGCCACCGAGCAGCTGACGGTGATGGTCCCCCTCGACAGGGCCGACGACCTGATCCGGCCGGTCATCTCCAAGACGAAGTCGCGGGACGTCCTCCGTTCGCTCAAGGGCGAGCCGGAGGAGGCCGGCTCCAACTGGAGCCGCTGGTACAAGGTCCTGAACGAGAAGATGGTCTCCGGCGACATCTTCCAAGTCGCCGAGGTGGTCCGTGACCTCTCATTCGCCCAGCAGACCAAGGGGATCAGCCCCGCCCTGAAGCGGATGCTCTCCAAGGCACGGCTGACCCTCAGCTCCGAGCTCGCCTTCAGCCTCGAGGTAGACGAGGAGGAGGCAATCAGGAAGCTCGATCGGGCGCTGCCCAAGGTCGAACCGGAAGAGGTTTGAGCCCGGCGTCGTCCGGACCAAGGGTCGGCTTCGGCTTCGACGCCCACCGGCTCGACGGCCCGCCCCCGCTCAAGCTGGGCGGTGTCGTCGTCTCGAAGTCACACGGGGTGTCTGCGACTTCGGACGGTGATCTGCTCGCCCATGCGGTCACCGACGCGGTCCTCGGGGCCTGCGGGCTCGGTGACATCGGCAGTCTCTTCCCCTCGGACGACCCGGCACTCGCCGGGGCGGACTCGATGGACATGCTCCGCCAGGTCGCGGCCATGTCCGAGGAAGCCGGGCTGCGCATCGCCCATCTCGACGTGACCGTGGTGGCGGAGTCGATACCGATCGCTCCGCATCGCCAGGACATCATCACCCGCCTGGCCCAGACCCTGGCCATTGGGGAAGGTGCCATCTCGGTAAAGGCCACGACCACCGACGGCCTCGGCTTCATCGGCGCCGGCGAGGGCATCGCAGCCGTCGCCGTCGTGACCGTGGAGCCCGCGTCATAACATCACGTCGATGATTCGGGTCCACAACACGATGGGCCGCGCCCAGGTCGACCTGGAGACCAGGGACGAGGGCCGGGTGGCGATCTACGTCTGCGGGCCGACGGTGCAATCGGAGCCTCACCTCGGCCATGGGCGCTACGCCGTCGCCTTCGACGTGATCCGCCGCTACCTGGTCTGGCGGGGATACGAAGTGACCTACGTCTCCAACATCACCGACGTAGAGGACAAGATCATCGCCGCCGCGGCCGAGGTCGGGGAGCCGGTCGAGAGCCTGGCCGAGCGGATGGCGGCCCGGTTCACCACGAGCTTCCGCCGGCTCGGGGTGCTCCCTCCCGACATCGAGCCCAGGGCCACAGAGCACATTGCCGAGATGGTCGAGTTGATCGACACCCTGATCGATAGTGGGCTCGCCTACGAGCGCGACGGTGACGTGTACTTCTCCGTGAGGGCTTTCGCGCCCTACGGCAGGTTGAGCGGTCGTCGCCCCGACGAGCTGCGCTCCGGGTACAGGATCGAGGTCGACGAGTCGAAAGAGGACCCGCTCGACTTCGTCCTGTGGAAGGCGATGAAGCCGGGTGAGCCCCACTGGGACTCGCCTTGGGGGCCGGGCCGGCCCGGCTGGCACATCGAGTGCTCGGCCATGGCCGAGAAGTATCTGGGCACCGGATTCGACATCCATGGCGGCGGGCTCGACCTGGTGTTCCCCCACCACGAGAACGAGGTGGCGCAGAGCGAGGGGGCGACGGGCTCCGTCTTCGCCAGGTACTGGCTCCACAACGGGATGGTCAATCTGGGCGGGGAGAAGATGTCGAAGTCGACCGGCCGGCTGATCGATCTCCAGGGGATTCTCGACAGCCGAGGGGGCCGGGCCCTGCGACTCCTCTATGTCAGGGCCCACTACCGGTCGCCGATCGAGTACTCCGAGGAGCTGCTGGCCGACGCGGCCGAGGCGGTGGACCGGCTCGACCGTTTCCTGGAGCGGGTCGCTCCCGGTGTGGCCGATTCTGCAGCCATGGAGCGGTTCCGCGAGGTGATGGACGACGACTTCGGCACCCCGCAGGCGGTGTCGCTCCTCTTCGACCTGGTGCGTGAGGGCAACCGGGTGGCCGATTCCGGAGGGGACGCCTCGGCCCTGGCCGCAGCCGCCACCGAGATCGTGGGCGTGTTGGGGATCTACGACGCCGAGCCGGCTCCCCAGTCCGAGTTGGGCCTCTCCGACTCCGAGATCGAGGAGAAGGTGTCGGCCCGTGACCGGGCCCGCGCCGAGGGCCGCTTCGAGGAGGCAGACGCAATCCGCGACGAGCTGGCGGAGGCGGGGGTGGCGATCGAGGACGGCGCTGATGGCACCCGCTGGCTACGGAAATAGCGTCGAGGGGGTCCATGCCGTGGCCGCCGCCCTTGCTGCGGGCCGTGTCGAGCGTCTCTACGTGGAGAAGGGGAGACGGGGCAGGCTCGGGGATCTTCTCGACCGCATCGATCCCTCCCTGGTCACCCTGGTCGACGATGTCAGGATGATGGCGGAGACCGACGCCCCTCAAGGCGTGGTCGCCCGCTGCCGGTCGATCTCACCCGTGGCCATCGACTCGCTCGCCGGAGAGCAGGCGGCGGTCCTGGTGCTCGACCATGTCGAGGATCCGCACAACGTCGGGGCGGCAGCCCGTAGCGCGGCCGCCGCCGGGATAGCGGGCATGGTCGTCTCCGCGCGAAGGGCGGCGCCGCTCTCGGCCGCCGCCTTCAAGGCGGCGGCCGGAGCACTGGAACGGCTGCCGGTGGCGGTGGTCGGCTCGATCCCGGAGGCGCTGAGCCGTCTCAAAGGCAACGGGTTGTGGGTGGTGGGTCTCGAGACCGGCGCCGAGCGTTCGCTGTTCGGGCTGGACCTGCTCTCCGAGCCAGTGGCGTTGGTGATCGGGGCGGAGGGAGCCGGTCTCGCCGAGCTCACCCGGAAGCGTTGCGACCTTCTGGTCTCCATCCCGATGACCGAGGGGAGCGATAGCCTCAATGCCTCGGTTACCGCTGCCCTCGGCTCGTTTGAGATAATGAGGGTGCGCAGGCCGCAGTAGCTCAGTCTGGTAGAGCTCCCGCCTTGTAAGCGGGTGGTCACGGGTTCAAATCCTGTCTGCGGCTCTCCCCACCCGCCCACACCCCGCGCAACCCTGGGTTGTGAGCGTCGCTCAGCGA
>DASZOM010000040.1:0-12400 GCA_035550735.1 Acidimicrobiia bacterium | reverse complement strand
GCGCACGTGCCGGCGGCGTTCTGGGCGTTCGCCAATTCCTGGCGCGACATCTTCAAGAACGGCGTGTGCGAGCACGCCGTCAAGGAGCTTTGCCGGCTCTACGTCTCGCGCTCCGTGCAGTGCGACTACTGCGGCAACCAGCGCTCGATGAAAGCCGCCGCCTCCGGAGTCATGGAGCAGGAAGTGAAAGACCTTCTCAACTTCGAGAAGTCGAGCCGCTACACCGAGAAGCAGAAGGCGGCGCTCGCGTATGCCGAGGCGATCACGTGGCACCTCGACACCGACGACGACTTCTGGGAGCGGATGTACCGCCACTTCGACGAGGCGGAGCTGGTCGAGCTGGGGTGCTTCGTAGGCCTCACCATGGGCCAGCAGAGCTGGTTGCGTCTCCTCAACATCGACCACCACCAGGTGATGCCGGGAACCAAGGCCGCCATGGCCCCCGGTTTCGAGACGGCCGAGGAGCTTGCCCGCTCCAAGGGCTCCGACGACTACTGGGCAAAGGTCTGACCCGACCGGGCGTCAGCCGCCCTGCTTCGATCAGAGACCGGCCAGCAACCTGAAGGTGTAGCCGGTCATCACCCCCCAGAACAGGAAGGTGTAGCCGCGCTCGCCGATGCTGCGGTTGATGCGACGCCCCGAGAACGTCGCGACCAGCATCAGGGGCAGCGCGGTGGCGGCGAGCAGGAAGCTGTCGCCCGACAAGAGCTCGGCCTCGGTGAACACCGCCGTCTTGGTCACGTCGCCGACCAGCGAGGCCAGCGAGGCCGCGCCGACGAAGTGGGCGCGATCCAGGTCGAGCTGACGGATCGCCATCCCCTTCAACGGTCCCGACGTCCCGGAGAACCCCGACGTGGCACCGGAGCCGAAGGCGAGCAGCGGCGCGCCGAGACGTCGCAGCCTCGAGAGGTCGAGCCGTTCGGCGATGAGCGCCAGCACGAAGCTGGCGATCACGACGATGGTCACCACGTTCTCGGGAGCAGCGACCAACAACCTCGCCCCGAGGGCGGCGCCCAACGCCAACACCAACACCACCATCAGCGCCTTGCGATAGGGCAGGGACTCTCGGTAGGCGAGCACCTTCACGACGTTGTTCGCCGCCAGGAGCAGGGCCGAGAGGGCAACCCCCTCCTTGGTGCCGAGCGCCAGGGCCAGGCTCGGGACCAGGATCAGTGACCCGCCCAGACCGGCGGAAGCCGAGACTGTGAACGAGACCGCCGCGGCGACGAGGGCGAATGCGAAGGTCCAGGGCTCCATCCCGGCGCCGTCTCAGGGATGGACCGCGGGAGGGCCCGCGGCACTCATCAGCTCGTTGAAGGCCTTCAACTCGTTCTCGAGCACCCCGTCCAGCAGCTCGAGCTGCTGGACGATCTCCTCGGAGTACTGGGCGGCGACATGGAGGGCATTCTTGGTGGGCGGTGCGTCGGCCGATGCGATCACGCTGATCACCGAGGCCAGCTTCTCGGTGAGCCGCGACGGCTCGTTGAGCCCGAAGGTGTCCTTGTGCTCCCCGGGCACCATCAAGGCGTCCTCGATCTGATGCAGCTTCTCCTCGAGGGTGTCGGCGGCGCTGCGCGCCTCGTCGCCGACGTCGGCCCGTTCCCGCCAATGGGCGAGCTGCTTCTTCATCGACCTGATCGAGATCACCGCCTCGTGCGCCTTCGAGATGTGGTCGCGGATCCCGAGCAGCGCCTGCAGCTGCTCCTCCAGCACCTTCTGGTCGACGTCGACCCGGGGGTCGTTGCGCACCTCGAACCGCTCTGCGAGCGTCGTGGTCTCCCCCGACGGCTTGCCCACCACCAGCCGTACCTCGTAGGTGCCCGGGACCACCAGCGGGCCCCTGTCGGCGGGCCCCGCCAGCTTGTTGCCCAGCACCTTGGTCGCCCCTTCGTAGCGGAGATCCCAGTGGAACCGGTTGATGCCGGGCTTCGTCGTGATCCACGGGCCGGAGTGCAGAGCCTTCTCGTCGTCGCTCATGTCGGCCCGCCCGGGAGGCTCCATCTCGAAACGTCGCACCACCTCGCCTGAGGAGTCGACGAACTCGAGGGCCACGGAACCGCCATCATCGCTCGCGTCGGCGCCGAGCACGTAGGTCACGGTCACGCCGGTCGGACCCGACTCGCCAGCATCGATGAAGTTGCGGCGAGCCTGCCCGGTCTCGTCGATCGCGGCTTCGAATGTCGCAGCCTTGCCCAGAGAGACCCAGTAGTCCTTGCCCTCGGTCGTTATCCACTGGTCGAAGAGCGACGGGAGGATCCTCCAGACATCTCGCGGCTCGAGGAGACGGGGACCGTCGGGGGTGGTGTCGTCGACCCACTGATGGATCGGGGTGACGTCGTCGAGGATCCAGAACGAGCGCCCATGGGTGGCGATCACCAGGTCGGTGCCCCTGACGGTCAGGTCGTAGACCGGGGTGACCGGGAAGTTCGAGCGCCACCTGGTCCAGGTGTGGCCATCGTCCGAGGAGACGTATAGCCCGGTCTCCGTTCCGACATAGAGCAGGCCTTCCCGATTGGGGTCGGTCCTGATCACACGGACGATCTCGTCCGAGGGCATGGCTCCCTCACCCTGACCGGCGATGGAGCTCCAGGTTTGGCCGTAGTCGCTGCTCTTCAGGAGGTAGGGGTTGTTGTCGTCGAGCTTGTAGCGGGTGGCCGCGACGTAAACCGTGCCCGCCTGGTGTGGTGAGGGCTCGACCGTGCGGACGAAGGTCCACTCGGGGAGGTCGGGCGGGGTGACGTCCTCCCAGCTCCCGCCACCGTCCCGGGACACGTGCACCAGGCCGTCGTCGGTCCCCGCCCAGAGCACACCCGCCTCCAGGGGACACTCCCGCAGCGTCGCCACGGTGCAGTAGTGCTCTGCACCGGAGGTGTCCTTGGTGATCGGCCCGCCGGACGCACCCAGCTTCTCGGGGTCGTTGCGGCTGAGGTCGGGGCTGATCGGATCCCAGGTGTGACCCTGGTCACCGGACCGGAACACCACGTTCCCCGCGGTGTAGACCACCTCGGGGTCGTGGGGTGAGAAGAGGATCGGGAAGGTCCAGGGGAAGCGATAGTCGAGGTCGGCAGGGGCGATCCCGCCGTGGAGCTGGGGCCAGACGTTGACCAGCCTGATCTGCCCGGTCTTGTGGTCGTAGCGCTGCAGTGACCCGCCTCCGCCCGGAGAGCTGCCCACCGCGCCGACGAAGACGATGTTGGGGTCGTCAGGGTTGACGGCCATGAACCCGCTCTCCCCAGTCCCGGCCGGATAGCAGTCAGCCCAGACGATCGCCCCGTCGTGGGCCCCACTGGGCACGGCGATCGACGAGTTGTCCTGCTGGGTCCCGTAGACGTAGTAGTACGGCTCGCGGCTGTCCGTGGTCACCGTGTACATCTGCGCGGTCAGCTGGTTGTAGATGGTCGACCACGACTCGCCCCCGTTGAACGAGATGTTGGCGCCGCCGTCGTTTCCCTGGATCATCCGCTGGTTGTCCCGGGGATCGATCCACAGGTCGTGGTTGTCCCCGTGAGGGGTCGCGATGCGATCGAAGCTCTTCCCGCCGTCGTTCGACTTCCACATGTCCAGGTTGTTGACATAGACGGTGTCGGCATCGGTGGTGTCGGCGAAGACGTGCATGTAGTACCAGGGCCGATAGCGCAGCTTGGACTCCTCGTTGACCAGCTGCCACGTCTCCCCGAAATCCTCGGATCGATAGAGACCAGGCTTCTCGGAGGATTCGATGAGAGCCCATACCCGGCCCGACTTGACCGGCGAGGCGGTGACTCCGATCTTGCCCAGGATCCCTTCGGCGGGGAGCCCCTTGTTCCGGGTGATGTCGACCCAGGTGTCGCCCCCGTCTGTCGACTTCCACAGCCCGCTGTCGGGACCGCCGCTCGAGAGCTCCCAGAAGTTGCGATGTGTCTGCCACATGGTGGCGTAGATCACCTCCGGGCTGTGTGGATCGAAGCTGATGTCGACCGCGCCGGCTCCGGCGCCCTTGTAGAGGATCCGGTCCCAGGTCTTCCCCCCGTCGGTGGTCCGGAACACCCCCCGCTCCTCGTTGGGCCCGAAGGCGTGCCCGAGGGCGGCGACGAAGACGTGATCGGGGTCCTTGGGATGGATGCGGATCTCGCCGATGTGCCGGGTGTCGGCGAGACCGCAATGGGTCCAGGTCGTGCCACCGTCACCGGAGCGATAGACCCCGTCGCCGTGGGAGACGTCGAGACGAATGCAGCTCTCCCCCATCCCGGCGTACACCACGTTGGGATCGGACTCCGAGACGGCGAGGGCGCCTACCGAGCTGGTTTCGAGAAAGCCGTCGGAGACGTTGCGCCAGGTGGTCCCGGCGTCGTCGGTCTTCCAGATCCCGCCGGCCACCGCCCCGAAGTAGAACACCGCTTGCCGCTCGGGATCGCCGGCAACGGCGACGCAGCGGCCGCCCCGTGTCGGCCCGATGCAGCGGAACCGCATCGCGTCGAGGAGCTCCCTGGCCAGGGGTGTTTCGAGATGACTCACGTCTGCGATCGAGGCTAGCGAGGAAGCCAGAGGGCGAGAGCGCCCCGATCAGGCCCTTCTTGTCAACCCCTCTGAGAGGTGTGCCTAGGATCCTCATCGCTCGAGTGGCACCGGCGAGTGCCACGGCGAGTGGGCGGACGAGCCGGGTCTCGCTGGTTCCTCGAGGGAGTCACCTCAAGGAGGAAGACCATGCGCAAGCGGACAGTCCTGTTCGCGGTCGTAGTGGCGATGGTGGGCCTGCTGCCCGCCAGCATCGGCTCTGCGGCCATTCCGCCCGACGATCTCGTCGAGATCTGCGAAACGCTCTACGGCGGTGTGTTCGACGTCCCCAATGCCGAGCCCCTGGGCCCGTGCCAATGGGACATGGAGATCATCGGGGCCTCCGACGACGGGAGCTACGGAGTGGCGACCGGCGCCGGCGTGACCGTGGGGGTCATCGACAGCGGCATCGACTTCGACCATCCCGACATCGCGCCGAACGTGGACGTGGGCCTCTCGTGCTCGTTCATCTTCTCCGACACACCGACCGCCGATCCTGCCGAGATCGGCAACGGGGACTGCACCAACAAGGCTGCAGTCGAGGACCTGAACGGTCACGGCACCCACGTGGCGTCGACGATCGGCGCTCCGATCAACGGCGTCGGCATCGCCGGAGTCGCCCCCGACGCAACCCTGATCTCGCTGAAGGCCTGCACCATCGCCGGGTTCTGCTTCGCAGACTCGGTGGCGGCGGCACTCCGCTATGCCGGTGACAACGAGATCGACGTGGTGAACCTGAGCCTGTTCGCCGATCCGTTCCTCTACTACTGCAAGAGCGACGCCGAGCAGAAGGCGATCCTCAAGGACCTGGAGCAGGCGGCGCGGTACGCCCGCCAGCAGGGAGTCGTGATCGTCGCCTCGGCCGGCAACCAGCAGACGGACCTGCGCCATCCCGGTGTCGATCCGATCAGCCCGGACTGGCCGCCGGACAGCGCCGAGATACGCGAGGTGAAGAACAACTGCCTGGTTGCCCCCGCGGAGCTCACCGGAGTCCTCACGGTGTCGGCGACCGGCCCGGTCGGATACCCGGGCTATGACATGAACATCGCCGACTACTCGTCGGTGGGTGGGGTCGAGGTCACCGCACCGGGTGGCGACTACTTCGCCGCCACCGACACGGTGCAGGACGCCATCCTCGGCGCCGTCCCGATCGGCAGCGACATCTGGAACGGGTTCGACGGCCTCAATATGGC
Source organism: Acidimicrobiia bacterium (assembly GCA_035550735.1). GTDB lineage: Bacteria > Actinomycetota > Acidimicrobiia > Spongiisociales > ZC4RG35 > JANQRA01. Next base: position 6,674 of record DASZOM010000040.1, on the reverse strand, counting down.
CTTCCCCGGGATCACCACCACCGATGGCGGTGGCGGATATGTGTATCTGAACGGGACATCGATGTCGTCGCCGCATGCGGCGGGCGTAGCCGCTCTGGTCAGGGAGACCCATCCCAACTGGAGCCCCTCGGCGGTGATCGCCGCGGTCAAGCGCACCGCGCAGCCATTGAGTTGCCCTGCCGACTGGGAGCCGCTCGGATCGGACGACGAGCGCGACCGGTGCTACGGCAACGGCAGCCACAACTCGTTCTTCGGCCACGGTCTGGTCGACGCGGCCGGAGCTGCCGCCGAGTAGGTCACATCGACATCTGAACCTGGGGGCCCCGGACCGTCCGGGGCCCCCCGGGCCGGGCGGTGCGTAGAGTTGTCCGGTGCCCGCCCCAGCCAAGAGGAGCTTCGAGACGCCCGACGAGCGGTTCGAGGTGCCGGGCATCCTCGCCGACGTGGTCGAGCTGGCCGACTCGACGATCAGCCGGGTCGTCTACCAGCCGGGAACGCACTGCCCCCAGATCAGCTTCGAGGGAAAGGCCACCTGCAGCGCCCACCACACCGGCCTCGTGCTTCAGGGAAAGCTGCACATCGAGATGGGTGACGGTTCGACCCTCGAGGTCGGGCCCAACGAGGTCTTCGACATCCCGGGCGGTCACGACGGCTGGGCGGTCGGCGACGATCCGCTGCTGGCGGTGAGCTGGGCCGGATTTCGCTCATGGATGCCGGAGAGGACCGGCGATCGCGTCCTGCTCACCCTCGTGTTCACCGACATAGTCGGGTCGACCGGGCTGGCGGTCTCCATGGGCGACGACCTTTGGACCGAGACCCTGGCCCGTCACTACCGGGGGATCCGGTCGATCCTCGATCGGTTCCGGGGGCGGGAGGTGACGACGGTCGGGGACGGGCTCCTCGCCGCATTCGACGGCGCGGCCCGGGCCATCGACGCCGCGGTGGCGATGCGTGACCGCGCCTTCGAGGAAGGTCTGGCGATCCGGATCGGCGCCCACTCCGGGGAGGTCGAGGTGGCCGGGGACGACCTGCGAGGGGTGACGGTCCATGAGGCGGCGCGCATCGCCGCTGCGGCGGGCCCGAACGAGATCCTGGTGTCGGACATCACCAGACTCCTGGCCGGGGGTGCGTCGGCCAGGTTCGAGTCCCGCGGTCCGCACGAGCTGAAAGGGTTCAGCGAGTCGAGGGAGTTGTTCGCCGTCGCCGACGAGGGCTGACGACTCAGGCTTCGACGGGCGGCAGCGGTCTCGTCGTCGGGCCGTTGAGCACGGCACCGGCGTAGTCGTACCGGGATCCGTGGCAGGGGCAGTCCCAGGTGCGGGCCCGGCTGTTCCAACCCACGATGCAGCCCATGTGCTGACAGCGTGCCGACAGCATGTAGGTGGTCCCGTCGTCGTGGAGGTAGGCGGCGACCTTCTCCCCGTCGACCTCGACCACGGCCCCCTCACCGGGGCGAAGATCGAAGAAGGAGCGCCCGACCGTCTTGGCGATCAGGACGTCGGACGGCGACTCGTGCGCCACCCGGCTGGGGACCGAGCCCCGGATGTGTCGAAGCGACGCCGCCATCCCCTTGTTCCCCACCACCACGAGGTCGAAGTCGCCCGCCGACTTCGCGATCTGCGCCGCCGGGTTGCCCTTGGCCACGATGCGCTCGATGTCGTCGCGGCCGAGACGAGCGGCGGTGTCGCGGAGCACGATGTCCCCGATCAGGGCGTCCCCGACGAAGATCAGCCCGACCTGGGCGCCGATCCCCTCGGCCAATGCGTGCCCGTGCCGTGTCGCCTGATGGGCGGTCAGCGAGCCGTCGGTGGCGATCAGTATCTTCTGATATGGACGGGAGTCGGTCCGGGCAGCGGCGGTCCTCACCACCAGGATGTCGATCGGCGACTGATGCGCCACCTGGTCGGGTATCCCGCCCAGGCTGAACCGGCTCGCCGTCTCCATGCCGTGGTCACCGATGACCAGGAGATCGGCGCGTAGGTCGGCGGCGGCCGCCATGATCTCGCCGGCGGCATCGCCGAGGCGGTGCTCGGTTCGCGCCTCGACCCCGTGCGTGCCGGCACGCTGTGACGCGGCCTGGAGGATCTCGGCGCCCGACCCATCGACCCCCTCCTCGCCGGACACGTGGAGGATGTGCAGCTCCGCCCCGAGTTGGGCGGCGAGCCGGGCGGCCCTGTCCTCGGCCACCGCCGAGGTGGGTGAGCCGTGTGCTCCGACCAGGATCCGTCGATAGCTCAAAATGGTTTGAGGACCATCAGATAGACGATGAAGAGTATGCCGACGGCACCGGTGCCGGCGGTGAGCATCGGATTGCCCGAGTCGAGCACCCGGGCGAAGTCGTCACGGGAGACCGCAGTGCCGGTGTCCATCAACTCGAGCACCATCCGGATCCGTCGGAAATGGCCCCGGGCCATGGGGAACATGAGCACGCCGACTGCGATCAGCAGGCCGAGCGACACCCAGATCCAGCCCTGGTCGAACCACTGGCCCTGCACCCCGGCGCCGATGCCCCCGATCAAAAGCACCAGGGTCGAGAGGTAGAACGCGCCGGTCGTGGCCGCACTCAGCTGGAGAACGCCCGAGATCTGCTGCTGATCGCGGATGCGACGCATCAACAGGGTCGCCGCCATCGAGGTCCCGTGGGCGGCGACGAAGCCCACCACTCCCACCAGATGGATGAACTTCCACCACCCGTAGCTCATGTCGTGAAGGGTTCCACGGTGGGAGCACGCCGTCAACAAGTGGTTAGCCTGCGGTGCCCCATGGGCGCCGCGATGCACATCTCCTTCGACGTACCCATCGGGATGGACGACGGGCTGGTGCTCCGCGGGGACGTCTTTCGACCGGATCCGGACGGCCGCTATCCCGTGATCCTCACCTACGGGCCCTATGCGAAGGGGCTCGCTTTCCAGGAGGGCTACCCCGACCAGTGGCGTCTGATGACGACCCAGCATCCCGACGTCGAGGCAGGCTCGACCAATCTCTATCAGAACTGGGAGGTGGTCGATCCGGAGAAGTGGGTGCCAGACGGGTATGCCGTGGTGAGGGTCGACTCCCGGGGTTGCGGACGGTCCCCCGGATACGTCGATGTGTTCTCGCCTCGGGAGACCGAAGACCTCGTCGCCTGCATCGAGTGGGCCGGCACTCAACCGTGGAGCACGGGGAAGGTGGGTCTCAACGGAATCTCCTACTACGCCATCAACCAGTGGCACGCCGCCTCACGTCAGCCCCGGCACCTCGCCGCCATGTGCGTTTGGGAAGGCGCGGCCGACTGCTATCGGGACATGACCCATCACGGCGGGATCCTCTCCACCTTCTGGGCCAACTGGTACGACATGCAGGTGAAGACGGTCCAGCATGGTCTCGGCGACCGTGGTGCGGTGAGCCGTGTCACCGGGGTCCCGGTCACCGGTGACGTCAACCTCAGTGAGGAGGAGCTCGAGGCGAACCGGGCTGACCTCGGCGCCGACGTCCGCAGCCATCCACTCGACGACGAATTCCATCGCGACCGCTCGCCCGACTGGTCGAAGCTGGACGTCCCCTTGCTCACGGCGGGCAACTGGGGCGGGCACGGTCTGCATCTGAGGGGGAACGTGGAAGGGTTCGTCCGCGCGGCCACCCCACGGAAGTGGCTGGAGCTGCACGGGCTCGAGCATTGGACCCACTTCTACACCGACTATGGGGTCGGGCTGCAGAAGCGTTTCTTCGCCCGGTTTCTCAAGGACGAGCCCAACGGATGGGACGACGAACCGCCCGTGCGTCTCCAGGTCCGTCACCTCGACCGATTCGAGGAGCGGACCGCGGCGGCATGGCCCCTCCCCGACACCGAGTGGACAACGGCCTTTCTCGAGGCGGGCGGCATGAGCCTCGTCGCCGAGGAGCCGGCGACAGAGGAGCAGGTGAGCTACGACGCGACCGGTAACGGGGTGACCTTCCTGCTCCCGTCTCTCGACACCGAGACAGAGATCGCCGGTCCCATCGCCCTCGTCCTGTTCGTGTCCTCGGAGACCGTCGACGCGGACATATTCGCCGTGGTGCGTGTCTTCGACCCCGACGGCGACGAGGTCACGTTCCAGGGGGCGATCGACCCGCACACCCCGATCGCCCAGGGCTGGCTCCGGGCCTCGCATCGACGGCTCGATCCCGAGCTGTCACTCCCCTATCGCCCCTATCACACCCACGATCGCGTCGAGCCACTCGATCCGGGCGAGGTGTACCGGCTCGATGTGGAGATCTGGCCCACCTCGATCGTCGCCCCCGCCGGATACCGCCTCGGCCTGTCCATCAGGGGCAACGACTACGTCTACGAGGGAGACCTCGGCGACTCCGCGCTGAGCACCTTCAAGAACCGGCTGACCGGCTGCGGGCCTTTCCTCCACGACGATCCGGAAGACCGGCCCCCTGAGGTGTTCGGCGGACGGGTGACGATCCACACCGGCCCCGAGCATCCATCCTCACTTCTGCTGCCGATCATCCCGCGGGTCTAGCGAGCACCCAACACCGGCGGGGCGGTCGATGCCCGGATCGCCAGCGTGGGCTGGAGAGCGACTCGACCCGGCGGGACGTCCTCTCCCGCGAGCAGGGCGAGAAGCGTGCTTGCCGCATCGGCGCCCATCTTGCGATAGGGGACGCGGACCGCGGTCATCGGGGGCTGCATCAGGTCGAGCAGGGGGATGTCGTTGTAACCGGTGATGGAGACGTCGGACCCGATCACCCTGCCCAAGGAGCGCACTGCCCGATAGCAGCCCAGACCCAGGAGGTCGTTGGCGGCGACGATCGCCGTCAGGTCGGGATTCCGGCCGAGCAAGGCGAGGGCAGCCGTGGTCCCCGGCTCCACCTGGTACCACTCGGCCTCCTCGACGAGACGCTCGTCGGTGTCGAGACCGACCGTGGCCATCCAGTCGAGGAAGGCCTCCCGCCTCCCCTTTCCCGTCGACACCCACGACGGGCCGGCGACATGGCCGATCCGCTCGTGACCCAGCTCCCTGAGGTGCCTCACGGCCAACCCGATCCCGGCATGGTCGTCGCCCACGATCGCCGGGATCGAGTCGTCGTCCACCGACCGGTTGACCAGGACCATCGACACGTCACGCTGCGCGTTCCGGGCCGACTCGGACACCTCACGACCGGGTGTCGCCAGGATCAGACCGTCCACATGACGCTCCAGCATGTCCTCGACGAGGCTGTCTGCATGACCGGGCCCCCGGTCGGCATTGCCGATCAGCACCGAATAGCCCTCCTCCACCAGCACCGACTCCACACCGGCGATGATCGGGCCGAACAGCGGGTTCTCCACATCGGGGATGACGACACCGACGGACATGGTTCTGTTGGTCCTGAGCCCTCTCGCCAGCGGATGCGGCCGATAACCGAGTTTGCGAGCGGCCTCGACCACCCTTTCGACAGTCTCCGGATTGACGTTGGGGGCGGTGCTCGGGTTGAGGGCGCGGGACGCGGTGGACACGTGAACCCCCGCCTCGCGGGCAACGTCCTTCAAGAGAGTTCTGGTCGGCACCGTTGTGGAGGCTATTCGCTGGGGCCGTCGCCTGTGGGAAAACCCAGCGTGTGAAGACCTCTCCGAGCCGGTTCCGACCCGGTGGCTGTTTGCGCTGCCCGGTCGGAGATCCTTTAATACAAACGATTGCGGGAGACTGGCGACAGGCCTCCCGCATTCCCGCCGGTGGCGAGAGGAGAGCGAGGAGTATGACCGAGAACAAGTACCCGCATCGGGTGGGCTGGATCGGGACGGGTCGGATGGGTGCCGCTCTCATCGGCCGTTTGCTCGCCTCGGATGTGGATCTCTGGGTCTACAACCGCACCCGCTCCAAGGCGGAGCCCCTTGCCGACAAAGGCGCCAAGATCGTCGACTCCCCGGCCGATCTCGCCGAGCGTGACATCGTCTTCACCATGGTGGGTGGGCCCGAGGACGTCCTCGAGGTCACCATCGGCGACGAGGGCGTCCTCTCCCGATCAGACCATCGGCCCGGGATCATCGTCGACTCGACGACCATCGACGCCACCACCTCGAAGGTCCTCACCGAGAAGGCGGCCGAGGTCGGAACCGCCGTCCTGGCGGCTCCGGTGTCGGGCAACCCGAAAGTGGTGAAGGCTGGTCGTCTCACCGTGGTGGCGTCCGGTCCCAAGGATGCGTACGAGACGGTGCTCCCCTACCTGGAGTGCTTCGGGCGCAAGGTCACCTATGTCGGATCCGGCGACGAGGCCCGGCTGGTGAAGATCTGCCACAACCTCATGCTCGGTGTGGTCACCCAGTCGATGGCCGAGATCACATTGCTCGCAGAGGCGGCGGGTGTGTCCCGAGCCGATTTCCTCGAGTTCCTCAACGACAGCGTGATGGGATCGACCTTCACCAAGTACAAGACCCCGACGTTCGTCAACCTGGACTACACCCCGACCTTCACCTGGCACCTGCTCCGCAAGGACTTCGAACTGGGTCTGGAGACCGGTCGGCAGCTCAATGTGCCCCTACCCACCTCGGCTCTGGTGCATCAGATCGTCTTGGACGGCATCGGCCGGGGATACGGCGATCAGGACTTCGGCTCGATGCTCACCCGGCACGCCGAGGGCACGCCCGTCGACCTGGTGCCGGAGAACAAGGACGTCCCCGACGGTCTGAGCTGACCTAGCGAACCCAGGGTTGGGGGGGGGGGGGGGGG
>DASZOM010000039.1:0-22632 GCA_035550735.1 Acidimicrobiia bacterium | reverse complement strand
GGGGCGCTCAGGCGTCTTCGAGGAAGCCCTGGAGCCGACCTGACTTGTCGGGATGACGCAGCTTGGCCAGCGCTTTGGTCTCCAGCTGACGGATCCGCTCCCGGGTGACATTGAAGTAGACCCCGACCTCCTCGAGGGTGCGAGGCTTGCCGTCGGCAAGACCGAAACGCATGACCAGAACCTGTCTCTCCCGCTCACTCAGACCCTCCAACGCCTCGGCGAGCTGGCTCTGCAGCGAGGTGAAAGTGGCCACATCGGCCGGCATCTCGGAGTCGACATCCTCGACCAGGTCTCCGAGCGTCCCGTCCTCGTCCTCGCCGACTGGGGTCTCCAAAGACACCGTGTCCTGGGCGATGCGACGCAACTCGGCTACCCGTTCCACCGGCAGGTCGAGCTCGTTGGCCAGCTCCTCGACAGTCGGGGGGTGACCACGAAGCTGGGTCAGCTCACGCTGCAGCCGGGTGAGCTTGTTCACCGAGTCGAGGACGTGGATCGGCATGCGGATGGTTCGCCCCTGGTCGGCGATCGCCCGCGAGATCGACTGTCTGATCCACCACGTCGCATATGTGGAGAACTTGAACCCACGCCGGTAGTCGAAGCGCTCGACGGCGCGCATCAGGCCGACGTTGCCCTCCTGGATCAGGTCGAGGAGCGCCATCCCCCGCCCCACATACCGACGTGCCAGCGACACCACCAGACGCAGGTTGGAGTTGACCAGCGAATCGTGAGCCGATTTCGCCACCTCGACCTGGTGCTGCAGCAGGGCCTCATCCTCGGGCGACAGCGACTCTCCCTTGGAGAGCCGTTCCTGGGCCTTGTTGCCCGCCTCGATCTGCATCGCCAGCTCGACTTCCTGCTGTGCGGTGAGCAGCGGATAGCGGCCGAGATCGTTGAGATAGAGACGCACCGGGTCGGAAACCGATATCTGGGAGACCTCGATGTTCTCCTCGACTACGGCGGGTCCCTCCTCGAGCAGCTTGATGCCCTTGATGCGGAGCTCGTCGGCGACTCGCTCGAAGGCCTCTCCTGGGGCCTCGATGTCCTCCAGCTCCTGCTGGACCTCCGCCATGGTGAGGAAGCCGCGGTGGTTGCCCCGTTTGACGAGGGAGGCGGTGACCGATGTGAGAGTGGATTCGTTCATTGGCCCAGGGAGCGTTTCTGCTGCTGCAACGCTATCAATTGGCGCAACTTTTCGGAATGGCTTTCGGAACCTTGGGGCAGACCGGCCAGCTCCGCCTCGACCGCGTCGATCTCGGCGTCGATACGGCGGAGCCGGACCATCTTGCGCATGTCGGGCCACTCCGGGAGAGGTCGGTTGTCCAACGCCAGACCCCGGATCATGGACTGCAGTGTGGGATCGGCGACCCGCGAAGGGTCCACGGGAGTGCCCGGCGGCAATGACGACAGCTGCTCCACGATCGCGGCGAACGCCCTCCTCAGCCTGGGGTCGGAGAAATCATCCTCATCGACCTCCATGCCGGCAGGGTTGCTCAACACCACGCGGAACAACTCGGCTTCGGAGCGGTCGAGAGGTCGCTCCGGCGCCGCCGGTGCGGTGTCGTGTGCTCGGGGAGCCGAGCCCACTGCCTTCTCGACTGTGGCCAGGTCGACACCGATCAGCCGAGCTACGAAGCGCTCGTACTCACGACGTGCGATGCCATCGTTGACCCGACGCAACTGCGCGGCTGCCGCGTGCAGCGCCCGGGCTCGCCCCTCGGGCCCGTCGAGGTCGTGGCGCGCCACCTCGCTCTCGATTCGGTGCTCCAGAAGTGGCCGCGCCTTCTCCACCGCGGAGGCGAGCTCCCCTCCCCTGCCGTCCTGATAGAGGTCGGCCGGATCCAGCCCGTCGGGCATGACCGCCACCCGGAGGTCGAGGTCCAGGCGGAAGGGAGACTCCAGCTCGTCACTGCGCAGCGCGGCCTTGGCGCCCGCCTCGTCGGAGTCGAAGGCGAGCACCACCCGCTCGGTGAAGCGACGCAGCAGGTCGAAATGACCGTCACCCAGTGCAGTGCCACAGGTGGCCACTGCGGTAGTCACCCCCACCTGATGCATGGCGATCACGTCGGTGTATCCCTCGACCACGACCGCAGGGTGGGCGTCGTCGATGTCCCGGCGAGCCCGGTCCAAGGCGAAGAGGACGCGTGACTTCTGATAGATGGCGGAGTCGGCGGAATTGACGTATTTCGCATCCGGATTGTTGGTCTTGGCCCGGTCGACCTCGTCGATCTTGCGGCCGCCGAAGCCGATCGGATCACCGCGGAGATCATGGATCGGGAACATCAGCCGCCCCCGGAACACGTCGTAGATGCCGTGTCGCCCCCTTCTCCCCAGCCCGGCGTCGATCACCGCCCGCTCGTCGATACCGGATGCGCGCAGTGACTTGGCCAGGGTCTCCCAGTCGGTGCCGGCAAAGCCGAGCCTCCACTCCTCGATCAGGTCGATGTCGTAACCGCGGCTCCGCAGATACGCCCGGGCCGGACCGGCGTCCTCTGCCTTCTTGAGACGCTCGTGATAGACGTCCACGGCCCTACGCAGCGCCTCGATGGCGTCGGCTCGCCGTCCCCTCTTGCGGGCATCGGCAGGGTCACGGGCGAGGGTGATGCCGGCCTTCGCAGCCAGCATCTCCAGCGCCTCCCCGAACTCGACCCCCCTGGTCTCCTCGACGAACTCGAAGATGTCGCCACCCTTCCCGCATCCGAAGCAGTGGTAGAGACCGCGGGCGCGGTCCACCGACATCGACGGCGTTTTCTCCTCGTGGAATGGGCAAACCGCCATGTAGGAGCGGCCCGACTTCTTGACCGTGGTCACCTCGGAGATCAGGTCGACGAGGTCGGTCGCCTCCCGAACCCGGTCGATGTCTCCACGCTCAGCCATGGCTTCCGATCATAAGGATGGCCACCGGCTCAGGTCTCCACCTGTCGCCGGCAGCGACTAGCCGAGCAGGTCGCCGAGATGCCCCACGAGCTTGTCCATCGACACCCGATCCTGGGCCATCGTGTCCCGGTTGCGCACGGTGGCGGCGCCGTCCTCCAGCGAGTCGAAGTCGACCGTCACGCAATATGGGGTGCCGATCTCATCCTGGCGCCGGTAGCGCCGCCCGATCGACTGGGTGACGTCGAGCTCGACCATCCAGTGCCGGCGCAGCTCGGCGGCGAGGCTCTCAGCGGGCTCGATCAGCTCCGGCTTCTTCGAGAGTGGGAGCACCGCCACCTTGTAGGGAGCGAGACGGTGGTCGAGCCTGAGCACGGTTCGGGTCTCCCCGTTGACCTCCTCCTCGACGTAGGCATCGATGAGGAAGGCGAAAGTGGTCCGGGTGGCACCGGCCGCTGGCTCGATCACGTACGGGAAGAACCGCTCGTCGGTGTCCTGGTCGTAATAGGTCAGGTCGGCGCCCGAGTGCTCGGCGTGCTGACGGAGATCGAAGTCGGACCGGTTGGCGATTCCCTCCAACTCGTCCCAGCCCCAGGGGAACTGGTACTCGATATCGGCGGTCTGGGACGAGTAATGGCTCAACTCGTCGCTCTCGTGGTCACGCAGCCTCAATCTGGCACGCTCGATCCCGAGGTCGACATACCACTCGAAGCGGGCGTCGAGCCAGTAGGCATACCAGTGGTCGGCCTCCTCGGGCCTGCAGAAGTACTCCATCTCCATCTGCTCGAACTCACGGGTGCGGAACACGAACTGACCGGGTGTGATCTCGTTGCGGAAGCTCTTCCCCACCTGGGCGATCCCGAAAGGCAGCTTGAGACGATTGGTGCGCCGGACATTCTCGAAGTTGATGAAGATGCCCTGGGCGGTCTCCGGCCGCAGATAGACCAGGTTCTCCTCCGACTCCACCGGGCCCATGTGGGTCCGGAACATGAGATTGAAGTCACGAGGGTCGGTGAACTGGCCCTTCATCCCACAGGTCGGACAGGTCTCCGGATCCTCCAGCTTGTCGAGGCGGTGCCGGGCGTTGCAGTTGCGACATTCCACCATCGGGTCGGTGAAGACCGACTCGTGCCCGGATGCCTGCCACACCGACCGCGCCTGGAGAATGGCGGAGTCGATGCCGACCACGTCGTCCCGCTCCTGCACCATCGAGCGCCACCACCGTTCCTTGACGTTGCGCAGCAACTCCACACCGAGCGGCCCGTAGTCGTATGCGGAGCGCAGGCCGCCGTAGATCTCGGAGGATTGGAAGACGAAACCCCGCTTCTTGGCGAGATTGGCGATGGTTTCGAGGCTGGGTCCGGTCATCGTGGTTGGGGAACGGTGGCCGAAGCCGCGGGGCTAGTCAACCTGATTCGCCTGCCAGGTCCTCTGCGGACCCGAATCGCCGTTCCCGGGTCTGGTACTCGACGACTGCGTCGACCAGGGCGTGACGATCGAAGTCCGGCCAGAGGATGCCGGGGAAGTAGAACTCGGCATAGGCGGCCTGCCACAGAAGGAAGTTGGACAGCCGATGCTCGCCTGAGGATCGGATGATCAGGTCGACGTCGGGCATGTCGGGGACGTAGAGCGCACGAGCGAACGTCGACTCGTCGATCGCCTCGGGATCTCCGGCCGCTGCGAGCTTGCGGCTGGCCTCGACGATCTCCCGCCTACTCCCGTAGTTGAAGGCGAACACCAGGTTGAGGACGGTGTTGTCCTTGGTCTTGGCCTCGGCTTCGGCCATGTGCGCCCGATTCCGATCCGGGATCCGGGGGTCGTCCATGTCCCCGGCGAAGAGCATCCGCACCCCCTGTTCGTGGAGCTCGTCTCGTCTCCGAAGCAGAAGGTCCTCGTTGAACCACATCAGGAATTCGACCTCTTCCTCGGAGCGGGCCCAGTTCTCGGTGGAGAAGGTGAAAGCGGTCACCCACTCGATGCCCAGCTCGAGCGCCCCTTCGACCGTGTCGAACAGGGCCTCCTCACCGGCGAGGTGACCGGCGGTGCGGGGCAGACCTCTGCGGTTCGCCCAGCGGCCATTGCCGTCCAGGATCAGACCGACATGACGGGGCACCCTGTCGAGATCGACCCGGGTCAGATCGAGGGTCATTCCATGACCGCCAGCGAGGAGAGCTTGCGGTCGAGGTGGTATTCGACGAAGCGACGGGCGATACCCATCGCCTCCCCGGAGAGAGCCAGGTCAACGGGTGGCAGTGAGGTCAGCTCGGAGACGGCGAGGGCAGCCAGGTACTCGGTGACACCGGTGCGGAGTCGAACCGCCCCCTCGACCGAGCATTGGTCGCACACCGATCCCCCGCCTCCGAATGAGAACCGGTGCAACCCGTCCACCCGGCCGCACGAGGCGCATGTGAGCAAGGAGGGAGCGATCCCGACGACATCTGCGATCTTGAGCAGGAACGATGTGATGAGATCAGGCCCGCGGTTCCCTGCTTCCAGGCTCTTCAGCCCTCGCTGCAGGAGGAGGAAGAGCCGGATGGCGGCCTCGTCCTCCTGGGCCACCGCGTCGACCGCCTCGACCATGCTCCCGGCGGCGACGACCGCGTCGAGATCGTCCCGCAATCGTGGAAAGTGCTCGAGCACGGCAACCTGGGTGATGGTGTCGAGGTTCCGTCCCTCGTAGAGGATGAGATCGACGTGGGTGAAGGGCTCGAGACGGCCACCGAATCTGCTCTTGGTCTTACGGACCCCCTTGGCGACGGTGCGGATCTTCCCGTTGTTCGGGCTGAGCAGGACCACGACCCGGTCGGCTTCCCCGAACGGGTAGGAACGGAGGACTATCCCCTGGTCGTGGACGATCGCCATGCCGGGACAGCGTATTCAGACGGGGGCCTAGTCTCGGGCACATGGCACTACCCGACGCAGAGGTGGAGGCTTTCATCAAGAGCCATCCGAAGTGGTCATGGGCGGACAAGGAGATCACCCGCACGTTCGAGTTCGGTGACTTCGCCGAGTCGATGGGTTTCGTCACCCGAGTTGCCCTGGCGGCCGAGAAGGCCGACCACCACCCCGACATCGACGTCCGCTGGAACAAGGTGACCCTCACCCTTTCCACGCACTCCGCCGACGGCCCCACCGAAAAGGACCTATCCCTCGCCGACCAGGTCGACGGGTTGGCTTGAGGGACGGGAGGGCTCTCTCTCCCTGCGAACCCCGGGTTGCTCGAGCCGGATATGGCGCAAATCCGCTCAACTTCGGATGGGTGGTGCGTGGCCTCCTCTTTTCTCGAGAGAGTTCGGCCCATACATGGGCCTGGGCTACCTGAGGTAAGCGTGATTCACCCAAAGCGCGGTGGGCGCTTCTCCTCGACGGCGGCTATGCCCTCGGCGGCGTCGGGGCCGGTGAAGCCGAGGAACTCGTAGGCGACGGAGGCGTCGAAGATGGGGTAGGCCAGCCGCAGCCAGTGGTTGAGGGTGTGCTTGGTCCACGCCAGGGCCTCCCGCGGGCCGTTGGCTACTCGCGAGGCGAGATCGCGTGTGAAGCCGTCGAGTTCGTCGTCGTCGACAACCCGGGCGACGAGGCCGATCCGCTCCGCCTCCTCGCCGTCGATGGGCTCGTAGGTCATCAGGTGGTACTTGGCCTTCGCCATCCCCACCAGCAGTGGCCAGATCACCGCGGCGTGGTCCCCGGCGGCGACCCCGATGGTTGTGTGACCGTCGATGATGCGCGCCGAGCGGGCCGCCACAGGGATGTCCGCCAGCAGCGCAGCCGCCAGCCCGGCGCCGACGGCGGGCCCGTTGATCGCCGAGACGATCGGCTTGGAGCACTCGATGATGTTGCGCACCAGCTCCCTGGCCTCCTTGAGGATGCGCCGATGGGTCTTCTGGTCATCGAGGATGTGATGGATCATCTCGTAGTCGCCGCCCGCCGAGAACGCTCTCCCCTCGGCCCGCAGCAGGACCGCGCCAACCTCGTCGTCGGCATCGATCTCGGGCCAGACCGTCACCAGCTCCCGGTGGCCGGTCTCGGTCACGGCGTTGAGCTTGTCCGGGTTGGAGAACGTGATGACGAGCACGCCGTCCGCCTCGAGATCGAGGTGGAGGTACTCGTAGCGATCCGGATCCATGGCGCGACGCTAGGGCAACGGTCCGGAAGAGGAAGGCCTGAGGCGGGCGAAGCGCAACAACCCGATGTCGTGGCGTGTCGCCCCGTCCACCGCCAGATCGGCCAGGATCTCGCCGATCACCGAGGCGAACTTGAAACCGTGACCGCTGAAGCCGGCGGCGATCACCACCTGGTCCAGGTCGGGATGCCGATCGACGATGAAGTGCTCGTCCGGGCTGTTGGTGAAGAGACAGGTCTTCAAGGTGAGAGTCGGCCCGGAGGCGTCGGGGAAATAGCGATCGACCGCCTCACGGAGCACCTGCTCGTCCGCCGGCGACGGCTCGCGTTCCATTGTGTCGGGGTCGACGACCTCGCCGAGGTGGTGGTATCGGCCGATCTTGAAGCCGGGGATCGTCTCCACCGGAAACCCGTAGAAGTGCCCTTCTTCAACCTCGAGATTGAAGATCGGGAAATGGGTCGGGCTGAACTTCTCCGGAGCCAGCGGCTGGAACCAGCCGAGCACCTGTCGCTCCGGCACGGCGAGCCCGTCGAGGAAGTCGAGAAGACCCATGCTCCACGCCCCCGCGGTCACGACAAGCCGGTCGGCTCGATAGTCACCACGACTGGTCTCAACGCGGACACCGTCCTCGTCCTCTTCCCATCCGAGAACCGGCTCCCGGCCCCGCACCTCCGCCCCGCCGGCAAGCGCCGACTGAACGTGCGCAACGATGCAGCGCTCCGACATGACGTACCCACCGTCGGGCTGATAGACGGCCATGTGCCCCTCGGGCAGGCGGTAACCCGGGAACCGACGGTTCACCTCGGCCGCGTCGAACACCTCGTGGTCCAGCCCATGGGTCAGGCACGACTGCAATGACCCGGTGAACACCCGATCATCCGCGGGTGCGGCGTCGATGCCACCGGTGATCACCAGGAGCCTCTCCCCCGCCTTCTGCTCCAACTCCCCCCACAGTTCGTAGGACCGTCGAAGCAGGGGCACGTAGGAAGGATCCTCGAAGTAGGCCATGCGGATGATCCGGTTGACCCCGTGTGAGGAGCCCATGGTGTTGGGGATGTCGTAACGCTCCAGACCCAGGACCTTCTTGCCCCGGGCGGCGAGATGATGCAGGGCGGCGCTCCCCATCGCCCCCACCCCCACCACGATCACGTCGAATCGGGAGGTCATTGCTTCTCGAAGCCGAGCCGATCGAGCAACACCGGCTGGTGCTGCCAGTCCTTCTCGACGACCACGCGCAGTTCGAGATGCACCTTGGTCCCGAAAAGCGCTTCCAGCTCCTGGCGAGCCTCCGCCCCGGCGGCCCCCAGCATTGCCCCACCCTTGCCGATCACGATCCCCTTCTGGCTGTCGCGTTCGACGATCACGTCGGCGTCGATCTGAAGCACGCCGTTGTCGAGCGTCGTCATCTCCGTGACCCTCACCACAAGGGCGTGGGGCAGCTCGTCACTGAGCCGTTCCAGGAACTTCTCCCGCACGATCTCACCGACGATGAGCGCCTCCGGCTGGTCGGTGACCATGTCCTCCGGGTAGTAGGGCGGTCCATCTGGCAGCCGGGCGACGATCTCTGAGATCAGCTCGCCGACACCCTCGCCGGTGGCGGCGGAGATCGGGAAGTAGTCGGGGAAGGGCCACTCCGCGGCAGCCACCAGCTGGGAAACGACTTGGGTCTTCGAGGCGGCGTCCACCTTGTTCACCGCCACCACCACATCGGACCCTGCCTCGACGAGGCGCTCCGAGATCAGGCGGTCACCCGGGCCCACCGGCATCGTCGCGTCGATGACGAACACCACGAGGTCGGCTTCGCGAAGCGTCCCGTAGACCAGCGAGTTGAGACGGTTCCCCAACTCCGTCTTCGGCTTGTGCAGACCTGGAGTGTCGACCAGGACGATCTGATGGTCTTCGCCGTGGACCACGCCGCGAATCGTGTTCCTCGTCGTCTGCGGACGGGTCGAGGTGATGGCCACCTTGGTCCCCACCATCCGGTTGACCAGGGTCGACTTGCCGACGTTTGGCCGCCCGACGACGGCGACGAAGCCCGACTTCACCTGGGCTCGGTCCGCTCCGTGACGGCGACGGTGACCTCGGCCACCCGGCGGCCCTGCATGCGGGTCACCGTCAGCTCGAGCTGCTCGAATTCGAAGACCTCGCCCTCCTCGGGCACACGTTCCGCCAGGTCGAGTACCAGGCCACCCACGGTGTCACCGTCGACCTCGGAGACCTCGACACCGGTGACCTTGATCAGCTCATGAACCGGGAGCCGGCCGTCCACCCACCATCCGCTGCCAAGCGGCATGATCATCGCCTGCTCCGAGTCGGTCTCGTCGGTGATCTCACCGACCAGCTCCTCGAGGAGGTCCTCGATGGTCACCAGACCGGCGACGTCGCCGTACTCGTCGACGACGATCACTTGATGGGTGCGGCTCTCCTGCATCTCGGCGAGGAGGGCGGCGGCGAGCTTGGTCTCGGGCACGAACTCCACCGGGCGCATCACCTCGCTCACCAGCATCGGTCTCTTCTCGTCCGTCAACATCCTCAAGAGATCCTTGACGATCACCATCCCCACCACGTCCCCGTTCGCCGTCACCGGGAGACGGGAATAGCCCTCGTCGGTGGCCACCCTGATGAGCTCGTCGATGGAGTCCGACTGGTCGATGGTCACCATGTCGGGTCTCGGGGTCATCACCTCGCGAACGATGGTCTCGCCGAATTCGAGCACCGAGTCGATCAGCTCACGCTCCTGCTCCTCCGCCTCCTCCTCCGCCGTCTCACCGACCTCCTCGACGCCGTTGTCCGTCTCAGGGATGAGGTCATTGGCCCAGCCGCCGATCCGGACCGCACCTGCCAGGACCCGGTGGGATCGGTAGGCCAGACGACCGGGCTCGAGCCGGCCGAGCCGACGAGGTATGAGGTCGCCGGCGAGGAAGGCGACGATGCCCACGCCCAGGGCGACGCCGACCGCTCCGGCCACCGGGAGGGCACGGGCGAGCACGGCCGTGGCGACGACCGAACCGACCACGAGGAATGCGGATGCCAACACGCCGATCGCAGGGCTGATCGCCTCGCGGCTCTCCAACAGCTCGGCGACGCCCTCGGCGCCCCTGATGTCGTCGGAAGCATCACGAAGGGCGTCGGCCCTCGCGATGCGGGTGATGGCGGTACCCGCAGCCCGAAGCCAGGCGGCGAACAGAACGCACAGTATCGCCAGGACCATGGCCAGCACGGTCATCGTCGGACCACTCCCCTCTTGGCAAGGAGGACGCGCTCCCTCTCCTCCATCCGCTCGGCCTCGTCCTCGTCGACATGGTCATAGCCGAGGAGATGGAGGATCCCGTGGGTGACCATCAGTGCCATCTCGTCGTCGAAGGTCACCTCGTGCTCCTCCGCCTGGCGTCGAACGTATCCGGGGGCGATCACCACGTCACCGAGGATGAGCGGCGGACCGTGAGGGTCGTGGTCGGGGACGACGCCGGGTAGCAACTCCTCCACCGGGAAGGCGAGGACGTCGGTGGACCCGTGGCGATCGAGGAATCGCTCGTTGTAGGAGGCCATCTCGGACTCGTCGACCAGGAGGACGGTGACCTCCGCGTCGTCGGGGTAGCCCTCTTCGGCCAGGATCGACTCCGCCAGGGAGTGCAGATCGCCGACGGCGACCTGCTCCGACTGCTCGTCGGCGAGAAAAACACTCACAGGGGGCGATGCCCCTTCGGACTAGACGGATCGTCCATCAACTACCGGGAAAGTTCGGGTATGCGATGCGCTGATGGTAATGGCCGATCAGCGAGTCGAGGAAGGCCTGTCTGATCTTGGTCAGCTCTGCGAGGGTGAGCGGTGACTCCGAGAGCTGACCGTCCTCCCTCTTCTCGTCCATGATCCGGTCTACCACCTTCTCGATGGCGTCCGGGCTGGGCTCCTCGGTCTGGAACACCGCCCGACATGCGGCCTCGAGGGAGTCGGCCAGCATGAGTATCGCCGACTCCTGGGTGCGGGGCTTGTGCCCGATGTGGCGGAACTCGTCGATGTCTACGTCGACACCGTGGATCTGACGGGCCCTCTCGTAGAAGAATCGCATGACCCCGTCACCGTGGTGGCTGACGATGCCCTCGGTGACGTCCGTCGGGATGTTGTAGCGCGCCGCCAGCTCGACCCCGGATGTGACGTGGCCACGGATGATCTCTGCTGACTGCCTCGGGTCGAGATGGTCGTGGGGATTGCTCATACCGAACTGGTTCTCGATGAAGAAGGTGGGGTTCTCGGTCTTGCCCAGGTCGTGGTAGTAGGCCATGGCCCTCGCCAGGATGGCGTTGGCACCGATGGATCTCGCCGCGGCGTCGGCGAGCGTGCCCACCATCAGGGAATGGTTGAAGGTGCCGAACGCCTTCTCCTGCAGCATCTGCAGGGCCTCGTGATTGCGGTCGGTGAGGTCCAGCAGCCCGAGCGTGGTGGTGATGTCGAACGCCGACTCGAAGAACTGCAAGGCGGCAAGGCCGAGCAGAGATGCGATGACGGAAACACCGAACGCCCAGACGAGAGACACGCCGACGGTCTCGGTGACGGACGAATCGGCGCCGACGTGGAAGAACCACGACGTGGCGGCGGCGATGCCGGCGGCGACCAGCGAGGACATGACGACCGCATTGCGGAACGCCCCGCGGCTGCTCACCGCGGAAACGAAGGGGATCGGCGCAAGGGCGGCGAGGATCCCGTAGACGGTTGCCCCCAGGTCGAGGGTGCCGGCCGCGGCGACCACGCCGACCGCGAGGGCCATCAGGATCGCGATGCGCTGGTCGAAGAGGACGGCGGTGACGAAGCCGAAGGCCACCGCGGGTAACACGTACCAGGTGAAGTCCTCCTGGAGCTCCACTGTTGCCCTGATCGCACCGGCGGCGATGACCAGCATGATCCCGAATAGGGCGACCATGCGGGGACGTGACCAGAACTCGGGTCGGAAGCGTGCCAGGTAGAGCCCGATGAGCGACACGAGAACGGTGATCACGGCGAACAGCCCACCAGTCGACTGCTCATCGATGACGGCCGAGCTGGTGGCCTCGATCGCAGCGATGTCGAGCGCCGTCAGGATCTCCCCCTCGTCGACGATCTCCTGATCCTCGAGATACTCGACCACCTGGTTCTCGACACGGGCCGCCGCAGCCAGCTGCCGCTGGGCATAGAGGTCCTCGTCGACCAGCATGTTCGCCTCGAGGTTGATGGCCACGATCTCCGCGGCCGCCATCGCCCCCTCGGGGTCGATGACGCCACTCTCGGCATGGAGGACGGTGGTCGGGTCTTCCTGCACCTCGGTGCGGGCTTCCCGCTCCTCGTCCTCCTCGATCCCGTTGGCGAGCTGCACCGTCACCTCGGTCTCGGCGACCTGTCGAATGTCGGGGAGCCACAGAGCCTGTCCGAGGGCGGCCCGCTCCACGTCGTCGGCGGCGACCGTCGCCAGGTAGAGCGCGGTCTCGTCGTTGATGGCGTGCTCCTCGGCGATCGTCTCGACCACCTCGCTGATGGGACGGAGCACGGCCCCGAGCCCGACGTTGGCAGTCTCACAGGTGTCGCCCGGATCACACTCGATCAGCTGACCCCGATTCTGGGTGCTGACGTGATAACCCCTCGGGATCTGAGGATCCTCGGGGTTGACCGCCACCACCGCCGGGCCTCCGGCGTAATCGTGGGCCCAGACCCCCTCGGCGTCCGTCTCCAATGTGACCGTCTCCTCGTGGGTCCCGACTTCGACGGCGATGGCGGGCAGGGGAATGTCGCTGCCTACCGTCTCCGGGTCAGGGTTGTAGGCGCCATCGCCATCGGCATCGACGAAGACGATCCCTGTGATCGTGGCCGGAGGTGCGGGTGTCGTTGCCGTGGTCTCCTCCTCATCGGAGGGAGCGGTGGTGGTGGTCTCCTCCTCGGGTGGCAACTCCGGGATCTCGCCTTCATTGGGAAGTGGCGCATCGCCAATCGCCAGTGCGGTCAGATCGTCGAACACCGCAGAGACGGCGTCCTTGACGGACGCCTCCACCGTCTCGTCCCGATAGAGCGGCGGGATCACATCCTCACGAGCCAGCTCCTTGAGACGCTCGGTCTCCTCGACGTCGACTACGGGAGCGGTGCGCTCGGCCACATAGCGCCGCTTCGCAACCTCCCCGACGGCGAGCCCGGAATCCGCCCCGCTGGGGTCGATGATGAGGACGCCCCACACCGCGGCCACGGTGGCGAGGAAGATCGCTCCTCTCACGAGAGTCGACCGGTCGATCACGACTCGGTCGCCTCGAAGCGCTGGTAGGCCTCGACTATGGACGCCACGATGCGGTGTCGCACCACGTCACGGGAGGTCAGCTCGGTGAAAGCGACACCGGGGATGTCCCGCAGGATGTCACGGACGACGCGGAGCCCGGAACGCCGACCGGTGGGAAGGTCGGTCTGGCTGATGTCGCCGGTGATGATCATCTTGGAATTGAACCCGAGGCGGGTGAGAAACATCTTCATTTGCTCCGGCGTGGTGTTCTGAGCCTCGTCGAGGATCACGCAGGCGTCGTTGAGGGTCCTGCCTCTCATATAAGCGAGCGGAGCGATCTCGATGGTTCCCCGGTCGATCAGCGACGCCGTCTCCTCGGGCCCGAGCATGTCCCACAGCGCGTCGTACAGAGGACGCAGATAGGGATCGACCTTTGCTGTCAGGTCACCGGGCAGGAAGCCGAGACGCTCGCCGGCCTCCACCGCGGGGCGGGTGAGGATGATGCGGCGAACCGAGCCGTTGATCAGGCTGTCGACCGCGGCCGCCATGGCCAGATAGGTCTTGCCCGTGCCCGCCGGCCCGATCCCGAAGGTGAGGGTGTTCTCCCTGATCGCCTCCATGTACTTCTGCTGACCATGGGTCTTGGGGCGGATCATCCGGCCCCGTCCGACGGGGATACCGTCGCTGAGCACCACCGAGGGGCTGGGCACGTCGTCACCCACCATCTTCACCACTTCGGCGACCCGTCCCTCGTCGAGCACCTGGCCCTCTTGTACGAGGATCAACAGCTCGTCGAGCACCGTGCGGGCACGCTCGACCGCGGTCTGTGGCCCGGTGAGCACGACCTCGTCACCGCGCGCGAGAAAGTGGACCTCGGGAAGGAGGTCCTCCACCTGGCGGAGATGCCTATCCGACTCTCCTATGAGGTCGAAAAGCAGGTGATGACTGGGTACGCGTAGACGCGATTCGATGGAGTCCGGGGACACAGATAACGCCTCGGGTAGGCGGATCACTCACATTCTATCGAGTGCCTGCCCTTGGGAAAGGAAGGCGGAGCGTCAGTCGAGCCCGCGAGTCCGGACCGACTGCAGCAAAGAGCTGATCACGGCCCGGTCGGAGTCCCGCACCTCGTCCACCCCGGGGCTCTTGCGCATCATCTGGATGGCGGCGAGATAGCGATCGACCAGGTCACCGTCGTCGGAGGCCAGGGCCTCGAGATCGATCACCAGACCGGAGTCCGAAGGGGCAGGCAGCAGATCGGACGCGGGTGTTCCGTAGATGTCGGAGAGCCGGACGAAACGCTGCACCGAGATCGCTCGCTCGCCGCGTTCGTATGCGCCAACCACCGAGGCCTTGAACTCGCCCACGGTATGGCTCTCAACATCGCCCAATGACCAACCGCGCTGACGCCGGGCCGCCCGCAGGCGTTGCCCGAGCGCGTAGTTGAAGTCCTCTGCCAAGAATTCCGCTCCCGATCCGTGCCGCAACATCCTATCCGCAGTAGTGCCCGATTGCACTACCAGGCGACAATTCGTGACGCGGCCACCAGGGCCGCGGTCTCCACCCGGAGGATGGTCGGTCCCAGGTCCCAGAGACGGGCATTCGGCGGGATCTCGTCTTCGGCGAAACCACCCTCGGGCCCGATGACGACCACATCGGCCTCGCCCGGATTCGTGTCCCCTCCGGGGTGACAGATGACCACCGATCCTTCGATCGCAGACAGCTCGACATGCTCGTCGGACGTCTCCATGAGCCAGGCACCCCGCGACTGTTCGGTGGCAGCCAACACCCAGGAAAACACCTTGCCCGGGTTGGCCGCCCGGCTGTTCCCGTGTCTGGTTTGGAGCCATACGAGACGGGCCACACCCAGCTCCGCCAGCTTCTCGACCAGATATCGCTGCCGATCCTTGCTGGAAGGCGGCGAGACGGCGATGGAGAGGTTCGTGGGCCGCTCGACTCGTCGCTCCTCCCCCCGTTCGATCACCTGACTCCCCAAGAGGCCGCTCCCGATCACTCCGAGACCGTCGGTGTAGCTGACCGGGTCCCCGCGTTTGAGACGCAGGACCTTGTTGAGATGCTTCCACTGCAGTATCGAGAGGGCGACCTCGCGACCCTGCCATGGTGCGGGCACGACCACGTGAGGGACGTGCTTCACGGCGTGGAGGCGGGACGGTCGGTGCGTTCTCCACGCAGATCGGCCCACCGGCGGAGCAGGTCTTCCTCCTCCTCGGTCAACGTCTCCGGGATGGCGACGTCCACAACGACTATGAGGTCACCCCTGCGCCGATGCCCCAACATCGGCATGCCACGCCCGGGCACCGGGAACGCCGCCCCCGGCTGGGTCCCCCTGGCGACGTCGATGGTGATCGTGTCACCGTCGATCGTGGGGACCTCGACGCCGGTCCCGAGAGCCGCCTCGGCGATGCCGATCGTCGTGTGATGGACCAGGTCGGTGTCGTGTCTCTCGAAACGTGGATCGGGCATGACCTCGACCTCGACGAAGAGGTCTCCGGGCTGTCCCTGCCTGCCGGCGGACTCGCCACGCCCGGTGAGGCGCAGCCGGGTCCCGGTGCTCACGCCGGCGGGCACTTCCACATTGACCCTCGTCGTCCCGGGACGAGCGCCCCGGCCCGAGCAATCCGGGCACGGGTCGGCGACCAGGGTGCCTTCGCCCCGGCAGGTGGGGCAGGTGGTCACCGACATCATCGTCCCGAACATC
This sequence comes from Acidimicrobiia bacterium, assembly GCA_035550735.1. Classification (GTDB taxonomy): domain Bacteria; phylum Actinomycetota; class Acidimicrobiia; order Spongiisociales; family ZC4RG35; genus JANQRA01. Next base: position 6,690 of record DASZOM010000039.1, on the reverse strand, counting down.
GACCGTTGCGCCCTGCGCACCTGGCCGACGCCGTTGCAGTCGGGACAGGTCACGGGGCGGCTGCCCGGCGCGGCGCCACTCCCATCGCAGGTCTCACAGGACTTCATCGCGTCGTACTCGACCGTGGTCTCGGTTCCGAAGGCGGCCTCCGCCAGGGTCACCTGGGCCCGGATCAGGACATCCCTGCCCCGCGGTGCACGGTAGGGACGGCTGCCGAAGACCCCGGACTCCCCGAACACCGAGCGCAGCAAGTCATCGATGCCGCCGATCCCGGCGAACAGATCGGAGAGGTCGATGGTGTCGCCCCGGTCGTATCGCCGTCTGCGCTCCGGATTGGAGAGGACCTCGTATGCCTCGGCGGCGAGTTTGAACCTCGCCTCCGCCGTGGGGTCGTCGGGGTTGGCGTCGGGATGTGTCTCCCGCGCCACCCGGCGGAACGCCTTCTTGATCTCCTCCGTGGTCGCCGAGCGGTCCACGCCGAGGATCGCGTAGTAGTCCTGGGCCACTTCAGTCCGACCTGAAGCCGATCTGTTCCTCGAGCTCACGGGTCACCTCTTCGACCGCCGAGATGGCCCGCCTGTAGTTCATCCGCATCGGGCCGATGACGCCGAGCGACCCGGCCTCTCCCCCGCTCTCGTAGAGCTTGGAGACCACCGCCAGGTCGAGGTTCTCCCCAAGCTGGATCGATGTGCCGGGCGTGCCTGCCAGGAGGTTCATGACCTCCGCCTCGCGCTCCAGGATCTCCAGGATGCGTTGCACGGTGGTCAGGTCCTGCCACACCTGGGTCATCCGCTGTGCACCGCCGACGAACATCTCCGACCCTGCGGTGCCGGCGAGGTGCAGCGAGTCGACGATGGTGAGCATGGCCTCCCGCACCGGGTTGGGCAGATCGATCTCCTCCTCACCGAGATCGGGGATGGTGCCGAGCTCCTTGCCCACCACAGCCCCGGTGACGATCTCCTGTGCCTCTTCGAGCTCGAGCGGTGTGACAGGGACCCGCACCCGGCTCCGTTGCTGGACGACACGGCCCGCCTCGGTGACGACGATGACGAGCAGCTGGTCGCTCGTGACCTGGACGGTGTGCAGAGCACGCACGTTCTCTCTGGCCACGCCGGGAGCGACCACCACCGCGGGCAGGTCGGTGATCTCGGCGAGCAGGTCGGAGGTGGCCTTGAAAAGCTTGGACAGCTCCATGTGCACGTCTCCGAAGAAAGTGGTGATCTTGGCCTGGGTGGCATGACGGGGCCGGCTCGGGCCGAGATGGTCGACGTAGTACCGGTATCCGGCCACCGTGGGAACACGGCCCGCCGAGGTGTGGGGCTGGAGGACCAATCCCTCGTGCTCGAGAGCGGCCAGGTCGTTGCGGATGGTGGCCGCGGACACCGCCAGACGTGACCGTTCCAGCACCGCGCGTGAGCTGACCGGCTCGCCGGTCTTGATGTGCTCCTCGACGAGGGCACGCAATACCTCTGAGCGACGATCCTCAAGCATCGCCATCAGCCATGACGATAGGGGCGGGCTGGGAAAGAGCACAGCGAAGCACTGCGTCGGTGAGTAGTGGCCTGGTCACCACCAGCCGCTCCGAATCGGCGGTAATGACTCCCGCGGCAGCCAGGCGGCCGCCTTCGACAGACTCGAGAATGGCGGTAGTACCCGGTCCGTGGGCGACACCGAGGCTGCGACGCAAGCCGACGAAGAGCCGGTCGAGCTCGGCGTCCCAACCCTCGATCGTCTCCTCGCCGGCACGTGGCCATCTCCCTGCCTCGACGTGCTCGAGATACGCCTCGAGTCGACGGTGGTTGCGGTAGCGGAGGCCGTCACGGAACCCGTGGGCGCCGTTGCCATGACCCAGGTACTCGCCCTGTGCCCACACCGTGAGGTTGTAACGACACTCGTGCCCGGGACGCGCCCAGTTGGACACCTCGTAACGATGAAGGCCCGCTCCTCGCAACACCTCGTCGGCAGCGCCGAAACGGTCGGCCTGCACGTCGGGATCAGGGGCCGGTGCGCCCCGGTTCACCGCCCGTCCGAGCGGTGTCCCTCTCTCGACGGTCAGGGCGTAACAGGAAACGTGATCGGTCGACAGCGCCACCGTCTCATGGAGCGTGGCCAGCCAGGAATTGTCGCTCTCACCGGGGGTGCCGTAGATCAGATCGATCGAGACGCTCCCGAAACCGCCATCTCTCGCCGCCGACACCGCCCTGGTGATGTGCGCCGGGCCGTGACGCCGCCCCAGCAAAGCGAGCACGGACTCGTCGAAGCTCTGCGCTCCGAGTGAGATCCGATTGAATCCGAGTGCGGTGAGCTCGGTGGCTTTCGCCAGGTCGAAGTCCTCGGGATTGGCCTCGAGCGTCACCTCGGCATCGGACGCGATCCCATGACGACGGGCCAGGGCTTCCAGGATCTCGCCGAGCCACGCCGGATCGACGTGGCTGGGCGTACCCCCTCCGAAGTACACCGACTCCAGCGGCTGCCATGGCTCTGTCATCGCCACCTCGGATATGACGGCATCGACATACCGGCGGACGAGATGATCGTTGCCGGCGACCACGGCGAAGTCGCAGTAGGGACAGACCGCGGAGCAGAAGGGGATGTGGACGTACGCGGCACTCGCCGTGGCGAGGGCATCGGCCTGGTCGGGTCTCATCACTCCTCGTCCACCTTGAGGGCGGCGACGAAGGCCTCCTGGGGCACCTCGACCGACCCCACCATCTTCATCCGCTTCTTCCCCTCCTTCTGCCGCTGGAGCAACTTCTTCTTGCGGGTGATGTCACCGCCGTAGCACTTGGCGGTGACGTCCTTGCGTCTCGCCTTCACCGTCTCCCGGCTGATGATCCGCCCCCCGATGGCAGCTTGGATCGGCACGTCGAAGAGTTGTCTTGGTATCAGGTTCCGCAAGCGCCCGGTCATCCGCTTGCCGTATTCCTGGGCGTGGTCGCGATGGACGATCGCGGAGAAGGCATCCACGGGCTGACCGTTGAGCAGGATGTCCACCTTGACCAGGTCCGCCTCCCGATATCCCGAGGGCTCGTAGTCGAGTGAGGCATATCCCTTGGTCTTCGACTTGAGCACGTCGAAGAAGTCGAAGACGATCTCGGCGAGGGGCACCTCGAAGTCGAGCTCCACTCTCTCCGGGCTCAGGTAGTTCATGCCGCCGACGATCGCGCGTCGGGCGGTGGCGAGCTCCATCACCGGGCCTACGTACTCCGTCGGGGTGATGATCATCACCTTTACGTAGGGCTCCGATATCCGATCGCGCTCGCCCGGGTCGGGGAGATCCTGGGGTGATCGGATCTCGACGACCCGCCCGTCGGGCAGGGGCACCCGATAGGCCACCGAGGGGGCGGTGGCCACCAGATCGAGGTCGTACTCCCGCTCCAGACGCTCCCGGACGATCTCCATGTGGAGCAGGCCGAGGAACCCGCAGCGGAACCCGAAACCGAGAGCCTTGGAGGTTTCCGGCTCCCAAACCAAGGAGGCGTCGTTGAGCCGCAGCTTTTCCAGTGCCTCCCGCAGCCTCTCGAAGTCGTCCCCGTCGGTCGGGAACAGACCTGAGAACACCATCGGCTTGGGCTCGGAGTACCCGGGAAGGGCCGTCGTGGCGGGGCGCCGAGCCGAGGTCACGGTGTCCCCGACCCTGATGCGGTCGATCTCCTTGACCCCGGTGATCAGATACCCCACCTCACCGGGGCCTATCGATGCCACCGGTTTCGCCTTGGGGGTGAGAAACCCGATCTCGGTGGCATCGTGGACCTCACCGGCGGCCATGAAACGGATGCTCTCACCCGTGTCGAGCCTGCCGTCCACGACACGCAGGTAACACACCACGCCGCGGTAGGCGTCGAAGTAGCTGTCGAACACCAATGCTCGCAGCGGCGCATCGGGATCACCCGAGGGCGGTGGCACCCTGGCGACCAGGGTCTCGAGGAGCCGGTCGACACCTTCGCCGGTCTTCGCCGAGAGACGGAGCACCTCCTCGGGCGTGCCACCGAGAATGCCCACCAACTCGCTCGACACCTCGTCCGGGTTGGCTGCGGGCAGGTCGATCTTGTTGACGGCGGGGACGACCTCCAACCCGGCGTCTATCGCCAGATAGCAGTTGGCCAGGGTCTGTGCCTGGACTCCCTGGGCCGCGTCGGCCAGGAGGAGCGCCCCCTCGCACGCGGCCAGCGACCGACTGACCTCGTAGGTGAAGTCGACGTGACCTGGCGTGTCGATGAGGTTGAGGACGTACTTCTGACCGTCTTCCGCGGTGTGCTCCAGCCGGACGGCCTGCGCCTTGATGGTGATCCCACGCTCCCGCTCCAGATCCATCGTGTCGAGGAGTTGCTCACGCATCTCACGCTCCGTGACCGCACCGGTCCGCTCCAGCAGGCGATCGGCCAGGGTCGATTTCCCGTGATCGATGTGGGCGATGATGGAAAAGTTGCGTATGCGCGATTGATCGGTCATGCGGAGTGTGGACGGCGACATTGTACCTTCGGCCAGGCCACTGCTACTCTGCCCCCATCAGGCGCCCGGAAGCGTCCGCGGCTCTGAGACCCCGTACCTCAGGCGAATTTCCACACGTTCCAACATGGCCAACATCAAGTCACAAGTGAAGCGGAACCGGCAGAACAACACCCGTCGGCAGCGCAACAAGTCGGTGATGAGCGACCTCAAGACCAGCATCAAGAAGGTCCAGGCAGCGGCGGCAGCGGGTGAGCCCACTGAAGAGCTGTTCCGCGAGGCGCAGAAGAAGATCGACACCGCAGCCTCCAAGGGCGTGCTCCATCCGAGCACGGCCGCCCGCAAGAAGAGCCGGCTGGCGGCGTCCCTCTCCGACTGAGCCCTACCCGTACCAGCGGCAGAAAGCCACGGTGAGACGCTCCAGCGTCACCCGATGCACCTCTTCGGGATTGGTCTTCACCACCCGGTCGGCCCTCACCAACGCCTCCTGAGCGCGACGGAGGGCCGACTCCCGCACCCGCCCTCGCTGCGCCCAGAGCCTCGACAGCTGACGGTCGGAGCCGCCAACCCACTCCTTCAACGTCGCCTGATCCGGAGCCGCCGCCGCCAGGGCCCGCTTCTTGAGGTCGGTCTCCAGGGCCGCCAGGTAGACGAGGGGATGACCGTGCACCAGGAAGTCGGAGAGGCGTCGGAGGGCCGTGGCCACGTCGCCCCTTCCGATCGCGTCGGTGATGTGCCAGGTCGGTTCGTCGGGACGGTTCTTGAAGCGCTCCATGATCACGTCGGCGGTGACCTTGCCCGAGTGACCCTCCAGCTGGGCGAGTGCCTGGCCCATGCTGGCGGTATCGGTGCCGAAACGCATCAGTAACGCCTCGCTCGCCCCCTTGTCCAGGTCGAGCCCGCGCTCTCTGATCTCGGTTCCGAGCCACTGTGCCGCCTGGCGCTCCCACATCTTTGTCACCGACACGGCGTGGCCTCCGAGTGACCCGACCGCTCGCGGGACGGCGCCGGCGTAGATCAACACCACCTCGATCGTGGTCAGATCCGCCCCCTGCAGCAGCTCGACCATGGTGTCCAGCTCCGCTTTGAGCAGGTTCTGGGCGTCGACCACCTGAAGCCCGACCATGTCACCGAAGAGGGACCCCGACTGGAGCAGCGGGATCATCGGCTCGACCTCGGCGCGCAGCGCCTGCCCCTCCCCCGACTCTCCGCCACCACGACCGGGAACATCCACCCGCACCACCTGGTCGCGTCCGACCCCTTGCTCGTCGAGATGACGACCGGCGAGGTCGAGCATCTGCTCACGCTCTCCCGGCCCGATGTTCGCCGGGCCGGAGACGATCGTCAGCGCCATGCCGACAACGTAGTCATGCGGTACGACCGAAAAGCCGGACGAGGTCACAGGCCATCGCCACGTCGTGCGCGCGAATGATGTCGGCCTCGTGCTCGACGGCAAGACCGATGTAGACGGCGAGGCGATGTCCGTCCCGCTTCCGGGGGATCGGGATCAGGATGGGCCGGCCCAGCGAGCGGAGGTGACCCGACCCGGCGATCACCTGGAGCTGCATCCTCGAGTACGCCTCGTAATCGCCCCGGTAGTTGATGGCGATCCCCGGGTCAACGATGACACTATCGATCCCGGACTCTGCTAACTCGGCGAGCAGGCCGGCGAAGGCCGAAGCGGTGTGTTCCGCCTTGTCGTCGCGAATCTCCACCTCGGCGACATCGTGCGGGTTGGCACCCTCCACGTAAACCGCGATCGCCGCCACATGGCTGTCTGCGACGACCCGGCGCATGGCGGGGTCGGTCAGCCCGCCGGTGTCGTTGACGATCACCGCACCGGCCTCCACCGCGGCCTCGGCGACCTCCGCCTTCCAGGTGTCGATGGCGACGAGGTGCCCCTCCGCAGCCAGGGCCTCGATGGCCGGGACCACGCGGGAGATCTCGTCAGCTGAGCTGATGGTCGCGTTGTCGAGATGAGAGGACTGCCCACCTACGTCGATGAGGGAGGCGCCCCACGAGCGGTAACGGTCGGCCATGAGGAGTGCCTCGTCGACGGAGCGGGCAACGGTGTGGGTGTTCTTCGAATCAGGCGAGAGATTGATCACACCCATCACGTGGGTGACACCCCCGAGCGGGAGTCGCCGGTCACCCAGTTCCAGGTAGTCAGCCACCCGGCGAGGTTAGGACCACGCGTCGGCGACTACACCCGGCCGACCGACGTGCAACGAACGTCCCTAT
>DASZOM010000038.1:0-4523 GCA_035550735.1 Acidimicrobiia bacterium | reverse complement strand
AGCGTCGGTCAGCGACGCTCACAACCCTGGGTTCGCTCAAGGGCGTCGCGCCGACACCTGAGCCGGCGGGAGACTCAGGTCTCGCCCAGGTAGGCCTGTCGCATCTGCGGGTTGGCGAGCAGGCCGTCGGAGGAGTCCTCGAGCACGATCTCACCGGTCTGGAGGACATAACCGCGGTCGGCGATGGAGAGCGCCATGTTGGCGTTCTGCTCGACCATGAACACGGTCGTGCCGGCCTCGTTGATCTGCTCGATGATGTCGAAGTTCTGCTCCACGAGCACCGGGGCCAGACCCATCGAGGGCTCGTCCATGAGCAGCACCTTGGGTCGCGCCATCAGGGCGCGGCCCACGGCGACCATCTGCTGCTCACCGCCAGAGAGGGTGCCGGCCCTCTGCCCGAGCCGCTCCTTGACCCGGGGGAAGAGCTCGAAGACCCGCTCCAGGTCGGCGTCGACCTCGTCGTCCTCACGCATGTAGTGGCCCATCTCCAAGTTCTCCCGCACGGTCATGCGTTGGAAGAGCCTCCGGTTCTCGGGGACCATGGAGATCCCGCCGCGGACGACGTCCTGGGTGGGAAGCCCGCTGATCCGCTTCCCGTCGAGCACCACCTCACCCTCGGTCGGAGTGACATAGCCGAGGATCGTCTTCAGGGTCGTGGTCTTGCCGCTGGCGTTTCCCCCGAGCAGACAGACGATCTCACCCGGGTAGATCGAGATGTTGACGTTCTTGAGGATGTGGATCGGCCCGTAGTGGGTGTGCACCCCACGCAGCTCGAGGACGGGCTGGCCGTTCACATCGGTCATGACGCAGCGTCCGTGTGCTTGCGGCCCAGATAGGCCTCGATCACCTGCTCGTTGGTGGCAACCTCCTGGTAGGTCCCCTCGGCGATCTTGCGCCCGTAGTCGAGACAGATCACCCGGTCGGACACGCCCCGGACCACCTGCATGTCGTGCTCGATCATGCAGATCGTGATCCCATGGTCGTCACGCAGCTTCCCGATCAGCCCGGTGAGCTCGGCGGTCTCCCGGGGGTTCATTCCGGCGGTGGGCTCGTCGAGGAGGATCATCCTCGGCTCGGTGGCCATGGCCCGGGCGATCTCGAGACGTCGCCGGTTTGCGTAGGAAAGGACGAAGGCAGGCTGATCGAAGCGATATCCGACCAATCTGCTGCCGAAGAAGGCGAGTACGTCCTCGGCCTTGGCCTTGGTCTCGGCCTCCTCCTGCTTGAAGCTCCGGGTGCGCAGGATCGACCTGAAGATCCCCGACTTCGTGCGGCAGTGGCGGGCCACCATCACGTTCTCCCGGACCGTCATGTTGGGGAAGAGCCTCACGTTCTGGAAGGTGCGCGCCAGCCCGAGCTCGGTGACCTGGTTGGGGAAGAGGCCCTTGAGACTCCGCCCGTCGAAGCTGATCTCACCCTCGTCGACCGGGAAGAGACCACTGATCAGGTTGAACAACGTCGTCTTGCCCGCCCCGTTGGGACCGATGATCGAGACGATCTCGCCCTCGTCCACATGGAGGTCGAGACCCTCGATCGCATGCAGGCCGCCGAACGTCTTGCTCAGGCCATTGATCGTCAGCAGTGCCATCTCAACTCGATTCCCTGCTCGCAGGTGTGGCGGTCGCCTCGGCGATGGCCTCGGCGGCGTGCTCGGCAGCCTCCTCGGGGCTCAGCCAGGCGTCCTGGCCCATCTCCTCCTGATGCAGCTCGGCGACACGCTGCCGGGACGGGATCAAGCCCTCGGGTCTCACCAGCATCATGAAGATGAGCAGGGCGCCGTAGAGGAGGAACCGGTACTCGTCGAACTCGCGGAGCAGCTGGGGCAGGCCCTGGATCACCAGGGCGCCCACCGCGACTCCGGCCAGGTTCCCCATGCCGCCGACGATGATGATCACGAGGACGATGATCGAGACCACGATGGAGAAGCTGTTGGGGAAGACGGCTCCGACCTTCGAGGCGAAGAGGGCTCCGGAGAAGCTGGCCAAGGCCGCACCCACGATGAAGGCGGAGAGCTTGGCGGTGACGATGTTGACACCCAGCGCCTCGGCGATGGGCTCGTCCTCCCTGATCGCATTCCAAGCGCGCCCGATCCGGGAGTGGGATAGAGCCCAGGAGATGTAGGCCGCCACGATGACCAGGACGATGATCGGGTAGAAGAACTCGGCCGGTGTGTTGAGCTCGGTCGTCCCCACGGCAGGAGGCGGGATCTGGGTGATGCCCTGGGCTCCGCCGAAGACCGGCTTGAACCAGTCGGAGAGGAAGAGGATGCGGGCGATCTCGCCGAACCCGAGCGTGACGATGGCCAGGTAGTCGCCACGCATGCGGAGCACGGGGGTGCCCACCAAAACCCCGGACAGGGCTGCAGCGAGGACGACGAAGGGGAGTGCCGCCCAGAAGGTGAGCTCGGGTGAGAACTGTGGCGAGCCGGGCGAGGTGAGCACCGCGGTCATGTATGCGCCGACGGCGAAGAAGGCGACATATCCGAGGTCGAGGAGACCGGCGAAGCCGACCACGATGTTCAGGCCCAGCGCCATGAGGAGGTAGATCCCGACCAGATCCAGGATCTCGCTCATGAAGCCACCCATCACCACCGGGACGAGGGCGAGGATCACGGCAGCTACACCGATGGCGATGCCAGCCCATCGCCGACGCTCGGACTGGCTCATGGCCTGATATCGGGCCTTGATCTTCGGGGGTCGCCGGCCGAGCAGCACCGACAGCCCGAAGATCAACACGAACACGAGCAACGCTCCGAGGGGCTCGAGCCCGCCACCAGGGGCGAAGAACACTCCAACCAGGGCGTCGAGGTTGAGGCCGCGGAAGAGTTGGGAGACCAGGTCCTGGAGCAGTCCCACGGTGAAGACCCAGAGCAGGGCGGTCATCACCGGTTCCCGCCACCGTGCCGGGATCAGGTTCACGCTCCCTCCGAGAGCGCCGGCCACCGTGAACCCGGCGACGAGCCAGAGGATCCCGGTGCCGAGCCCCTGGCCGAAGGTGAGTGTCTCCACCATGGCCGGGGAGAGGTTGACGAACACGGCTCGCAGGTTGAAGTTGGCCGCCACCAGGATCGGGATGATCAGAACCAGACCGCCGACCAGGCCGGCTATCAGGCCGGCGAGCACGTTCCTGCCGCCCACGGTGGCGGGCTCCTGTCCCTCCAGGGTCGGTGGAGGGCGACCCACCACCCAGCCGAGGATGAAGGGCACGAGGAAGAGTGCCAGGTAACCGAGGGTGATGTACGGGTCGATCAGCATCCTGGCGTCGAAGTCGGGCACCATCCCGATCGCCGAGATGAAGGAGGCGACCGCGCCACCGATGCCACCCCAGCGGGCGGCCTTCCCCAACCACCCGGCCGACCGGCGTGGCGTGTCCCCGGGCCGGGTCGAAGTGCTCGTCTCGGTCGCCTGTGTCATCTAGGCGCGCTCCTCGGAGAGACGCTCGCCTAGCAGTCCGGTTGGCTTGAAGATGAGGACCAGGACCAGTGCGAGGAAGGCGACGACGTCCTTCAGTTGATGAGCCGAGGGGATCCCCAGGCCGGTGAGCACCAGGCTGGGACCGACCGACTCGAAGACGCCCAGGGTCAGCCCGCCCAGCATCGCGCCGAAGATGTTGCCGATGCCTCCGAGCACCGCCGCGGTGAATGCCTTGATCCCGAAGAGGAACCCGCTGAAGAAGAACACGGTCCGGAACACCACCCCGAATAGCAGGGCGGCGGCGCCGGCCATCGCCCCGCCGACGGCGAAGGTGAGGACGATGGTCCGGTTGACGTTGACACCCATCAGGGCTGCGATCTCCTTGTCCTCGGCAACGGCACGGAGCGCCCTGCCTGCCCTGGTGCGCTCCACGAACAGGTAGAGCCCGAACATCATCACCACGGCGGCTCCGATGACCAACGCCTCGCCGTAGCCGATGGTGAGCCCGCCGATGCTGAACGAGCCCTCCAGGATCGAAAGCGAGGGGTAGGTGCGGGTCTGGGCACCGAACAGGCCGAGGAATGCGTACTGGATGAAGAATGAGGCGCCGATCGAGGTGATCAGCGGTATCAGACGTGGCGCGTTGCGCAGACGTCGATAGGCCACCCGCTCGAGCAGGACGGCAACGAGAGTCGACGTCACCATCGCCACCAGGAGCACGATCAGGAGGGAGAGGAACGGGTTGGCGCTCCACATCCCAACCTGGGCGAGTCCGTTGGCGGTGAATGCGCCCACCATCGCCCCGCTCATGAAGACCTCGCCATGGGCGAAATTGATGAACCCGAGGACGCCATAGACCATGGTGTAACCGAGGGCGATGAGGGCGTAGATCGCACCCTGGCCGATCCCGATCACGACGAAGTTGAGCCACGCCTCGAGGGAGAGGCGACCGCTGCTCAGCGAGACGAACGCCCCGATCACCACGGCGAGAAGGGCGAGGATGCGGACGAGCCACAGGACCGCACCGACGAAGTCGAAGTGCAGTCGTCTCGGTGTGCTCGGCTCGGCTACCACGTGTTCACGATATTCAAGGATGGAGCGCCGCGTCCT
>DASZOM010000037.1:0-50980 GCA_035550735.1 Acidimicrobiia bacterium | reverse complement strand
CCCCCCCCCCCCCCCCCCCAACCCTGGGTTTCACGGCGGGCTCGCTAACGGAACAGATCCTCGTTCACCGGTCTGATCAGGTCCGTGCCCCTCCCATCGCCGGGGGGGACGTCGTAACCCCGGACCAGGGCGGCGGGGATGCCACCGGATTTGCCCATGACCAGGTCGGCGGCTGCCGCGATCTCGTCGGCCACGGCGATCTCGGTCACCTCGAGCTCACGACCTGACCAGTCCTTGGTGCCCTTCAGGTCGAGGATCGGCGCCAGTCCCGACAGTCCGATGGCGATGTCGGTCAGCCCGCGTCTCCACGGACGGCCGAACGTGTCAGAGATGATCACCGGCATGTCGACGCCGAGAAGCCGCTCCAGCCGGGTCCTGATCCGGTGTGCCGAGCGATCCGGGTCGTCGGGGAGGAGGATCATGGTCCCGACGGCGGCGTTGGAGCGGTCCACGCCGGCGTTGGCGCACACAAAGCCGTGTTTGGTCTCGGCGATGATCAGGTCTCCGCGGCGGCGCACGATGGACGCGGCCACCTCCTCGACCAGCCTCCTCTTGAAGTCCTTCTCGTCGCCTTCGATGGTGCGGACCGCGCCTTCGGCCTTGGAGACCACCTTGTGGGTCACCACCACCACATCTCCTGCACGAGGCCCGATCGCTCGCAAGGCAGGCTCGATCAGGGTGGCGATGTCGTCACCCTGGCGCACCTCCCCGACGCCGGTCAGCGGATGGACTTCGAGAGTCACCCTTCCACCAGCTCTCTGGCGAGACGGGTCGCCTGCTTCGGATCGGTGATGAGGGTGTCGGTCACCACCACCTCCACGTCACGTAACGAGGCAGCGTCGGCGGAGTCGGTGTTGTCGATGACGAGGCGGTCGATGAGCCCGCGATACGAGTCGACCACCGCATGGTTTCCGGTGCCGAGCCCGAGAGATGACATCACCCGATCCGCCGGGCCCTTGACGGTCTTTCCGCCGATCAGAGGGCTCACCGCGACCACCGCCGGGTGCTCGTCGACCGCAGGGCGCAACCCGGGCACAGCCAGGATGGGCCAGACCGACAGTGGCGGGTTGGAGGGGCCGATGACCACGAGGTCGGCGGTGGCGATCGCCTCGACGACCCCCGGCGCAGGGACCGCCCGGTCGGCACCTATGAAGCGCACCTCATGGACGACGTCGCGATGACCTCGCGCCACGAAGTACTCCTGGAAGCCGATCCAGCCATCGTCGAGCCGAACCTCGGTGCGAAGACGGTCGTCGGTGGCGGGAAGGACCGCGGCAGAGACCCCGAACCCGTCGGCAGCCGCCGACGTCACCTTCGAGAGCGGAGTGCCTTTCGCCATCTCGACGGTTCGGAAGACCTTCAAGGCGAGGTCGAGGTCACCTAGCCGGAAGGTGTTGTCCACGCCGAAGCGGGCGAGCTCGGTGTTGAAGTTGAAGGTGTCCCAGGCCCGGCCCCATCCCTGGGGCCCCTCCACGCCGGCCAGCGTGTAGATGACCGTGTCCACGTCGGGGGAGATGTGGAAGCCGTGATTCTCGGCATCGTCGCCCACGTTGACGACGACGGTCAGCTCGACGTCATCCAGGGCGGCAAGTCCCCGCGCCAACCTGGCCCCACCCACACCGCCTGACAACTCGACGACTCTCATCCCCTCGTCCGGTATTGCTCAGCGTCGCGCACCCGTTCACAATGGCAGTTCTCAATGTCCCAAACCACTCCGCAGGTCGCGGACACCGAAGTCTTGGACAGGGCCGTCGACGCGCCCAGAGTTCGGGTGCTTCTCACCGTTGTCGCCGACGCCGATCTCGCGGCGGCCCTGGCCGTGGTGGGGCGGCAAGTGTACGAACCAGGCCCCGAGGTGGTCGTGGTCGGGGACGTGAAGGGTCTCGATCTCCCCGAAGGCGTGTCCGTGTCGGCGAACCTCGAGGACGCCATCGGGTCCACCGACTCATCCTTCGACTATCTCTGGCTGCTCCACGCCGACGCCCGTCCCCGACCCGACGCTCTCTCCGCTCTGATCGCCGAGAGCGAGCGCAACGACGCCTCGCTGGCTGGCTCGAAATTGCTCAAGGCGGGGACGATGGACGAGCTGGAGTCGGTTGGGGGCGCCACAGACGTCTTCGGCGAGCCGTACTCGGGACTCGACGAGGGAGAGATCGATCTCCAGCAGTACGACGTCGTGCGCGAGGTCGCCTTCGTCCAGTCCGCCTCGATGCTGGTGCGCAGGGACCTCGCTCAAGGGCTCAAGGGTCTCGACCCACTTCTCCCGCCGGTGTCGGCAGGTCTCGACTTCTCCCAGCGAGCCCGGCTCGCCGGGGGCAAGGTGATCAGCGTCCCTTCCTCGGAGGTCTATCACCAGACCCGATGTGGTGCTCGGGGCAGCGCCCGGCTCGAGCAGGCCGGCCGTCTCCGGGCCATGGTCACCGCTTACAGCCGTCTGACGCTGCTCTGGGTGCTGCCTTACGACTTCCTCGTCTCCGTGCTCGACTCGCTGGGCAGCCTGCTCCTGTTTCGTTGGAGGCCGCTGGTGCGTCACGTCTACTCGTGGGCGTGGAACACCTATCACCTCCCCTCGACGATCCGACAGAGGAGCCGGCTGAAACAGATCCGGTCCGAGGGCGACGAAGAGCTGTTCCGCTTCCAGGCCAGGGGCTCGCTGCGGCTGCGCTCGATCCTCGAAGAACTCAGCGCCAGGGCCTTGTCGTTGTTCGACGACGACCAGGCTCTGGCCCGGGGGACGAAGCGGGTGTGGACCGCACCCGGCATCTGGGGTGCCCTGATCGGCGTCGCGCTGATCCTCTTCGCCGCCCGCTCGATCCTGTTCACGGGGATGCCCAACACCGGCTTCTCCTTCCCATTCGAGCCCGCCGGCGTGGCCCTGGAGCGCTGGCTGGGGGGTTGGAATGCCTCGGGTCTCGGCTCTCCGACCAGTGTGCACCCGTCGGTGGGGCTCACCGGGGCAGCGTCCTTTCTGTGGTTCGGGCTCGAGGGGGCCTCCCGCACCTTGCTCACCGTCCTCGCCGGCGTGCTGGGTCTGGTCGGGTTGGGGAGGCTGGCCGGACGGCTCGGCCTCAGGGGCCCGGGCCGTTATCTCGCCGGTCTCGTCCTGATCGCCGGCCCTGGCACGGCAGCCCTCGTGGGCCGGGGGTCTTGGCTTGCCCTGGCGGCCGCGGCGATGCTCCCCTGGGCGGTGCGCGCCGCGTTCATCCATCCCCACCATGCGCGACGGGGCCGGCTCGGTCTCGCCGGGTGGGCGCTGCTGACCGGGATACTGCTGGCAGCCTTGTCGCCGCTCCTCGTGGTGGTTCCCCTGCTCACGGTTGCGATTTGGCGCGGGCTGGGCGGCGACCGCGGTTCCTATCTACTCGGCTTGGTGACGCTCCTCGGAGGGATCGCCGGCGCCGCCTTCCTCCTCGGGGATCCCGGATGGATCCTCGATCCTGGGCGCCGTCTCGCAGTCGAGATCGGTGCTCTCTGGCCGATGTTGGTCATCGTGGCGACTCTCCCTCTCTTGGTTGTCGGAGGACGACAGGGCCGCCTTGGATTGACCGGAGGCGTCCTGGCTCTTCTCGGGGTCTCGGGCGCGCTCCTCGTGCCGCTCGGGCCTGGTGTCGAAGAGGCCCTGCTGGTGACGGGCTCGTTCGGCGCGGCGCTGGTCGCCGCTGCAGCATTGGACTCGATCTCACGCAGCGTGTTCGCCATCGTCGCCGCGGCGGGAGGCGTCGGCATGCTCGTGCTCTCCATGGTCACCATGAGCAACGGGAGACTCGGTCTCCCCGCCGGTGACGTCAACGAGAGACTCGAGTTCGCAATCACCCTCGCCGACGACGACGGGGCGGGCAGGATCCTCCACGCATCCGTCGATCGCTCCCTGATTCCAGGCGAGGTGCGGGCCGGGCCCGGGTTCTGGTACCGGGTGCTCGACGCCAGCGGCACCACCCACGACGAGGTGTGGCTGCCTCAACCCAGAGACGGCGACCGGGAGCTCGCCGACGCAGTGGTCGACATCGCATCGGGCGCCGACCTCCGGCCCGGCGCCCGTCTCGCCTCCCACGCCATCGACTGGGTCGTGCTCGAAGGCCCCGCGTTTCGCCTGGACGAGGTCCTCGTCGCCCAACTCGATCTGGTGCCCATTCCTCTCGACCCTTCTGCGAGGGTGTACGAGAATCTGGACGCTGCCCCGCTGGCTGCCGGAGACGGCGTGGTCTGGGAGCGGTCCGGATCGGGCTTCTCGGGCGAGGAAGTGGACGGGCGCATCGCCCTGGCCGTGAATCACGACGAGGGCTGGGAGCCCGAGTCACTTCGAGACGGCTGGCACGCCAGCGTCAGCGGTGTCGCCGGTCAGGCGAGCTACACCCCTGAGCCGCTCTTCCTGGGGCTCGCCATAGCGACAGTCGTCGGCCTACTCGCATCTGTCGCTGCGATCGTCGTGGGGAGACGACGGAGATGATGAGATACGTCGCCGCCACGGTGATGGTCGGACTGGGATTGACGGCCGTCCTCCTGCCCCCGGCCGAGGCTCCGGCACCCGGTTTCGAGACCGGGTTGGAATCCCCTCCGATCTCCGTGTGCCCCGTCGTGGAGACCGCCAACCGGCACAGCGCCCTGTCGATTCTGTCCTCCGTCGACGGGGAGGGACGAATCTCCTCCTTTGCCGCCGGTTCGGAGACGGGAGCCCTCGAATTCCGCACCGGAGGCTCGGGCTCGGTGACCCTGCAAGCCGCCGATGTCGGCGCCGTCGACTTCACCGGCACCCTGATCGAGATGCCGTCGGAGAACACGGCGTCGGGGGTCACGGTCACCGGGGGAGCCGGGTTCGCGGCGGAGTCGTGTGCCGACACCCCGAGTGGGCAGGCCCTGATCTCCGGGGGCTCGACCGCGGACGGCTCGTTCCAGATCCTCCTCCTCAACCCATACGCGGGCGAGGCCATCGTCGACATGGTCGTCGCCACCGAGACCGGGCTGGAGTCGGATGCGCGGTTCAGCTCGGTCGTCGTACCCGCCCACAGCAGGATCAACATGGACTTGACCGCCATCATCCCGGGCCGGGAGCGGATCTCGGTGACGATGACCACCACCAGGGGCTCGGTCCTGGCCGCCGGGCTACAGGCGATCGGTAATCGGACGGCGTTGTGGCGGGCGGTGGAGCCGGGCGTCGACTGGTGGCTTCCCACCCCGGCTGGAGGGGAATCCAAGCAACTGCTGATCACCAACCCGAGTGCGAGCCAGGTGCAGTACCAGCTCGACTTCTACGGCCCGGATGGCCTGGTCGAGTTGATGGCAGACGGGATGTTGGAACCACACGGCGAAGTGCGAATCCCGCTTACCGAGCAGACGACCGACGCCGTGGGGTATCGGGTGATCGCCGCCGAGCCAGTGGTGTCGACGCTGTGGGTCGACTCGGCTGAGGGGCTCGCCGCCACCACCGGGAGTCAGATGGAAGCGCCAACCTGGCTCCTGCCCGGGGCACGTGGGCCCGCCGGTGGTGCCGGCCGGGCCGTGGTCCTCAACAGCGGGCTGGATGGTGTCACCGTCACGGTCCGGTCTCTGAAGGAGGAATCGCTGGTTCGGGACTTCGAACTGGCCGCCGAGGATGTCCTGGTGATCAATCTGGTCGAGGCGAACGGCTACCGGATCGAGGCGACCGGGCCCGTGGTGGCCCTCTGGACCGCCCAGTCGGAAGGGGACGGATCGGCCGCGGTGGGCATCCCGCTCCACGATGGATGACCTCGTCTTCAGGATCGTGCTCTTGGCCGTGGCGTTGGCCGTCGCCCTGGCCATCTCATGGGTACTGCAGAGACGGTCACGACGTTCGGGTCGACCGATGGCCAACCCCGGCCTGCCACCGGGATTCCACTACTTCTCGTCGCCGGCCTGTGAGACCTGTCGGGAGGCGCGATCGCTCCTCGATCGTCGTCTCGGTCGGGAGGGCTTCACCGAACACGAGTGGGACCAGGATCCCGAGGTATTCCAACGTCTCGGGGTCGACCAGGTTCCCGCTCTGATCGTCGTTGCCGACGATGGGTCCGCACGGCTGTATTCCGGCCTGCTCGAGCGCGCGCTCGGAGCCCGTTGATCCTTGAATGGGTTTTTCGCGATCCCTACCGTGGCCACCATGACAGCAAGCTGTGCGAGATGCGGTGCCCCCGCCGCCACCATCATGACCTTCAACTACTCGGACGGCGCTGTCTGGCTGGACGATCTCATCGACCCCGTGGACAAGCTCGGGTACCTGCTCTGTGCCGACCACTCCGACCGGATGACCCCACCCCTGGGGTGGACCCTCACCGATCGGCGCACGGTCACCCGTCTGTTCGCACCGGTGCAAGTGGCCTGATGACCCTGGACCGCGACCTGCTCGACGCGGTCAAGGATCTCGACGAGCACGGCCTGCGACGGCTCCAGATCCTGACCAGGGCCCAATTGGAGCGAGCCGGGGCGACCGAGCCCGCCGACCACAAGGTGAGCCTTCGCAAACAGATGGTCCGCTGTGGCAAGCCGGGATGCACCAAGTGCCCACACGGGCCGTACTGGTATGCATATTGGACCGAGCAGGGCCGGCGACGTAGCAGATACGTCGGGCGGCTGCTCGACGAATCGTTTTCTTAGGCGAATTTCCCGACTTAGCATGAGTGGCCCCATGGACTGTCCCCGCTGCTCACAAGGAGACGTGCTCGAGATCGAGCATGTCCTTCCTGACGGCATCGAAGTGGTCTTCTTCTGGTGCCACAACTGCGAGGAGAAGTGGTGGAACCGGGACGGCGTCGATATCGACGTGGCGCAAGTTCTCGAGATAGTCCGCCAAAAGCGACAGTGACCGCGCTACGGGACACGCTCCGCCGGGTCCCGCCCCTTCCAACGATCATCCTGGTCGCCTCGTCGCTCGTGATCCTGGTGGTGATGAATCCCGCCCTCATCCTGACGGCGACCACTCCGACCGGGGGCGACACCGGGGCGCACGTATTCGGTCCCGCCTACCTGAGAGACACGTTGCTCCCGGCGGGACGCGTCATGGGCTGGTCCAACGCCTGGTTCGCCGGCTTTCCTGCCTTCTACTTCTACTTCCCGCTCCCGTCGCTGACCATCGTCGGGCTGGACCTGTTCCTGCCCTACGGCGTGGCATTCAAGATCGTGACGGTCCTGGGGTTGCTGGCCATGGCTCCTGCCGTGTACTTCTTCACCCGATCCCTCCGTCTCGGCCGTCCCATCGCCCTGGTCACCGCGGGCGCCGGTGTGGTGTTCGCCTTCTACGAGAGCTACTCGATCTACGGCGGGAACATCGCCTCCACGCTGGCGGGGGAGTTCTCCTACTCCTGGTCCTTCGCCCTCTCGCTCGTCTATCTGGGGCTCTTGATCAAGGCGGTCCGGGACGACCGCAAGTACACGAAATGGGCCGCGCTCGCCCTGGCGCTGACCGCGCTGTGCCATGTCCTCACCACCCTGGTCGTGGTGTTCGCTTCCTTGTTCGTACTCGCCTGGAAGCGTGCCTTCTGGCGGAGCCTTCTCATCTGGTCGTGGGGTTTCGCCATCGCCGCCTTCTGGGCGCTGCCCTTGTTCCTACGCATCGGCCTGACCTCCGACATGGCCTGGAATCCCCTCTCCCGATGGGAGGAGGTGTTTCCGGTCGAGGTCTGGATGCTGCTCCCGGCAGCGATACCGGGGGCGGTTTGGGCGGTGCGCAAGACCACACGGGTGGTGCCCCTGCTCGCCGCGACGCTGCTTCCCCTGATCTACTTCCCCCTGCCCAGCATCCTGCCCGACCTGCTGCCGGGAACGTTCGGCGACGCCCACTGGAAGCTCTACAACGGCCGGCTCATGCCCTACTGGTACTTCGGGGTGGCCTTCTTCGCCGCGCTCGGGTTGGGGGCCGTCACGATGTGGCTCTCCCGACGCCTCCCCAGCCGGGTCCGCACACTCTGGCCGCGTCTCGTTGTCGCCGCCGGATTCGCGGTCGCGACCGGACTGGTCGTCGACTCGACGGAGTTCCCCGGCTGGGCCTGGATCGTCGTCGTGGTGGCGGGTGTCGGCGCCATGGCCATCAGCTACATGTTCCCGCCGACCGTCAACACCAGGAATTTCCTCACGGCGAGCGCAGCGGCAATCGTGGTGCTCGGCGCCGCGACAGGGGTCACCTACGTCGACGGCTGGTCGGTGTGGAACTACGAGGGATACGAGTCGAAGGAGACGTGGCCCGAGTACCAGGCGCTGATGGCCGAGCTCGACACCCTGCCACCCGGACGCGTGCAATGGGAGGCGAACAGCGAGTTGAACCAGTACGGAACTCCGATGTCCCCGATGCTCATCCCGTATTGGACCGAAGGATCGCTCGCCTCGATGGAGGGCCTCTACTTCGAGTCGTCCCTGACCACCCCATTCCACTTCATCAACCACTCGGAGATGTCGTACCGGCCGTCCAACCCGATACCCGGTCTGCAATACCACACCTTCGACATGGAACGGGGCCTGCGTCACATGGACGCCTACGGGGTTCGTTACTACGTGTCGTTCACCCCCGAGGCTGCGGAGAAGGCGAACGGCATCGATGGCTTCGAGGAGCTGGCGGTGAGCGGGCCCTTCCACATCTTCGAGCTGCCCGAGACCGACCTGGTGGTGCCGGCGACTCATCTCCCCGCGGTGTACGAGGCGCCTCAGCGCGGCCTGTTCGCCGCACTGGTCGGATCCCCGACCGTCACCGGAGCCGACGGCGAGCCCCTGCCCAGCTTCCACGAGATGGCGCTCGACTGGTACGAGGACATCGACAACATGGACCGATGGGTCGTCGCCGGCGGGCCGGAGGACTGGCCGCGGATCGAGTCATTGGAGGAGCGACCGGACACCGAGCTAACGGTGCCCGAGGACCCGGTGAGCGACATCGTGGTCGAGGACCATCGCATCACCTTCAGCACCGAGGCGGTGGGGGTGCCCCACATGGTCAAGGTCTCCTACTTCCCCAACTGGACCGCAACCGGGGCTGAGGGCCCGTGGCGGGCAACTCCTTCACTGATGGTGGTGGTGCCGACCGCGAATGAGGTGGTGATCGAGTTCCGGGACACCTGGGCCGAGACTCTGGGCAAGCTGCTGAGCCTGGGTGGAGTGGGCGCCTTCGCCGCCCTCGGTGTGATGCGGTTGCGTAAGGAGCGGCTCAACCCCGACGGAGAAGACGCCGGATCCTGAGCAGGCCTGCGATCGTGCGGGGAGCGCGCTTGATCAGTGAGGACCGGGCGGCGCGCATCTCGGCGACGATCACGGGCACCTCGATGATCTCGTAGCCGGCGCGTTCGGCGCGAACCACCAGCTCGGTGTCGAACAGGTCCTTGGTGCTCACCACCTGTGGCGCCACATCCTCCACCAGTGCCCTTCGAAATCCCTTCATCCCGTGGGTGTCGCTGACCTTGGAGCCGAGGATCACCCGGAGCAGCAGATTGAAGACTCGTGTGGCGATGCGACGGATCAGGGGTCGGCGATCCTCGGAGAGCGGGTCCCGTTTCGAGCCGATGACCAGGTCGACGTCGGGTGGCTGTGTCACCAGTTGGCGGAGGAACTCGCCGGAGAAGTAGTCGATGTCGAAGTTGACCACCCAGTCCCCGTCTGCGGCGAGGAATCCGTGCCGCATCGCTCCGCCGTAGTCGGCGAAGGGCAGCGTGTCGATCACGACCCTCGGGTCATCCGTCACCGACTTGGCCACGTCGACGGTCCCGTCGCTCGAGCCGTTCTCCACCAGGCGGATGGTGAAGGGCACCTCCGCCGAGTCGACGGCGGCGATTAGCTGAGGCAGCGCCTCGGGGATGAAATCGGCTTCGTTGTAGACCGGGACCACGACGGTGATGGATGGCGGCATGCAGCGGCCGGAGTGTAGGAATCGGGCTGTTTCTAGCGGCACCTACACTCGGTCGGCAGTGGATCCCCATGCCGTCTTCAAGGCTTACGACGTGCGCGGGCGCACCGACACGGGCGAGCTCGACGAGGAGCTCTACCGCCGGGTGGGTGTGGCGCTGGTCGTGACCCTCGGGGCCGC
Source organism: Acidimicrobiia bacterium (assembly GCA_035550735.1). Classification (GTDB taxonomy): domain Bacteria; phylum Actinomycetota; class Acidimicrobiia; order Spongiisociales; family ZC4RG35; genus JANQRA01. Next base: position 40,968 of record DASZOM010000037.1, on the reverse strand, counting down.
AGAGGTCGCCGTTGGCCGCGACTGCCGTCACACGAGCGGGCCATTCGCCGCCGCTCTTGCCCAGGGTGCGCAGTCGGCCGGCGCCGACGTGATCGACGTGGGTCAGGTGCCCACCGACGCCGTCTACTACTACTCGGGTGCGCACGGGGTCCACGGTGCCGTGGTCACCGCCTCGCACAACCCCTCCGAGTACAACGGGCTCAAGCTCTGTGGGCCGGGAGCAGCGCCAATCGGCATCGATACCGGGCTCGCCGACATTCGCGATGCCGTCGCCGCCGCTGTGACCGCCTCCGGGCCTACCGGGAATCGCCGCGAGGAGTGGATCGTCGAGGGCTATGTCGACCATCTCTTCTCGATCGTCCCCGCCGCCGGGATCGGTGACCTGCGGGTGGCTGTCGACGCCGGCAACGGCATGGCCGGTATCGCCCTGGAGAGGGTCTTCGATCGCATCGATGCCCGCCTCACCGGCCTGTATCTCGAGCCCGACGGTGACTTCCCCAACCACCCCGCCGACCCGCTGGTCCCGGAGAACCTGAGGGATCTGGAGAGGTTGATGGCAGAGGGGCAATTCGACCTCGGGGTCGCCTTCGACGGCGACGCCGACCGAGCCTTCTTTCTCGATGATCAGGTGCAGCCGTTGAGCGGCTCGACCGTCACGTCCATCATCGCCCGTCGACTCCTCGCCGATCGGCCTGGTGAGGCCGTGGTCCACAACCTGATCACCTCCAAGGCGGTTCCGGAGATCGTCCGCGAGGCCGGCGGCGAGCCGATACGCACCCGCGTCGGCCACAGCTTCATCAAGCAGGTGATGGCGGAGACCGGCGCCATCTTCGGTGGTGAGCACAGCGGCCACTACTACTTCCGCGAGAACTATCGCGCCGACTCGGGGATGTTGGCGATGTTGTTCCTCCTCGAGGTGTTGAGTGGCGACGGGAGGCCCCTGTCCGAGGTTCGCCGGTCCGTGGAGCGATACGCCTCCTCGGGCGAGATCAATTTCGAGACCGGGGACCCCGCCGCGGTGATCGAGCAGGTCGCCTCCGAGTACGCCGGGGCGACCCAGGATCGATTGGACGGTCTCACCGTCGATCTCGGCGATCGATGGTTCAATCTGCGACCATCGAACACCGAGCCTCTGCTGCGGCTGAACGCAGAGGCGAAAGACGCCGAGCAGGTGTCGGAGTTGGTCGGGGAGGTACGTCGAGTGTTGGAGGGTGCGTCGTGAGTCTGATCGACCCGGACCTGGCCGAGGTGCTGGTCTGCACGGTGGACAAGTCGAAGCTGATCGAGGACATGAGCGCCGAGCGCCTGGTCTGCACCGAGTGCGGACGCCGCTATCCGGTGCGTGACGGGATTCCGATCATGCTGGTGGAGGAGGCAGAGGGCGGCCCGGATGAGTGACATGCTGGACCAACTGAGGAGTCTCGGTGATCAACTGCGTTGGGCGAGTGAGCTCGACCCACCCCACATCGGTACCTACTCCGAGGTGCTGTTCGCGGGGATGGGCGGCTCGGGCATTGCCGGCGACTACGCCGGGGCCATCGCCCACGCCAGGGGCACCCGGGTGGCGGTGCACAAGGGATACGGCCCCATCCCGCCATGGGCCATCAGAGTGCGACCTCTGGTGATCGCCGCCTCATATTCGGGGAACACCGAGGAGACACTCGATCTGGTGACCTCCGCCTTCGAATCCGGCCTAACCGTCGCCACGATCACGACCGGGGGCAGGCTCGCCGAGCTCACCGCCGCCAACAGGTGGGCGACCATCACCGTCCCCACCGGTCTCCAGCCGCGGGCCGCCGCCGGGTACATGGTGGGCGCGTCGGTGCGGCTGCTCGAGGCCTCGGGGTCGATCGACGACCAGCGGCTCGCCTTGACCGAGACCACGGGTCTCGTCGAGAGCATGCTGGAGGAGGGGAGCCCCGCATGGGAGCAGGCCACGACGATCTCCGAGCGACTCGCCGGGCGGATCCCGATCATCTACGGCGGCGGGCCGGTGTCCGCGGTGGTCGCCCAACGATGGAAGACCCAGATCAACGAGAACGCCAAGGTTCCTGCCTGGTACTCGCTGCTGCCCGAGCTCGATCACAACGAGATCACCGGATGGGAGACCCTTCCCGACACGACCAAGGAGCACCTCGGCATCGTGGTCCTGGCCGACGAGAGGGACCACGAGCGGGTGCGCAAGCGTGTCGCCTTTACCCGGAGCCTCACCGAGGAGGCGGTTCCCTGGGTTGGGGAGGTCGCCTCTAGCGGATCGTCGACGCTGGCCCGGTTGATGTCGCTCACCGTGGTCGGTGATCTCGTGTCGTGGATGCTCGCCGAGCGACTTGGCGTCGACCCGGTCCCGGTGGCCACAATCGAGAAGCTGAAGAAACTCCTAGTCGAGGACTGATAGATGAACTACGACATCGCCAACCCCGATCTCGGTGATGGCGGCGTGCGCCGCATCGCCTGGGCCGGACGCAGGATGCAGGTCCTGGAAACCGTCCGGGAGCGGTTCCGTAAGGAAAAGCCGCTCGCCGGCCATGTCGTGGCGGCGTGTCTCCACGTGACTGCTGAGACCGCAAACCTCATGCTCGCCCTGCGCGACGGTGGGGCCGAGCCGGTCCTCTGCGCCTCCAACCCCCTCTCCACCCAGGACGATGTGGCGGCGGCGCTGGTCGCCGAGGGTATTCCGGTCTTCGCCATCCGGGGTGAGGATGACAGCACCTATTACAAGCACATACATGCTGCCCTCGACCATGCCCCGGCGGTGACCATGGACGACGGGGCCGACCTCGCCACCCTCTTGCATACCGATCGGCGCGACATCGAAGTGATCGGCTCGACGGAGGAAACGACCACCGGTGTGATCCGGCTCAGGGCGATGGCGGCCGATGGGACCTTGCGAGTCCCGGTGGTGGCGGTCAACGACTCGGCGACCAAGCATCTCTTCGACAACCACTACGGCACCGGTCAGTCGACCCTCGACGGCATCATCCGCGCCTCCAACATCCTCCTCGCCGGACAGACGATCGTCGTGGTCGGTTATGGCGACTGTGGCCGCGGCATCGCCGACCGCGCCGACGGCCTCGGCGCCAAGGTGGTGGTGGTCGAGGTCGACCCGGTGCGGGCGCTGTCGGCGGCGATGAGCGGTTACCGGGTGATGACCGCCGCAGATGCCGCCGAGGTCGGCGACGTGTTCATCACCGTGACCGGCAACAAGCACGTGCTGCGCATGGAGCACTTCGACCGGATGAAAGACGGTGCGATCCTGGCCAACAGCGGCCATTTCGACATCGAATTGGATCTGCGCGCCCTGCGCGCCGCCTCCAAGGCCCGGCGGGTGATCCGGGACAACCTCGAGGAGTTCGAGATGGCGGACGGGAGGAGACTGCTGCTGGCCGCCGAGGGTCGTCTGGTCAATCTCGGAGCCGCCGAGGGCCATCCGGCGGACGTCATGGACATGTCGTTCTCGAACCAGGCCCTCGCCGCCGAGTACCTGATCGCCAATAAGGACGACCTGGAGCCGCGGATCTACACACTCCCGCCCGAGATCGACCGCCAGGTGGCGTCCATCAAGCTGGCACACCTGGGTGGAGGGCTCGAGGAGCTCACCCGGGAGCAGGTCGACTATCTGAGTGGGTGGCAAGAGGGCACGTAGCCCCAGTCGATCACCGCTCGACGTGAATCCGTCCCTGGCTGCCCTTAGGAAGGGGGTCATGGTCTGTCTCAGTTGCCATCGCCCCACGTCGGGACGTCTCTGCACGTCCTGTACGGCGACCCTCCGGCCCGCTCCCGAGCGCGTCCTTCCCGGTGGTCTTCGACTCGTCGCTCCCTTCACACACGAGGGGGTGGCGCGGGACCTGGTCCACCTCCTCAAGTACCGAGGGGTGACGTTCCATGCCACCCTGGCAGCCGAGGCCATCGCCGAGCGGATGCCCCGGCTCCCGCTCGTCCCCGTCCCCAGGGCACTCTCGCGACGGCTCCGTTACGGAGTCGATCCGTCTCGCATCCTCGCCGCCGAGCTGGCGACACGGTTGTGGGTTCCAGTCTTGGACTTGCTCCGACCCAGAATCCACATGTCCCGGCGCGCCGGGCGCAATCGGGCCGCGAGGCTTCCCGCGTTCACTCCTCGACGTCCCATCTCTGCGCCGGTGATCCTCGTCGACGACGTGGTCACCACAGGGTCGACCCTCGTCGCCGCCGCCACCGCCTTGGGCTGGGAAAACGTGGCGATGGCGGTGGTGGCGAACTCCGCGCCGGTGCCTAGTCTCTCCGCTCGTGATTCTCCCCAGTCATCGCGATGGCCGTTAAGGCAACAGTCCTGATCGTCGACGACGCCGAGCTCTTCCGTGAGGCGCTCCGGGCTGCCTTCGCCCAGGAGGGTTTCTCGGTGGTCGCCGTCGCCGGCGATGCCATGTCCGGGATCGACCTGGCGCGTGAGCACGAGCCCGACCTGGTGATGCTCGACCTGTTGATGCCGGGAATGTCCGGGCTGGAGGTGCTGGGCACGATCCAGAAGGCGAGCCCGAAGAGCCGTGTCGTGCTCCTCACCGCCTCGGAGTCGGCCGAGGACCTGCTGAGCGCGGTGAAGTCGGGGGCGTCCGGGTACCTCACCAAAGACACGCCGTTGCCCCGGTTGGCAGCGGCGATGCGCGACGTGCTCGATGGCGGGGCGGCGATCTCGCCCGCCATGGGTGGCAAGCTCTTCTCTGCCCTGCGTGACATCCTGCGTCACAGCGGCTCCACCGCCGCCCGCCGCCCGGAGCTCACCGGCAGGGAGATCGAGGTCCTGCGTCTGGTCGGTGCGGGCAAGACCTCCAAGGAGATCGCGGACGAGCTGTACATCTCGGAGAACACGGTGCGCAACCACGTCCGCAACATCCTCGACAAGCTCGGGATGAAGTCGCGCTTCGAGGCGGTGCACTGGGCCCACCGCGAGGGAATCATCGATCTGCGCTGACCCGGCGTCATCGGGTCAAATTCGGGCGGCCGGTACGATGTGGGAGTCAAATGCCCATCTTCCAGAAGCTGCTTCGTGCCGGCGAGGGCAAGACCCTGCGCCAGTTCGAGGCGATCGCCGCGGCCGTCAACGAGCTCGAGCCCGAGTTCGAGGCACTCGATGACACGGCCCTGAAGGCGAAGACCGCTGAGTTCAAGCAGGCTCTCGCCAACGGGGCCGAAATGGACGACATCCAGGTGGAGGCCTTCGCCACGGTGCGCGAGGCAGCGAAGCGCGTCCTCGGCCAGCGCCATTACGACGTCCAGGCGATAGGCGCCGCCGCCCTCCACCGGGGAATGGTCGCCGAGATGAAGACCGGTGAGGGCAAGACACTGGCCTCCACCATGCCGGCCTACCTCAACGCGCTGACCGGCCGGGGTGTCCACATGGTGACGGTCAACGACTACCTGGCCAGCAGAGACGCCGAGTGGATGGGGGCCATCCACAAGTTTCTCGGGCTCTCGGTCGGGTTGATCCTGAACAACATGCCCACCGCGGACCGGCATCCCGCCTACCGATCCGACATCACGTACGGGACGAACAACGAGTTCGGTTTCGACTACCTCCGGGACAACATGGCCATGTCGGCCGAAGCGCGAGTGCAGCGAGGCCACGTCTACGCCATCGTCGACGAGGTGGACTCGATCCTCATCGACGAGGCGCGCACCCCGCTGATCATCTCCGGCCGGCTCTCCGACAGTGCCAGGTGGTACCGCGACTTCGCCAAGATCGCCCGTCGGCTGCAACCCGAGATCCACTACGAGGTCGACGAGCGGAAGCGCCAGGTCCTGGTGACCGAAGAGGGTGTCGCCCGGGTGGAGCAGATCCTCGGTGTCGAGAACCTCTACGACCACGCCGCGGTCGACTTCGTCCACCACCTGGAGACCGCGCTCAAGGCAGAGACCCTCTATCACCGTGACGTCGAGTACCTGATCGACCGGGGCGAGGTGAAGATCGTCGACGAATTCACCGGACGCGTCCTCGAGGGCCGGCGCTACTCGGAGGGCCTTCATCAGGCGATCGAGGCCAAAGAAGGGGTGGCGATCAAGGAGGAGAACCAGACCCTGGCCACGATCACCCTCCAGAACTACTTCCGTCTCTACGAGAAGCTCGCCGGCATGACAGGCACCGCCGAGACAGAGGCCGCCGAGCTGGCGTCGATCTACGGCCTCGAGGTCGCTGCCATCCCCACCAACGAGCCGGTGGCCCGTCTCGACCAGCCCGATCTCGTCTACAAGACCGAAGCCGCCAAGTTCCAGGCTCTCATCGATGACGTCAAGGAGCGGCATCAGCGGGGTCAGCCGGTGCTGATGGGCACGATCTCGATCGAGCGATCGGAGGAGCTATCGCGTGCCCTGGACAAGGTGGGGGTGAAGCACGAGGTGCTCAACGCCAAGCACCACGCCCGGGAGGCCGAGATCATCGCCCAGGCCGGGCGTCCGGGCGCGGTCACGGTGGCCACCAACATGGCCGGCCGTGGTGTCGACATCATGCTCGGCGGCAATCCGGAGGGGATGGCGAGGACGGAGCTGAAGCGCCGCGGGGTCGAGCCCTCGGACCCGTCGTACGAGGAGATGGAGAAGAAGCTCGCCGAGGAGTTCGCCATCCAGATCAAGGACGACAAGCAGAAGGTGATCGAAGCGGGGGGCCTCTACGTGGTCGGCACCGAGCGTCACGAGTCACGGCGCATCGACAACCAGCTTCGTGGTCGTTCGGGCCGCCAGGGTGACCCGGGGGAGAGCCGCTTCTACCTCTCGCTCCAGGACGAGCTGATGCGCCGATTCCAGGGGGAGTGGGTTGCCGGGATCATGGACCGGCTCAACATGCCCGAGGACCAGCCCATCGAGGCCAACATGGTGAGCAAGTCGATCGAGCGGGCCCAGCGTCAGGTCGAGTCGCAGAACTTCGAGATCCGCAAGAACGTCCTCAAGTACGACGAGGTGATGAACACCCAGCGGGAGAACATCTACGCCTGGCGGAAGTCCATCCTCGAAGGCAGCGCTTCAGAGGATCTCATCGACGAGTGGGTCGAGGACGTCATCGCCGGTGTGGTCGAATCCCAGTTCGCGGATCTCCCCAAGTCCGAGTGGGACTGGGACGCCCTCAAACTCGAGTTGGAGCAGTTCTTCCCCACCAAGATCGACGTGTCCAAGTTCGACAGCGGCTTCGAGCTGGAGGACGTCGTCGACTTCGCCGTCGACGAGGCGCTGGCCCGCTATCAGGAGCGCGAGCAGGAGCTGGGCAAGGACGTGCTGGAGAGGGTGGAGCGCTCTGTGATGCTCTCGGTCATCGACAACAAGTGGCGGGAGCATCTCTCCGAGATGGACTACCTGCGCGCCGGTATCGGCCTGCGTGCCATGGGCCAGCGCGATCCCCTCACCGAGTACCAGCGTGAGGCGTACGACATGTTCATGGATGCCGTCGCCGCGGTGAAGAGGGATGCGGTCCGCTACCTGTTCCGCGTCGAAGTGGCCCAACCGAAGACACAGCCCCAGCGGGTGGAGGCGAATCCAACCGGTCCCCAGAAGCCGGCCAAGCCGGCCAGTTCCGACAAGGTGGGTCGCAACGACCCCTGTCCTTGTGGCAGCGGCAAGAAGTTCAAGCGCTGTCACGGCGCCGCAGCCTGAGGGTGTCGGCGGGCTCACCTCTTGCCTTGACCTCGGCATAAGCTTGGGGGCCCCGTGGACATCACCGACCCTTCAGCATTCCTGGCCGAGCAACGCAGCCGGCTCGCCGAGGCGCGGGTGTTCCTCGACCTGGAGGGAAAGGCAAAGGAGCTCGAGGAGCTTCGCGAGAAGGCATCCTCGCCAGACCTGTGGGACGACCCCGAGGAGGCGCGATCGGTCAGCCAGCGACTCGCCCGCTATGAGGGCCTGTTCGCCAAGGTCGACGGTCTCGCCACCCAGCTCGAGGATGCCGAAGTGCTGCTCGAGCTGGCCGCCGAGGCCGACGATGCCGAATCGCGTGCCGAGGCAATCGAGCTGCTCAAAGGCGCCTCCTCGTCGTTGGACGAGTTGGAGCTGGAGTCGCTCTTCTTCGACGAGTACGACGATGCCGATGCCATCCTCAGTGTCCATGCCGGCGCCGGCGGGGTCGATGCCCAGGACTGGGCCGAGATGATGGTCCGGATGTACCAGCGGTTCCTCACGGATGCCGGATTCGCCGTCACGGTCGAGGAAGTGACGGAGGGGGACGAGGCCGGAATCAAGTCGGCCACGCTGACCGTCAAAGGCGATCACGCCTACGGGACCATGGAGTCGGAGCGCGGAGTCCACCGTCTGGTCCGGATCAGCCCTTTCGACGCCAACTCGCGACGTCACACCAGCTTCGCCGGCGTCGACGTGGTGCCCGACCTTGGAGACGCCGCCGACATCGAGATCGACGAGGACGATCTCCGCATCGACACTTATCGGTCCCAGGGGGCCGGGGGCCAGCACGTCAACACCACCGACTCGGCGGTCCGGATCACCCACCTGCCCACAGGGGTGGTCGTGCAGTGCCAGAACGAGCGCAGCCAGCTGCAGAACAAGGCTCGGGCGATGGCGATCCTGAAGGCACGTCTCGCCGAGCGTGCGCGTCTGGAGCGTCTCGAGCATCTCGACGAGATCAGGGGCGAACAGGGAGAGGCGGCCTGGGGACGCCAGGTGCGAAGCTACGTCCTCCAGCCCTATCAGATGGTCAAGGACCTGCGCACCGATCACGAAGTCGGCAACGTCCAGGGGGTCCTCGACGGCGATCTCCGAGGGTTCGTCGAGGCGTATCTGCGGTGGAGGAGGTCCCGCTTTGAGACCGGGGACAATTCCAGCTAAATCGGTCGAGCCGGGTAGCGTCCCCTTTCCGCACACGTCCGCCAGTGCTGCGAGACTCTCCCGGCGGTCCCCATGATCAGACTCGACAACGTCACCAAGGTCTACGAGGGCGGCACCGTCGCCGTCAACGACGTGTCGCTAGACATCCAGAAGGGAGACTTCGTCTTCCTGGTCGGGGCGTCCGGCTCGGGCAAATCGACCATCATCCGGCTCATGCTGCGGGACGAGCCGGTCACCCGCGGCAAGATCTGGGTCGCCGGCAAGGACATCACCACCCTCCCCAAGTGGAAGATCCCCTATCTGCGGCGGTCCGTCGGAACCGTTTTCCAGGACTACAAGCTCCTGCCCAACAAGACCGTGCGTGAGAATGTTGCCTTCGCCCTCGAGGTGCTGGGCCGACCGCAATCGGTCGTGGGGCCCCAGGTCGACCAGGTGCTCGAATTGGTCGGGTTGGAGGACAAGGGCGGGCGTTACCCGCGTCAGCTCTCAGGTGGCGAGCAACAGCGGGTCTCGGTGGCCCGGGCGTTCGTCAATCGACCTCCCATCATGCTCTGCGACGAGCCGACCGGGAACCTCGACCCGAAGACCTCTGTGGGGATCATGAAGCTCCTCGATCGGATCAACCGGACCGGCACCACCGTGGTCATGGCCACCCACGACCACGCCATCGTGGACGCCATGAAACGACGGGTGGTCGCCCTGGAGGGTGGCAAGATGGTGAGAGACGACGAGACCGGTGGCTACGAGGCGGTGCAGCCGTGAGTCGGGTGCTGTTCTTGCTCAAAGAGGCGATGGTCTCGCTGCGACGCAACATGCTGGTCGTCGTGGCGGCGATCATCACCGTCTTCATCTCACTCGGCGTGGCGTTGGCGGCGCTGGTCATCAACGAGATCTTCCGGGTCAACACCATCGCCTGGCAGGAAGGGGTCCATGTCATCGCCTTCCTCAACGACGAAGGCGACACCGGGGTCCCGGTCGGGGCCCACGACGGCCTCCTCACCGAGATCCAGACCTGGGAGGAGGTGAAGGACGCCTTCTACTTCACAAAGGTCGATGCCTGGGAGGAGTACCGGGAGCTGTTCGCCGGTCAGCCGGAGCTGATGGACATCGATCCGACCATCCTGCCCGCCTCGATCAGGATCGAGCTCACCGACATCGAGTTGCACAACTCCGTCCGTTTCCGTCTCGAGCAGCGGGGCGGACCGGTGCGTGAGGTGGCGACGGCCTCCGAGTCGATCGAGCAACTGCAGGAGCTCTCGACCGTTCTCAACGTCGGGCTCCTCGCCGCCTCGATCGTGCTCGGTGTCGCCGCCGTGGTCCTCATCGCCAACACGATCCGTCTCGCCATATACGCCCGGCGGGATGAGGTCTCGATCATGAAGCTGGTCGGTGCCTCCAATTGGTTCATCAGGGTGCCCTTCCTCCTCGAGGGTCTGATCGAGGGCGTTCTTGGCGCGGCATTGGCGGTCTTCGCGGTCTGGCTCGGCTCCTCCAGCCTGGCCGACGTGACATCCGGGTTTGCCCTGTTCAACCTGGCCGTGCAGGACGACTTCTTCTTCCGCTGGGGCCTTCTCTTCCTGATCTTCGGCGCCCTGGCCGGGATCGTCGGTTCGATGATCGGCCTGAGCAGGTATCTCCGCGAGGCCGACGGGACCGGACCCGACATCCCCACCGGGTTCTGATGGCCGACCCGGCAACCGGGCGGGTCAAAGTGGTTGCCACCAACCGGCGGGCCCGTCGCAACTACACCGTTCTCGATACCTTCGAGGCAGGTCTCGCCCTGCTCGGGTCCGAGGTGAAGTCTCTCCGTGAGGGACGGATGGAGCTGAAGGACTCGTATGGGGACATCCGCAACGGCGAGGCGTTCCTGGTCGGGGCACACATCGCCCCCTATGACTTCGCCAGGGACGGGGGTCACGACCCGGAGCGGCAGCGGAAGCTGCTCCTCCACCGGGGTGAGATCGACAAGCTTGCCGGGGGGCTCGCCGAGAAGGGGCTGACCCTGGTCCCGCTCCAGGTCTATTTCAAAGACGGGAAGGCCAAGGTCGAGATCGCCCTGGCCCGTGGCAAAACCACGATCGACAAACGCCAGACCCTCCGCGACCGGGAACATGCTCGGGAGATGGAGCGGAACGTGGGACGCAAACCCCGTTCCTAATGCATGGGGGCCCAATAGTGGGCTTTTGGACGTCTCATTTGGGCTGAGCTTGTGGAAAAGCCCGGTGTAGACTCGGGATTCACCCAAGACAACGGGGGTGAAACGGTTTCGACGTTGAGTGTTGAGGCGTTGGAAGCGAGCCGGGGTCTCCGGGACCCCGTCAACAAACCGGAAAAACCAACAAGTGCCGAAGACAACTTCGCACTGGCTGCCTAAATAAGTAGCCCGTCCTCCTGATCGGCTCCCACCCGGTCAGGTCAGGGCGCCGCAATGTGGGATGCACCATCCGGGGCGCCAGGATCGGATGGCCAAGACCAACTCTGGATAGACACAGGGAAACTCGTCGTCAGAGTCCCCGTGCTCGAAGCTCGCTGACGACTGCGCTCGGAGATGCCGGCGCCGACGGCTCAGCGGACCGGGGTTCGACTCCCCGCACCTCCACAACCGATGCACAACGCACCTCTCCCCACCGAAGAGCAGATCGAGCGCGTCCGGGATGCGATCGGCGCCGAGTCTCTCGCGCACGCGCAACGCATCGAGTCCGGGCTGAGCTGCACGATGGACATCCTCGAGGAGGGGTCGACGCGGATGGTGTTGCGACGGTACGGGCCCGGGTCACACGTGAGCGAGACCGATGCGGCAGCCCGCGAGGCGAGGGCCCTCGAGCTCATGCAGCGGGCCAACATTCCCGCCCCGGCACCGATCTGGATCGACACAGAAGGCGTGTTCGACGAGCAGGCGCTGGTGATCTCATACGTCGATGGCGAGACCGACCTGACCCCTGCCCACCCCTTCGAATGGGCCGAACAGCTCGCCACGGTGCTCACCCGGATCCACGACGTGCGTCTGGACGAAGACGACGCCGACTTGTTCCCACCAGGCGCCGGTGAGGACATGGCCCGGATCTCCGAGTCCCCGGAGGTCGTCCTGGAGCACCGGCTCGGCGAGGATCTCCTGAGGCGGAGGGTGACCCTGGGCCAGCGCAGCGGTGGCAACGACTTCGTCTTCAGCCACACCGACTACTGGCCGGGGAACACGATGTGGCGTGACGGGACGCTGACCGCAGTCGTCGACTGGGAGTCGCCTGCCACCGGGGAGAGGGAGATGGACGTTGCCTATTGCTCCCTCGACATCAGGTACCTGGGGATGGACAGGGTGGCCGACCACTTCGTCGAGACCTATCGCGAGGTGAGCGGAGATCCCCTCGCCAACCTGCCCCACTGGGAGGCGGTGGGTCTGTGTCGTCCGATGCCCGACATCGCGCAGTGGGTCCCGGCGTGGACCGCCATGGGTCGCTCGATAACCGAGGATCAGGCTCGAGAGAGATACACCGAGGTGCTCGAGGACTTCCTGGAGAGGACTGCGTGAGCCCGCGCCAGGACGGGTGGTGCCCCGGGTCGTGAGCACCTATCCGGCAAATGTCACCATCACCGAGTCTTCCTCCCGCGACGGTCTCCAGTCGCTGGGTGTCACCATCCCGACCGAGGCCAAGGCCGAGCTGATCGACGACCTGGCCAGTGCCGGGCTCAGCAGCTTCGACGCGGTCTCCTTCGTGAGCCCCAAGTGGGTCCCGCAGATGGCAGACGGTGCCGAGGTGGTGCGGGCGGTGACCACGCCGGACCTGCGGCTGATCGGCCTCGTTCCCAACATGAAGGGTCTCGAGGCGGCAGTGGAAGCCGGGCTCACCGACGTCGGTGTGCTGACGGCGGCGTCGGACACGTTCAGTGAGAGGAACATCAATGCCACGGTCGACGAGGCGATGCATCGGGTGCGACGGATCATCTTCGAGGGGCCGCCCCATCTCAGGTTTCGGGCATACATCTCCACGGCCACGCACTGTCCCTTCGAGGGCGAACAGGACCCGGACTGGGTCGCCCATCTCGCCGAGACCCTCTACGAGTGGGGTGTCGCCGAGATATTCCTTGGCGAGACGATCGGGCAGGCCACGCCGGCTCACATCCATCGCCTCCTCGACGAAGTGCTCGACCGTGTCCCCGTCGAGAGCATCGGTGTCCACTTTCACGACACATACGGTCAAGCCATCGCCAACACGTTGGTGGCGCTGGAGCGTGGCATCGACAAGATGGATTCGTCCGCAGGCGGGCTCGGAGGTTGTCCATATGCCCCGGGCGCGACGGGCAATGTGGCCACCGAGGATCTGGTGTGGCTGCTCGACGGTCTCGGAATCACCCACGGTGTCGATCTGCGGTCGGTCGCCGGGGTGGCCCAGCGCTTCTGCGCCGACCACAATCTCACCTACAACAGCAGGGCCGGCCGTGCCTCGCTGGCGGCAGGGGAGGGTGAATGAAGTCGATCTACGTAGACGACGACCTCGCGGCAATCCGGAGCCACGTGCGCGAGTACGTAGAGAGGGAGGTCGTCCCTTCGATCGCGACCTGGGAGGCGGAAGGCGGGGTCCCTCGCTCGGTGCTCGACGAGATGGGCAAGCTCGGCTTCTTCGGGCTGCGCATACCCGAGGCCTTCGGCGGCGTCGGATTGGGTCACGTGGCCTCGGTGGCGTTCGCCGAAGAGCTGGGGCGAAGCACATCGGGCGGTTTCGCCATCACCGTCCTCGTGCACACGGATCTCGCCGCGCCCTACGTGACCAACTTCGGTTCCGACGACCAGAAGCAGAAGTGGCTGCCCCGGTTCGCCACGGGGGAGCTGATCACCGCCATCGGGGTCACCGAGCCCGATGCCGGCTCGGATGTGGCGGGGATCCGCACCACCGCCCGCCGCGACGGCGCCGGTTGGAGGCTCAACGGCGCCAAGATGTTCATCACCAGCGGCGCCATCGCCGACGTCGTGTTCATCGCGGCGAAGACCGACCCGGATGTGAAGGGATCCCGGGGCATCTCGATCTTCGCAGTCGAGAGGGGAACCGAGGGTTTCAGTGCAAGCCGCGAGCTGGACAAGATGGGCTGGCACTCGTCCAACACGGCCGAGCTGGTCCTCGACGATGTCTGGGTACCCGAGGAGCACCTCATCGGTGAGGAGAACCGCGGCTTCTACTACATCATGGGCAACTTCCAGAACGAGCGGCTGGCGATCATGGGCCAGGCGCTCGGCGAGGCGCAGCGCGCTCTCGAGCTCACCGTCGACTACGTCAAGGAGCGCCGGGCGTTTGGGGCGCCGCTCTGGCAGAAGCAGGTCATCCGCCAGCGTCTGGCGATGAGACAGGCGGAGATCGATGCTGCGCGGGAGCTGACCTATCGGACCGCCTGGCTCACCGACCAGGGCGAGGACACGGTCCGTGAGGTGTCGGAGGTCAAGGCCCTGGTCGGAGAGCTAGCCAATGGCGTCCTCTACGACTGTGTCCAGTTCCACGGTGGCATGGGCTACATCGCCGAGACCGCGGTGGAGAGGATGTATCGGGACGTCCGTATCCACTCGATCGGCGGTGGCGCCACCGAGGTCATGCTCGACGAGGTGGCCAAGAGGCTATAGCGACTCCCGCCTAGGACAGACGGGCCCGGGCTGCCTCGATCTCGCCCGGCTCGAGCGGATGCCACGACATCTCGAGGGCGAGCCAGATGGTCCTGGAGAGTGGGTAGACGACGATCGGCACGACGACATTGGCGCCGATCGTGATGGCCAGCACCAGGCCCCAGGGGACATCGGGATAGGTGAGCACCACGAGGCCACCGAAGACAACGAGGAATGTGGCGAAGATGATGGCGGTGTTGATGATCACCGCACCCACCCAGTAGCCGGGCTCGCGCTCGAATCTCAGGCCGCACCGGGGACAGTGATCCTTCATCGTGAACCAGCCGTCGAACGCCTCTCCGTCGCATCGTGGGCAGTGTCGGCGTAGGGCCCGTGCCAGCATCGTCCACCGCGCCGGTGTCTCGGTGGGGGCCATTGGGCCAGGGTATCGTCGCCTTGGTGATCAGCGAAGAGGCGGCCCGGCTGCGACGGGACTACGAGAGCGAGGGTCTCGTCGAACAGGACATGGCTGCGGACCCCGCGTCGGAGTTCGAGCAATGGTTCGCCGGGGCTCTCGTCGCCGGGATCCACGAGCCGAACGCCTTCGTCCTGGCGACCGTGGACGAGGACGGGGCTCCCTCCGCCCGGGCCGTGCTCATGAAGGACTTCTCTCCCCAGGGTCTCGTCTTCTACACCGGGATGCAGAGTCGGAAGAGCCGTGCCATGAGGGCGAACCACCGGGCGGCGGCCACGTTCGTCTGGACCGAGCTGCATCGCCAGGTCCGGTTCGAGGGAGCGGTGACACCGGTGGGGGATGCCGAGGCAGACGCCTACTTCTCGTCTAGGCCACACGGGGCGCAGATCGCGGCGCACGCCTCACGACAGAGCGAGTTGGTGGCCGATCGTGAGGAGCTAGAAGCGCGCTTTCTCCAGATCGACGAACAGTTCGGCGAGGCGGCGATCCCGAGACCGGGTCACTGGGGCGGGTGGCGACTGGAGCCTGACTCTGTCGAGTTCTGGCAGGGCAGACCCAATCGTTTTCACGACCGGGTGAGGTATAGGAGACAAGGAGGAGGGTGGGTGAAGGAGAGATTGGCACCGTGAAGCTCCATGTAGTGGGGTCGTCCGGCACATTCCCGGCCCCGGGACGGCCCACGGCTGGATACGTCGTCGAGCATGCCGGCACCAGGGTGTGGTGTGACGCCGGGCCCGGGACGTTCATGTCGCTGCCCTTCGACCCGGACCTGATTGATGCCGTGGTGATCTCACATCAGCACCCGGATCACTGTTCAGACCTTCTCGTCGCCTATCACGCGTGGACCTTCCGCCCGGCGCCCCGTGATCCGGTGCCCTTGTATGCGCCGCAGGGCGTGTGGGATCGGGTCTGCCACTTCCTCGACACCGAGCCGGAGTGCTTCGACTTCCAGGCGGTGTGGGACGGTGACGAGGTGTCCATCGGCGACATCGAGGTGTCGTTCGTCGAGTCCGACCATTCGGTCCCCACGGTCGCCTCGCGTTGGCAGGCCGGCAACAGGAAGCTGTTCTACACCGGGGACACCGGACCCGCCGGGACGTGGCGCCAGCTCGCCTCGGCTGTGAATCTGATGTTGTCAGAGGCCTCCAATCAGGGAGCTTCCGAGGACAAGCCGTATGCCCAGCATTTGACTGCCGGTGAGGCAGCGGAGATCGCCCGTGAGGTCGGCGCCGAGACGCTGGTGCTGACCCACATCCCGCCCTATCTGGACCCGACGATCTCGGTCGCCGAGGCCGAGAAGATCTTCGATCGACCGGTCAGGCTGGCGGTGCCCGGGGTCGGTTTCGACGTCTGAGCGGCGGGCTATAGCGTGAGTGCATGACAGACAGGCCCCACGGAGAGCTCCGCCCGGTCAGCGTCGAGCTGGGTTACACGGCGTCGACTCCTGGGTCGGTGTTGATCTCGATGGGCCGGACCAGAGTGCTGTGCACCGCCTCCGTGGACACAGAGGTCCCGCGGTGGATGCGCAACGGCGACCAGGGGTGGGTGACCGCCGAATACGCCATGCTCCCCGGATCGTCGCCCGAACGGGTGCGGAGAGACCATGTCTCGGGTGGGCGCGCCAAGGAGATCTCAAGGTTCATCGGACGGGCGCTGCGGGCCGCGGTCAATCTCCGGGCGATGCCGCAGCTCATGGTGATGGTCGACTGCGACGTCATCGAGGCGGATGGCGGCACCCGAACCGCGGCGATCACGGGAGGCTGGATCGCCCTGCACCAGGCGTTGCAGGATGCGGTGGAACGTGAGCTGGTCCCCAGCCACCCGATCATCGACGAGGTGGCAGCGGTCTCGGTGGGGATCGTCGACGGCGAGAAGGTCCTCGACCTCGACTATGACAGGGACGTCCGCGCAGAGGTCGACATGAACGTGGTGATGAGCGGTCGCGGCCTGCTCGTCGAAGTGCAGGGGACGGCGGAGGGCGCACCGTTCACCAGGGAGGATCTCGACGACCTGCTCGACCTCGCCGGCAAGGGGATCGAGGAGCTCCACGACATGCAGCGGAGGGCGGTGGAGCGTTGATCCCACGTCTGGTCATTGGGTCGAAGAACCCTGACAAGACGGCCGAAGTCAAAGCGATCCTCGAGCCCATCGGGCTCGCCAAAGAGATCGTGGACGGCCTCGACTGGGACGACGTCGAGGAGACCGGCTCCAGTCTCGAGGAGAACGCCCTGCTCAAGGCGCGGGCCGTGGTCGAGGCGACGGGGCTTCCCGCCATCGCCGACGACACCGGTCTCGAGGTGGATGCCCTGGGAGGGGCTCCCGGTGTCCACACCGCCCGGTTCGCCGGTGAGGACGCCACCTACGAGGACAACGTGGCGAGGCTTCTCGACGTCATGGTGGGCGAGCAGAATCGGGACGCGAGATTCAGGACAGTTGTCGCCCTCGTCTTCCCCGATGGTGTCGAGGTGACTGCCGAGGGCATGATCACCGGCACGATCACCGAGACCAGAAGGGGCAGCAGGAACTTCGGGTACGACCCGGTCTTCGAGGTCGACGGGCGCACCCTGGCGGAGATGGGCGACGAGGAGAAGAACGAGATCTCACACCGCGCCCGGGCGATACACGCACTCTGCGAGAGCCTGGGACTGTGAGACCGCGGGTTGTCGTCGTCGGCGCCGGATTCGCCGGGCTCAACGCGGCCAAGGCATTGCGTGGCGCACCTGTCGACATCACGATCATCGACCGGAGGAACTTCCATCTCTTTCAGCCACTGCTCTACCAGGTGGCAATGGCGGCACTCAATCCCTCGGACATCGCCTATCCGATCCGGTCGATCTTCAAGCGGCAGGCCAACGTGGTCCGGGTGCTTCTCGGCGACGTCATCGGGATAGACCTGGATGCACGCAAGGTGAACGTCGGAGACGACCGTGTCGACTACGACTTCCTGATCCTTGCGACCGGGGCTGCCCACTCCTATTTCGGCCACGACCAATGGGCGGAGATGGCCCCTGGGCTGAAGACCATCGAGGACGCCCTCACCATCCGGGGTCGTGTGCTGCGCGCCTTCGAGGAGGCCGAGTCGGATCCGAGCCAGGCCGAGCGCCTGCTCAACTTCGTCGTCGTGGGCGCCGGGCCAACGGGTGTGGAGTTGGCGGGTGCCCTCGTCGAGATCGCGGTCCATGCCATGGGCAAGGAGTTCCACATGGTCGACCCGGCCAAAGCCCGGGTGACACTCGTCGAGGGGGCGGACCGGGTGCTGCCTCCGTACGTCGAGTCGTTGTCTAAGTCCGCACGTCGCCAGCTCGAGGATCTGGGGGTCGAGGTGATGACCGAGGCGTTGGTTACTGACATCGACGAAGGCGGAGTCACCCTCTCGAATGGGGAGCGCATCGAGGCCGGCACGGTGCTCTGGGCGGCCGGAGTCGAGGCATCACCGATCGGCGCCATGGTGGGGGCAACCGATCGGTCGGGAAGGGTCCTCGTCGAACCGAACCTGACCTTGCCCGGGCACGCCGAGGTGTTCGTGGTCGGCGACCTCGCCGCCGTGCCCGGTGTCCCCGGTGTGGCGCCGGCGGCCATGCAGATGGGGCGTCATGCAGGCAGGTCGATCAAGGACGGGGTGCGTCGCCCGTTCTCCTACCGCAACAAGGGAATGCTGGCGACGATCGGCCGGGCCCGGGCCGTCGCCGACATCAAAGGCTTCCGATTCAGTGGCTTCGCGGCGTGGCTGGCGTGGCTCGCCATCCACATCTTCTATCTGATCGGGTTTCGCAATCGCTTCTTCGTGCTGCTCGGTTGGGCATGGCACTACCTGACCTTCCGACGGGGAGCGAGGATCATCACCGGAGTGCCGCGAGGTACTTGAAATGGGCCAGCCGATCGGTGCGGGCGAGAGGACTTGAACCTCCACGGGAGTTACCCCACAGGGACCTAAACCCTGCGCGTCTGCCATTCCGCCACACCCGCGTGGACTTAAAGTCGGGGGAGTGGGCCGCCTGGGACTCGAACCCAGAACCTTGGCGTTAAGAGCGCCCTGCACTGCCAATTGTGCTAGCGGCCCGAGCCAGAGGCTACCTATGCGAACGGGAAAAGCACCCCGGTCGGGCTGGTCGGACTTGAACCGACGACCTCGACGTCCCAAACGTCGCGCGCTACCAAGCTGCGCCACAGCCCGAGTTGCGCACATGCTAGCTGCGCAGCGAGAGTCCTCGAATCCGCGCTGTAGTCCGGAGTCGGTGGCAGTTTGCGCATACTACTTGGCACTTTCGGATCTCCCGGAGTAGTCGCTCGGTGCTTGCTGTATAGACCAGTTTCGAGATGAGGGCTTCCTTACCCTCGAGGTGGTCGAAGTCCATCACCTCAGTCGGGAAGTGCTGATGGCAGTCGACGCATGGAACGGCTTTGAGCCCTCTAACGATCATCTTGTTCCTCTCAATGCGCCGTTTCCTTCGCGAGGTGAGCGCCGTCAGGTGGCGTTGTTTGTTGGCCGGATCCGCGTACCAACGCCGCCATGCCGCATTAGCGCATTCTCGGCAATAGCTCTGAAGTTTCTGCCTAGCCCGATCGCGGTAACCAAATTTGTCGAGGGGAAGGCGTTGTCCGCATGATCCACATGGTCTGGTTCTCATGCCGCGATCATCAGAGTCCACTGGGACAGAAACCCGGTTCCGACCAGCCCGACCGAGGCTTTACACTGTGAGCGGCACGCGGGTGTAGCTCAATGGTAGAGCTCCAGCCTTCCAAGCTGGCGGTGAGGGTTCGATTCCCTTCACCCGCTCGACGGGTCGCCCTCCGGGGCCGAGTCAGCCCCGCCCCTGTAGCTCAATTGGATAGAGCAGCGGACTTCTAATCCGCAGGTTGGGGGTTCGAGTCCTCCCGGGGGCGCTGGAGACCCGTTCGCCACATGGTGGCCGTAGCTCAGGCTGGTAGAGCACCTGGTTGTGGTCCAGGAAGTCGCGGGTTCAAATCCCGTCGGTCACCCCGGAGACCGCCCGGCATCGCCGGGCGGTCGCACATGAACGCCAAAGGAAACAAATGACCGTCACTGTCACCGAGTCCGGGGCCTTCGAACGTCTCGTTCGCTTCACGATCACCGATGAGCAGATCAACGAGGCGAAGAAGGGTGCAGCCCGCAAACTGGCCCAGGAGATCAAGATCCATGGGTTCCGCCCGGGCAAGGCGCCACTTCCGATAATCGAGGCGACGGTCGGGGCGGATCGGGTGAGACAGGAGGCGATCGAGGACCTGCTCAACCCGACACTGAACGATGTGCTCAGCGACGAGGACATCGAGCCGGCGATCAACCCCGAGCTGGAGTCGATCGACGACGTGGACGGGGGAGTGGAGGTGGAGGTCAAGGTCACCCTCTGGCCGACGATCGAGCTGCCCAACTACAAGGGGCGCAAGATCGAGGTGACCAACCCGGCAGTGACCCCAGAGGACATGGAGACCCAGACCCGGCGAATGCTCGAGCAGTTCGCCACGGTAGAGGAGGTCGAACGTCCCGCGGAGGTGGGCGACTTCGTCTCCATCGACATCTCGGCGACGAAAGACGGCGAGCCGATCGAGGAGGCCACCGCCGAGGAGCTCCTCTACGAGGTCGGATCGGGGCTCCTCATCGAGGGGATCGACGATCAGGCCACCGGAGCCTCGGCCGGCGACGTCCTCACCTTCGAGGGCACCCTTCCCGCTGGTTTCGGCGATCGCGCCGGGGAGTCGGTCGAGTTCACGGTCACCGTCCACGAGGTCAAGGAGCGAATCCTCCCCGAGCTCGACGACGAATGGGTGGACGAGAACACCGAGTTCGAGACGGTCGAGCAGTTGCAGGCTGCACTGGAGACGGGTCTCGCCGACGCCAAGCTGCGCGCCGTCTCGGCTGAGTACTCCGAGAAGGTGCTCGCCACTCTGCGGGACCAGGTCGACATCGATCTCCCCGAGGGCCTGGTGCGATCGGAGATGGACCGTCACCTCCACGACTTCCTCCATCGGCTGGAGGAGGCCGAGTTGCAGCTGGACGACTACTTCAGGGCCTCCGGGATCACCCAGGAGGCCTTTCTCGCCGACCTCCGCGGCCAGGCCGAGCTTTCACTGCGCAACCGGCTCGTCCTCGACGCGGTGATCGAGGCAGAGAACATCCAGATCGACGAGGAGGAGTTGTCGGCGGCGATCCGGTCGCTGGCGGCCCGGGCCCAGGACCCCGTGGCCTTTCTCGATGCCTTCCGCCGTAGCGGCCGGGAATTGGCATTGGCCAGTGATATTCTCAGAAACAGGGCGCTGGACGCGATCCTTTCCAATGCAGACCCGGTCGACGAGGATGGGAATCCGGTCGACCTGAGTGTGAAGGTCCAAGAAGTCGAGGCCGAGATAGTCGATGACGACGAAGTCGTGACGGCCGAGGAGGAAGAGGAATGAAAGCCAACAACTATGTGATCCCCACGGTCTTCGAGCAGACGAGTCGCGGCGAGCGCTACTTCGACATCTACAGCCGGCTGCTCAAGGACCGCATCATCTTCCTGGGCACGCCGATCGACGACACCATCGCCAACCTGATCATGGCGCAGATGCTGCATCTCGAGTCGGATGACCCGGACAAGGACATCTTCCTGTACATCAACTCCCCGGGCGGCTCGATCACGTCGCTTTTCGCGATCTACGACACCATGCAGTACATCAAGCCAGACGTGAACACGGTGTGCATGGGCATGGCGGCCTCCGCCGCTGCGGTCATCCTCGCCGGTGGCGCCGAGGGCAAGCGCTTCGCCTTGCCCCACGCCAGGGTCATGCTCCACCAGCCGCATGGCGGAGCCCAGGGTCAGGCCTCCGACATCGAGATCCAGGCCCGGCTGATCGTCCAGATGCGTGAGCAGCTCAACCAGATCCTCGCCGACCACAGTGGCCAGCCGTTGGAGAAGATCTCACTGGACACCGAGCGGGACTACTGGATGATGGCGGACGAGGCCAAGGACTACGGAGTGATCGACGGAGTGCTCACCCGACGCGAGCTCGCCGCGGTAGCCTCTGCGTCCGACTAAGCGGAGGATCATTCTCAGATGGCCAGACTCGGCGACGGCGGGGAGCTGTTGAAGTGCAGCTTCTGCGGTAAGTCCCAGAAGCAAGTCAAGAAGCTCATCGCCGGACCGAGCGTCTACATCTGCGACGAGTGCATCGATCTCTGCAACGAGATCATCGAGGAGGAGTTCTCCACCACCGAGGAGATCAGCTTCACCGAGCTGCCCAAGCCCTCCGAGATCAAGATGTACCTCGACGACTACGTCGTGGGCCAGGAGGAGGCGAAGAAGAAGCTCTCCGTGGCGGTGTACAACCACTACAAGCGAATCCGCTCCGGTGACATCCAGCGCGACGTCGAGCTGCAGAAGTCGAACATCATGCTCATCGGGCCCACCGGGAGCGGGAAGACCCTTCTCGCCCAGACGCTCGCCCGTCAGCTCAACGTCCCCTTCGCCATCGCCGACGCCACCAGCCTGACCGAGGCCGGCTACGTCGGCGAGGACGTGGAGAACATCCTTCTCAAACTGCTCCAGGCTGCCGACTACGACGTCAACCGGGCACAGCAGGGGATCATCTACATCGACGAGATCGACAAGGTCTCACGCAAGGCGGAGAATCCCTCGATCACCAGGGATGTCTCGGGTGAGGGTGTGCAACAGGCACTCCTCAAGATCCTCGAGGGCACCGTCGCCTCGGTCCCGCCCCAGGGTGGGCGCAAGCATCCCCACCAGGAGTTCATCCAACTCGACACCACCAACGTCCTCTTCATCTGTGGCGGCGCCTTCGGCGGCCTCGAGGACATCATCGCCCACCGGATCGGCAAGCGTGGCGTCGGCTTCGGCGCCGAGCTCAAGTCGAAGAGCGACGGGCGGCCGACCGAGCTCATCTCCGAGGTCCTGCCCGAGGACTTGATGAAATACGGGCTGATCCCGGAATTCATCGGGCGTCTCCCGGTCACCGCCACGGTCGACGATCTCGACAAGGAGTCACTGGTCCGGATCCTCACCGAGCCGAAGAACGCGCTCACCAAGCAATACGCAAGGATGTTCGAGATGGACGATGTCGAGCTGGTGTTCACCCCCGACTCGCTCGATGCGATCGCCGAGCAGGCCTTGAAGCGCTCCACCGGCGCTCGGGGCTTGCGCGCCATCATGGAAGAGGTGCTGCTCAACACCATGTACGACCTCCCCGGGCGCGACGACGTGGAGCGGGTGATGATCGACAGGGATGTCGTGGAGAAGAAGGTCAACCCGACCTTGGTTCCCAACCGCCGGGTCTCCGAGCCCACGGAACGCTCCGCCTGACCTGAATTGGGTCTTCCGACCCATGCGAAGGTCGGGCATGCCCCGAACCTCGTCGCTAATTTCCCTCCTCGAAGGCGACCATTTTGCGTGGTTGACAGTCACTGCCTGTGTGCTTCACTGTGGTGACTGGCCACGTCGAGTGGTCAACCCGTTAAGGGGGAAATAGGGAGGCATCGAAGCCGGGCCTGTAAGGCGGTCACCTCGGTCCGGCTGAGCCAGTGGTGAGACCGACCTATCCCAACGCGACGAAGGGATAGGGTAAATGGACGCGCTGTACTGTCGGTCGAGCTCGGCCGTCATCGCTGGGGGTGGGGCCCTGTGAGCTTCGCAACCCTCGCACGTAACCGGACCAACGAGCGCTTGCTGTCATTGGCAGCCGCCGTCTCGCTGATTTTGTCGATGATGGTGGTCTTCGCCGAGCCGGCGTGGGCTCATCATCCAACCATCACCGCCACCGAGGCGTGTGAGAACGGCAAGCCGATCATCAACTACACGTCGACCAGCTGGCTGACCACTGGGGCGTCGGGATCGGACCACAACGACATCCGCATCCAGGTCAGCGTCAACGGCGGAGCATGGACTGAAGTCGACAACGGCGCTTACAACGCCGGGAACGGCTACAGCTTCAGCGGATCCTTCCCGGCCGACGAGCTGTGGGGTGAGACGATCCAGGTTCGCGCCTGGGCCGAGGGGAACTGGGTCAACGGCGCGGCTCCGGGCAACGGTCACCCGGATTCGATCACCGCGGCGTTCCTGGTCGACCAGGACTGCTTCAACCCATCGTGTCCCTCGGGCTATCTCGAGGTGAAGGTCGACCCGGCGGCGAGCGGGACCTTCGGCCCCAACGACGAGTTCACGATCTCGATCGGGAGCGGCGACGTGTTCGACTGGACGAGCACCGTGCCGGTGTACCAGGTGATCGTCAAGGGTGGTCCCGGGGCGAACGTCTTCAACTACGACGGCGACATGGGGGGCACTGGCCTCCATGCGCCGGACAACCCGAAGAACGACAAGTACTACGGGCTGAGCCACATCACCTTCTGTTATCAGGAGGCTCCGGATGACGTGCCCGTCGAGGTGAGCGTCACCGCCGGTGTGTGCGAGGTCGTCCAGGGCGTGCCTGCAGGCACCGCCGACGTCGTGATCGACCCCGCCTCCGGAGCCACGGTGGAGATCTATCAGAACTCCGACTTCACCGGTCTGATCGACACCCTCACGTCCTCAGGGACGGTGAGTGGCCTCTCACCGGGGACCTATTACTGGAGGGCCACGGCGGCGGACGGACATGTCATCGAGGGGCAGTCGCAGGGCCAGTTCACGGTCGAGCCGTGTGCGGCATCGGTCGTCATCGTGGCAGAGCCCTGCACCACGGACGACCAGGGTCTGCCCCAGGGCTCGGTCAGCATCACGGTCGACCCGGCATCCGGGGCAACCGTGACCGTCTACGACGACGCGGGGATGACCAATGAGGTCTTGTCGACGTCGACGAGCAGTGACTTCCCGCTGGCACCAGGCACCTATTACTGGCAGGCCACGCCCGGAACCGGATTCGATCTCACCGGTGACACCTCCGGTCAGTTCACCATCGACCCATGTGAATCGTCGGTGAGCGTGGCCGCCGACGGCGTCTGTGAGGTGGACGGGCAGGGCAATCCGGTCGGTGAGGTGACCATCACCATCGACCCGGACTCGTCCGCCACGCTGGTGGTGTACTCCGACGCGGGCATGACGACGGAGGTGCTCAACACGTCCACGGGCGGCACCTTCGATCTCGCCCCGGGCACCTACTACTGGGAGGCGACCGCGGGGCCCGGATTCGGGCTCACCGGTGACGGCACCGGTCAGTTCACCATCGACCCCTGCGAGGTGACCTTCGAAGTCGCCGGCGTCTGTGACAACCCGAATGGCCTGCCGGTCGGACAAGGCATCCTGTCGGTGACGATGAGTGTGCCCCAGGGCGCCGTGGTCGAGTTCGAGGATGCCAACGGCGCCTCGGTCGGCTCGCTGGACGAATCGGGATCGATCAACGTCCCGCAGGGGGCCTCCTATTCGTGGGTGGGCACGCCCAACACCGGGTTCGCCTTCCCCGACGGGTTCGTCTCCGAGGGCTCTCTCGACATCGAAGACTGCGGTGATGACGAGGTGTTGGCCTCCATCCTCTACACGGTCGATGGCGTCTGCCATGCGACCGACGAGGTCGGGGTGATCAACGTCACGGTCTCAGTGGCCGGTGGCGCCGAGGTGGTGGTGTCCAACTCGGCCGGCGAGGTGGTCGGGACGCTGACCCAGGACGGGACTCTCACCGTTCCCGACGGGGACACCTACACCTGGGTGGCGACACCAGCCCCCGGCTTCGTGTTCCCACCTGGTACCTCGGCGACGGGATCGTTGACGATCGGTGACTGCGCCGATGAGGTCCTCGCCTCCATCGTGGTGACCGTCGGCAGCGTGTGTGACCTGGTGGGCGACGAAGGTGTCGGCCGGATCACCGTCACCATGTCGGTGGCTGGTGGCGCCGATGTCGTCGTCCGGAACTCGGACGGGGATGTCGTCGGCACGCTGAGTGGCGACGGGACGATCCAGGTGCCGGAAGGTGACGTCTACACCTGGGCGGCGACCCCCAATCCGGGCTTCGAGTTCCCGGCGGGATTCGACAGCACCGGATCGGTGACCGTGGAGACTTGCTCCAACCCGGCCGAGCTGCCGTTCACCGGTCTGCACAGCGACGAGGTGGCCGCGCTCGGCATCCTCATGCTGATAGTCGGTGGGTTCGCCCTTCTCACCTCGAGCAGGAGCAAGCCCGAGCAGTCCTAGTTTCCCTACAGCAACCACAGAGCGAGCAATGGGGCCCCGGAAGCAACCTTCCGGGGCCCCGCTCCATGAGTCACCCCTTCCGCCTCGAGATCGACGAATCGTTTGACAGCGTTCCGGGCTGTGGTTCACTATTGGCTGTGGCCACGAATGTGGTCGACCCGAAGGGGAAATAGGGAGGCATCGACGCCGGGCCTGCAAGACGGTCACCTCGGTCCGGCCGAGCCAGTGGTGAGACCGGCCTGTCCCAGCTATCGAAGGGATAGGTTCAATGGGAGGCAACACAGGCGCGGCCAGACGTCATCCGGCTCGTTCGATCGCAGTCACGGCCGTGCTCGTTCTGCTCGTCAGTCTGTTGAGCGCGACGGCGGCATTTGCAGCCGTGGGCTTCGAAGTCGACATCGACGTCGATGACACGATTGTCGACACACCGGGAACCATCCACCTGGTCGACGACGAGGACGACATTCCCGCCGAGGCTCTCGGCCAGCAGTGCACCGTTCGGTCGGTGGGTCTCAACCAGGACTCGGTACATCCCGACAACGACCTCATCGTGGAGTCGGCGGGGACGACGGTCATCCTCCCCGACGTGGAGCGAACCCCCGGGCAGATCACCGAGGGCATCGGCACCCTGACGCTGGGCAACATCATCGTGGTCTCCGTGCGTCTGGGCTCCGACGGCGTGTTCTCCGCCGATCACAGACTCGAGGTGCGGTGTCTCGGTGATCCGGTCACCGGCCGCATCATCGTGGTCAAGGAGGTGACCGACGGCTCTGACACGTCGCAGGCCTTCCAGTTCACTGCGAGCTACGACGCCGACGGCTTCGCCCTGTCGCACGGACAGCAGAACGACTCGGGTGACCTCGACCCCGGCACCTACTCGGTCTCCGAGACCGTGCCGGCCGGATGGACGCAGCAGTCCGCCACGTGTAGCGATGGTTCGGCACCAGGTTCGATCGCTCTCGCCGCAGGCGAGACGGTCACTTGCACGTTCACCAACGTCGAGTCGGAGGTCGACGCTTCGGTCATCGTGACCGTGACCCCTGGATGCGTGATAACCGGAGCCGGGCCTTCCGGCCAGGTGTCCGTGACGATGTCGGTAGCCGGCGGCGCCGATGTGGTGGTGAGTGACTCCTCAGGCCAGGTCGTAGGTTCGCTCAGTCAGGATGGAACCATCGATGTCGCGCCAGGTGGGACGTATACATGGGAAGCGACTCCGGCCGCGGGCTTCGTCTTCCCGCCCGGGTTCGTCGCCAGCGGCAGCGTCACAGTTGACGATTGTGCGGAGGTCGGTGCCTCGATCCTCGTCACGGTGGGCAGCACGTGCACCGTCTCCGGCACAGCCGGCATCGGCCGGGTCAATGTGACCATGTCGGTGGCCGGTGGCGCCAACGTCGTGGTCCGTGACTCCGACGGGGACGTCGTCGGCACCTTCAGCTCCGATGGCTCTGTCGAGGTGCCCGAGGGCGATGTCTACACGTGGGTGGCGACTGCCAACCCCGGCTTCGAGTTCCCGGCGGGATTCGCCAGCACCGGATCGGTGACGGTGGAGACCTGCTCCAACCCCGACGTCCTGCCCTTCACCGGCGTGGACTCCGATGCCCTCGCCGCGCTCGGCATCGTCCTGCTCTTCGCAGGCGGGCTGACCCTGCTGACCGGCCGAACCGGTCCCGCTCAGCGGCCCTAGTCCCTACAGCAACCACAGAGCGAGCACGAGGCCCCGGGAGCAATCTCCCGGGGCCTCGCTCCATCGACCCCGCGTCTTCTTGCTGCGCCGACCGTTTGGAGACTCCCGTTGCGGGGAATGGAGTGGGCCCTGCTGGGTCACCCCCGAGGTGACCGGGCAGAGGGGAAATAGGGAGGCCCTGAAGCCGAATCTGGAAGACGGTCACCTCGGTTCGGCCGAGCCAATGGTGAGACCTCCCCTGTCCCAGGCGAGACGAAAGGGATAGGGCAGATGAGAAAGAGCCTTTTCCGGATGATGCGGTCGATCGGCATCATGGCGGCGCTGGTCTTTGTGTTCGGTTTCTTCACACCCATGTCGACCGCGCATGCTGCCGAGTTCGACGTGGAGATCCCGAGGGGCACCAGAGAGGGCGCGCCCGGCACATTCCACACGCTGGCGACCCAGGAGGTTGCTGCGGGATTCGAGGGCCGGGAATGCTCGGTTGTCGGGATCGCGGTGAATCAACAGTCCTTGCATCCCAACAGCGACCTCTTCGTCCGGTCAGGCGGGACCGAGGTCGTGCTCTTCGATGTCGAGGCTACCCCGAACGTGACCGTCGAGGGCGAGGGCATGCTGACACTGGGAGACGAGATCGTCGTATCGGTGCGTTTCGGTGAGGATGGCGTCTTCTCCGGTGCCATGTCGGTCAGGGTCGACTGTCCCGATTCAAGCCGCATCATCGTGGTGAAGGAGGTGACCGAGGGCTCGAGCACGACACAGGAGTTCCAGTTCTCGGCGAGCTACGCCCCAGACGGGTTCTCCCTGGCTGCCGGCGAGCAGCACGACTCGGGTGAGCTGGCGCCCGGTGAGTATTCCCTTTCGGAGGTGGTCCCGGCGGGCTGGCAACTGGAGACGGCCGTCTGTGACGACAGCAACTCGCCCCTCCCGGAGATAGTCCTCCGGGCCGGCGAGACCGTCACATGTGTCTTCTCGAACCACGAGGTGCCTCCCGAGGTGGGAGGCGCCATCGTGGTCACGGTTGGGGGCGGTTGTGGGGTCGTAGACGATGAGGCCGTGGGTGTGATCGACGTCTCGATTCCGGTCCCGGGCGGTGCCGAGGTCGTCATCACCGACTCGAGCGGGGCGGTAGTCGAGACCTTCACGGAGGAGGGGACCGTGACGGTCGCCGAAGGGCGATACACCTGGGAGGCGACACCTGGCACCGGCTTCGAGTTTCCCGCCGGCCTGGAGAGCTCGGGGTCTCTGACCATCGACGACTGCGCGGACACCCAGTCCCTGCCCTTCACCGGAGCCCGAGCGGATCTGACTGCGATGATCGGCCTGTTGCTGCTGGCTGCGGGCTCAATCGGCGTTCTCGTGTCACGACGGACCTCGGAAGACGGCGCCTGACAGCCCAGTTCCCGGACGAGGCGAGCAGATGGGGCCCCGGGGGTAACCTCCCGGGGCCCCGCTCCATGAACTACGAACAGGCGAACGCCTACCTCGACCGCCATATCGGCTTGGGCGGTGAACACGGTCTCGATCGGATGCGTGACCTGCTCGACCTCATGGGAAGTCCTCACGAGGGTTATCCGATCATCCACGTCGCAGGGACCAACGGCAAGACGTCCACATCCCGATTCTCCACCCTCGTCCTCGTCGCCCATGGCCTCACCACCGGCACCTACACGTCGCCTCATCTGCAGACGATCGAGGAGCGGCTGGCCGTCAACGGCCGGGTGTCCACGAGTGAGGAGTTCGCACTGGCATTGACCGATGTCGCCGCGTTCGCCGACCTCCGGGAGAGCACGGGTGGTCAGCCCAACACCTACTTCGAGCTGATCACCGCGGCGGGCTTCGCCTATTTCGCCGACCAGGCAGTGAACGCGGCCGTCATCGAGGTCGGGCTGGGGGGACGTCTCGACGCCACCAACGTGGTGGACGCCGATGTCTGTGTCGTGACTTCGATCGGCGTGGAGCACACCCAGTACCTCGGTGAGGACCTGCGTGGGATCGCACGGGAGAAGCTGGCGATCACCGGCCCGGGATCGATACTGATCACCGGTCCCCTGCCCGAGGTGGCTCTGGACGAGGCGAGGGAAACTGCTCGGGGGCTCGGCATCCAGCACCGCCGATTCGACGACGACTTCGGGATCGAGAGCTACGAGCGCGGGGTCGGGGGCTGGCTCGTCACCTTCAAGGGCGCCGAGGCGACCTACGAGGACGTGTTCCTCCCTCTGCATGGCCACTACCAGCTGACCAACTTCGCCATCGCCATCGCAGCTGCGGAGGCGCTGGTCGGACGGAGACTCGATGTCGAGGCGGTCCGGGATGCGGCGGCGGTGGCGACTGCTCCCGGTCGGATGGAGCCGTTGGGGTCGTCCCCTTTCGTCTTGGTCGACGGGGCGCACAACGCCGACGCCATGGAGACCCTCGTCGAGTCAGTTCAGGAGGAGTACCCGACCACCCGCTGGCACGTGGTGCTCGGGGTCATGGGGGACAAGAACGTCCAGCTCATCCTGGAGCGTCTCGCTCCGATCGCCAAGGGGATGGTGACCACCGCCGTGGACTACAAACGGGCGATGCCGGCGGCCGAGCTGGCCGCCGTCGCCTCCAGCACGCTGCCCGACATACCGGTGCTCGCCGCCGACAACGTGGCGGACGCCGTCGACATGGCCAGAGCAGAATCGGGCCCCGGTGGCGCCGTGCTCGTAACCGGCTCGTTGTACCTCGTCGGTGAGGTGAGGGACCTGCTCACCTGAGACTTCGCCCAACACCATCCGGCGGATAGCGTTGTCGGCCTCATGGCTGTCGAACACACATTCATCATGGTCAAGCCGGATGGGGTCGCCAGGGGCCTGGTCGGAGAGGTGATCTCGCGTTTCGAGCGCAAGGGTCTCCGGTTGGAGAAGGTCCGTGGGCTCACCATCGGCGAGGAGCTAGCCCGCACCCACTACGCGGAGCACGTCGACAAGCCGTTCTTCCCGGAGCTGCTCTCCTTCATCACCTCGGGCCCCGTTGTGGCCATGGAGTGGTCGGGGGACGATGCGATCGCAGTCGGGCGCGTGCTGATGGGCGCCACCGACCCGAGACAGGCCGCTCCCGGCACGATCCGTGGCGATCTCGGACTGAGAGTCACCGAGAACATCGTCCACGGCTCCGAC
This sequence comes from Acidimicrobiia bacterium, assembly GCA_035550735.1. Classification (GTDB taxonomy): domain Bacteria; phylum Actinomycetota; class Acidimicrobiia; order Spongiisociales; family ZC4RG35; genus JANQRA01. The sequence continues at coordinate 10,163 of DASZOM010000037.1, read as the reverse complement.
GGCCCGGAGAGCGCGGTCCGCGAGCTCGAGCTCTTCTTCGGGTCGGCCCAAATGTGAGCGAGACGGCGGCTGTCAGACGACCTCCACCGACACGTCGCCAAGGCGATGGCACAGGTTAGGTTTCCCCCCTACAATCCCGTCGATCTGCCCGGGAGCGCTCCCCCAACATGGCTGAAACCCTTCTTTCATTTGCAGGCCAGGACATGGCCATCGACCTCGGCACGGCCAACACGCTGGTCTACGTGCGTGGTGGCGGGATCGTGCTCAACGAGCCGTCGGTGGTGGCCATCAACTCCCAGAACAACAAGGCACTCGCCGTGGGCATGGAGGCGAAGCGGATGATCGGGCGCACGCCCGCCAACATCACCGCCATCCGCCCTCTCCGCGACGGCGTGATCGCCGACTTCGACATCACCGAGAAGATGCTCCGCTACTTCATCCAGAAGGTGCATCGCCGCAAGTGGGCCCGTCCCCGGATCGTGGTGTGTGTGCCGTCGGGGATCACCCCGGTGGAGCGGAGGGCAGTGGAGGAGGCCGCCTATCACGCCGGCGCCCGCCGGGCATACACCATCGAGGAGCCCATGGCGGCCGCAATCGGCTCCGGGCTCCCGATAGGCGAGCCGTCCGGCTCGATGGTGGTCGACATCGGGGGCGGCACCACCGAGGTCGCCGTGATCTCGTTGGGGGGCATCGTGGTGTCGCGCTCCATCCGGGTCGGTGGTGACGAGCTCGACTCGGCGATCATCGATTGGGTCAAGAAGGAGCACAACGTGCTGGTCGGTGAGCGCACCGCCGAGCAGCTCAAGATCGCGGTCGGATCCGCATGGCCCTATGCCGAAGAGCCATCAGCCGAGGTCAGGGGGCGCGACCTGGTGACCGGGTTGCCCAAGACGATCCTCCTGTCCAGCCAGGAGGTTCGGGAGGCGATCGAGGAGCCGACGCAGGCAATCGTCGATGCGGTCAAGTACACGCTGGACAAGACTCCGCCGGAACTCGCCGCCGACGTCGTTGAACGGGGGATCGTCCTCACCGGGGGAGGAGCGCTGCTGGTTGGGCTGGACCACCGTCTGGCCCATGAGACGGGGATGCCCATCGTGACCGCGGCCTATCCGCTGCAGTCTGTGGTGCTCGGCTCGGGAAAGTGCCTGGAGGAGTTCGACGCGCTCCACAATGTGCTGGTGTCGTCCGCCCGGCCGTGAATCCCTACCCCGTCTGACGCGATGCTGAGCCGGCAGCCTGGCGATCGGACAGTACCCACACTCATAACGCTTCTCGTGCTCGGGCTGCTGCTCATGACCTTCGACGTCAGGTCGGAGGGTGCTGGCGTCACCTCCGTGCTGCGGACCGGGACACAGACACTCGTGGCACCCATGCAGAAGGCTGCTGCCTTCGTGGTCAACCCGGTGCTGGACGCCATCGAATCGCTCTCCAACATCGCCACGCTCCGCGAGCAGAATCGACAGCTGGCTGAGGATCTCGCCGAGGCCGAGGCGGCGGTGATCGCAATGAGTGACGACCTGGCTCGTCTCGAGTTCTACGAGGAGTTCTACGACCTGGAGTCCACCGGGACCGCCCTGGATCGCACCGTCGCCCAGGTGATCGGGCGGGCAGACGCCTTCGACCGGGGTCTGCGGATCGACAAGGGCACCGACCAGGGCATCGCGGTGGGACAACCCGTGATCGACACCAGTGGCTATGTGGTCGGCACCGTGCAGCAGGCGACCAGCGGGACGGCCATCGTGGTCCCGATCACCGCCGGCCCGGACAACGTGGCAGTCACCGTCGGGACCCAGGTGGGCACACTCATCCCCCAGATCGGGACCGACGAGATGCGTCTCGAGATCCTCGACGCCCGGGAGCCAGTCCTGATCGGCGATCGGGTCGTCACGTCGTCGGCATCGATCAGATTCCCCTCCGGTTACCCGGTCGGCGAGGTGATGGCCGACGCCGCTCCCACGGTCGACGATCTGGTCAGCACCACGGTCATGCCCTTCTCCATCCCTGACACGCTTCGGGTGGTCGTGGTGCTCGCCTGGCCGCCCGACCCGATCGCGGCTGCCACCGACGAGCAGGCGACCGACTCGACCACCACCACGTCGACCACGTCGGGGTCGACCACGACTTCGGGAGCCGACGGCTGATGCGGCTCCGGACCATGGCGCTCATCACGATCCTGCTGCTCGTGGCAGTCGTCGTCCAGACCACGCTCTTCAGCCAGACCGAGGTGTTCGTACCCGACCTCGTCATGCTGGTCGTGATCCTGCTCTCCCTCACCAGGCTGCGCTCGGAGGCCGTACTCGCCATCGGCTTCCTCGCCGGGCTCGCCGTCGACCTCCTCGGCTCCTCGGTGCTGGGCCTGCGGGCGATCGTGTTCACCGTCGTCGTGTATCTGGCCTTCCGCACCCGAGAGCGAGCCGACATCGGCAGGATCATCACCGCGCTGTGGGCCGGCATGCTCACCTTCGGCGGTGTGGTCCTCCTCCTCCTGATCGGCACCCTGTTCGGCCAGACCGTCCTGCTCGGCGACGGGGTGGTCGATCTCCTCATCCTCGTGCCGCTGGCCAACCTGGTCCTCAGCTGGATCTTCGCCCCGATCGTGGTTCGGATGATCGACCGCGACCCGACTGCCTTCAGATACGCATGAAGTTCGCGGTTCGCCTCTCCATCCTGGGCATGGTCTTCATCGTGATGCTGTCGGTGATCGGGCTTCGGCTCTGGTTCATGCAGGTAGCGCAGGGCCCGGCGATCGCCCGTGCCGCTGAGGAGCAGGCTTGGCTGACCAAGACCACACACGCATCGCGGGGCGAGATATACGACCGAAACGGCAACCTCTTGGTGACGAGCCGGCTCGTGCCTGCGGTGTTCATCGACCGCACCTTCGTCCAGCCGGAGGCTCAGGAGACCCTGATCCAGCGGCTCTCCTCGATCCTCGGCCTCGATTCGGCAGTTCTCACCGCGGCTTACGAGGAGGCCGGCATCAACGGTCGATTCCAGGTGGCAACGGTCGACAAAGAGCTCGCCTCCCAGATCAGCGAGCAGCTCAGCTCGCTGCCGGGCGTCGAGATCGTCAAGGTCCCCGAGAGGGTCTATCTCGTCGGGGACACGATGGCTCATGTGATCGGGCACCTCGGGCTCCCCGATCAGGCGGACCTGGATGCCCGCGACGAGCTCGACCCTTCGATACGCATCGGCAAGCTGGGGGTTGAGGCGTTCTACGACGACGTCCTCCAGGGGGTCTCCGGGAGGCAGGATTACCGGGTCCTCCGTGGCGAGATGCTCGAGCAGAGCCAGCCGGTGCCCCCGGTGCCGGGTGACTCGATAGTCCTCACCCTGGACTCCGAGCTGCAGACGGTGGTGGAGCTGGCCCTGGCCGAGGGGATCACCCTGTCCAACGAGGTCAAGGACATCGCCCGAGCCGACGGGGAGGAAGTCTTCAACGAGACCACCAGGGCGGCGGCGGTCGTCCTCGACCCGAACACGTTCGAGGTGCTCGCTCTCGCCTCGGTTCCCGACTTCGACCCCCAGGTGTTCGTGACCGGGATCGACACCGAGACCTTCGCCGCCCTCAACGAGTCGTTCGCATTCAACAACCTGGCGGTGAGCGGCTTGTACCCGCCGGGCTCGACCTTCAAGGCGATCACCTACACGGCCTTCCTCGAGGAGAACCTGCCGTTGCCCTCGGACGTGGAGGGGATCGACCCCGAGTCCCGGACGGTCGACTGCGACGGCTTGTTCACTTTCCCTCTGAACGACGGCTCGGCGCAGGAGAAGAAGGACTGGTACTACCCGCGCGAGTTGGGCGTGCTCGACCTGCACGGTGCTTTGGAGAACTCGTGCAACAAGTTCTTCTGGTCGGTGGGGCTGGGGACCTGGCTCAACCGGGAGACCGTTGGCGAGAACGTGATCCAGGATTGGGCGGTTAGCCTCGGTTACGGCCATGAGACCGGGATCGACCTGGCCAACGAGGCGGCAGGCATCGTCCCAACTCGTCAGCTCTTCGAGGAGTGGGCCGACTACCAGCGGGAGCATCCGGACGAGCAGCCGAGGCTCGAGCCTTCCCGTCTCAACCCCGAGCTCGCCAGCCCGTTCTTCGGTGGTGACCTGATGGACTTTGCCATCGGTCAGGGGGCATTCACCGCCACCCCGCTGCAGGCCGCCGTCTCCTACTCCATCCTCGCCAACGGTGGCCGGGTGTTGGAGCCACGTGTCGTCGACCGCATCGTGGCCCCCGAAGGGGACGTGATCGAGGAGGTCACCTCACCGCTCGTCGACACCGTGGATATATCGGAGAGCACCCGGACCCAGCTGCTCGAGGACCTCAATCGTGTGGTCACCTCGGGCACCGCAGCGTCCGCATTCGCCGAGTTCGGGCCCGGGCTCGAGTTGGTGGGCGGGAAGACGGGCACGAGCCAGACTGCACGAACCAAGGACAACACCGCGTGGTTCATCGGCGTGGCGCCGATCGACAACCCGCAGTACGTCGTGGCCGTGGTCATCGACGAGGGCGGCTCCGGAGGCGCCATCGCAGCCCCCGTGGCGCGGCACATCCTCCAGTACCTGATGGGCAACGAGCCGGGGCCGATCACCGCCGGAGACGAGGCCGACTGATGACAGCCGTGATCAACCGCATCCGCGAGGTGGCCGTGGTCCGGAGGAACAACCGGACCGACTGGATCATGGTGGCGACGATGCTCCTTCTCTCCGGGTTCGGCCTCTTGATGATCTACTCGGCGACACGGGACAGCGGCACGTTCTCGATGGAGCGGCAGATGATCTTCGTCACCGCCGGGCTGCTCATCTTCGCGGTGGCGTCGAACATCGACTATCGGGAGTACCGCAGCATCGTGCCCATCGCTTCGACTGTCGTCTTGGTCCTCCTCGTCGCCGTGTTCTTCTTCGATCCGGTCAAGGAGGTCCACCGCTGGATCCCGCTCGGGTTCTTCAACCTCCAACCCGCCGAGTTCGCCAAGGTGGTGGTGATCATCGCCATGGCCACCCTTTTGGCCCCACCGGCGCCAAGGGACGAGCTGATCGGCCCCCGGGTGCTGACCTGGTCCAGGCTGGCCAGGGCCATCCTCCTGGTGGCGATTCCGGGCTATCTCATCCTGCGCGAGCCCGACCTGGGCACCGCGCTCGTCTTCGGGTTCATCTTCTTCGTGATGATCTTCATGGCGGGTGGAACCTGGCGGCAGATGCTGACGGTCAGCGCGGTGACGATCGCCGGTGTGGTCGCCGTGCTCAGATTCGACCTGCTCAGTGAGTACCAGATGAACCGGATCAGGATCCTGGTCAACCCGGACATCGACCCGCAGGGCATCGGATATCAACTCGCCCAATCGAAGAGCGCCATCGGGTCCGGTCAGTTGTTCGGCAAGGGTCTGTTCGCCGCCGACTCCTTCACCGCGTTCCAGTACGTCCCCGAGCAGGAGACCGACTTCATCTTCACCGCGGTCGCCGAGCAGTTCGGTCTGGTCGGGGGAGTCCTCGTGCTCCTCGCCTTCGCGGTGATCATCTGGAGGCTGCTGGTGATCGCCGCCAACGCCCGTGACCGCTTCGGCGCGATGATCTCGGTCGGGATCGCGGCGATGATCGTCTTCCACGTCGTCGTCAACATCGGGATGACTGTGGGGATCATGCCCATCACCGGCCTGCCCCTCCCATTCCTCAGCCAAGGAGGTTCCTTCTTCATGGCGATGAGCCTCTCCCTCGGGATCGCCAACTCGGTATGGCTGCTCCGCACGCCGGTCCCGGGCGAGAACCAGCTGACCTGATCGCTGGGTACCGAGTACGGCGATGAGCCTTTAGGCTCGTCGGCTCATGTACCGCAGGAACGACGACGGGTGGGTCGAGGTCATCTGCGGGCCTATGTTCAGCGGGAAGAGCGAGGAGTTGATCCGCCGGGTCACCCGATCACAGATCGCCCGGATCCCGGTTCAGGTGTTCAAACCGCAACTCGACGACCGGTTCGCCGAGACCGCTGTGGTCTCGCACTCGGCGTGGAGCGTCGAGGCCGAGCCGGTCAACGACTCGACCGATCTGGTGCGGGCGATCAACATCCGGACCAGGGTGATCGGGATCGATGAGGGCCAGTTCTTCGACGACGGTCTGGTCGACGTCGTCGACAACCTGGCCGCCACCGGCAAGCAGGTGATCGTCGCCGGCCTGGACACCGACTACCTGCGCCGCCCCTTCGAGCCGATCCCCTCGCTGTGCGACCGCGCCGAGTACGTCACCAAGATGCTGGCGGTGTGTCACCGCTGTGGAGGTCCCGCCCTCTACACGCAGAGGATCGTGCAGTCCGACGATCTGGTGGTCCTCGGAGCCCAGGACGCCTATGAGGCGAGATGCCGGATGTGCTACGACCCGTCCGAGCCGGAGCAGCCCTCTCTGGGGCTGTCGGAGAGCTGAGCGACCCGCCACTAGGTTTGGGCGCCGGGTCCTGCTACCCTGTGAGCGGTCGAGAAACGCCATGGGCTTCTCATCTCGGCGTCTCTCGTTTTCGACTCTTTCCGGGTCGTGCGCGCCCACCAGGAAATGGGAGCTGCGGCCTACACATGTTCAGAGGAGTGACAACAAATGGCTCTATTCCGTAGGAAGGGCCCAGAGATCGTCCGCAAGTCATCCGCGGGCGGGACCGTCGAGGAATTGAAGACGGTCAAGGTCAAAGGCCAGAAGGTCGAGGTTCGGCGGGTCGCTGCCCCGACACCGACACCACAGAGACAAGACAGGCAGCGATCGGGGAAGCGCGAGAAGCAGGGCTCCTCGACGAAATCACGCAACGGGATCGACACCTCCCGGACACGTTCCAGACGTCCGGTAGAGGACGAGATCATCGTCCCCACAGAATCGGCGCGGAAACAGATGCTGGTCAGCGCCACCAGCTCACAGACCCAGATCGTCATCCTCGAGGGCCCGGTCCTGGTCGAGCACTACGTGGCCAAGGACGACAGCAACTCGGTTGCCGGCAACATCTATCTCGCCGTGGCCCGAAACGTCCTGCCCGGCATGGAGGCGGCCTTCCTCGACTTCGGCGCCTCCAAGAACGGTGTGCTCTATGCCTCCGATGTGGCGACGGGCACCCGACGCAACGGCGGGCGAAACGGCAAGCGCATCGAGGATGTCCTCAAAGAGGGCGACAAGGTGCTGGTCCAGGTGACCAAGGACGCCATGGGCGCCAAGGGGGCGCGTCTCACCGGAGTGCCTTCCCTGCCCGGGCGTTATCTGGTGCTCGTGCCCGATTCGGACAGTGTCGGGATCAGCAGGCGGCTGCCCGACGGGGATCGCAACCGGCTCCGCGACGTGATCAACATGGTACGCCCCGACGGATACGGGGTCATCGTCAGGACCGCCGCCCTCCACGCATCGCCGGAGGAGATCGCAGCCGACATCTCCAGACTCACCAAGCAGTGGGCCGCCATCAAGGAGCAGGCGGAGAACGGCCAGGCGCCGAGTCTCATTCACGAGGAGCCGGAGCTGTTGATCAAGGTGATCCGCGAGCACTTCACCGCCGACTTCCGCAAGCTCCTCATCGACGACCAGAGGTCGTACGACACCGTCATCCAGTATCTGCAGGCGACCGCGCCCGATCTGGTGAGCAAGGTGCAGCTGTACTCCGACGAGATCCCTCTCTTCGACCGTTACCACGTCGACGACCAGCTGAAGAAGGCACTCGACCGCAAGGTGTTCCTGCCCTCTGGCGGACACCTCGTGATCGATCGCACCGAGGCGCTGACGGTGATCGACGTGAACACTGGCAAGTTCGTGGGCTCCAGCACACTCGAGGACACCGTCCTGCAGAACAACATGGAGGCTGCGGAGGAGATCGGGCGTCAGCTGCGTCTGCGTGACATCGGCGGGATCATCGTCATCGACTTCATCGACATGGAGTCGATCGAGAACCAGCAGAAGGTGCTCCGCCGCCTCAAGGAGACCCTGGCGAAGGACAAGACCCGCACCCAGGTCTTCGACGTGTCCCACCTCGGTCTGGTCGAGATGACGAGGAAGAACGTCTCCGCCGGTCTCCTGGAGCAGTTCTCCCGTCGCTGCGAGCACTGCTCGGGGCGGGGCATCATCATCGAGGAGAGCTTCAGCACGACCCCGACCCCGGCCGAGGCCGCCGCCGCCGAGATCGAGGCATGAGCCGTCGCTGACGGCTTTGCCGAGTCGCGGCGAGTAGGTACCATTTCTCCCGGATTCCCCACTTCAGAGAGGTCCACCATGTACGCCATCATTCGAGCGGGTGGCAAGCAAGCCAAGGTCAAGTCGGGCGACATCATCGAGATCGAGCGTGTCAAGTCCGACGACGAGAAGCTGACCTTCTCGCCTCTCTTGGTCGTGGACGACAAGGGGAACGCGGTCTCCGACCGCGCCGCGCTGGCCAAGGCGTCGGTTACCGCCAAGGTCCTCGGCGAGTCGGCCGGGGACAAGATCGACATCTTCAAGTACAAGAACAAGTCCGGCTATCGCCGTCGTCAGGGTCACCGTCAGAAGTACACCCGCATCGAGATAACCGGGATCAAGCTGCCTGCGGCCGCCAAGAAGAAAGCGCCCGCCAAGAAGGCGGCGGACGAGACCGAGGAGGAGTAAGAAGTGTCCAAGACAAAAGCAGGCGGGTCCTCCAAGAACGGCCGCGATTCGGCGGCGAAGCGACTCGGGCCCAAGGTCTTCGATGGCGAGTTCGTCAACGCGGGGACGATCATCGTCCGTCAGCGCGGCACCCGGATCCATCCCGGTGAGAACGTCTCCAAGGGAGGCGACGACACGCTCTTCGCCACGGCCTCTGGCACCGTTCAGTACGGGGTCCGCAACAACCGTCGCCTCGTCTCCGTAATCGGCGAATAGCCCTTCCTGCCGGTCGTGTTCGTTGACCGGGTTCGGGTGAGCCTCCGCGCCGGCAATGGCGGTGCCGGGGTCGCAGCGTTCGCGCGGGCGAAAGGCCGTCCCAAGGGCAAGCCGACGGGAGGCAACGGCGGCGCTGGTGGCTCGGTGATCCTTCGTGCCGATCGGTCGGTTGCGTCACTGCTCCGCTATCAGCGCAACCCGCATCACGCCGCCGGCAACGGCACCCACGGAGAGGGCGACCTGCGTCATGGGAAGGACGGTCAGGATCTCGTTCTCCAGGTGCCGCTGGGCACCGTGGTGCTGAACGACTCGGGAACCCTCGTCGCCGATCTCGTCGACCATCGCCAGGAGGTGGTGGCGGTGACGGGCGGTCGCGGAGGCCTGGGCAACGCTGCCTTCGTCGGGCCGGCGCACCGCGCGCCCGCTCTTGCCGAGCAGGGGGAGTACGGGGAGGAGGAGTGGTTCACCCTCGAAGTGAAGCTTCTCGCCGACGCCGCGTTGATCGGCTTTCCCAATGCGGGGAAGTCCACATTCATCTCGAGGGTCTCTGCGGCCAAGCCCAAGATCGCTGACTACCCGTTCACGACCTTGGAGCCCAACCTGGGCGTGGTCAGCTTCGAGGGCAGAGAGTTCGTCCTGGCCGACATACCGGGGCTGATCGAGGGAGCCGCTGAGGGCAGGGGGTTGGGCCACGAGTTCCTTCGTCACACCGAACGGGCCCGTGTGCTCGTGATCCTGCTCGATCCGGCGGAGACCCAGATGGAGACGCCGTCTCGGCAATTGGAAGTCCTTCGCCGGGAGATCGAGCGCTACTCGCCCGAACTGGCCGCCCGGCCAACGCTGGTCGTGATGAGCAAGGCCGACCTGCCCGGCGCCACCGAGATGGCGCGGAGCCTCGAGGCCATGCCCGTCTCCGCCTTGACCGGGGCCGGTGTGGCAGAGGTGTTGCACGCCATCGCCGACCTGATCGAGGAGGCGGAGCGGGCGGCCCCGGCGCGGAAGGGCTACGTGTTGCAACGGCCTCTCGGCGAGACGTTCACTGTCAGCCGGGAGGGGGAGGCCTGGCGTGTGGAGGGAAAGGTGGCGGAGCGTGCGGTTGCCTTCGCCGACCTCACCCTTCCCGAGGCAGCCGACATGGCCGCCCGACGTCTCGCTCGTCTCGGCGTCGACGAGGCTCTAGTGGCAGCAGGTGCCATGGAGGGAGACGAGGTCCGCATCGGCGACCTCGTCTTCGAGTTCCAGCCCGATCTCTCCGAGGAGGAGTGACCGGCCCCCAACCGCGGCAAACCCAGGGTTGTGAGCGCCGCTCAGCGACGCTCACA
>DASZOM010000036.1:0-65690 GCA_035550735.1 Acidimicrobiia bacterium | reverse complement strand
TTGGATCTGACCTATGCGAAGAAGCTGGGCGTGCAGGCCGACGACTTGCTGGTGTCGCAGCCGGATACCGGCGAACAGGCGCTGGAAATCGCCGAAACGCTCGTGCGCAGCGGGGCGATCGATGTCATCGTGATCGATTCGGTGGCCGCGTTGACGCCGCGCGCCGAAATTGAAGGCGAGATGGGCGACGCCCACATGGGCCTGCAGGCCCGGCTTATGTCGCAGGCGTTGCGGAAACTCACGGCGGCGATCGCGAAGTCGCTCACGACGGTGATTTTCATCAATCAAATCCGCATGAAGCTCGGCGTGATGTTCGGCAACCCCGAGACGACCACCGGCGGCAACGCGCTCAAATTCTATTCTTCGGTCCGGCTCGATATCCGCCGCATCGAGTCCATTAAAGAAGGCCAGGAGGTGACGGGCAGCCGCGTGCGGGTAAGGTGGTGAAAAACAAGATGGCGCCGCCGTTCCGGCAGGCCGAGTTCGACATCATGTTCGGACAGGGCATATCCCGGGAAGGGTCACTGCTCGACATCGCCATCGACGTGGGTGTGGCCAAGAAGAGTGGTGCTTGGTACACATTCGACGACGACCAGCTTGGCCAGGGACGGGAGAACGCCAAGAAGTTCCTCAGGGAGAACCCGGAGGTGGCGGTTCAACTCCAGGCCAAAGTCTTGGAAGCGGTCGGACTCGTGGGCGACACCGATGCCACGGTGGACATCACCGAGGAGACGTTGGAGGAGACCGCCTCCGAGGAATGAAGGGCTCCGGAGAAACTGTTCGACCCCGGTCCAAGTTCAGGTAGGATCGAGGTCTGACACACGGAAAAGACTTGAAACCAACCGGAACCTACGAGACATGTCAGGAGGAGCGCAAGAGAACAGGGTGAGTTGATCCCTCTTTGAATCCGCTCCATTTTCGTGTGCCGGTCCCCTCGGGGTGCCGGCACCTGTTGTCTTAAGGGTCCTCGGGGAAGGGACCGGAAGTGAACATCACTCAGGCGATAGGGCTCGGAGCCCTTGGCATCGCCATTGGTCTCGGCTTCGGATACCTGCTCGCCCGTCTCGCCATCGCCCGCCGTCGCGAACGCGATGTGATCAACGCAGAGGAGCTGGTCACGTCCGCTCGTCTCGAAGCGCAGAAGCTGCTCGCCAACGCAGAAGGGGAGGTGCGGGCCAAAGCCGAGGCATATCGGGAGAAGGAAGAGGAGTCACTGGCCCATCGCCGTCTCGAACTGGGCAACCTGGAATCGCGACTCGCCCAGCGGGAGGAGACACTGGAGCAACGGGCTTCCAACCTGGCGCAGCGGGAGAAGCTGCTCATCGACCGCGAGGACGAGGTGACCGCCACCCGGGGCCGGTTGGAGTTGCTCAAGGAAGAGGCTCGCAATCAGCTGGAGAAGGTGGCGGGCATCGATGTCGCCGCCGCCAAGGAGGAGTTGCTCGGCCAGGTCGAGGACGAGGCGCGGCGCGACGCGATGATCCTGGTCCGGGACATGGAGATGAAGGCCCGAGAGGAGGCCGACCGACGCGCCCGGCGAATCCTGGCCACTGCGATTCAACGGCTCGCCGCCGAGGTGGTCACCGAGACCACTGTCTCGGTGATCGAGCTCCCTTCCGACGAGATGAAAGGGCGCATCATCGGTCGGGAGGGCCGCAACATCCGTCACCTCGAGTCGGTGACCGGTACCAACCTCATCGTCGACGACACACCCGAGGCGGTCTCGGTGAGCTCCTTCGACCCGGTCCGTCGCGAGGTCGCCCGCATCACACTGGAGCGGCTCGTCGCCGATGGCAGGATCCACCCGGCATCAATCGAGGAGGCCTACGAGAAGGCGAAGGACGAGGTGGAGCAGTCGATCCGCGACGCCGGGGAGTGGGCGCTCGTGGAAGTGGGCGTGTCGCGGATGAACCCCGAGCTGATCACGCTGATGGGGAGACTCAAGTACCGCACGTCCTATGGGCAGAACGTGCTCACCCACCAGGTGGAGACCGCCAACATCGCCTCGATGCTCGCGTCGGAGCTCGGTGTCGACCCCGCTCCGGTGAAGCGGGCAGCCCTCCTGCACGACATCGGCAAGGCGGTGACCCACGAGGTCGAGGGCTCCCACGCCCTGATCGGCGCCGAGATCGCCCGGCGATTCGACGAGGACCCGGCGGTGGTCCACGGGATCGAGGCCCATCACAACGAGGTGGAGCCCCGGACAGTTCTCGCTGTGATCGTCCAGGCGGCGGACGCCGTGTCGGCCGCCCGCCCGGGCGCGCGTCGGGAGACCCTCGAGGGCTATGTCAAGCGGCTCGAGCGTCTGGAGAGCATCGCCCTCGATTTCGACGGGGTGGACGAGGTCTTCGCGCTGCAGGCGGGTCGCGAGGTCCGGGTGGTCGTCGACCCGGGGAGCATCACCGACCTGCAGGCGAGGGATCTCTCCCGGCAGATCGCCCGCAAGTTGGAGGACGACCTCCAGTACCCAGGTCAGATCCAGGTGACGGTGATCCGGGAGTTTCGGGCCACCGACTACGCACGCTGATCCCGCGATGACCCACACCGTCCTGCTGGCCAGCCCGACCACCCGGGAGCGTTCGGTCCGCCCGGCCACGCGCGTCGGCAAGACCTATTTCATACGCACCTTCGGGTGTCAGATGAACGAGCACGACTCGGAGCGCATCGCCGGGCTCTTCGAGACTGACGGGATGACCCCAACCACCGGATACGAGAGCGCAGACGTCGTCTACGTCAACACCTGCACCATCAGGGAGAACGCCGACAACCGGATGTACGGCAACCTCGGCCAGCTCAAGGCGATCAAGGACGAAAACCCGGAGATGATGCTCGTGGTCGGTGGGTGCGCGGCGCAGAAGGATCGTGAGCTGATCCGGCGTAAGGCGCCGTGGGTCGATGTGGTGATGGGGACCCACAATCTGGACCGCGTGCTCGACCTGCTCGACCATGCCGAGCAGTGGGGACCGATCACCGAGGTGGTCGACGAGCTGCAGGCGATGCCTTCGTCACTTCCCGTGCGCCGGGAGCTGGAGCACTCCGCCTGGGTCACCATCCAGGTGGGTTGCAACAACACCTGCACCTTCTGCATAGTCCCCTCCGTTCGGGGGGTCGAGGTGTCGCGGCGCCCGGGCGACATCGTCCGCGAGGTTGAACGACTCGCCGCCGAAGGCGTGGTCGAGGTGACGTTGCTGGGACAGAACGTCGACACCTACGGCCGCGACCTCGCCATCGACGGGCGGCACCGGCCAGTCTTTGCCGACCTCCTGCGTCGTGTCGGCAGTGTCGAGGGGATCCGCCGGGTGAGATTCACCAGTCCTCACCCCAACGACTTCCGCGAGGACGTGGCGCTGGCGATGGCCGAGACCCAAGCGGTGTGTGAGCAGCTCCACTTCCCGCTCCAGTCGGGATCGGACCGCATCCTCGCCAAGATGCACCGGGGGTATCACCGTCGCAAGTACATGGAGCGTCTCGCCATGGCACGGGAGCTGATACCTGGCCTCGCCGTGTCTACGGATGTCATCGTCGGCTTCCCCGGGGAGACCGACGAGGACTTCGAGATGACCATGGAGGTGGTGGAGGAGGCACGCTTCGACCAGGCGTTCACGTTCATCTTCTCGCCCCGCCCGGGCACGGCGGCGGCGGCGATGGTCGATGGCTTCGTTCCCGACACCGTCATCCAAGAGCGCTTCTTTTGGCTGACGGAGACCCAGAACCGGATCTCGGCGGAACGCAACCAGGAGTTGGTGGGCGAGAGCGTCGAGGTGCTGTCCGAAGGGCCTTCGCGGAAGGACCCCTCCCTGGCCACCACCCGCACCCGCACCGGGAAGGTCGTCCACGTCCCGGGCGAGCACCGCTCCGGCTCCTTTCTCGGCGTGCGAATCGAGTCGGCGGCGATGCATCATCTGGTGGGGTCCCCGATCTGAGCCGACTGCTGGCGATACTCGGCCCTACCGCCGCGGGCAAGACCGGGATGGCCATCGAGATCGCCACCCGCATCGGGGCCGAGGTGATCTCGGTGGACTCGATGCAGGTCTACCGGGGGATGAACGTGGGGACCGCCAAGCCAACCGTCATCGAGCGCCGCGGCGTCGCCCATCACATGATCGACGTGGCCGACCCCGAGGACGAGTTCTCGGTCGCCGACTTCCGCACGATGGGGCGGAAGGTCATCGAGAGCACCGAATCGCCATTGATCATCACCGGTGGGTCCGGTCTCCACTTCCGTGCACTGGTGGACCCGATGAGCTTCGCGCCCACTACAGCAACACTTCGTAGGGAGCTCGAGGCGATGACCCTCGGGGAGGTCGTGGCCGAACTCAACGCCCTCGACCCTGAAGCGGGCAGACATGTGGACCTGTCCAATCAGCGTCGTGTGGTGAGGGCGATCGAGATCGCGAGGCTCACCGGTGAGACGCCATCGTCACGGGCAGCTTCAGCCGAGGCCGAGGATCTGCGTCGCTATGTGCCAGAGATGGATTTCGTCGCGGTCGGAGTCGACCCTGGCTCGGAGCTGGACGAGCGAATCGACCGGAGGCTGGTGGCGATGCGCGAGGGGGGCCTCGTCGAAGAGGTCACCGGTCTGCGGCGCCGGCTGGGCAGGACGGCCCGGACCGCCGTCGGCTACCGGGAGATCCTCGCCCATCTCGACGGTGACGGTGACCTCGATCAGGCTTTCGCGGAGATCGCGGCCAACAGCAGGAGGCTGGCGAAGAAGCAGCGGACATGGTTTCAGCGGGACCCGCGTATCCGGTGGATACCCTGGATGGAGACCGAGGCTGAACGGGTTGAAAGGGCCATGGAGATCATGCGGTGAGGGCGCTCCAATTCACCAAGATGCAGGGTTTGGGCAACGACTTCGTGGTCGTCGAAGGACCCGTCGAACTGGCGACGTCCGACATCAGAGAGCTGTGTGACCGAAGGCGAGGGATCGGAGCCGACGGTGTCCTGGTGATCACCCAGGGTGATCCGATACGCATGGACTACTGGAACGCCGACGGCTCACCCGCCGAGATGTGTGGCAACGGGCTGCGTTGCATCGCCCGTTACGCCTACGACCGGGGATGGGCGCCCGATCGCAATTTCGCCATCCAGACCGCAGTCGGGATGCGTGCGGTGAAGGTGGGTGACGGAGACGTCGAGGTCGACCTGGGACGTCTCCGGGTGACCGGGCACACCGGGATCGACGGGGAGCGGTTCCATCTCGTCGATGCCGGCAACCCCCACGCGGTGGTCATCGTCGACGACCCGGAACAGGTGGACGTGGGCACGGTGGGGCCCCGTGTCGGCAAGGACGAGCAATTCCCCGACGGCACCAATGTCGAATTCGTCGCCGTTGCCGACGGTGAGGTCACCATGCGTGTCTGGGAGAGGGGAGTGGGGGAAACCCTGGCGTGTGGCACCGGGATGGTGGCCGCGGCCTTCGTCGCCACCAAGACCCACGGGCTGGACGGAGCGATCCCGGTCAACGTCCCCGGGGGTCAGGGGCGGGTCGAGTTCCGCGACGGTGTCGCCTGGCTGAGTGGCCCGGCGGACTACTCGTTCAGGGGTAGCGTCGGAGCACGCTGACCACCTTCCCGATCAGCTCGACGCCCTCTCCGAACACCATCGGCTCGTAGGCCGGATTCTCCGAATGCAGGATGACCTTGCCGTCACGGCGCTGCAGTCTCTTGACCGTGGCCTCCTCGCCGTCGATCAGTGCGGCCACGATCTCGCCGTCACGGGCAGCGGGCTGCTTGTTGACTGCGACCAGGTCACCGTGGTGGATGCCGGCGTCGATCATCGAGTCACCCTTGACCTCGAGGAGGAAGACCGGGCCTTCGCCCACCAGCTCGGTGGGAAGGGGCATGACGTCCTCGACGTGCTCGGCGGCGAGGATCGGGGTACCGGCGGCGATCCGGCCGAGCACCGGCACGTCGCGTGTCTTCCCACCGGATCGCGCCGTCTCGGCGGCGGGGCGCTCCTCGGTGATCATGATGGCGCGAGGCTTGGAGGGGTCCTTTCGGATCAGCCCGGCCTGCACCAGCGAGGTGAGTTGGGCGTGGACCGAGGAGGGTGAGCTGAGACCGACGGCGTCGCCGATCTCGCGGACCGAAGGGGGATACCCTCGAACCTCCACCATCGCCTTGATGTAATCGAGAACCTGCTGCTGTCTCTCAGTCAACACTGCTGACTCCTCCTCGAACGGATGTTCGTGAGCCTAGCCAGTCGAGTCGATCTCACCAAACATTTGTTCGATCTGTCTCAACCGCTCTTGACACCGAACACGTGTTCGGTAGAGTATCGAACGCACGTTCGGAGATCCGGACGTCATCCAGCAAGGCAAGAGCCCAGCGGGCCCGATCAGGAGGAAGACATGCAGACGACACGTCCACAGCTTTCCGTTCAGCTGTCCGTGCTCCTTGCAACCGTCTGTGTCGTCTTTCTCCTGATCGGAGGGGCTGCCGACGCTGAGGTGCCATCCGCACCGGCGATCGAGCATGTCGTCTCCGCGGGTGACACGTTGTGGGAGATCGCCTCCGGATACGTCGTCGAAGGCGATGACGTCCGCCCGATGGTCCATGCGATCAAGGAACGCTCCGGGATCACCTCCAGCACACTGCAACCCGGTCAGGTGCTCCGGATCCCCCAACCCTGAGCTTTCTCGGGCTGTCTACGCTGGGGCGATGCTCTGCCCGTCCTGTGGCGCCGCCGACACCCGGGTCATCGACAGCCGACCCGCCGAGAACGGCGCCTCGATTCGGCGTCGCCGGGAGTGCGAGGTCTGCGGGCATCGCTTCACGACCTACGAGCGTCTCGAGCCTCAGCTCATGGTGCTGAAGCGCTCCGGTCGTCTCGAGCCGTACTCACCGGCCAAGCTCGCCTCGGGCATCTCGGCGGCACTCGCCGACCGGCCGGTGTCGGGATCGGACGTGGAGGCCGTAGTGGACGAGATCGAAGATGCGGTCGCGTTGGCGGGACCGCAGGTGACCTCGGAGGAGATCGGTCGACTGGTGCTCGACCATCTCCGTGAGCTCGATGAAGTCGCCTACCTCCGCTACGCCTCCGTCTACAAGGAGTTCCAGGGAGCGGCCGACTTCGAGAAGGAGATGGCCGAGCTCGAAGCGGCCGACTGACGGTCAGCAGCTGTCCGCCCTCTCATCGCCGGTTGGCGCGGGAATCGGTGTCTCCTCTTCGGTGGGACGGAGCTCGATCGGCTCCGGCTCGACTTCGATCACCCGCAGCTCTCTGCCTATGTCCATTGTGTCTCCTGATGTCGAATCGTCTCGAGAAAGGGCCGGGTCGTGTCCCGACCCGGGTCGTCGCCGTGGGCCCACAGCCGGAAGGCGCTGGCCGGATCGTGGAAGAGGTCGGAGATCTCCCGCGGATCCGACGTGATCAGACGCATCCCGTCGATCACAGCCGACACCGCAACCGCCGTGGCATGACGACCGCGATAACCGGCGTCATGTTCGATGACCTTGCCCGTGAACGCCACCACACCGACCACTGACCGGTTGATCATCCCGGCGGCGAGGTCGGACGGGAACATGTCCAGGTTCTTGACCGCGTATATCCCACAGGCCGGCGGGCCGCATCGCCCCGTCGAGTGTGGCAAGTCCTCACCCGGCACACCGCGGAGACAGACCGCGCTCATCGTCGGCGTCCGCCAGTGGATCTGGTTTCCCCTGATCGCGTTGTCGGTGATGCTCCACACACGAAAGCCATGCACCGGTGTAGGTGACCAGCCCTCGTCATGGGCGACCCGGACTCGTTCGATCAGGTCATCGACGAGCAGCTCCCACGTGGCCTCGCTGCCCTCGAGCTCACGGTCGATCGCGCCCAGCTCGATCTCGACCCGAGCCAGTTGCATCTCGAGGTCGACCCGCCTGCGAAGCAGAGCGTCACGACGGATCCGGCGTCGCCGAAGGGAGTCTGTGAGGTCGGGCAGGTCCTCGAGCATGCCCTCGATGTCGTAGCGCTGCCGGTAGGTCTCGAGTCTCTGCCAGCGGTCACTCTCGGCGGCGGGGGCCATCCGGGGATGCTAGGTGATCGAACACATGTTCGCCAGTGTTTCGCGCCGGCTTGCGGGACCTCAGGCGTCGAGGTCGGCGAGGGCGTTCTCCGCCTCGGCTATGTGCCGGCTCACCTGGCTCTGGACTGCGTCCAGCTCCACGTCCATGAAATCGCTGAGCTCGTTGAGCAAGTTGTCGAGACCGCTGAGCACCGCTTGGGCCGCTGCCATGTCGTCAGATCGGAGGGCGTCGACATAGCCGGTGAGGATCCCGCCGAGCTCGGCGGATACCAAGTCCATCCGCTCGGTGACGTCGGGCAGGACTTGATCGGGCAGGGCAGTGCGCACCTGGTCGAATTGGAGCTGCCACTCGCCAAACGCCCGGGCCGCCTCGTCGAGCGCGATGAGGTTGGGGTCGGTCTCAAGATCGGGCCGTGCCAGGATCGGCGTCACCGCGAGACGGTAGGCATGCCCTCCCCTGACCAGCTGAAGGCCCTCGAGGGCCTCCTCAGCCGCAACGGAGGCGGCCGACCGGGCGGCTTCCTGCTCCGGTGGCAGCTGTCCAGAGGTCTGGAACAGCAGGCGCGCCGCGGACTCCAGCTCGAATAGTTGCGGTGGTTCGGCCGCGGCGTCGGGGAGGAGGAGAGCGTCGTTGAAGTCTTCGAGCACGGGGAGGGTGTCGGCGAGGGCCGCCGCCTGCGTCTCCATCTCGACCGCGGCCACGTTCGCCTGGGCAGTCGGACGCTGATAGAGCCAGAACCCGACGTAGGAGAGCGCTCCGACCAAGACAGCAACCGAGATGAGGACGTTCCATCGGACGTTTCTCCGGTCGAGCTCGTGACGGATCTCTCCCGGCGCCCAGTCCGCCACGGACGCGGGTGCGACCGCGGGGGCAAGGGTGGAGACGTGCCGGCCGGGTGGCCGGGAAGGGCTCGGCCGCGGCCCGTCGGACCATTCGGAGACGGCGTCGGTGAAACCGAGGGACTCCATCCAGGTGAGTCTCAGTGACGGAGGACGGGTGCGGTCCCGCTTCCTGGGTGGCCTGGTTGTCGCAGTCATGCCGACGCTCGCTTACAGTCGACGTCACCCCCGCCATGCCCCGAGGCACATTGCAGGTTAATTTCGTCCGTCTCGACAGGGAACTGCCAATTCCCGTCCCAGCTCATATCGGCGACGCCGCGGTCGATCTTCACTCCCGTGTGGATGTGACCCTGGAGCCGGGAGAGCGGGCGGCAGTGCCGACGGGCATTGCCGTGGCCATCCCCCCAGGTCATGCCGGGCTGGTGTTGCCACGCTCGGGGCACGCGGCGCGTCACGGAGTCGGGGTGGTGAACGGTCCCGGGTTGATCGACTCGGGATATCGGGGGGAGGTGAGCGTGCTGCTGATCAATCACGGATCAGACCCGGTCGCCTTCACCCGCGGCGAGCGGATCGCCCAGCTCTCGATCGTCCCGATCCCCGAGGTGAGATGGGTCGAGGTCGACAGTCTCGACGACACCGAGCGGGGCATCGGGGGCTTCGGCTCGACCGGGAGCTGACCTTTGGTTGCCGGTCCCGCACCGTTACAATGCGGTGTCTCGCGGAAGTAGCTCAGTTGGCTAGAGCGCAACCTTGCCAAGGTTGAGGTCGCGGGTTCGAATCCCGTCTTCCGCTCCAATACTCCTCGGCGTCGGTCCCCGCTAGAGTTCCCGATGACGATCCGGCGACGTGGCCGAGTGGTTAGGCGCGGGTCTGCAAAACCCGTTACACCGGTTCAATTCCGGTCGTCGCCTCGAGAGGGCCCTTAGCTCAGCCCGGTAGAGCGCTTGCTCGACACGCAAGAGGTCACTGGTTCAAGTCCAGTAGGGCCCACAAGGAAAATCGGCCGGTTGTCACCGGCAAGGGTGCCTTCCAGAGTGCCAACCGCCTGAACCAACGAAACCCCCCGGTCCAATGTTCCGGGGGGTTTTGGTTGTTCGCCCTTCCCACTTTGTGAGACCACCAGTCAGGGGTGCTTGATGGGCACGTGGCCTCGACCTCTGATATCGGCCCGCATGTCGTCGAAACTTGAGACTCGAACTTCCTCCTGGAATCGAGCGGGCGGGCTAGCCTCATCGCCGGCGGGATGAGTCCCCATCGGGCAGGCACTTTGTTGGGTCCGTTCAGCTCGTCACATGAGGTCCCAGCAACTTGTCGTCGGTACAGGGAGGCCGTCAGCCGTGCCCGCGGAGCAGGGATCTCTTCTTGTCGTGAGAGTGCTCGCCGGCGGCAGCGTCATCGTCCAGTCTGCGATCGTCGATGTGGAGCCTGAGGAGAAGTGGCGGGGTGGCGGCTGGCATGGCGTTCTCTACGTCCCTCTCGACGCCTTCAGGATGGAAGAGATCGGTGACCTCGAGCTGCAGCTACGCGACGGCCGGAAACACCGGTTTGTCATCGTCGGAGCTCCATTCCCAAGTCACGTCGATATCCGTGGATTTGGGCCTTGCCCCTCCGAATGGGTTCTCTGAGTGCTCAGAGGGGCGCTCGGGCCAGGTGCCGTCTTGTCGACGAGCCTCAGGACCATCGACAGCTGACGTCGACAGGTGACGGGGCCAATTGGTTTGCGGTTTCACAGGTCCTCGAGCAATTCCGGCGTTTGGATTCGAACTCGGGGAGTGGCGTTGTCTGTGGGACTGGTTTGCCCATTCGGGAACACACAGCGTCAACAAGCTGCCCTGCTCGAACCAAGAGATCCCCACCTCGTAGGTCCCAAGAACCGCAACATCGACCGACTCCCCGACGTCGAGATGGTCGCTCGCCTGAGTTCGCAGCTTTCGAGCTGGGCCACTATCGGGTGGACCCACCGAACGGCCGGGATCGTACAGGCATCACGGGGTCGTTTGTCCTTCGTTCAAGAATTGTCTCCCTTGCTGCCGATGCACCTATCGAGTGGAGACAACCAGCCCCTCGAACCAAAAGAGGCTGGTCTGCCGAACATGTGGCAGACCAGCCTCCTTCATGTCGCCCGCAGGTCTTCTCTGCCCTGATGACGCCGTGAGAGCCGCGGTCAGACACGGGTGGTTACCGACCCAAATCCGCAGCCGAGCCAACCACGTCGGCGAGGGGGAGCCACCTGCGCAAATCACCAAAACCACCTCTGACTGACCTGGCCGGGTAGGCGCCGGTCTGCCATTCCCTTCTCGCAGATTCCACCGTCGATCGGGCCGCTCCTCTTCGAAGGTCATCCAATATCCAGATCGCGACCAATTTGCGTCGTATCTCGTCGTGATGTGCAATGATTTGCGAATGCCAATGTCAGATCAACACAAGGCGGCGCTCGCCCAGGGTCGCAGGGAAGCCAGGGCGATCAAGGCCTATCTGAAGGTCCTCTCCTCGAGGAGACCTGGACGACCTGTTTCCAAGGCGAGTCTCTCGCAGAGACTGGACCGGGTGACGGCCAAACTCGCCGCCACAGCGGACCCGTTGGAGAAAGTTGACCTGATCCAGAGCCGGCTCGACATCGAGGAGGCCCTCGCCGAACTGAACTCGGCCGACGACCTCGACTCGCTCGAATCGGAGTTCAAGAAGCACGTCGCTTCGTACTCCAAGCGGAAAGGTGTCACCTACACCGCATGGCGCGAGTCGGGTGTACCCGCCAAGGTGTTGCGCGAGGCGGGCATCAAGGAGACCCGGCGCCGCTAGTCCCAGCCCAGCTCGGTGAGACGGTCGTCGCCGATGCCCAGGTGATGGGCGAGCTCGTGGAGCACGGTCCTTCGGATCTCATCTCGTAGCTCGTCGTCGTCGAGCCCGAGGTCGACGTGTGGCCGGTAGAAGACCACGATGCGGTCCGGCATCACCCCGAAATAGTCGGTCCGCTCGGAGAGCGACACGCCTTCGTAGATGCCGAGCAGGTCGCCCTGATCCGGCGGAGGGTCGTCCTCGACGACGACGGCGAGGTTGTCGATCTTGTCTAGTACCCACTGGGGGAGGGCTTCGATGACCCGATCGACCTCCTGCTCGAACTGGTGTCGCCTCACGTAACGACCGCGGTCGCCCCGATGTACGCGAGATAGGCCCGGCTCTCCACCAGCGCCCTGATCCGGTGGACGGCGGTATGGATGTCGAGGAACTCGGTGTACAACGGGGCCAACCCGAGCCGGATGTTGTCGGGTGTCCGGAAGTCGGGGATGACCTGTGCCAGCTCGATCATCGCCTTCGTGATCGGCCAGGCGTCCTGATTGGCCAGGGAGACATGGGATCCGCGCACCTCGGGTCGGCGTGGGCTGGCCACCTCAAGGCCGAGTGGGGCGAGGTGCTCGTCGGCCTGGGCGATCAGGAAGTCGGAGAGGGCGAGGGACTTGGCCCGGATCAACTCGGTTCCCGCCTCGATCACAATGTCGATGCCGGGCTCGATCGCTGCCAGGGAGAGGATGGGCATGGTGCCGGTGTGGAACCGTCTGATCCCGTCCACCGGGCGGAAGCCGAGATCGAAGGCAAAGGGCTCGGCGTGGCCCCACCAGGCGGGGATCGGGTTGGCAAGGCGTTCCTGATGCGGCCTTCGCGCGTAGAGCCAGGCCGGTGATCCCGGACCGCCGTTGAGGTACTTGTAGGTGCACCCGACCGCCAGGTCGACGCCGCAGGCCTCGAGGTCGATGGGCAGGGCCCCGACGCTATGGCTGCAATCCCAGAGGACCAGGGCGCCCACCTCGTGGGCGGCGCCGGTGACCGCAGCCATGTCGTAGGTGTATCCCGACTTGAACGAGGTGTGGGACAGGGAGACAAGGGCAGTCCGCTTGTCGACCGCGGCGGCGATGGCCGCGTCGGGATCGCTCTCGGGGTCGACGGGCACCACGACCAGCTCGCCTCCGCTACTTCGGGCAACGCCGTCGAGCACGTAGACGTCGGTGGGGAAGTTCATGTCGTCGGTGACGATGCGGCTGCGACCCGGCCCGGCGCTCTCCACCGCGGCAAGGGCCAGTTTGTAGAGATTCACCGAGGTGGAATCGGAGACGATCACCTCACCCGGCCCGGCTCCGAGGATGCCGGCCAGCTTGTCCCCGAGTCTCAGCTGAAGATCCCACCACTCATCGTTCCAGGATCGGATCACCCGATCCCCCCACTCCCGATCGACCACCCGGGGGAGGAGCTCGGATGTCGCCTTGGGAAGCCGGCCGAGGGAGTTGCCGTCCAGATAGATGAGGTCGGGGTCGGTGATGACGAAACGGTCGCGGAAGAACCGGAGCGGGTCGGCCTCGTCGAGGGAGCGGGCCTCGTCGTAACCCGGCTGGTCGGGGAAGGGCCCGAGGTCGATCATGGCGGCATTGTGCCAGGCCGGCCGATATCGCCATCGGCCCCACCCCCCGGTAACCTGTGCCTTCCGCGCCCATGGGCCGTTAGCTCAGACCGGTAGAGCGCTCGCCTCACACGCGAGAGGTCAGTGGTTCAAGTCCACTACGGCCCACTCAGCCCTTGTAGCGAATCCCACCCTTGAACACGTGGGTCACGTTGTCGGGATCGGCGAGCACGGAGATGTCAGCGGTGGGGTCGCCGGAGACACAGATGACGTCGGCGTCCATTCCCTCCTTCAACCGCCCCGTGTTGGGTGCCTGCGGCCCCAGGGTCGCCGGCCCGTTGGCTGTGGCCGCCTCGATCGCCTGGAGGGGGGTCATCCCACACTGCACCAGCAAGGGAAGCTCCTCGCCATTGCGGCCCCAGACGCCGCTGGCCCACATGTCGGTACCCGTGGCGATCCTGACACCCTTCTCCACCGCCAGCGCCACCGCGTCGGCGTGCGCCGCGGCAGCCATCTCGATCTTCTTCTTGGCGTACGCCGGCATGCCCCGTGCCTCGCCCTCCCTGATCAGCAGGTCGACGATGAATCGGGTGGGAACCAGGATGGAGCCGGACTCCACCATCGCCTCGGCCGCCTCGTCGTCGAGGAAGGTGCCGTGCTCGATCGTCCTCACCCCGGCCTCGAGGGCCGCCATGATCCCCCGCTTGCCATGACAGTGGGCGCCGACGAGACGCTCCATCCTCGACGCCTCGTCGACGATCGCCTCCAGCTCCTCCTTGGAGAACTGGGGGAGATGGGGATCGTCGAGCTCGCTGAGCACACCGCCCGATGCGTGCACCTTGATCACCTTCGCCCCGAGCCTGAGCATCCGCCGCACGCCGGCCCGGCACTCGTCAGGGCCATCGACGACGTTGTCCTCGCCCCAGGCGTGGGCGTGCAGGGCACGTGACATCGGCAGGTCGACGCTGTGCATGTCGCCGTGACCTGCGGTCATGGAGAGCATGCCGCCGGATGCATAGACGTTAGGCCCGACGACGACACCCTCCTCCACCGCCCTTCCGAGGAAGGTGCCGAGGCCGCCCATCTCCCGCACCGAGGTGAAACCCGCTTCGAGCGCCTTCAGCGCGTCGCTGGTGACCCGCATCGAAGTCAGTTGGGGCCGGGTGACGAAGGCCTCGTCGATGTTGGCGGTGTAGATGCCGAGGAAATGGCCGTGACACTCCCACATCCCGGGCATGACCGTGTCGACGTCGATCACCTCGGCGTCAGGGGTGTCCGGCGCCCCGGCCGCCGCCCCGGCGTAGCCTATGCGGTCCTCGTCGAGCACGACCACACCGCCGGCGATGACGTCGCCCCGTCCCGGGATGAGGCGGGCCGCCTCGATCCTGGTGGCCATCAGGCAGTCACGTGCATGGGGGACTCGGTGGCAGCCTGGAGGCCACCCATCACCAGGAAACCGGTCACGGTGACGACGGGCACGTCCTCATCTGCGGTCGTCCGGGTCTGGTCGGACCAACCGCCCATCACGGTCTTCCCCTGGAATCGGACCCGCCACCCTTCCGGGACCACGAGGCTGACCCCGCCCATGACCACTGCCAGGTCGAGGTGGATCCCGGTCGGTGCCGGTGTCGCGTCACGCAGGTCGAGGAGGACCCCTCCGAACATGGCCATGATCTTGCCGCCGTAGAAGGGATCGGCCTCCGACACGAGATGCTTACCGTCGAAGATGGAGACCAGGTCGATCTCCTCGGTGGCCGGCTCGGCGTTGGATTCCAGGAGGAACTTGGCCGCCAGCGCCGCTCCGACGGTGGTCACGAACGCGGCGCTGATCAGCTTGAAGAGGAACCTGAACATCCGCCCAACCTTACGACAGTCGCTCGCCGGCGGTGACTTCGAGATCGAGGCGGGAGTCGACCGGGGCCAGGGGACAGGCCCAGCGGTCGGAGTGGACGCACGACGGGTGGTACGCGTAGTTGAAGTCGAGCGTGACGTTATCCCCTTCGTGACCGAGGTCCGCACCTTTCACGGTGTCCAGCAGGTACCGGCCCCCGCCGTATGTGCTCCGGCCGTTGGTCTGGTCGCCGAAGGGAAGGAAGAGCCCTCCCCCGTAGGCGTCGAGCCAGAAGACAGGGAGGGTCGCCTCCACACCCTTGACCTCGAAGTCCAGGGTGCCGATCCGCTCGAACTCGCCCCAGGGCGCCGGCTCTTCGGGTTGGAAGCGGGCCACGGTCCTCCATGACGGGTCGTAGTCGAAATAGGGGAGCCCGTTGAATGAGCCGGGGTCGTCGAGCGGTGTCTGGGGATGGGTGCGGAACAACTCATCCCGTTGGCTCACCCACCGGAACCAGGCGGGCTCGCCTTCGCCCGATGCCCTGACCTCGGCGTACATGGCACTGACCCGACGTCGATAGTCGAGGAGATCGAGACGATCGCTCACTCGATCACCAACCACAGGATTCCGGGCTAATTCCCTTGACGAGCCCTGCCATCGCCAGGCATCATGGTTCGGTCGTGAAAGGAGTGCCGATGATCAGGATGCGTAGAAACGCGGCAGACCCTGCCCAGGCAGAATTCTGCACCCGCGCCCTGACCGGCCTCGTCGGCGTGCTGAATTCCACCAATAGGCGGCCCCTCGTCATGTGATCTGAGGACGACATCGACGCAATGTGGCCGCCGATCCCGGCGGCTTTTTGTTTGTCGCAAACGATCACTCAGAAGGACTTGAAATGAATCACCACTTGATACAACTGCAACGAGACGGCCGATGTCGCGTCGAGGGGAGTCATGAGCTCTTCTTCTCCGACAATCCGGCCGAACTGGCCCGTGCCCAGGAGATCTGTGCCTCGTGCCCGGTTCGGGTGAGATGCCTGGAGCTGGCGTTGAGCGAGAACCTGGAGTGGGGTGTCTGGGGAGGGGTCATCTTCTGGGATGGCCAGCCCTTCCACAGACGGCGAGGGCGTGGTCGCCCCCGGCACTCCGACGCCAACCTGCCCCTGGAGGCGGATCGCATGGAGTTGCTGGAGCTGGTGGCGTCGGCCTAGAGGGACCTCCGAAATGCAATGAACGTCGCTATGCGACGTTCATTGCACGTAGGACAGGGATGTAAGTGGCTAGCCGACTGCCAGCTCCCGCAGCCCGTCCGGGGTGGATGGGTGACGCATCTTGGCCAGTGCCTTGGCTTCGATCTGACGGATGCGCTCCCGGGTCACGTTGAAGTGGCGGCCCACTTCGTCCAGGGTGGCGGGCTCACGCTCCCCGAGGCCATAACGCATCTCGATGATGATCCTCTCCCGCTCGTTGAGACGGTCGAGCACATGGCGAAGCTGTTCGATGTTGAGCTTGGAGGCGATCAGCTCGAAGGGCGCGGCGGCGTCGACGTCTTCGATGAAGTCACCCAGCATGGTGTTGTCCTCACCGACCGGCTCGAAGATCGAGATCGGCTCTGGCGCCACTTTGCGGGCCTCGACGATCTTCGGCACGGTGAGCCCGGACTCCTCGGCTAGCTCCTCGTCGGTGGGCTTGCGGCCAAGACGCTTGGTCAGGTTGGCCTCTGCGGTCTGCATCTGGTTGATGGTGTCCATCATGTGGACCGGGACCCTGATCGTGCGGCTCTTGTCGGCGATGGCACGGGTGATCGCCTGGCGGATCCACCAGGTGGCGTAGGTGGAGAACTTGAAGCCTTTGCGGTACTCGAACTTCTCCACGGCGCGGATGAGACCGAGATTGCCCTCCTGGACGAGGTCGAGGAAGGGGAGACGTGCCCGGCTGTAACGCTTGGCGATGGAGACGACCAGGCGAAGGTTGGCCCTGATGAAGGTCTGGCGGGCTTCCTCGCCGGCCCGCACGAGCTGACGGAGCTGGCGGCGCTTGCTGGGGTCGGTCTCGTTCTCGAGGGCGATGTCCGCCTTGCGACCGGTCTCGATGGCCTTGGCCAATCGGACCTCGTCCTCTGCGGTGAGCAGGTCGAACGTTCCGATCCCGTCGAGATATTGACGGATCGCTTCGTCGCTGACTTCCCGTTCGATGGCCCTTTTGCTCATTCCCTAGTACCGACCGGCGGCCAGCGTAGGAAGACGCCGGCCCACTCTCTGGCATTTGTCAACAACCTCATCGACATTTGTCCACAGCGTTCTTGATGGGCATTCAGACCCATTTCAGATGTGGGCTGGCGGGGTCGGTCCCGTAGAATTCGGCTATCCCCGGGCGTTTAGCTCAGTTGGCTAGAGCACTGCCCTTACAAGGCAGGGGTCGGCGGTTCGAGTCCGTCAACGCCCACGAAGAGAAATCCCTGGTCAGACCTCGGTTCCGGCGTGCCTGCGGTCGAGTGAGATCACCCGTTGTCCGTCCTTTGTCCGTCCTTTGTCCGTCTGAGCAGCGCCGCGCAGCAGTTCCAGACCCTCCATCGCGGCCTCGTCGGCGTCCTCGTAGAGGTGTCCATAGATGTCGAGAACAGTTCGTGTGCTCTTGTGTCCGAGGCGATCGGCGATGTATCTCGGCGACTGGCCGTCGGCGATCAGCATGGCGACATGGGTATGTCGAAGATCATGCGGAGTGCAGGGCTCGCCGACCGATAGCTCGACCGCAGGATGCCAGTGGCGACGTCGAAAGCGGCCGTAGTCGAGCGGTCCACCCGACTCGTGCGAAAAGACGAAATCCGTGGACGACGGATACGCCGATAGATGTGCGGCGAGACCATCAGCCAAGAAGGCGGGGATGCGTATGGTCCGGTATGCCTTCTTCGACTTGAGGGGTCCCGGTGCCATCCTCGAGGAACCCTGCCTGCTGAGTTGCTCATCGACACGCAGGGTGCGGCGAAGGAAGTCCAGATCGTCGAGCCTTAGCGCTGCCAGTTCACCCAAACGGAGACCGGAGTAGGCGGCGGTGAGTACCACCAGCCGATAGCGGTTCTTCATCGCATCGGCCAGCTGTTCGACCTCGGTAGGGGAGAGGAAGCGCCTCTCGTCCCGGTCGTTCCTGGGAAGCTTGATCTCACGGCACGGCGTTCTCGGTACGACTCCATCGCTCACTGCGACCCGGAAGCATCGCGACACGATTTGATAGGCCTTGGCAATCGTCGCCGGCGAATAGCCACGGTTCTCCAAATCAGCAACCCACTCTCGTATCTCGTTGGGTTGGATCGCGCCCAGCTGCCGGTCATCGAACGTCGGAAGGATGAGGCTTCGTAGATACGAGGCGTCACGGGATCGAGTGGATGCCCGGCGGTTCAATCTTGTGGCTTCCACTTGTGCTGCCCACTCGCCAAAGGGGATCTGACCGTGTTGAGGATCAACCCAGACACCGCGAGCTTGTCGGCCTCGACGCTGTGCAGGAACTTCTCTGCTACGGACTTCTTGGAGAAGTTTCTGGATCGTTCCCGCCCCGACGGATCTATGTATCGGACCTGCCAACGATCTGGTGACATCGGATGTCGTCGGATGTGCGCCATGTCTTCCTCTCTCGCCTTCCATCTCCTTCAGGACGGCGCTGGGCATCACCGAGACGGTGTGGTCGTCCCGTCGAGTCCAAAGTACAGACCGGGCAAGACGAATCACCGGTCCGCGGCGACCATCTGTTGGCTGATCCAATCCTCGACGTCCTTCCACCGGTAGCGCACGTGCCGGCCGACGCGGAATCCGGGTGGGCCTTCTCGTCGGTATCGCCACTGGTAGAGGGTTCCGACGGGCACGCCGAGGTATCGGGCGAGTTCTTGGATTGTAATTAGCTGCTCGTCGGGTGTCATGGCGTCATGGTCTTGCTGAAC
The DNA here is from genome assembly GCA_035550735.1 of Acidimicrobiia bacterium. GTDB lineage: Bacteria > Actinomycetota > Acidimicrobiia > Spongiisociales > ZC4RG35 > JANQRA01. The sequence continues at coordinate 46,688 of DASZOM010000036.1, read as the reverse complement.
CCTTTCCACAGCCTGTCAGCGGAGTGTCGGTAACCCTTTCGATAACCCTTTCGGGAACCCTCCAATCCCTGATCGGGGACATTTCCCGGGTCTGCCGAAATTTCTTGCCCGGTTGTGGAGTGATCGTCCTGTGGCATCCGGCTGACAGGGTTTTGGACAGTCGGGCGAAAGGGTGGTCTGGTCTTCTTCGCGGTCGAAGTGACCACCAACCTCGCCAACAGCATTGATCACCAACTTGTCCGGGGTCTGGCCGGCCCCTTTGAAACCCCGAGCTTGCGAAGCAATCCGCGTAACGCGGGCACATCTCTTCCTACTGAACCATCCGATCAGCACCCAGGACCAGAACAGCACTTCTCACCCCTACGACCACTCACGGACTGAAGGAACCAGGCCAAGTGAGCACGACCACGACCAGGACCACGATCACGACGCGAATCAGCAATCACAGACGGTTGCACACCTGCGGTCGCCTCCTTTTGGGAGGTGTGTCATCACGGTTCGGGTGAATTCGTTGAAGGGGGCGGGGGCGGGCCGGTATTACACGGATCGTCTGTCTTCCTACTACGTGGAGGGTGAGGAGCCTCCCGGTCGGTGGTGGGGGAGAGCGGCTGGTCGTCTTGGCCTCCACGACCAGGTCGATCCCAGAGCGTTTCTGGCGGTTTTGGCGGGACAGGATCCTTCGACCCGTCAAGATTTGGGTCGCAGGTTTGGGGAGGGGTCGGTTCGTGGTTATGACGCCACCTTCTCGGCTCCCAAGTCGGTCTCGGTTCTATTTGCAGTAGGCGACGACCAGGTGCGGGAGCAGGTGATCGAGGCCCATGACGGGGCGGTGGATGCGGTGGTGGGTTGGGTAGAGGATCATGCTCACACCCGGATTCGTCGTCATGGCCAAATCGTGCACGTTGACGCCGGAGGGCTGGTGGTGGGGTTGTTTCGCCAGCACACCAGCCGGCGTCTCGACCCTCAGCTTCATACTCATGCGGTGATCGCAAACCGGGTCCCGGCGTCGGATGGCCGATGGTTGGCGTTGGATGCCCGCAGTCTCATGGTCGACCAGCGCGCTGTCTCCGCTCTCTACCACGCTTGCCTCCGCGCCGAGCTGACGAGCCGTATTGGTGTGCAGTGGGAGGTACCGGAGCATGGCATTGCCGAGATTGCCGGTATTCCCCAGGAGATCTCGGCTGAGTTCTCCCAGCGGACGACCGACGTCGAACGGCGTCTTGAGGTGAAGCTGGAGCGGTTCCGCAGCGACCTGGGACGTGAGCCATCGGTGAGGGAGCGGTGGAAGCTGGAGCGGGAGGCGGTGTTGGACAGCCGACCCGCCAAACCTCACGGCGTCAGCCTCACCCAGCTACACGTGGAATGGCGTAACCGAGCTCTATCTCTGGGTTATGAGCCGTATCAGCTCGTGGACCGGGTGACCGGCTGTGTCCCGAGGCTGCATGAGATCGACCAGCGAGTGACCATCGGAGTGGGCGATGCAGCTCTGCGTGCCCTGAGTGAGGGTCAGTCGTCCTGGCGGCGTACCGAACTGGTACGAGAGCTGGCGGCCGCTATCCCCACCACGACCGCTGTGGGTGCCGTGGAACTGACCGAGGTCCTCGATGGTCTCGCCGACGACATTACCGAAGGCCATTGCGTGGACATCTCCCGACCCGTCCCAGCGGGTGCGCAGCTGCGGCGTGATGGCCGACCGACAACCGAAGCAGCGGTGGACCGGGTTCTCACCACGAGGTCGATCCTCGATGAGGAGGAGGACCTGGTAGCCCGAGCTCAGCTCCGCAGAGACCAGGTCAGGACGAGGAGGCGACCACGGACGATCCGTTTCACCGGAGACCTCTCGCCGGGCCAGGAGGAGGCTGTGGCAGCGGTGGCTGGTGATGCTGGGTTGGAGCTGATCGTCGGTCCGGCAGGTGCTGGGAAGACCACCATGCTCGCCAAAGCGAAGCTGAATCTCGCCATCCAAGGCCGCAAGGTTTTTGGAGTGGCTCCTACCGCGGCGGCAGCCGAAGTCCTCGCCGGCGAGACTCGCATGCGGGCGGACACGTTGGACAAGCTGCTCACCGAACACGCCCATCCGTCCCATCCACCCGATCCTGAATTCGAGCTCCCGGCGGGGGCCACGGTGATCGTCGACGAAGCCTCGACCGCCTCCACTCCCAAACTCGCCGCGCTGTTCCGACTCGCCGACCAACACAACTGGAGGATCATCCTGGTGGGGGATCCCCGTCAGTTCGCGGCCGTCGGGAGGGGAGGCGTGTTCGCCCATCTCGTCGACAGTCACGGGGCAGTCGAGTTGGACCAGGTTCACAGATTAGGCCATACGTGGGAGCGGAAAGCCAGTCTCGGTCTCCGCATCGGAGACCCCGCCGCACTGGTCGAATACGACCGGAGGGGACGACTCCACGGCGGCAGCCTCGAGCAGATGGAGACCGACATCATCGCCGCATGGCACGAAGCACACAGCCGAGGTGACAAAGTGGCGTTGATGGCCAACAACACCGAAACCGTCATTCGACTCAACCAACTCGCCCAGGAAACCCGGATCAAAGCCAAAGAACTCGACCTCGCCGGACGGTCGCTCCGGGTTGGCGACACTTCGATACTGGTGGGCGACGAAGTGGTCACCCGACGCAACGATCGGACTCTCCGCACCGACCAAGGGCTCATGGTCAAGAACCGGGACCACTGGACCATCACGAGCATTCACCGCGACCGAAGTGTCACCCTCACTGGCCGCACTGGAGTGGTTCAGCTACCCGCCGAGTACGTAACCCACCACCTGGAACTCGGATATGCCCAAACCAGTCACGCCACCCAAGGCCGCACCATCGACGTGGCTCTCTTGTTCTTCGATAGCCCCACCGACAGCCGGGGTGTCTACACGCCGATGACCCGAGGACGAGAAGCCAATCACGCCTATGTCGTCACCGAAGACAACCAGACCAGCCTCGACGTACTCACCCAGGCGTTGGCTCGAGACTGGATCGACCAGCCCGCGGTCGTCCGTCGGACAGAACTCGGCCTAGATCGGCAACGGCAGGGCAAGCCACCTCTCCCTGGTGAAGCCGCCGAGATCGACGAACTCATGCGGCGTGCCCGCCCAGTTATCGCAGAGCGCCAGAAACGAGAGAGGCGCATGGAGGGCAGCCGGGGTCTCGGCCTGTAGCCAACTAAGGATGGACTATCAGCCCGTGGCGCCCCAGTCGGGAGGATCTGAAACGGTGTCCCTGTCTCTCGGCCACTGAGTCGCCGCATTGGATTGTCTGAGACAGCCAGTGGCAGAGGAGCCGGTGGAACGGGCTCGCCCAGTTGCACACCTAGATCTCGGACATCCCGGCTGTGCTCATCGTCGCACCTGGGTTTGGTGGCTCACGACCTGAGGCCTTAGGACCGCTTCTTGGATGGTTGACATGGAGTGAAGGATGGTGTATACGACCTCCCAGGAGGTGGCGAAATGAGACAGACTCGTTGTGCTCCTGCTGGCGATGGCGTTGGCCATGCCGTTGGCTTTGCCAGCCGGTGCTCATGGTTGCACGCATTCCGATCACTACGCTACGCACAGTGGCCATCTTGACTACTGGGACTACAATGGCCACTCGGGAACCACACCGGACCATTTCAACCATTGGTATAACGGTTCGCACGCGTACCCGCTGAACAACAACTGCAACGAACCCTTCTAGGCATTCTGCGATGAGGATTGCGAGAGTTGTTCTTCTCGCGCTCCTGATGGCGGCATGCAGCGAAGCAACCCCTCTGGAACCAGGGGAGATCCAACCAGAGCTCGCGGCCTGTTTGGAGGAAGCCGGCTACTCGAGCGATGACCTCGGTCCAAGACCAACTGGAGAGGTACCTCAGGACAGCCCCTGGGCTGATCCAGAGGTACTTGCCGCACAGGCACGCTGTATTGTCGAGACAGGAATAGGCGAGGTAGAGGGCGACGAGCCCGACGAGGTGGATGCGCAAAACCAGCAAGCCATCACCATGACCAACTGCCTGCGTGAGGCAGGATGGGAGGTTGATGACCCAGATCGCCACCCGGTGTTTGGCTATCTTCTCCCACCGACGCCAACAATTCCGAGTGATCCTGGTGAGGCGGACGCTTTGATGGATGACTTGACTGCGTGCGCCGAGGAAGCGGGGATTCCGATAGAACTTGAGCCGTAGACTCTGCCCGCATGGGTCGTCTGCTCGGTTGGATCATCCTGATGGCTGTTGGAGTAGCCGTTGGCGTCGCCTTGACGCCCATCATCGAAGCGACGCGCCCGGTGGCACCCAACGCCGACGAGCCGACCGCCCTTCGGCAGCCCATCGAGCGTAGGACGCTTCGGGAGGAACTTGTCACTCGCGCTCGAGTTGACGGTGGGTCGCCTACGCCTCTCTATTCTCCAGCGTCAGGGATCGTCACAGACCTCTCAGTCGCGGTTGGGGATCGCGTCGAAGAGGGTCAAGTCGTGGCCACTGTGAACGACGTTCCGATCGTGGCAGTCAACGGAGAGGGCTCATTTTGGCGCCCCCTGTCTGTCGGCCACTCCGGTCCTGATGTGATGCGTCTCCAGGAACTACTGGTGGACCGCGGCTTACTAGCCCAGGCTGATGGGAGATACGGGGGTCAAACGGCGGCAGCTGTGGAACGCTGGTCGAAGTCGGTCGGTCACCCGCGGCCAGGAGGCATTTTCGATCCTGCATCCGTTCTAATTGCAGAGTGGCCAAAACGGGTGACGGCCCTACATGTGGATGTGGGCTCCTCGGTCAATACGGGGTCGGAGTTCCTTACGGTCGTGGACGACTCCTACCAGGTGACTTTGTCCTTGTCTCCGAACGATGTCGGCCTAGTAGCCGTCGGCAACAGTGTCGAGTTGAGGACCGTCGAAGATTCCGTTTTGACAGGCGTGATTGAGTCCGTCGATGAGTTGCCTCTTCCAAATGAGGATGGGGACCTTGAGTACTCGGCAGTCGTGGCAATTGATGACGGCTCTGGACTGGTTATCGGGTCCCAATTGTCAGCTGTTGTGGTACTAGAGGAATCGGCCAACACGCTCGCTGCACCACTTTCGGCCGTTGTCGTCGGTCAATCTGGCGGTCCAGCCCTAAGGGTCGTCCAAGAGGACGGTAGCAGCGCTGTTGTGGATGTGGATCTGGGTCTTGTGGACCCTCCATGGGTTGAAGTGATCGGTCCATTGGGCGACGGAGACATTGTCGAGGTGGTTCGAGGTTGACCGGTCCGATAATCGAAGCGATAAAGCTTGAGCATACGTATGTTCGAGGCACCAATAAGGTTTCAGCCGTCCGCGATGTCACGTTACAGATCGGCCCACGTGAGTTCGTGCTCGTTGTCGGGCCGTCCGGGTCAGGCAAGACAACCTTGCTAGCCAGTCTCGGGCTACTTCTTAGTCCTTCTCGAGGTGTCCTCAGGGTCATGGGCAATCACATCGCCGACGACCAGCGAACTCGGTCGGAGGTGCGACGTGCCCATTTCGCCATGGTGTTCCAGGATGCTCGACTGATTCCGTACCTGTCGGCGTCCAGGAATGTAGAAGGTGCTCTGTCGTTCCGGCGTTTGCGTCGGGATGTCAGGCAGCAGCGGGCTCGAGATCAGTTGATAGCGCTCGGGCTCGGTCACCGTTTGCATCATTTACCAGCAGAGATGTCTGCTGGCGAGCAGCAGAGAACTGGCCTTGCTCGAGCTCTGGTGACCGATCCCCTCCTTCTCTTGGCAGATGAGCCAACAGGCAATCTCGATTCCGGCTCGTCATCAGAAGTCTTCGAGCTGCTCAGATCGCAAGTCGCAGCTGGACGTTCAGTTCTCATGGCTACCCACGATCTAGGCGCCGTTCCGTACGCATCTCGTGTGATTCGAATGAGTGACGGTCGGGTCGTGGCTGATGAATAGCCTTGGGGAGATTCTTGACTACGCGCGAAGCGCGATTAGGTCGCAACCGACGCGCTACCTAGCCCTTGCCCTCGGACCAGCGCTAGCCGTAGGAGCGATGGTCGCAGGCATCGGGTTGAATCTAATCGCGGTTGAGAGTGCGCGAGCTTCGCTCCAGTCCCTGGGCACCGACGTCGTAATCCTCTCGACTTCACTCGATTCGAACACGCCAGAGGCGGTTGCAGATACGGCAGTTGAGAGGTTATTAGACGCCCCATTGATTCAACAAGTTGCGCTCGTCGGCGTCGCTCACAAAGTACCAACACTAAGTGCAAGTGTTTATGGCGCAAGGCTTCCGGCGACGATCCCGACCACCGTTCTAACTATTTCTGGGGATGTGAGTGATGTTTTGGGGCTTTCTCTCCGGGCGGGCAGGTTTTTGAATGCCGTGGATGCTGACGATGCGCTCCCAGTTGCGGTTCTTGGAGAGACGGCCGCTGATTACTTCGGTGTCCAGAGCCCGGGAGCCCTGCTCATGGTCGGTGACAGCATGTTCATGGCGGTTGGGATCCTAAATTCGTCACCGATTCTCCGTGATCTCGACACATCGGTCTTGATCACGCCGGAGGGAGCCGAGTCGCTGGGTGGCTCCCTTCACCCGACGAGGATCGTCGCAAAGGTTGAAGGGGGCCGGGCTGACGATGCTGCTCGACTCTTGCCGATCGCAATGACGCTTGGGTCAGGACCTCAGCCCAGAGCGACGGTAGTTGGAAGGCTAGGCGAGGCCGAGCGCGTCGTTGGCCAATCTTTCGCTCGGCTAGGCACTGGGATCGGGGTCCTTGTCCTGCTCTTCAGCATGCTCATCATTGGGACAACCATGCACAGGACCGTGACTGAGCGCACTCCGGAGATTGGAATGCGCGTGGCCATAGGTCATCCCATGCCTGCGGTCGCCGCGCAGATGCTCTTCGAGTCTTTGATCGCGGCCGCAGCGGGTGCGCTGGTCGGCGCAATCGTTGCCCTGGCGGGTCTCAGGATCCAAGCGGCGTCCAGTGGTGTGACGTATGAAGTTGATTGGTCACTCGTCGGGGCGTCAGTGTTTGTCACTGTCAGCACGTCAGGGCTGGCCTCATGGGCCGCATTGCGCCGAGTCCGACGTATCGACCCATTGGACGCAATCAGGATGGAGTGAGCGATGGGGCGAACCCCAGGCATCAAGGGGAACCTGGTAGGTCGGGTGTTAATCGACATTCTTGTGACGATGTTGTGAAGGGGCGAGAGATGATCAATCAATGACGACAATGCACCGTGCGTCCGGGGAATCAGCGGCGGTACAGAGATCTCGCCAGAACAGTCTCCTAATTGACCTCGCCACCTCAGCGAGCAGTAATGAGGGTGAAGTGTTCTCGAGGAGGGTCCATCACCGATCTCGCGCGCCCTATTGTCCGTCATTTGTCCGTCAGAGCGTGACAAACGACGCGAAACGCTGACAAATGCTCAGCATAGAACGCCCAGGTGAGAGGCTGTTTCTCGGCGACCTGGCCGGTGGCGTAAATCCCTGATCTGCCCTTACAAGGCAGGGGTCGGCGGTTCGAGTCCGTCAACGCCCACCCATCGTCGGGTTCTCCTATTCGCTCAGTCGCCGAGTTGTCCGCGAATAGCGCCGGCAGGGAATTCCGTGCTGTGCACGTTCACGTAGTAGTTCGACCCGTTCTTCATGATCTCCTTGACCGTGGCCCGTTCGACCTCCACACAGCCACTGGACTCACCTGTCCCCGCGGACGAGGTGAGCGGCAGCGGGACCAGTACCGGTCCGGCAACGCCGGCCGGCGCAGGGTGGATGTGGGCGGCAGTCACCGTGCCGTTGATGTTCGCCCAGCTCAGGTCGTAACAGATCTCGTCTTGCCCGGGGTTGAACGTGAAATCGGCCTGTCCGGTCGCGTCCGGGTCGCCGGGCCCCGGTACCTCCGCGGCCCCGCTCATGGCGGTCGACAGGGGACGACCACCCGCACTTGCGATGCTCGCCGTTCCGGCGAGGACAAGCGCAACGGCGCCGATCACCACCAGCTTGTTCCGTCTGCGCATGTCAGCTCCCTTCACTCGGTTTCCGAGGTCCGGGGACATCCGTGCCGGACCCCACTGACCAGCCCACCCTAAGTACGGACGAGATTTATCAGCCTGTCGCTCGCGACACCTCCACCGCGTCTTCACACCGTCTCCACATTCGGGCTCGACGATGTCTACGTGTCCAACAGAAAGGAACGAGACATGACACGCAAGATGATCGGCACCGTGCTCATCACCCTCCTCGTCGTCGGGGCGCTCGGAGCCATCGGCTACGGCCTGTACCAGACCGGATTCCAACAGGGTCTGGTCGAGGACGGCGCCCAGGTGGTGATCGACGGGACCCGCGACGGCTTCCGTGGCGGGTGGTGGGGCCCCGGTTTCGGCTGGGGGTTCGGGTTCTTCGGGGTGATCCTGAAGATCCTGTTCTTCTTCCTCATCTTCGGCCTGATCGCCCGTCTCTTCTTCGGGCCGCGCCGTTGGGGCCTGCCCGGCCCCTACTGGGCAGGCCGATGGGGTGAGGGGCACGGTCCCGGTGAGGAGCGTCTCGCCAGATGGCACGAGGAGGCGCACCGGGGGGATCCGTCCCCGAAGCCCGACGAGGACGCCACCTAGCCTGAGCGACGATGACCAGGGTCCTCGTCGTCGATGACGAAATGAAGATCGCCCGCCTGGTCAGGGACTACCTGACCGAGGCGGGCTTCCAGGTGACCGTGGCCACGAGCGGGCCGGCGGCGCTGGCGGCAGCCCGATCGGATCAGCCGGACCTGGTGGTGCTCGACCTCGGGCTCCCCGGCATGGACGGATACGAGGTGACCAAGGCGATCCGGGGACGGTCCGCCGTCCCCATCATCATGCTCACCGCACGCAGCGAGGAGACCGACCGCATCGTCGGTCTGGAGCTCGGCGCCGACGACTACGTGGTCAAGCCATTCAGCCCGCGAGAGCTGGTGGCACGGGTCAAAGCAGTGCTCCGTCGGGTCAGCGGGGTGGTGACGACCGAGCTGATCAGGACGGAAGATCTCGTCATCGACATCCCCAAGCGAACCGTGGAGCGCGCCGGTGAGAGGGTGGAGCTGACCGCCTCCGAATTCGAGCTGCTCAAGGTGCTCGCCTCCAGCCCAGGGCGGGTCTTCACCCGGGGCCAGCTCCTGGATGCGATCCGTGGGGTCTCCTTCGAGTCCTACGAGCGAGCGATCGACGCCCATGTGAAGAACCTGCGCAAGAAGCTGGAGCGTGATCCACGCCAACCGGCCTACGTCCTGACCGTCTACGGCGTCGGCTACAAGTTCGCCGATGCCTGACCCGTACCACCGGGGACCCCCATGGATGCGCGACCAGGGCCCCGACTGGGGACCGGGTGCTCGCGTGTTCCGCCGATTCATCGGCTTCGCCCTGTTCCTGTTCCTCCTCGGCCCGCTCTTCGGGGCGATCATGGCGAGCGTGTTCGGGGCCTTCCACGGACCCCGGCGCTGGGTGGTGGGCGGTCTGGCCGTCCTGATCCTGGTTGCGGTGGTGCTGTTCGCCCGGAACCGGTTCGGTCGCACCTGGCGGCCGGTGGGTGCGCTGATCGATGCCACCGAGCGGCTCGGCGCGGGGGAGACCGGGGTTCGGATCGAGATCACCGAGCCGGGACCCATGGCGGCCGCGAGCGGGTCGTTCAACCGGATGGCGGCCCGGCTCGAGGAGGAGGACGAGCGTCGACGTCGTCTGCTCGCCGATCTCGGGCACGAGATGAGGACACCGCTGACCGTGCTCCGGGGCGAGATCGAGGCGGTCCTCGACGGGGTCCACGATCCGGGGCACCTGCGCAATGTCGTCCAGGAGGTGGATCTGATGGAGCGTCTCCTCGAGGACCTGCGCGTGCTGAGCCTGACCGAGGCGGGTCGGCTGCAGCTGCACAAGGAGCCGACCGACCTCGGGACGCTGATCGACGATGTGATCGCATCCTTCTCGACCACCTTGGAGGGCCAGTCGGTGGTCCCTCACGTGAATGTCGACCCCCGGATCGGCGAGATCGACATCGACCCCCATCGCATCAGACAGGTCCTCTCCAACCTCGTCTCCAATGCCCTGGATCAGATGCCCGAGGGCGGCTCATTGACCGTGACCGCCAGACGCGACTCGGGGATGGTGGTGATCGAGGTGGACGACACAGGTCCCGGTATCCCGCCCGATCGCCTGGAGCAGGTGTTCGAGCGCTTCGTGAGATCGGGCGACTCCACGGGCACCGGGCTCGGGCTCTCCATCGCTCGTGACCTGGTCGAGGCCCACTCAGGCACCATCCATGCCGCCAACGGGCCCAAGGGCGGGGCGGTGCTCACGGTACGGCTGCCGGCGTCCTGACTCAGGCGGTTACAGATTCTTCGCCCGACTGCCGATGGTCCGATGTGCGACCGCAGCAACAGGGATCGCGAGTGGCGAGCGCTGCAAACGGGTTCGGGCCGGATCCAATGGATTCCTCGGCCTTCTCCGGGAACGTCGACGGGGTGATCACCCAAATCGGTGTTCTCGCGGCCGGCGTTTCCTCGGCGCGCGTGGTGAGCGTTGGCCACATCAGAGATCTCAGCGTCCTGGTCAGGTCCTGGACCGTCACCGGCTCCGGGCTGCGCAGGGAGGCCGACAAGACCACACAGCTCAGAATGACCGAGTTCACGGAGCTGGCCGAGAGCCCCCAACCGGTCATCGAGAGGTTCGAGCTCGGTCTGACCCGTCTCACTGTCGCCTTGCGAACGATCGATCGGATCGTCGGGTACCTGGCGGTGGATGTCGACGAGCCGCCCACCGACGCGGTGGCCGAAGAGATGAACCGGCTCCGCTCCCGGGCCTCGATGGCGCTCGAGCATGCCTCATTGAGAAACACGTCACGCTCGACGTTGCAGGAGACGGTGAGCGTCCTGGCGGCCCTCATCGAGGGTCGAGACGCCTACACCGAGCGTCACTGCATCAACCTCGCCGAGATGTCGCTCGCTGTGGGCCTGCGCATGGGTGTGACCGGGGAGCGTCTCGACCGGCTCACCTATGGCGGGCTGCTACACGACATCGGCAAGATCGCTATCCCCGACGCCATCCTCAACAAGCCTGGCGCTCTCACCGACCGCGAGTTCGAGGAGATGAAGACCCACGCCGCCTTCGGCGAGGAGATCCTCAGCCGGATCAAGTCACTGGCGGACGTCGGCCCGATCGTGGGTCAGCATCACGAGAGGTTCGACGGCGCCGGCTACCCGAAGGGCTTGCGTGGCGAGCAGATCGTGTTCGAGGCACGCATCCTCTCGGTGGTCGATGCCTTCGACGCCATGACGACCGCTCGTCCCTATCGCCCGGCAATGCCGTGGGATCGGGCGGTCGCGGAGATATCGTCAGGTGCCGAAAAGCAGTTCGATCCAGAGGTGGTCGAAGTCTTCTTGCGATACATAGAAGGAGAGGAAGCGCAGTGGCGAACGGTCAGCCCCATCTGAGCGAAGCCGAGATCCAGGGGCTTCGCGATGTCATCGAGCTCTCCCGAGCCAACCGGACGTCGCTCCTGGAGAAGCGGCGTGCGATGGTCGAGAAGCTCGATCCCGCCCTGCTCCAGCCCATCGAGGTCGAAGAGGAGCAGAGCGAAGAGGGGATTCGAGCATTGGAGGAGGCCGTCGACTCCGGCGACCTCACCGAGTACCTCGCCAACATGAAGCTGCAGACGGCAGCTCTCGCCGAACAGGGTCTCGAGTTCAACGTCATAGGCCAGGCCCTCGTGGAGCTGATCGCCCCGGTCGTGGACCTGATCGAGTCCACCTACAAGGACGACCCCCCTCGCGTGTTGCGGGCGTTCAAGGCGATTCGCTTCCTGGAGATGGCCTTCTTGCTCGCCGCCGGGTCGGCGTACGCCGGACAGCGTGAAGAGAATCTCGAGTCGGAGTACCAGCGAGTCATCCGTCGCCTCTCCACTCCGGTGATCAACGTCTGGGACGAAGTCCTCGTCATGCCCCTGGTGGGTGTGGTCGACTCGACCCGTGCCCAGCAGATGATGGAGCAGCTCCTGGAGCGGATCGCCGCGGCCGAGGCGCGCTTCGTCCTGGTCGACATCACGGGTGTCCCCACGGTCGACACCGCGGTGGCGGAGCACCTGATCAAGACGACCAAGGCAGCCCGGCTCGTCGGTGCGCATGCCCTGTTGGTGGGGATCAGCCCCAAGGTCGCCCAGACCTTGGTCCGCCTGGGAGTGTCCCTGACCGACGTCTCCACCTTCCCCGACCTGCAGTCGGGCCTGGCACACGCCCTGAGCTCCCTCGGCTACGACGTGCGCCGGAGCTAGCCGTGGCCAACATTCCCATCCTCAGGCTCGAGGGATACGTGATCGTCTCCATCCAGGACGATCTCTCCGACCAGGAGGCCGAGGACCTCCAGAAGCGCCTCCTCGAGAGTCTTGCCGTTCGGACGGCGCACGGAGTCCTCATCGACGTCAGCGGTCTCGAGATCGTGGACTCGTACTTCTGTCGCATCCTCCGGGACACGGCGGCGATGGCTCAGCTGATGGGTGTGGGCACGTGTGTCACGGGTCTGGCGCCGGCGGTCGCGGTGACCCTCACCGAATTGGGCTTGGACCTCAGCATGGTCCACACGGAAGGCAACCTGGACCGAGGTCTCGAATGGCTCCGCGGGCGTGACTGATGCCTGAGATCATCATCGCCACCAACGACGACGCGGCGATAGTCACCTCACGGGGGGCGGTCCGGGAACTGGCCCGGTCGGTCGGGTTCGGCACGGTCGACCAGACGAAGCTGGCCACGGCCGTGTCGGAGATCGTGCGCAATGTGGTCCTGTACGCGAAGCGGGGCCAGGTGCTGTTCACGATTTGCGAGTCGAACGCGGGCACTAGAGGCATCGAAGTGATCATCGAGGACGAGGGTCCCGGAATCCAGGATCTCGAGATCGTCCTCGATGGGGGTTATTCCACGTCAGGTGGATTTGGACGCGGCATCTCCGGTGCCCGGGCCCTGGTCGACGAGTTCAACCTCGAATCGGAACCGGGTCAGGGCACACGGGTCGAGATGCGCAAATGGCTCTGAGGACGGTCGAGACCCGACTCGTCCAGCTGACCAGGGAAGTGGACGCGTTCATCGCCCGCGAGCTGGCGGCACAGATGGCGGCGACCGCCGGGTTCGACGACTACCACTCCTCTGACATCGAGACCGCCGTCTCCGAGATCTGCTCCAACGCCCTTCGCTACGGGACGCGAGGCTGGGCTGCCCTCACCCTGGGCCCCGGAGGCTTCGAAGCGGTGATCACCGACGAGGGACCCGGTTTCGACGTCCCGAGGACGGTCCGGTCAGGTCTCGGAGTCGGGCTCGAGGGAGCCCGCCGGCTGATGGACGACCTGACCATCGAGGCCCTGCCCACCGGGAGCCGTGTCACGATCAAGAAGACCCGTGGGAGCGCCGATGAACACAGGACACCCTCTGGCTACTGGGAGTTGACCGTGGTCAACCGCTTGAAGAAGGGCAATTCGACCAGTGGGGACATGTGGTGGTCCCGCGAGGACGCGGACACGATCATGCTGGCGGTGCTCGACGGTCTCGGCTCCGGGCCTCAGGCCGAGGAGGCATCCGCCACGATCGTCGCCGTGTTCGAGGAGAGCGCGCCCGCGGCGGCGCTGGACAAGCTCGTCCATACGGCTCACGAGGCTGCCCGCCCGACACGTGGTGCCGTGGGGGTGGTGGCGCGTATCGACGACTCGAGCATCGAGTACTGCGGGGTAGGGGATGCCAACGGCCGGATCGAGCCTGGTGGCGACACCATCCTCCTCGGGCCAGGGATCATGGGCGTCGACATCGGTGAGCCCCAGGTCCGACGTCACACGTGGACCGCCGATTCTCGCCTCGCCGTCTGGACGGACGGCCTCGACCTGCCTTCCGGCGCGGTCGCCTCGATCGGTGTTGGGGAACCCGCCGCGCAGAGTCTCGTGGCCCTGTCGCACGAGCACGGCACCGAGCGAGACGACGGCCTGTTGTTGTTCGCTCGCCGAGGAGGAGAGCAGCGATGACCGGTGCCTGGGGCATGCCCGGTCCGGGCCGCATGGTCAGCGGCATGAGCAGCGGCGATCCGGACCGCGTCGTCGAGCAGTTGTTCGACTGGAGCCAGCGTCTGGTCGGGATAGACGGGGCGATCCTCTTCGTCGTGTCCGGGGAGGGGCTCGTCGCCGGGCACACCTTCGAGACCCCGGCCTGGTTGTCCCGGAATCTCCAGCTTTCGATGGACGGCCCGGGGGCGATCCAACAGGCCCTGAGGAGGGGATCGACGCAGGTGCTCTACGAGCCGATTCTCATCGGTGTGCCGGGGGGGACCGAGACACTTCCCTGGTCGACGACGGTGTGCGTCCCCCTCGTCATCGAGGAGAAGCGCGTCGGGGTATACGTGGCGGGGTGGTCTGCGCCCTACGAGATCGCAAGGGAGACGGTCCTGGTCCTCGAAGGCTCGGCGGCGATGGCGGCTTCGGCGATCAACGGCGCACAGCTGCTCCACGAGGTCAAGCGGGAGCAGCAACGCCTGCAGTCACTCATCGATCGCCTCCCCATTCCGGCGATCCAGTTCAGCGAGCCCGGCTTTGTCTTCACCCAGCTCAACTCGGAGGCGCGGCACCTGTTCCCCGACATGGAGGGCAAGACCCTGCTCGAGCTGATGAAGGACATCGACGTGGAGACTCTCGACGGCTCCAAGCTGACTCTCGACGGTGCAATCCAGAACCCGGCGGGGACACGTCTCCCGCAGAGATTCAAGGTGAGGACCCCGGAGGGGACCACCAAGACGATCCAGCCACACGTCGCCCGTTTCGGGGCCGGTGGCGGCGTGATCATCCTGGTGGACATCACCCGCGACGCGAACCTCGAGACCCAGCGGCAGAGGTTCGTCAGGATGGTCAGCCACCATCTGCGCACCCCGCTGACGCCCCTGGTCGCCTACGCCGAGTTGATCCGGGAGAGCGATGACGCCGACCCGGAGCGCAGCCAGGTGGCGCGGGACATCGGCCTCGCCGCCTCCGAGATCCTCGACCACGTGAGCCGTCTCGAGCAGATCGCCAACCTGCAGCCGGCCGACCCGGGAAGTCTCAGCGTCGCCACCGTCGAGGCTCTGGTGGAGAAGGCATGGGCGAGCGCATCCGCCGACCCCGGGGACTTGATGATCACCGGGGATCGCGTTGCCCTCGTCCTCTGTGTTCCCGACCAGATAGTCACCGCGATGGCGGAGGTCGTGTCCAACGCCTACGTTCACGGGAAGCCTCCGGTGGAGGTCGACGTTTCCACTGTCGGGGACACCACGTTGATCGCGTACAAGGACTCCGGCTCGGGGATCGCCAGGGATTGGGCTGCGGCGGTCTTCGCCCCCTATGTCGACTCCAATCCCGGGTACTCCGCTCCCGCCGACGGTCACCTCGGCCTGGGTCTCGCCCTGGCGCGGGGTCTGACCGAGGCCTCCCACGGAGAGCTCGCCTACGAGGACGGCCGGTTCCTCTTCAGGCTCACCAGTGCCTCGGAGGTGTGAGCGCAGCGGCCGGTTAACCTCGGACAGACCGATCGATATCGGTGGCTAGGGTTCCGCCCGCCCAGGGGTCTGGACCGAGCGCCACGAAGCCCGGCAATCGGGCCCGCATCTGACGGGATAGAAGCCTCGAGGAGTTGAGATCGGCCCGCCAGCCGCGTGCCGATTGGAGCCCGAATGCCCGCCAGACCCACTCACACCGGGGCCTTGATCTCTGCCCTCTTCGTCACCCTCCTGTGGAGCTCGTCCTGGGTTCTGATCCGCTGGGGCCTCGACGACGAGGCGCTGGAACCGCTCACCTTCGCCTCCCTGCGCTACGTCCTGGCGGCCATCGCCCTTCTCGCATGGGTGCTCGGGCGTCCCGGACCGCGGCGTGCCGTCGGGAAGCTGAGCCGTCGTGGATACGTGGAGGTTGCTCTTCTCGGCGTCGTGTTCTACGCCGTGACCCAGGGCGCGCAATTCGTCGCCATCGATTCCCAGCCGGCGGCGACCACGAGTGTCTTCCTGTCGTGGACCCCGCTGCTCGTCGCCCTGCTCGGGGCGAGGTCGATCGCAGAGAGGTCGACCGCCCGCCAGGTCATCGGCTCGGTCCTGGTCGGGACCGGAGCGGTCGCCTACTTCGCCGGCGACCTGGGCGCCACCCCGGTCGGTGTGGTGGCGTCGCTGGTAGGTCTCGGCGCCAATGTCGTAGCCGCCTTGCTCGGCCGTCATGTCAACCGGGACGCTGCGGCCCCCGCCGTCGTGGTGACGGCGCTGAGCATGGGGGTCGGGGCGGTCTGTCTCCTCGCCGTGGGTCTCGCCCTCGAAGGACCACCCACGGTGAGCGCACGGGGCTGGCTGATCATCGTGTGGCTCGCCCTGGTCAACACGGCACTGGCGTTCACCTTGTGGAATCTCTCGCTACGACGTCTCACCGCACTCGAGTCGGCCGCCATCAACAACACGATGCTCCTCCAGGTGGCCGTGCTCGCCTGGGTCTTTCTCGGCGAGACGCCGGGTCTCCCCGAGGTGATCGGTATCGCACTGGTCTCGTTGGGCGTCCTCATGGCGCAGACGGCGAGCCCCCGTCGGAGACGGGAGCTCGCCTTGGTCGAACAATCGGCGTCTTAGCCGACGCTCTCGGGATCGTCGGCCGGCCGGATCCCGTTGCGGCTGCGCCACAAGCGGAAGCCCATCCACACCACGATCGGCACCCAGAGGAAGGGGAGCACGGCACCGGCGACGAGCAGTGCCAGACGCCCCAGCGCCACCAGCAGATCCCAGCTCGCATCGAGTCCATCACCGAAGCCGGGGATGCCCCCGGGGTCGACCGTGTCGATGAAGAAGCCAACCGTTGTCGAGGCGGTGCCGGGCAGCTCCTCACCGTCCTCGTCCACCGGCGTGGCGGTGACGGTGGTTCGGCTGCGTAGATCGCGCTCGGGCAGCAGCTCCATCGCCAGCATCATCGACTCGCCCGGCTCCAAGGGCCTGTCGAGCTCGCCGAAGACGACGATCATGTCGTCCAGGGTCACATCGAGCACCGGGTCCCGGACTTCGAAGTCGGTGAGCAAGGTGTCGCCCACATTGGTGATGGAGACACAGACGGTCGTCTCGGTGTCGGTCTCCACCTGGAACTCCTCCGACCCGGGGCAGGAGGCACCCTGGTCGTGGGTCGGATAGCCGGTCATGACCACCTCGATGGTGGGACGGCTCTGTGCTTCGGTGAGGGTGAGCACGATGGTCGCCAGCGACACCTGTTCCTGGAGTGTGCGCAGACTGCCACGCAGCCCCTCCAGCTCGGTCTCCCGCGCCAGGAGCTCGTTCTCAAGCTCGACGATGGTCTCGATGTCGGACGCATTGGCGAGCAGCGAGCGAAGCCGCTCCACGCTGGCGGCCGCGGTGTTGATCCGGCTCTCCAGGTCGACGACCCGCTCGGTCACGTCGTCGGCGGAGACGGTTTGGGACCGGACCTCCCCGATCTCGCCGATGCGGGAGAGGGCCTGCTGGAAGCTCTCCGGCTGGATCTTGAAGGTGAGGATGCTCATCGGCTCGGGGGAGCCGACGGTGCGCTGGGCGAAGAGGAAGCCACCCAGCCCCGAGATCGCCCGGCTCGCCTCCTCACCTGCGGATGCCACGTCCGTCACCGCCACCGCCACATCGGCGGTGTAGATGATGTCCCTGCCGAAGTCCGAGGGGAGCACGACCGGGGTGATCCCGCCGCTGCCCATGTCGTCTTCGCCCTCTCCCTCCTCGGGTGGCAGATCGGTCGCTTCACCGGTCGCCTCGCCGGATGCGGCGGTGGTGCTCCCGGTGACCTCTCGGCCGGCGTCTGCCCCGTCCCCGGAGCCCAGGGCACCGCCCACTTCCGAGAACGTCTCCGTCGAGTTGGCGCTGCACGCCGCGATCAACATGACCAGGACGATGGCCAGGAGGCTCATGCCCTTCCAATTCCGTCTCAAACTTCCCTCCTCGGTGCGTGTGCGATTTGGACGGTGAGGGTGTGCCGGCTGGTTCCCCCTCGGTGAGGGTGCCAAGCGGTGGCTACCGTGCCGGCGATGACACACGACGAAGTCCAGCGCTGGCTCGACGCATACGTGGCCGCCTGGCGGTCGAACGACGGTGAAGAAGTCGGCCGCCTCTTCGCCGAGGACGCCGTGTACAGCTATCGCCCCTGGGACAGCGAGGATCACACAGTGCGGGGACGTGAGGCGATCGTCGCCAGCTGGCTGGAGAGCCCCGACGACCCCGACGACTGGGATGCCGAGTACCACCCCTACGTGGTCGAGGGGAACAAGGCCGTTGCAGTCGGATGGAGTCGTTACCAGGCCGCCGGTGAGGACCCGGAGCGGACCTATCACAACGCCTATCTCCTCGAGTTCGACGACGAGGGGCGATGCACCTCGTTCCACGAGTTCTATTTCCTCGAGGGGCGTTGATGTCCCCGACAGACGGCGAACGGAACTAGAGCCCGGCCCGGCCCAGCATCTGGTCGACCGGGGCGTAGTCGTCGGTGAGGACTGGGGCGCCGGAGACGAACCGGTCGAGCCGCTCGCCCGAGATCCCGATCTCGGTGCCGCCGCGTCCCCGGATCCGGCTCTCCACCGCGGCGAGGTCGACCGGATCGCGGGATGACACCAGGATGAAGTTGCCTCCCGACTCTCCGGTCAGGTACTCGGGTGGTGCGAACAACGCCACCTCGTCGTACACCTCGATGAGCGTTGCCGTCTCCGCCCTGAGGAAGGCGAGCTCCCCGTAGTCGATGACATTCATGATGTAGAGCCCGTCTCCGGTCAGGACCGCTTCGATCTGACGGTTGTACTCCAGAGTGGTCAGATGCCAGGGGACCGAGGCCCCGCTGTAGGCGTCGCCCACCACCACGTCGGCGCTTCCCTTCGCCACGCGGTTCAGGGAGATGCGGGCGTCGTCCACCACCACGTCGATCGTGTCGCTCAGGTCCAGGCGCTCATGTCCGATGTCGATTAGCTCGGCATCGATCTCGAGGACCGTGTTCCGGCTGCCTGGCCGGGTGTGCTCGATGTAGCGGGGCACGGTGAACCCGCCTCCGCCGATCGAGACCACGTGGAGGGGACCCGGCTCGGCCGCGGTCGCGATCACGTCTGCGATCAGCCGGACGTAGCGAAACTCGAGGTGGGTGGGATCGGCGAGGTCGACGTAGCTGTTGCGGAGTCGGTCGAGGAGCAGGACCCGCCCCTCCGGGCGTTCCGGGTCCACCTCGACCACGGCGCAGTGATAGGTGGTCTCGAATTGGCATGGCCCGTCCCATGCCCACAGGCCCAGCGAGAGCAATCCCGCCACGACGAGCCACATCGATGCCCATGTCCTTCGCGTCGCGGACAGCGCCACCCCGAGCACGGTGAAGACGACTCCCAGTGCGACCACGATGGGCCGGGTGGGGAAGGCCGCGATGAGGACGAATCCGGTGGCAAAGGTGCCGACGATGGCGCCGGCCGTCCCGATCGCCGAGTACGAGCCGACCACGCGCCCGGTGCGCTCGAGAGAGTCGAGCTGGATCTTCACCACCACCGGATTGACCGCCGTGAGCAGGGCCGCCGGTGCGAAGAAACCGGCGACGGAGGCGAAGACGATGTCGAAGGCGCCGATGGACAGGGCGGGACCGACCGTGTCGATGATCAGGGGGGAGGCGAGCGTGGTGAGGCCGCCGCCGATCAAGAGGGGTCCGAGCAGGGTCCTGGGGCTCGACCTGTCGGCGAGACGACCGCCCAGCCAGGCGCCGATGGAGATGCCGGCGAGGATCACCCCGATGATCCCGGTGAACACCTCGAGACTGACCCCCAAGTAGGGAGCGAGCAGCCGCGCCGCCAGGATCTCGATGACGAGGACTCCCGCCGACGTGAGGAAGACCAGGGAGCGAGCGAGGATCCGGTTCAAGACCGGGTCAGGATACGGGGCCGTCCAAGGGCTGCTCCCGGTTGGAAACCGGCCGAATCCCACTATGGGTGGGGGGATACCACGTTCGGTGTTCGGTATTGACACAGAAGGGAGACACTCGTGACTTAGGGTGGTCACTCCACCGCCCCCTAATGACCAAGTCTCTCAGCCACACTCGTGCCGATGGCGTGCTCGACCAATTCCTCCGGTCGGCACGGCTGGCGCGCGAGCTCGGGGTCGGACGCCAGCTCATCGAAGACGACCACTTCGCCGGGGACACGATCAACCTGCGCGGGCACGATCTGGTCAACTTCGGCCTGTGCTCCTATCTGGGTCTTGGCGACGACCCGCGGATCAGCGAGGCGGCCATCGACGCCGTCCGTCGCTACGGGAGCTCTTACTCGTCGTCGATCGCCTACACCGCCCTCGGGATGTACGGGGAGTTGAAGGCACGGCTGCAGAAGATGATCGGGGCCCCCGTCGTCGTGGCGGCGAGCACCACCCTGGCTCATCTCGCCGCCCTGCCGGTATTGGTCAGAGGGGGCGACACGGTGTTGATCGATGCCCTGGCCCATGCCTCCTTGCTCCAGGTGCTTCCCATCCTCGGCGCCAACGGCGCCGACGTTCGTCAGGTGCCTCACGGCGACGTGGAGAGGATCGCCGATCATCTCGAATCCACGCCGGGACGGGTCTGGTACGTGTTCGACGGCCTCTACTCGATGCATGGCGACACCGCTCCGGCCGAGCAGCTATTCGAGCTGCTGGACGCCTGCCCCAACCTGTGGCTCTACTGCGACGACGCCCACGGGTTCGGCTGGTCCGGTGAGATGGGCCGCGGCCAATTCCTCGACCGCTCCGGCTGGCACGAGAGGCTGGTGATGGCATTCGGCCTGGCCAAGTCGTTCGGGACCATGGGCGGGGTCGTGGCCACATTGGACCCGGCGGCGACCGAGTTGATCGAGGTGACCGGAGGCCCGATGTTGTTCGGCGGGCCGCTGCCTCCGGCCACGCTCGGGGCGAGCATCGCATCGGCCGACATCCATCTCTCCTCCGAGCTGCCCGGTCTCCAGGAGGAGTTGCTCCGCAGAATCGACCTGGTCCACGATGTGGCCGACCGCATCGGCCTTCCCCTCTCGGCCACCGAGCGGACCCCACTGTGGTTCGTCCCTGTGGGCACACCGGTCAGCACGATCTCGGCGATGTCCTCCATGGCCAATCAGGGGTTCTATGTCAACGGCGCGGTCTTCCCCGTGGTCCCCCGACGCGGTGGCGGGGTGCGGTTCACCGTCACCCGATATCTGAGCGAGGGCCAGATCGAGGACATGCTGGTGCGGCTCAACGAAGTCCGCCTAGCCCATGCCGGTCCGGGCGACGTGGTCGACCTCACCCCGCTCGATCGGGAGGACAGCTCGACGGCATCGTCACCCTGACGAGGCTCAATAAAAGCTGCGCAGAGCCGATAACCACTCTGTGGGTTTCCCCTTTCGCGTGCGAGGAGGCAGGTGGCTCCTCCCGGGACCGGTAGTCGCCCTTCTCCTGATCGGGGCGGCTGTCACCTTCGTCGCGCCCGAGACCGGCGAGACGGTGGGCTTTCTCGGCCTAGTGACCGCACCCGTGATCGCCGGGACCCTCATCTACAAGCGCTCCCGGGCACTCGCCCAAAGGGAACGGGCCGCCTGGCTTTGGATCGCGGTAGCCCTGTACCTCATCTGCACCGGAGTCGGGGTCATCGGCCTGCTCACCGAGCTGGGCGTCGACCTTCCCGCATTCGGTGTGACGGACATCTTCTTCCTCGGCGCATATCTCGCCATCATCGTCGCCCTCTACAAGATGGTTCGTCTCGACCATGGCGGCCAGGAATGGGTGCTGACACTCATCGACGCCCTCGTGGGCGGGATCGCCCTGGCCACCCTGGTGTGGACCTACGTGTTCGGGGACCTGATGAATGCCCTCGCCGGTGGCCGTTGGTGGGAGGCCGCGATCGCGGCCACCTACCCACTCCTCGACATCGTCCTCGTGGTCGGGATCTTCGTGCTGATCCTGAAGCGCTCCAGCTACCACCTGGATCCCCGTCTTGCCTTCTTCGCCTTCGGTGCCGGGGCCCAGGTGCTGGCCGACCTCATATTCCTCAACAACGGGGTGGGTCAGCTGTTCGAGAACGCCGAGCCGGCATGGTCCCTCAACCTGATCGCCATGGCCTTCCTGCTGCTGACGGCGACGATCGTCGATCGGACTCCGCGCAGGCGGGAGTTCGCCGAGGCACCGACACCGGTCTGGGCTTTGATGTGGCCGTACCTGTTCGCGGTGTGGCTGGCGGCGGTCCACTTCCAGACCTACCGCAACCTGGGCCCCGGCAGCGACGAGGTGCTGATCCTCGACGGCGTCATCGCCATCGCCGTGGTCATCTTCCTGCGACAGGTCTACGTGATCTACAGGGACCGGGGCCGTGTCGACCAGAAGCGCTCGGAGTTGGTCGCCTCGGTGAGTCATGAGCTGCGCACCCCGCTGACCGCGATGGTGGGGTTCCTGACCCTTCTCGACGAGCAGCCCGACGAGTTCCCGGTCGACGCCCAGAGAGAGATGATCGCCGAGGCCGCCACGCAGGCCAGGCACATGTCACGCCTGGTGGCCGACCTGTTGATGCTCGCTCGTGGAGACACCAGTTACATGACCGTGGAGCCGGCCGAGGTTCGAGCCATGACGATCCTCACCTCCGTCCTGCGCGGCACCGACCCCGGTGACAGCCGGATCGAGGAGGACTTCGAAGCCGACGTAGTGGTCCGGGTCGACCCGGACCGGATCAAGCAGGCCCTGGCCAACCTGATCAACAATGCGGTCAGGTACGGCGGGAAGCACGTCCTGGTGGTCGCCCGAGTGCGCGAGCTCGATCTCATCTTCGAGGTCCACGACGACGGCGAGGGGGTGCCCACCCGTTACGAGGCTGCCATTTGGCATCACTTCGAGCGTGGGGCGCATCGGCTCGACTCGACCACACCCGGTCTCGGCATCGGCCTGTCGATCGTGAGGGCCGTGATCGATTCACACGGTGGCGAGACCGAGTATCGGGTGTCCGAGCGTCTCGGCGGGGCATGCTTCTCACTCACCATCCCGGGTTGCGTGGTGGAAGAGGTGCCTGCGTCGAGCGGCAAGGTCAGCGTCCGCTCCTAACGGAGCAGGAACCCGCCGCCGAGGGGGTCATTCGGGTCGATCCAGAGCTCGGAACGTCCTGTGATGTGAGCCGATCCGGCGACCTCCGGGATCACCGCCTCCCGCCCGCCGACTGCGGTCAACTCGACCACTCTCCCCTCGAAGCGGCTGCCGACGATGCTCTCGATCACGACGGGCTCGCCGACGTCGATCTCCCCTTTCCGGTGGAGGATGGCGAGACGGGCGCTCACCCCGGTGCCGGTCGGGGAGCGGTCCACCTCGCCGTCGGCGAACACGCATACGTGGCGGCTGTGCACCGGGCCGGCACCACCCGGGCCGGTGAAGATGACCCCGTACAGAAAGCCGAGGTCGGGGTGGTCGGGGTGGGAAGGCTCGCCGACGGTGACGATTGCTCGTTTGATCGCCCGGCCCGCGGTGATCGCGGTGCCGGCGTCATCGAGGTCGAGACCGATGTCGGCCGCGTCGACGAATGCATAGAAGGCGCCGCCGAAGGCGAGGTCGTATACGACCGTTCCCAACCCGGGGACCTCGACCTCCGCATCGAGAGCGTCGACGAAAGAGGGGACGTTGCGGAAACGGGTGCGGGCGACCGAACCGTCGACCACGGTGGCAGTCGCCACCACCCGTCCCGCCGGGGTGTCGATCTCCAACTCGGTCTCCGGCTCCGAAGCGGGCAGGATTCCCGTGTCCAGCACGACCTTGGCCAGGGCGATGATCCCGTGGCCGCACATGGTGGAGAAACCCTCGTTGTGCATGAAGAGAACCGAGAGATCACCGTCGGGTGTGGCGGGTGGGCCGATCAACGCTCCGTACATGTCGGAATGGCCCCTCGGCTCCCACATGAGCATCTTTCGGAGATGGTCGAGGTTCTCCTGGGCGAACCGCCGTCGCTCCAAGACGGTGTCCCCGAGCAGATCGACCGGGCCGTCGACCACCACCCGGAAGGGCTCGCCCCCGGTGTGGGAATCGATGACGACGAACCGTGTGGTCCAGCCTTCGGGTGGCTGCCAGGCGTGGGCGGGTCGGAGGTCCATCGGACGGAGAGCCTACGATGATCGCCCCGTGCCCTCAGTCGCCGACATCGCCGAAGCCCTCGCCGAGCGGACCCGGCCCGATGCGACTCCGGAGTGGGATCCGGTGGGCATCCAGTTGGGAGATCCGGGTGCCGAGGTGGGGTCGGTCGCCGTCTGCCATGAGGTGACCGACGATGTCGTGGCACATGTCGAGACGGAGCCGGTCGACCTGCTGGTCACATATCACCCGCTGCTCTTCCATCCCACCCGACGGATCGTGACGGGCCGCTCCCCGGCCGCCCGCTCTTTTCGGCTCATCCGGGCCGGGGTCAACCTGGTGGTCACCCACACCGATTTCGACGCCGCCCCCGGTGGCACCGCCGACGCCCTGGCCGAAGTGTTCGACCTCCGTGATGTGAGACCGTTCGGTAGCGATCCCGAGAGTGGTCTCCCCGACATCGGCCGATACGGTTCGTTCAAGGGGACGCTGGGCGCGGTCGACGCCATCGCCAGTGACATCTTCGGCCATGTCGGCATCCGCATCTCCGGGGACAGGAGCGAGGAGGTGGAGACCGTGGCCGTGGTCCCTGGTTCCGGGGCCGGTCTCGTCGAGGCGTCGGCGCAGGTGGCCCGAGTCCTGGTCACGGGGGACGTGCCCCATCACCGGGTGGTGGCGGCGCGCGACCTCGGGCTGGCCGTGGTGGATCCCGGCCACGTGGCCACCGAGCGCCCCGGGATGGCCGCCCTGGTCGGATTGCTGGCCGAAGTCACCGGTCTCGACGTGATCGACCTCACCGTCCACGACCCACAAACCTGGGATTGACACCGGGCTAGCCTCCAGCTCCAGATGGAGCTGACCACCCTCTCCGACCTCCTCGACCTCCAGGAGATCGACCTCCAGATCGACCGTCTCCTCGACCAGCGCCAAACACTTCCGGAGTTGGAGGCATACAAAGCCACCCACGAGCAGGTGCAGGCCCTGGAGAAGGACAGGGAGAGGGAGGCCGGGGTGCTGCGGCAGCTCGAGTTGGAGCTGGACAAAGCCGAGGGCGAGCTGCAACTGCTCGAGATCAAGCTGGACGAGCACGAGACACGTCTCTTCGCCGGAGGCATGAGCGGGCGGGAGACCGAGCATCTCCGTCTCGAGGTCCAGAGCCTCAAGGGACAGAAAGACGCCATGGAGTCGAAGGTCCTTGGGTTGCTCGACGAAGTCGACCCGGCCCGATCCCGGGTGCGGGAGATCGAGAGCGAGATCGCCCGTGTCGAGGGGGCCAAGTCGGAGCTGGAGTCGTCGATCAAGGCCCAGTGGAAGACGATCGACGCCGAGCTGAGCCGCAAGGAGGAGCGCAAGCAGGAGGCCCTAGGCCCCATCCCCGAGGACCTCCTCGAGCTGTACGACAGCCTGCGGGGCATCAAGGAAGGTGTGGCCATCGCGGTTTACGACCACGGTGTCTGCGGGGGGTGCCACATGGCTCTCTCCCCGGCGGAGCAGGAGGAGGCGTTCTCGACGGAGCTCCCCAGATGTGTCCACTGCCGGCGGATCCTCGTCGCCTGAGCCATGCTGCTCTGGCGAGTCGGAGCCACACTCTGGCTGTTTCGATGGATCTTCCGCGACCCGAGAGTGGACGTTCGGCTTCTCGTCCTCGGCGCCGCTCTCCCCGATCTGATCGACCTGCCGATCGGCACCTTGATACTCGCCGACACCTTCTCCCGCGGCGAGCTCTGGGCGCATTCACTGATCATCCCGAGCCTCTACATGTCCGCCGTCCTCCTGACGACGAGGCGGGGGAGACGACGTCGGGCGTTGATGGCCGTGGGCATCGGCTGGCTCCTTCACCTGCTCATCGACGGGATGTGGCTCGATCAGGATGTGTTCCTCTGGCCGTTCTTCGGTTGGGAGATGACTCCGGGCCCGGCGCCCTTCTGGCCTCTCGCCTGGGAGAGGGCGCTATCCGATCCGTGGCGATGGGTCACCGAGGCGATCGGCGCCGGCTATCTGGTGTGGCTCTGGCGTGCCCACGGGCTCTCCTCGCCAGAACGCCTGCGCCAGATGTTGTCAACCGGCAGGCTCACCTGAGATGAAGGCCTCGAAAGTCGTCCTGGCCCTGCTGATGGCGATCACGTCGGCTTGCAACGGGGAGACCACCGACGCCACCGAGCCCATCACCGCAGGGGATGGGGCGGCGTCGCCGGTGGCGGCAATCGACGAGCTCGTGAAAGCGATCGGAGCGGGCGACTTCGCCACCGCTTCCCGGTTTGCCGTGCCAGGTCAGGCCGCCCTCGCCTCACTCGCCGAGGGAGCGTCGTTCGATGAGGTCGCCGGGGCCCTACGAGACGGAGACGAGGAGATCGCGGCCAACTTCTGGTCGGGGTTCGCCCAGGGCGCGGGAACCTTCCTGGCCGGCGAGCTGACCGCGGCCGAATCCGGGACACTCGAGGAGGAGGACCACGTCTTCCACCAGGTCACGGTGAGCCCCGACGGAGAAGCAGAACGTCAGATGCTCACCCAGGACGTCGAGGGGCACCGGGTCGATCTGTTCGCGTCTTTTGGCGCCGGCCTCGCCGAGCGGATGATCCCGCCCGTGGAGCGGCTGCTGGGCACTCAGACCGATGACGCCAGGCTGATCCTGGTCAGACTCCAGGAGATCGTGCCGTCGCTGCTGGTCGCCTCGCAAATGGCGGCGAACACCGGCTCGGTCACCCAGCAGATCCTGGCTCTCGTCGAGCTGATCACCCGGGTCAACTGAGGCTTCAGTCCCGGAGTCGGGGAAGCACGTTCTGCCCGAGCAGCCGGATCAGGGCGGGCTGATCGAGCGAGGCCATCTGAAAGGCGACCACGTCGGCCCCTAGCTCGTCGACCAGAGGGCGGTAGACGTCCACGATCTCCTCGACCGTCTCCACCTGGCGATAGCGGCCCAACACCTCGTCGCGGGGCAACTCGTCCGCCTTGATCCGCAGCTCCATCGGGTCGACTGCCTCGAGCCGACCCGGGGCCCGCAGACCCCGCCACGAGAAGATGGCCTGCCACGCCTCGTCGTCGTTCCCGGCGAAGATCGACCACGAGGTCGCCAGGACCGTCGGTGCGGGCCGACCCGCGCCGGCGGCGGCCTCACGGAGGGGGACGATGACCTTCTCCATGGTCTCGGCCGGGTCCTTCACCGACGTGATGACCCCCTGAGCCTTCTCGCCGGCCAGCACGGCAGACTTGGGACCGCCGGCAGCGAGGAGGATGGGGACCGGGCCCAGGGGAGGGGAGTAGAGCTTCGCCCGGTCGGTGGTGTAGTAGTCGCCCTGGTAGTCGAGCTTCTCTCCGTCGAGGAGCCGACGCATGATCTCCAGGGCCTCGCTCATGCGGGCGTTGCGCTCGGCGTATGCGGGGAACTCGTAGCCGAGAGGCCCCTCGTTGATGTTCTCGCCGGTCCCCACACCCAGGGTGAACCGGCCACCGCTGAGACGATCCAGGGTGGCGGCGGCCTGGGCCACCACTCCCGGGTGGTAGCGGAACAGGGGGGTGGTCACACCCGTGGTGAACTCGATGTGATCGGTGGCAGCGGCCATCGCTCCGATCGTGGCGAAGGCGAAGCCCGACGCCGACTGGTCGTCCACCCAGGGGTGAAAGTGCTCGGACACGACGACCATGTCGAACCCGACCTCCTCGGCGAGTCGAGCGTGCTCCACCATCTCCTCGGGATGCCATTGCTCGTGACCGCAGAAATAGGCGAACTTGGTCATGACGGGATCATGCCAGCTCTACTGGTAGCTGACGTAAACGGGGGTGGGCACCTTGCCCATGGTGCTCTCGGGGCTGGGCGGGCCCGGCTCGTCCTCGTCGAAGAAGTTCTTCCAGCCCCAGGCCCAGTGGGCGTCGTCGGCGCCCTCGTGGAGCCGTGACCAGGTGGAGTCCTTCTCTGCCTCGGTGCCGTCACCGTCCATCTGGACGATCATCTGGATCTCGGGGCGCTGCACGATCTCGGCGCGATTGGTGATCATGTCCGTCCGGAACTGATGGACGATCATCATCTTCTGGGGAAGGCCGTTGTCCCTGACCAGATCGGCGACCCAGTTGACCGTCTCGTTGACCTCGGCGGCGTCGACGGTGCCGGTCTGCTCCAGATGCACCTGAGTGTCTGTCAGCCGCCACTCGGGGTCCAGGGCCAGACCGACGTTGGGCCTGAGCAGGAGCTCCTCATACAACATCGCCTGGCTCAGGAAGTCCTCCCGGCCCGACTGGAGGTCGAGCATGACGTACATGCCGTTCTCGGTCGCGTAGTCGATCCACGGTGTGAAGGTGTCGACCGACCATTCGAAGCTGTAGTCGCCGTCCTCTCCGGGGCCGGCACTGGCCACCGTGGCGATCATCTCGAAGGTGGGTATGACCTGGGCGCCGTCAGCGGTATATGCCTGGACGAACTCGTCCATGCGGGCCCGGGTCTCGGCCGGCGGCTGTTCCCCGAGAGCTCCGAGGGCGGCAGTCTCCGGGTGGCCGTAGAAAGCCACGTAGCGGCGGAGGCCCTCCCGGGGCAGGATGTGGAATCCCCCTCCGGGGACCTGCTGTCCGTTGGCGAGCACCGAGAGCTCCCACTCGCTGGCTTCCCCGACACCGCCCACATAGCGGAGGTTGGCCGGGTCGTGGCCCTGGATCACCTCGGCGAGTGCCGGGTAGCCGAGGATGTCCGACCCGTCCACCGCGGCCACGATGGCGTCGATGGCATGGCCTGCCGAGGCGGCAAGGAGGATGGTGGTCGGCTTGCTCGCCTCCACCAGCCAGATCGCGGCAGCCTCCGAGGCGACCGCCAGCCCGTCGACGATTGCCGCCACGTCGAGCTCGCCCGGGGCCGCTGTCGACGATGTCCCTGCAGTCTCGGGGACGACGACGCGGTCGCCTGCGGTGATGGCGAGCACCGTGTCGACGACGGTGGAGGCATCGGGAACCGGCGGTGCGCCCGACCGTTCGGAGGTGCCGAGTCTCTCCGATGCAAGCGCCACGGCTGCGAACGTGTCGTGGTTGACCACCTCGGCTCCGGACGGTGTGTTGACGTCGGCGTTGCCGACTACATGGATCACGTCAGGATCGAGCCGGCCCAGCTCGGCGGCCAGCCTCGGGTCGGGGAAGAGCAGGGGCCCCGATACCGCCGCGGCGAGTTGGGATGCCGCCGCCACCTCGTTCAGGTCTCCCTCGGACACGACGACCACTTCCTGAGCGCAGATGAACACCTCGCCCGAGAGGTAGAGCGCGTCCCCGGCCGTGGTGCCGGTGTCGATCGGGGAGCTGTGATCGCCGGTGAAGCGGATGCAGGAGCCCGGCTCGGTGGTGGCCGGCTCCGTCGAGCCGGGCGTGGAGGGGGTCGACCCTCCCGGATTGGTCGGGGTCGGGTTCTCACCCACCAAGGTGGAACAGGCCGAGACGAGCACGGCCATGGTGAACATCGAGACAGGCGAGCGTCTCAGGGCGGGAGCCAGGCTAGACGCTGAGTTTTCGGAATCCGGTCTTCCACAGCAAGCCGACCCCGATCGACGCGACGCCGGCGAGCCACACGCCCGGGGTGACGAAGACACTCAGGGAGACACAGCTGGCCAGCCCGATCCAGGCGGTCACACGCGCCCGGTCGAGTGCGATCGCCGCCAGGTTGGTGATGCCGTAATAGAGAAGCACCGTCATCGCCGAGAAGCCCCAAGCAAGGGCGACATCACCGATCAGAGTGATCGCGGCCACCAGCACCGAGGAGACCAGGATGGCGAGGCGGGGCTCGGATCGGTGGTCGAGCCTTGCCAGCCGGGCAGGCATGTCGTGGCGTCGTCCCATTGCCAGCCATACCCGGGACAGACCGAGTATGAGGTTGAGGAGCACGCCGAGCATGGCGGTGATAGCCCCGATGGTGACGACCGGCATGCCGAGGCGTGCCAGCTCGATCCGTGCACCCCAATCCGGCCCGGCCATCGCCCTGCCTCCCAGGGCGATGGCCAGATAGAGGAAGGCCGCAACCGCCAGGGTGATGATCACGGCCCTGGGAATGACCCGCTCCGGACGTTTCACCTCCTCGCCGAGCGTGGCAATCCGCCCGTAACCGGTGTAGGCGACGAACAAGAACGCGGTCGCCGCCAGGAGTGAGGGCAATTCGAGGCCGGAGTCGAAGGCGGGGCCGGACAGGCGGGCCTCGCCGATGCCTGCCCAGGAGAACCAGAGTATGGCGACGATCGTCAGGGCGACGAGGACTGTGTTGCCCACTGCGGTGCGGCGGATCCCGGCAAGGACCAGGCCGGTGACGAGTGCGACGGCCGCTATCGGGATCAGCGGGCCCGGGATCCCGAGGTAGAGGCCCACTCCGAGTGCGGCGGTGGCCGCAGAAGCGGTCTTGGCGAGGAGGAAGAGCCATCCGGCTGTAAACCCCAGCCACGGGTTGAGGGTCTGATATCCGTACTCATAGGTGCCACCGGCGACCGGGAATCTGCCGGCGAGAAAGGCCGAGGAGAGCCCGTTGAAGACGGCGACGGCCGCCGCCAGGGGCACGGCGAGCACGACTGCGTCGGACCAGCGCGCCGAGGCGACACCGATGGCGACGAAGGCGCCCGTCCCCACGATCGAGCCGAGCCCGATGACGATCGCCCCGCCCAGCCCCAGCTCGCGTCGCAACGTCTGATGGGACATCAGAACAGGGTCTCCGGTTCCACCTGGTCACGGAGCTCCTCGGTGTTGTTCGTCACCGAGTTGACCTTCCGGGAGACGATGTGCTCCATGATCGCCTCAGGGTCGATCGTCCGGAGCAGGGCGAGGGCTGTTTCGGGATCCCGGAGGTCGCGGTCGAGCCAGGCGTCCCAGACCTCGGGGACCAGCGAGACCGGCATCCGGTCGTGGATGGACCCGATGACTCCTCGAGCCTCGGTGGTGATGATGGAACAGGTTCGCTTCCAGGTCCCCGTCGTCTGGTCGAGACGGGTGGCCCACATCCCGGCGAACACCATCGGATGTCCGTCCGCCCGGTAGACCCAGTGAGGGGTTCGGCCCTTCTCGGGCGTCTCCCACTCGTAGAAGCCGTCGGCGGGGATGAGACACCGCTTTCGGGCGAAGGAGTCGCGAAAGGCCGCCGTGGTGGCAACCGTCTCCGATCTGGCGTTGATGTGGATCGTCTTCTCGTCGCTCGCCCAGTGTGGGACCAGTCCCCATCTCATCGAGCCGAGTTGACGCTGCCCGTCACTCTCGGCGATCACATAGACCGGGTCGGTGGGTGCGACGTTCCAGCTCTTGGGCAATGCCTCGGTGAGGACCTCGTCGACCCCGAAGTACTCCGCGTAGAAGTCGAGGTCTCCGGTTATCGAGAACCTTCCGCACATGTTCAGACGTCCTGGTTGCGCATGTGCTCGGCCAGTGGAGTGAGCCGCTCTTCGAGGAAGACACGGAGCTGGCCGGTGACTCCGCAGCGGTCCAAAGCCACCCCCATGCATCGCAGCCACTCGGCGGCTTCGGCTGCGCCTATGGAGAAGGGCAGGTGACGCATCCGAAGACGGGGATGACCCCATCGCTCCTCGTACAGCGGGGGGCCTCCCAGCCAGCCACTCAGATACATGAACAGCTTTCTCCTGGTGTTGTTGGTATCGACGGGGAGCATCGCCCGCAGCCGCGGCGATTGCTCCTCGATGACGTCGTAGAAGGTCTCTGCGAGGAGGCGGGTCGGCTCTTCGCCCCCGATCTCGAGATAGGGAGTGTCCGCATCCCCCCAGGGGTGGGCAGTCGGCGGCTGCCTGGACGGCATCATGGTCTCAAGGCTCGTAGGTGTGGGTCGTGTGGGTGTTGCCGGCGGCATCGATGAGAAACGCGGTGTCTCCGTCGTTGTTCCACACCGCTGAGTCGACCGAGCACCAGAAGAGCCGGGTGTCGAAGTCATCGCCGCAGCCGGAGTGGATCGTGACCGTCTCTCCGGGTGCGATGGAGAAGCCCGCAGGGAAGGTGTAGCGGTTGGACGAGCTCTCGTCCTTGATGGTCCATCCGCTCATGTCGGTGGCGCTGTCCCCTTCGTTGCGAATTCGGATGTACTCCTCGTTGAGGTCTCGATTGTCGTCACCGGGCGGGTCGTAGCCGAGCTCGGTGATGATGAGCTCTGCGTCGGCACCGGCACCACAGGCGTCAGGCGCCCACAGGCCTCTCCGTGCCTCCCGAGCCTCGGATTGAGCCTGCTCCAGCCGGTCGGTCATCGCGGTGTCCGGTGGGTAGCGGCGGCTCACGGCTGCACCTCGGCGGACCATCTCCACGTTTATCGACATGTCGCCCACCCAGAGATAGCGGAGGAGCCGGTCGAACTGGTCGCGATTCGACGTGTCGGCCGTGATCCCGACCTGGCTGCGCACGGGGGTCAGGTCGGCGAGCGCCAGCACCGCCTCATCGGCCCAGCACTCAGACGCCTCGGGGGTGTTGATGCCGATGAGCCGGACCGACTCGAGCGTCCCGTCGGCGAGTTGGAGACGGAGGGTGTCCCCATCGGTGATCGACACGACAGTGGCGGTCTCGGCCCCGGCCGGGAGGAGCGTGCTCGGCTCACCCGAGGTCGTCGTCGATGTCGTGTCCGCATCCGTGAGGAACGGGACGACGACCAGCACTGCGGCGGGTATCCAGGCGGGGGAGATCGGTCTCGGTGGAGCGACCCGCGCCGGGACCTCCTGGTTCGATGCCCTGCGTCTGCGCAGTTCTGTCTTGTGCTCTCTCCAGGGTGGTCGACGAGCCCACCACGTCTTCCAAGAGTCAGCGGACCAGAATCGCCACCATTCGGATCCTGACAATGGTGTGCTCCCTCTGCTTTGAGGCTAAACCGCGGGCAATCGGAATGAGGAGAGGCCCCTTTCGGGGCCTCTCCACGTCTCGAGCCCATCTGTAAGCCGGATTCTGTCGAGGACGGCCATCCATCTCGACGGGTCGTCACCGACCCGCTCTAGCGGCCTACCCGGGACCATTCGGCGGGCAACCGGGTCCCTGCTTGGCCTTGCTCCGGGTGGGGTTTGCCGAGCCGCCGCCGTTGCCGGCGACGCTGGTGGTCTCTTACACCACCGTTTCACCCTTGCCTGTGCCCGAACGGGCCATCGGCGGTCTGCTCTCTGCTGCACTTTCCGTCGGGTCGCCCCGCCTGGAAGTTATCCAGCACCCTGCCCTGTGGAGTCCGGACTTTCCTCGGTCCGAGGACCGCGGCCGTCCGACGGGCTCGTCATCGAATTCTACCCGGGACCGGGACGTCTCCTGCCTCCCAGCCACCCCGCAGTCCCGGCAACTGCGACGGCCACCACCGCCAGCCAGAGCACCGTCGGCGTGGGGGCCGGGCTCCCGCCGAGACGGGCGACGACCAGGATCAGGAAGGCGAGCACCAGACCGGTGACCATCCCGTGGAATCGATGAGAGTGCCGGGAGCGGGACCCGGCGACCCAGCCGCCTGCGGAGAGACCGGCCAACACCCCGATCGCCAACCCGATCCCGGGCCCTTCCTCGAGGCCGATCAGAGCCAGGACGCCGCCCACGAGCAAGCCCAGCAGTGAAGCTGCCAGGCCGCCCGTGGCCACCCCGAGCAGGACGGCTCCGACGTTGAGCGCGGCGAGCACGAGGGCGATCTTGGCACGAAGACGTGCCCAGCCCCGAAATCCGGGGAGCCGACAAAGCCGGAAATAGCCTGATGGCAACGTTTCGGGACGACCGAAGGTCGAATACCCGAATCATCCAGAGGAGGGATGCCTTGGTTATCAACAAGTACCTCGCAGAGCTGCTCGGGACCATGATCCTCGTCGCACTGGGGAGCATGGGGATACTCGCCGTCGGAGGCGCCAATGGCGCCGCGGAGATGATCGCCATCGGGTTTGCCTTCGGTCTGGCCCTGCTAGCCGGGATCTGGGTCGTCGGGCACATCTCCGGGGCTCATTTCAACCCGGCGGTGACACTGGCGATGCTGCTCGACGGCCGAATCTCTCTGACCGACGCCATCGGCTACTGGGTTGCCCAGTTCGCCGGTGCCACCGTCGGATCCCTGATCGTCCTCGGTGCGGCGGGAGGCCGTGACGCGGTGGCGGGAACGGCGACGACCTACACCGACCTCACCACGGCGATCGTCGCCGAGGTGACTCTGACCGCGGTCTTCGTATGGGTGATCATGACCACGACCAGTTACACGAGGAGCCGGGGTCATCACGCCCCAACCGCGATCGCCTTGACCCTGGTCGGCGTGCATCTGGCCGGGATCCCGTTCTCGGGTGCGTCGGTGAACCCGGCGCGGTCGTTCGGCCCGGCCGTCGTCGGCGGGGGAGTCGGCTCCGAGCTATGGGTCTACATCTACGCCCCGCTGATCGGTGCGATCGTCGCCTGGGCCCTGTACCGCTTGTTCCCGGTGGCCGAGGTCGAGGAAGTCGGCTGATGAATTCCTGCTCGGGGTCCCCTACCCGGGGGGCCCCGGGCAGATCAGGAGAACAGCGGGTCTTCGGCGAGGTCCTCGAGACCCATCACCCAGCCGGCCGGCAGGTTCCAGTGCCGGGCGCCTCTGACCATCGCCGCCAGGTACTCGGGTGTCGGTCGAAGCATGCCGTTTGGCGGTTCGACGGCGACGAAGGTCAGACAGTCGTACTTGTTGCCTTCCCGATCGACGGCCTTGACGTCGAAGCCAGGGACACGTCCCTCGGATCGCTCCGCTTCGGCCAGTGAGCCACGATGCTCGTCGGGGATCTCGAACACCCCGCCCCAAACCGTGTGACCGCCCTCCTTGACCAATGTAGGCACCGGGCCGTCCTCGGCTGCCACGAAGTCCAGCCTGGTCTCCGGGAAATGAGCCGTGAAGAGGAACCGGGACCCTGGTGCCGCCTCGGAGATGCGATCAGGGTCGAGCAGAGACCCGTAGGCGAAATACAAGAAGGTGTCTGGCAAGGGATGGAAGATTCTACAAAGAATGCCGGCCGCCCAGTGCCATATCGTCTTTACGCTGGACAAACCCGGTCGCCTGTACCGTTCAACCGGTGAGAAGCAGCCTGAAGGTGCTGGCCACCCTCGCTCTCATCATTGGCGCGTGCTCCACCGGGCCCGGCGGTTCCGAGGGGACCCCAACCACGAGCCCGGGCACATCTACCACTTCGGCGCAGCCCTCCACCAGTGTCACGACGAGCACCGTCGCGCCCACCGAGACCACCTCGGGCCGCCCCGTCGCCCCGGACTTCACATTGGAGCTCGGTGACGGCGGCGTCTACACACTTTCGGAGGGAGCCAAGCCGGTCTACCTGGTCTTCTGGGCCGAGTGGTGACCGACGTGTCGACGGGAGTTGCCCGTCGTCGACAACCTGGCGGCTGAGTACGGCGACCGGGTCGACTTCGTCGCCCCGGCCTGGAAGGCAGACCTCGGCGCCACCCGTTCCCGGGCGGAGGAGCTCTTGACGTCGGGTCGGATCATGTGGGGTCTCGACGAGGAGGAGGAGATCTTCCGGCTCTACGGCGTCGTCTATCAGCCGGTGACCGTGTTGATCGCGGCGGATCGGACCGTTGTCGAGGCGTGGGACGGTCTCCGTGCCGAGGACGAGATCCGGGCCTCCCTCGATCGTCTCGTCGCCCTCGGGGGTTGACTGACCCTCTAGTCTGGTGACTCAGGGAAACAGGGGAGGGCCATGGCGATCATTGGGAGCAGCTTGCGCAAGCACCGCTGGTACGAGGAGCTGCGCCGGCGCGAGCTGGAACTGCTCGACCCTGAGACGCGCTCCGACTCGAAGCGGCTCGGGGACCTGCTTCACGACGACTTCGTCGAATTCGGGAGCTCCGGCTCGGTCTACGAGAAGCAGATGCTCATCGAGATGATGGTCGATGAGCGACCGGCGCCGGTGATGGTGAGGGACTTCGCCGTCCGTCAGCTCGGCACGGACACCGCCCTGGTCACCTATCGCACCGTCGGACAGGCCGGACAGGAGGCGCGCCGCTCCTCGGTGTGGATCCGGGATGCCTCTGGATGGCGACTCGTCTTCCATCAGGGCACCAGGATCCCGAATGCCTGGGGATCGATCGGCTGACACGACCCAACCCGTCTTGGGCGAGCCTGCGTCTTAACCTCAGCGCACCCCATTGAGACGCTTCGAGTTTCTCCTGACTTTCGCCGCCGTGTTCGCGGTGGGGTGGCCGGTGGTGTTCGGAGTGAGACCCCGCCGCGGCATCGTCGCGCTGCTTCTCACCGGGGCCTTGATCGCACA
Source organism: Acidimicrobiia bacterium (assembly GCA_035550735.1). Taxonomy (GTDB): domain Bacteria; phylum Actinomycetota; class Acidimicrobiia; order Spongiisociales; family ZC4RG35; genus JANQRA01. Next base: position 10,481 of record DASZOM010000036.1, on the reverse strand, counting down.
TCTCCAGATCGAGGGATACCGGTGGCAGATGATCCCTCTCTACCTGGTGGCGGTGGGTCTCGCGGTCGGTGATGTCATCTTCATCGACCGCCGGTTCAACTGGACGCGGAGGACGGCACGAGGGATCTTCGGCACCCTGGGCATCGTCCTCGCCGGGGTACTTCCGGTGATCCTGCCCGTTCCCCGGTTGCCTGCCCCCTCGGGCCCCGAGCCGATGGGGACCATGACCGTCTCGTTGATCGACCGTGCCCGCGACGAGCTGTACGGACCGACCCCGGGGGTGCCTCGTGAGTTCGTCGCGCAGGTCTGGTATCCGGCGCGTGCAGGCACCGACGCGGAGAGGGAGTCGTGGAGCGCCGATTGGGAGGTGGTGCTGCCCGCCGTGGCACGCAACCTCGGCCTCCCCTCGTGGTTCCTCGACCACACCCGATACACCCGGGGTGAGGCCGGGGTCGGCCGACCCGTGGCAGGCGGCACGTTCCCCGTGATCATCTACAGCCACGGCTGGCAGGGCACCCGCAGCATCGCCCTCAACCAGATCGAGTCCCTGGTCTCCAACGGCTACATCGTGATCGCGGCCGACCACACGTACGTGGCGGCCGCCACGGTTCTCGGGGAGGGCCAGGTCGCCCATCAGGATCCCAACGCACTTCCCGACCCGGCCGAGGTCGAGCCGGAGGCATATGAGACCGCGGCAACCGATCTGGTGTTCACCCTCGCCGGTGACATCGTGACCATCCTCGACGCCCTGGAGGAGGGGGAGAGCGGGCCGTTCGCCGACCTCGCCGCCAGCGTCGATCTCAACCGGATCGGGATCTACGGCCACGGGGCAGGCGGGGGCGCCGCGGTCAAGGTCTGTCTCGAGGAGGAGAGATGCGCCGCGGTCCTCGGAATGGATCCCTGGGTCGCTCCGCTCACCGAGGACGAGCTGCGGCTGACCATGGACCGCCCCGCGTTCTACATGAGATCTGAGGGCTGGGTCGACACGCCCAATGACGCCCTCCTCGCCGGCATCGCCGCCAGGGGAGCGTCGGTGACCTACTGGATGGACATCGATGGCGCCGGGCACAACGACTTCGCGATGGCACCGCTGCTCACCCCGCTGGCCGCCCAGTTCGACCTCAAGGGGCCGATCCCCGCGGGCAGGGTCATCCCGATCATCGACAACTACCTGCTCGGTTTCTTCGACGTCTTCCTGCTGGGCACGGGCACGGCAGCCCTGGACACGGTGACCTTCCCCGAGGTGACCCTGACGGTCATCGACGGACGCCAGTAGCTCTCGCGTCTCAGTCCGACGAGCCCAGGGCGAGGATGTTGCCCTCCGAGTCGGTGAACCAACACGTGCGCTCGCCGTCAGGAGAGGTGAGGACTCCGTCGACGGTGCGGAAGTCGTCTCCATAGTCGTAGTCCTCGAACACCACCCCTCGCGAGGCGAGCTCGGCGAAAGCGGCGTCGAAATCGGGCGTCACCAGACGTGCCGCCGTTGCCTTGTTCTTGCCGGCGTGGTCCGACTCGTAGATCCCGAACTTGGCGGACCCGGTGTCGTAGAGGAGCTGAGAGTCGAAGACCTCGGGCATCTCGCCAGGGGGGATCGGCTCCCCGCCGTGCGCGACCGGCTCCAGACCCAACTTCTCCCGGTACCAGCGGGCGGCGCGGTTGATGTCGGAGGCGGTGAGCTCCGGGTACATGGTGAAGTCCATGGGTGCAACGTACCTGGACGATCGTCCGTGCTCTCCTGATTATCGAGGGCACGGGCCGCTGCAGGCCTAGCCCTCGGGGGCCTGCCGGGTGTCACCGGTGACGCTCTGTCCCGGGCTCTCGCCCCGGAGGATGGCGTCGATGGCTCCGCCGAGGACGAAGGCGTCGGACTCGCCGATGATCTTTCCCACCACCACGCCGGTCTCGTCGATGAAGAAGGTCTCCGGGATGCCGAACACCCCGTAGGCGATCGCGGTGCGGCTTCCGGGGTCAGCCAGATAGTGCGTCGTCTCGGAGCGCCCGGCCTCGTCGAGCCAGGAGATCGAGGCCGGAGGGCTCTCCTGATATGCGATCTGGACGAAGGTCACCCCGCGGTCGGCGAAGGCGTCGGCAGTGGCAATGAGGGCCTCGTGCTCCGCACGGCACTCCGGGCACCACGAGGCGAAGAAGTTGACCACGACGATGTCCCCGCGCAGGTCGGCAAGGGTCACCTCCTCACCCCCGTCGAGAGGCGCCAGCGAGAATTCGGGCGCCGGGCGGCCCAGCAACGGCGACGCGACAAGTCCGGGGTCGGTGCCGAATCGGGAGGCGAGCACGACCGCGAAGGCGACGGCGCCGAGTGCCACTGCATACCCGGCCCAACGCAGCCATCTCCCGCTCACACGCAGCTCTCCCCGGCCCTCACCGCCGCCAGGTCGTCCTCGACCACGGCACGGGGCTGGTCCCCGAGATCGGGGTCGGCCGCCACCTCGGCGAAGAGGGCCTCGGCGGCTTCGATCTCTCCGGCGCCGCACCAGAGGACCTGCCCCTTGAGATAGCGGGCGGTCGTGGACTCCGGGTCCACCGCCAGTGCCTGGTCGAAGAGACCGATCGCCGTCTCGACCTCTCCGTTGCCCTCCCAGGCCATGGTGCCCAGCCTGATCAGCGCCGTGACCACCTGTCCCTGGGCGGCGTCTTCCGATTCAGCCACTGCCAGATAGTGAGGGAATGCCGAGGAGAAGTCCCCGGCCTCGAAGTAGCGCTCGGCCAGGGCGAGACGCATCCCGTCGACCTCCGGATGGTCTGCGTTGGCGGCGATCACCGCCTCCATGGTCTCGTTGGAGACGTCCTCCAGGTCCTGGTCACCGAGTGCGGCCACACCGGAGGCGGGGCCGTTGTCTTCCTGGATGAAGAGGACGGCGGCGACGACGGTGCCGGCAAAGGCGACACCGAGCACGAGCAACGGGACCAGGCGTCGGGGACGGGTGCCCGCGCCCGAAGATCCGTCGAGGTCGGATGTCGGAGGCCGGGTCCGCCAGTACCAGATCACCACCGCCCCGAGGACGACGGCCACGACCGGGGCGACCCAGAGGACGAGTGTCGCCCCGGACGCAGGCGGGTCGAGAAGGACCGCGCCGCTGTAGGAGGCGAGCAGCTCGTCGATGATCTCCTGGTCGCTTTGACCGGCTTCCACCCGCTCGGCCACCAGGGCCATCATGTCCCGGGCCATGGGAGCGGGGGAGTTGGCGATCGACTCTCCCTGACAGACCGGGCACTTGATCCGCTCCCCGATAGCTGTCACCCGGTCGACCTGTGACGGGTTGGTGACGATCAGGACGGTCAACACACCCGCCATCGCCACCACCAGTGCGGCGAACAACAGACTGCGGAAGCGCTCAGACATCGGCGGTGACGGCGTCGGTCACCGGGCGTCGCTCCCGACGTCGAGCCGCCATGGCCGTCAACCCGCCGGCCACCGTTACCAGCCCCCCGAGCCACAGCACCCAGATGACGGGCGAGGTGTCGAAGGAGATGGTGACGGTCGGGTCCTCACCCGGGATGTCGAGCAGGGTGACGTAGAGATCCCCATCAGGCCGGTGCAGCACATCGGGTGTGCTGACCCCCGCCTCGTCTCCGCCGAAGAAGTTCGCCGCCGGCCTCACCTGGCCGACGAACGAGTCGCCCCTGGTCACGGTGAGCCGGGCACCCAGGGTGGTCTTGGACACCTGCTCCTCGAGGAAGGGCGACTCATAGGTCACGGTGTATCCGCCGAACTCGACCGACTCACCTGGCGCCAGCTGCGTCTCGAGATGGGCGCCCATGTTGGCCGCGAAGGCGATCCCGATGGCGACAAGCACCACTCCCGCATGGCTGAGCTGACCCGCCCAGAAGGCGCCATCCCCGGTGATCACCGTGCGCAGGGCGGCACCCAGTGGTTGGCCTGTCTTGACGCTCCGGCGCCGGGACTGCTCCAGGAGCAGTGCGACGAGACACCCGACGACGAACACTCCCAGCGTCACCGACAACACCACCCAGCCGTTCCGGCTCACGGTGACCGCGGTGAGCAGCCCGATGCCGAGCGCGGCGGTGGCCGGTCCCCGGGTCCTCCGCCACAGGGTGGCGGGCTCGGTGGTCCGCCACGGTGTGACCGGGCCGAAACCCATCACCAGGAGGAGCAGGAAAGACAAGGGAACCGCGATCCGGTTGAAGAAGGGCTCGCCCACACCCACCTGGGTGCCGGTGAATGCCTCGAGCACCAGGGGGTACACGGTGCCGACCAGCACGACGAAGGCGTAGACGCTGAGTAACAGGTTGTTGACGAGGAAGGTCCCTTCCCTGGACACCAGTGACTCGAGACGCGGCGAGGTGGACACCACTTCGGACCGCGCGGAGAAGAGCAGGAACGATCCCACCAGCGTCACGACCAGGAAGCCCAGCAGCACCGGACCGATCGCCGACTGTGTGAACGAGTGGACAGAGTTGATCGTCCCCGACCTGGTCAGGAACGTTCCCAGGATGGTGAGAGAGAAGGTGCTGATCACCAGGATCAGGTTCCAGGCCTGGAGCATCCCCCGCCGCTGCTGGACGATTCCGGAGTGAAGGAAGGCGGTTGCCGTCAGCCAGGGCATGAGCGAGGCGTTCTCCACCGGATCCCAGGCCCAGTAGCCGCCCCAGGAGAGGACCTCGTACGCCCACCAGCCTCCCAACAGGATGCCGAGGGTGAGGAACGACCAGGCCACCAGCGTGGAGCGGTGGCTGCGTCTCAGCCACTCCGGACCGGGCACCCCCATGGCGAGAGCGCCGATGGCGTAGGAGAAGGGCACGGTCATCCCGACATATCCCAGATAGAGGATGGGGGGGTGGAACGCCATCATGAGGTGGTTCTGCAGGAGGCGGTTTGGACCGGGACCGTCGGCCGGGGCATCGACTGCGGCGAAGGGCCAGGGTGAAGACTGAAGACAGCCCGCCTCCGCTGCCTGGACGCAGGTCTCGAAGGGGTTGGCGACACTGATCATCAGCCCGAAGAAGAACACCGCGACGGCTCCCATGACCGCCAGGGCCGCAGCACTCAGCGAGTCGGGGGAGCGCCGATGGCGACGGAGGACCATCCAGGTGTATCCGGCGAGCACCAGTCCCCATAGGACGATCGACCCCTCGAGCGCGGCCCAGGCGGTGGCCACGTCGAAGGGAAACGGTGTGGCCCGGGCGTGATGGTTGGCGGTGTAGACGAGGGAGAATTCGTCGGTGCGAAGCGCGAGGATCATCGTGCCCATGGTCACGACGGCACCGGCGAGCAGGAGCCGGGCGGCTCCCTCCAGGTTCCGGCGCTCTCCCCTCCGGGCCTCGGCTATCCCCCGGGCGGTGAGCAGGGCCGCTCCGGCGAGGGCCACCACCATCCCTGCCGAGCCCAGGAGGGCAAGCATCAGCCTTCCTCGTAGTTCCCCTCGGCGGGAACCTCGTAGTTCTCGGAGTGCCTGATCAAGGCGCTCTCGGCGGTGAACCGGTCACCGCTCCAATAGCCCTCGAGCAGCACCGGGATCTCCTCGTCGAACAGGGCAGGCGGGCTGTTCACCAAGACCACGGGGATTGTTGCCGAGCCGTCGGTGACGTCGAACACCAGATCGTCGCCGTCCTCGGAGAGCGAGCCGACGACGACCTGGCCGGCGAGCCGGAACCTCTCCCCGTCGGGGAAGTCGGCCCGCTGCGTCACGGCCTCGTTGGGGTACAGGTAGTAAGTCAGGTTGTCATTGAGCCCGGCGACCGTGATCGCCACCACCAGGGCGGCCACTCCTGCGATGCCGAAGAGGACGAACTGCCGCTGTCCCATCAGGTCAGCTGCTCGCCCGTCTCCTCCGCAGGTGGAGGTAGACGGCGTAGGCGATGATCGCCGCGTACGAGATTGCGAACGTGCCGGCGACTACGACGATGTCAGACATCCTCCACCTCGTTGAGACGGGGCGGGCGCACGGCGTCGCCGGCCATGGCGGTCTCCGGGTCGCGATCGGCCTCGACCTTCGCCACCTCGAGCCGGGCGGCCATCAAGGCGACGTAGAGGACGGTGAAGGCGGCCATGTTGATCAGCATCGCGATCAGCATCTCGTCGGGCATCGTCGAGCCGTCGGGCCGGATCGACTGTGTCTGATGCAGAGTGCGGAAAAGGTTGACGGAGAAATAGACCAGGGGAACCTGGATCACGGCCACGGCTCCCAGGATCGCGGAGCGCCGGGCCCGGGCGGGGGGGTCGTCGGTGGCGTTGCGCAGGGCGATGTAGCCCAGATAGACGAGGAACATCACCGCTGTGCTCATCAGTCGGGGGTCCTGCCAATCCCAGGCGGTGCCCCACACTGCCTGGCCCCACACCATGCCGGTGAACAGGCCGATGGCGGTGAACACCACTCCCACCTCGGCCGAGGCGGCGGCGAGGCGGTCCCAACGGTCGGTGCGGCGGACCAGCCACATGATCGACCCCAGCGCGGTGACACCGAAGGCGAGGAAGGCGAGCCACATCGCGGGCGGATGGATGCCAAGCAGCTTGGAGAAGTCGCCCTGGACGGCATCGGGTGGGGCGGTGAGGGCGAACCAGAGGCCGACGCCAACCGCGACGGCGGCCACGCTCATCAGCACTCGCACTCGTGTCATCGTGTCGCTTCCTCGAGGGGTTTGGCCAGGGCGACCCCGGCTACGGCCAGGGCCAGGTCACTGGTGACGAGAAGAAGTATCCAGGGCAGGATACCGGTGCCACGGGATAGTGCCTGCACCGACTGGGCGGCCCCCACCACCAGGGGCAGTGCCAGTGGCGCCACGATCAGAGAGGCCAGCGCGCTGCGTGATCGAAGACCGGTGGTCACCTCACCGGCGATGGTGCCGAGCTCGGTGAGGCCGATCCCGGCCAGGACGGTCGAAAGGGCCAACACCGGCCAGCCGCCCGGGGTTATCGCCGGGTCGAACAGGATCAAGGTGGCCGTGGCCAGCACGACGAGAAACCCGATCATGAGCATCGAGCCCGAGATCGCCCGTCCGGCGAAACGGGCGGCGGGGTCGAGGCCGAGCAGCATCTGCAGATCCCGGCGCTCGGAAGTGTCTGTCGCCGACTGACGCAGGGCCACCTGCATCCCGAAGAGCACCCCGATCGCCCAGAAGATCCCCAGCCCGACGTCCGACAGGATGGCGATCTGGACGTCGAGCGCCAGAGGGAAGATCAACAACGCGGCCACGGCGAAGGGGAGGACGATGCGCACGGTGTCGCCGAGACGTCGCTCCACGATCAAGTCGACGCGTGCGATCTCCAGAGCCTGGCGCCAGAAGGTCATGCCACCAGCCTTCCCGATTCCAGGGTCATCGTCCTACCACAGAGGTCTGCGAGGTAGCCGCGGTCATGAGAGACGACGATGGCAGCGCCACCACGCCCCAGCACCGATCGGAGGAGCGCCGAGATCAGATCCCTGGCCGAGTCGTCCAGACCGGACGACGCCTCGTCGAGGAGGAGCAGCCGGGGTCGGGTGAGGAGGACATGGGCGATCTCGACGCGACGTCTCATACCGAATGAGCAATTCTCGGCGCGTCGATCCGCCGCCCCGGAGAGCCCGACGACATCCAGAGCCCGCAGGACTCGGTCGAGGTCGATGCCGGAGAGACGTGCCACGTGCTCCAGGTTCTCTGCGAGGGTGAGACCGGGGATGAGGGCCGGTTGATGACCGATCAGCCCGATCGAGGCACGCACCGCGCGTAGGTCCTCGTGACCTGGCTCGCTTCCGAAGAAGCTCAAACTCCCCAGGTCGGGCCGGGTGAGCGTTGCCGCCGTCCGCACCAGGGTGGTCTTTCCGGCGCCGTTGGGCCCGGACACCCCCAGGGACTCGCCGGGGCCGACCTCGAAGTCCAGGTCGCGGAGGACGGGCCTCCCGCCCAGGGAGACCCCGACACCCTGGAATGCGACGATGCTGGCCACGGCGCGAGTCTCACGCGCCCCTGGCCGCCGCTCAAGTCGGTCAGGCGGCGCGGCGGGCCACGGCCAGCCGCTCAGGGCGCCGCCACGGATAGGCCAGGGTCCCGGTGCACTCCAGCAGCCTCACCCGGTTCGATTCCATCCACGACCACAGGATGGCCGCTTCCTCGGCGGCCTCGACCGTGGGCGGCACCTCGGACGACTCCGATAGCGCCGTCTCGACGGGGTGGAGCCCCGTTGGCCGGCCCGGGCCACGGGTCTCCACCAGGGTGCCGTGATCGACCACGGCCACGGTCCCGTCCGAGTGCTCGAGCTCCATCCAGCCGGCGCCGGCCAGGGCACGCCACTCCCATCTCCGGCGCAGGGCGCGCACCAGGGCATCGTGCCGATCCCGCGCCCAGGCGGCTTCCTCGTACCGCTGCTGCATGGACATTCGTCGCATCCGCTCGGCCAGCCGGTCCAGAAGTGGCGCCGGATCGCCGGCGATCGCGCCGATCAGCTCGGCGACTACTCCGGCGTACACCGCCGGGTCGAGGCTGCCGTCACACGGGCAGCTGGCCAGCCCCAGCTGGGCCGCAGCGCACTTCCCGGTGCGGATGCCCGAGCGGCCACGGCAGCGTCGGATGGGAAGGGCGTCCCAGATGGCGGCGACCAGGTCGTCGGCAGCCTTCTTGGAGCGGAACGGCCCGAGATAGGCGAGAGCGTCTGGGCGGATCGTTCGCACGACAGAGAGCCGGGGGAACTCCTCGTCGGTCAGCTTGACGTAGTGGGCGGTCTTGGGTGGGCGGGAACGGCGGTTGTGACGTGGGCGGTGGGCGTGGATGAGCCTCACCTCCGTGATCTCGGCCTCGAGGACCGTTTCGCACACCCGATGGTCGATCGAGTCCAGCTCCTTGAGGATGTAGGAGACCGATCTGCGGGTGTCTCCATAGAAGTACTGGCGCACCCGGGCCCGGAGGTTGGACGCCTTGCCGATGTAGATGGGGACGCCGTTGCGGTCCTTGAAGATGTAGACGCCGGGGCTCCGGGGGAGGGATTCGGTGAGACCGATCTTGGCGTAGTGGGCACTGCCCCTCGCGGTCGGGAGCTGGAGGAGGTCGTCGAGGTTGGTGACACCGAGGGACCCGGCCCGCTCCAGGAGGGCATGGAAGACATGGGCGGTGGCCCTGGCGTCCTCCAGCGCCCGGTGATTGGGGACCGTTGGGCTGCGGAAGTGGGCAGCCAGGCTCTGCAGGCGGAGGTTGCGCACCTCCGTGCGCACCAGTCGTCGCGCCAGCCCCGCCGTGTCCGTGGACTGGTTGGGGAGTCTGCCGTAGCCGAAACGGATCGCCGCCGCATTCAGGAACGAGAGGTCGAATCGGACGTTGTGCCCCACGATCACCGAGTCGCCGATGAACTCGAGGAACGAAGGGAGCGCCGTGGCGATATCCGGAGCGTCGATCACCATCGCCTGGGTTATCCCGGTGAGGATCGTGATCGACGGCGGGATCGGGAGCCCCGGGTCGACCAAGGTCTGAAAGGTGCCGAGGAGGTCGCCGCCCCGGTACTTCACCGCCCCTATCTCGGTTATCTCACACGTAGCCGGGGAGCCGCCCGTGGTCTCGAGATCGAGAACACAGAATGTGACGTCGAAGAGGGGCGTGGAGAGGTCGTCGAAGCTGGGCTGGAATGCGATGACGTCGGACCGGAGCACGGCCCGAGCCAGGTTAACTCGAACGTATGTTCGATGTCAACGATGGAACCTTGTCCCCGCGTAGGGTCCGTGCATGGGAGTCTCGGATCAGGTCGGTGCCTCGAGCGAGGACATCGACGCCATCAGACAGGCGGCGCTCGACTACCTCGAAGGATATGTGAGGGGGGATGCTCAGCGGCATCACGGCTCGTATCACCCCGAGGCCATGAAGCGTCGTTACAACGAGCACGAGGGCGGGGTCTTCGGGATCGCCAGTCTCTCCCCGCAGACGATGGCGGATTGGGCCGCCCGACGGGAGCCGGATGACGTCGGTGACGTCGAGATCATCATCGATGGCGTGTACCGCGACATCGCCACGGTCAGGGTCTATTCACAGTGGTGGGTCGACTTCCTGCACATCGTCAAGGCGCGTGGAGCATGGAAACTCTTCCATGTGACCTGGCACGACCGGGAAGAAGTCGCCGAAGGCTGAATCTGCTTCTTCTTTCTTCGGGGTGGGTTAGCCACCCAAATTTGTCCCACCCCCTTCGTACCGTTGCGCCATGTCAGAGGAGAGGCTTTCCATCGATCGGCGGGAGCAACGTCTGCTCGCCGCCGACCGGGCGATCGCCCGGTTGCGAGAGCTGCAGATGCAGGATCTCGCCGAGTTGGACGTCGCCCAGGTCGCCGCGTCGGACGGGTCCCGGTCGCTCTCTGAGTGGGTCTCGGCTCGTCTCGACATGGGGATCGAGTCAGCCCGGACCCTGGTCCGGACCATGCGACGTCTCCAGGAGCGCCCCGACCTTCAGGAAGATCTGGCCCACGGGCGTGTCTCCTACGACCGGGTCGAGGCGTTGTCCCGGATAGGCGAGGACGTCGGTCTCATGGAGTGGGCCGACGTGGCCACGG
>DASZOM010000035.1:0-42672 GCA_035550735.1 Acidimicrobiia bacterium | reverse complement strand
TCCCTATACGACGTTCGTTGCACGTCGGTGGGGTCAACTCGCCAGGAACTCCCGGTACCAGCGTCCGCTCGCCTTGAGGCTGCGCGTCATGGTCGACCGGTCGACGTGGACGATGCCGAAGAGCTTCGAGTAACCCCTGGCCCACTCGAAGTTGTCGAGGAGCGACCATACGAAGTAGCCGACCACATTCACCCCACGTTGCATGGCCTCGTGGACAGATCCGATGTGGCTGCTGATGTACTCGATGCGCGCGGTGTCCTCGATCTCCCCGTTGTCCGAGGGGCGATCGGGATATGCGGCGCCGTTCTCCATGATCATGAGCGGCAGCCCCGGCCGGATCCCGTGGACCCGCTCCAGCGTCCAGGTGAGCCCCTCGGGCTCGACACCCCATCCCATCTCGGTCAGCTCCCCCGGTGGTGTCACCATGCCGGCCTCGGCCGGGCCCGGCCAGGCCGGCATCGGGTCGGCGCCAGGGACATGGCGAATGTGGTTGACGTTGTAGTAGTTGACCCCCAGATAGTCGATGGGCTCCACGGCGGAGGCGAGACGGTCGAGATCGACCTGATCGTCGATCCCGTATCCCCGTTGGAATCCGAGCACCTCCTCCGGGTACACCCCGTCGAGGACCGCCCCGAGGAACAGCCGATTCTGGACCGCATCGACACCGGCCGCGGCCAGCGCCGAGGCCTCGCTCCCATCGGCCGGCCAGGCCGGGATCAGGTTGAGGACGATCCCCAACTGGTCGTCGGGATGGCTGGCCGTCTCCCGCATCACCCGGACGGCGGCGTGATGGGCCAGCATGATGTTGTGGGCCGCGATGTAGGAGGACGCCGGGTCGCGGATGCCGGGGGCGTGCTCCCCCGCGCTGTGCCCGAGGAAGGCCGAGCACCATGGCTCGTTGAAGGTCGACCAGATCTGAACCAGGTCGCCGAGCTCTTCCTTGGCCCGGGCCGCGTAGTCGGCGAACCACTCGACGGAAGCAGGGGCGAGCCAGCCGCCGCGGTCCTGAAGCGCCTGGGGAAGGTCCCAGTGGTAGAGAGTGGCCGCCGGCTCGATGCCCTTCTCCAGGAGTGCCTCACACAGATCCCGGTAGAAGGCCACCCCTTCGGGGTTGAGGTATCCGGTCCCGTCCGGGATCAGCCGTGACCAAGAGATCGAGAACCGGTAGGCGTTGACCCGGATGTCTGCCATCAGCTCGACGTCCTCCCGATAACGGTGATAGTGGTCCACCGCCACGTCGCCGTTGTCACCGTTGCGGGTCTTGCCTGGCGTGTGCGAGAAGGTGTCCCAGATGGACGGCCCCCGGCCTCCGGAGTTCCAGGCGCCCTCCACCTGGTAGGCGGCAGTGGCCACCCCCCAGAGGAATCCGTCGGGGAAGTCGGATGCTCTCAACTTCGTCTTTGGCATCTCTTGAGTCGCCATGTGCTCCCTACTTTTGCACTCCGGACAGGTCGATCCCCTGCAGGAAGACCCTCTGAGCGAGGAGGAAGACGACCACAGGGATGATCAGGGCCAGCATCGAGCCGGACTGGATCAGGTTAGGTTGGCTGTCGAAGAGGGTGTTGAACGTGCGCAGCCCCACGGAGATCGGCTGCAGATCCGGGCGGGTCGACAGGTAGATCATCGGCTCGAAGAAGTCATTCCACGCGAAATAGAAGTGGAACAGGCAGACCGCGACGATCGCCGGTTTCATCTGCGGGAGGATCACCGACCACAGGGTTCGCATCGGGCCGGCGCCGTCGATGGTTGCCGCCTCGTCCAGCTCCCTGGGGATGGTCAGGAAGTACTGGCGGAGAAGGAAGACGTTGAAGGCGTTCGCGAAGAAATGGGGCACGATCAGGGGCAGCCAAGTCCCCACCCAGCCGATCTGGACGAACAGGGCGTAGGTCGGCACCAGGGTGACGAACTTGGGGAGGATGATCGTCGCGATCAGCACCACCATGATCGTGCGCCCAAAGGGCACATGGAAACGCGCCAGGCCGTAGGCGACGAGGATCGAGGAGGCAACGGCGCCGAAGGTGCCGACCCCTGCGATGACGAACGTGTTCCGCAAGAGCAGCGGGAAGTCCATCATCTCCCACGCCCTGGAGTAGTTCTCCCATTGGGGGTCGAGCTGGTAGGCCGGCTCGAGCGTCCTCCAGTTCCCCTCCCACTCGATGAGCCCGGCGTCGGGATCGGCGGGGTCGACGAATTGGGAGACGTCGCGACGCGGCTGGAAGAGGGCGAGATCGCGAACCGACCCGTCCTCCATGGGCACCGTGTAGATGTCCAGCAGCTCGCCCTCGTATTCGAACACCGCCGGGGACTTGGGGAGGATCGGCCCCTCGAGGTTGGTGATCATCTGCTCCGACTTCAACGAGGTCACGAGCATGTATCCCAGCGGGAGGAGGAAGATGAAAAGGACCACGCCGGTGAAGCCGGTCACCATCCATCGGTCGAGCCTCCGACGGCCAGGGCGCCGGAGTGGCGCCGAGCCCCGGGCCTGACGTTCCCTCGGTCGTTCCAGAGTCGCCGTCATCTCAAGACTCGTACTCGTAGTGGACCCAGTACTTCGCCGACCAGAAGAGCAGGCCCGTGATTGTCACCGCCACGATGAAGAGGGCCCAGGCGACCGTGGCGGCGTAGCCCATGTCGAAGAACTGGAAACCCTGACGGAAGAAGTAGAGGGCATAGAACAGGGTGGCCCCGCCGGGGTCGCCGGAGCCGTTGTTGAGAACGAACGGCACCAGGAAGTAATTGAAGATGCCGATCAGCGCGATGACGATGTTGTAGAAGATGATCGGTGTGATCACCGGGAAGGTGACGTGGCGGAACATCTGCCACTCCGAGGCGCCGTCGATGCGGGCGGCGTCGTAGAGGGACGAGGGCACCGCATTCATCGCGGCGATGTAGATGATCATCGCGTTGCCGACACCCCACAGCCCGATGAAGACCAGGGAGGGGTAGACCCACGTCTGGTCGTTGAACCAGTTGGGACCGTCGATGCCGACCACGGCGAGCATCTTGTTCACCCAACCGATCTGGCCATTCATGATGCCCCCGAAGATGAGGACACCGGCGACGAAGGGGATGATCGAGGGCATGAAGAAGAGGGCCCGGAACGCCTCCCGCGCCTTCAACGACTTGGAGACGAGCAGATAGGCGATCGACATCGGGAACAAGACCGCCACCGGAAGTGCCAACGCTCCGTATTTCAGCGTCACCAGAGCGGATTGGCGCACCGCCGGGTCGCCGAAGAATCGCTCCCAGTTGTCGAAGAGGATGAATCGGGTCGGCGCATTGCTCACCAGGTTGAAGTCGGTGAACGAGAACCACAGGGAGGCGGCCATCGGGACGGCGTACCAGAGGAGGAAGCCCACGATCCAGGGCAGCACGAACCAGAGACCGGCCCGGCCCCGTCTTCGTGCCAGGCCGCCTCGTGTCGCTTGGGGGCTGGTGGGGGCGATCGGGTGATCGATCGCCCCCATTCCAGTGTCTACGGTCATGTGACCGGATCTCAGTCCGCGTTCTGCTCGAAGATCAGCGTGAGATCCTCTTCCACATCGGCGATGCTGGTGGCCACGTCCAGGGCGGGATCGGAGAGGATCGCGCTCTCCAACTCGGCGAGCCTCACCTTGTACTCACCCCAGCCGGGGACTGCGGCCTCATGGCTCGGGTCGTCGGCGAACGCCGCGCCGTCCAGTGCCACCTGCCAGTTGACTCCCTGCGGGTAACGCCCCTCCAACGATGCGATGAACGCATCGGTCAGCGCCGGATCGGCCGGGGCCGCTCCATAGGCGGTGAGGAGCGGCAGGGCCGCATCGGTGAGCAGGTAGTACATCGTCCGGAACGCCTCTTCGGGCACCTTGGTCGATGCCAGGATCCGGAAGGTGTCGGCATGCATGTTGGCCGTCACGTTCCCGTTGTGAGCCGGCACCACGGCGAAGTCCCAGAAGTCACCGACGATGTCGTTGGCCTCATCGGAGATGCAGCACGTGTACCAGAGATGGGTAGTGGCCATGGCCAGGTTCCCGGTCTGGAACACGTTGTCACCAATGGCGTCCATCTGCTCCTGGCTCGGTGAGATGCCCAGGTTCCAGATGGCGTCGTGCCACCAGGTCCACTCCTCCTCCCAGGCCGTCGGGATGTCGGCCGAGCCGTCATCGGCCACCGGGTACCCGGCGCCCCAGTAGGCGCCGTTCTGGAACACCCGGGTGGTCCACTGCCAGTGGAAGCCCCACTGCACCGTGTTGGTCCGGTCGAATGCAGGATCCGTGGCGTCGACGCCGTTGGCGTCCACCGTGAGGATCTGGGCGAGCTCGGCGACCTTGTCGTAGTCCCACGGGCCCTCGTATTCGGTCCCCTCGCCATAGACGGCGGTCCCGTCGGGACCGTATTCCTGTGGCGGGTAGGGCAGACCGGCTTCGTCGAAGAGGTCCCGGTTGAAGTACATGACCGAGGGGTACGAGGCGAAGGGCAGGCCCACCAGGGTCCCATCCGACTCCCGCTGGTTCTCGATCGCAGCCTCTTCCCACATCGACGTGTCGACACCTGTCGACTCGATCAATGGCTCGATGTCGAGATAGAGGCCGGCGTACTCGTTGGAGCCGTCACGACCCACCGGCCCGATGATGTCGGGGGCGTTCCCCGAGGCGATCTGGGTGGCCAGTGTCTCGTAGGCGACGTCGTTCTCCACGATCTCGATGACGAGCTCGATCTCGTCCTGGGATGCGTTGAACTCGTCTACGACGGCCCGCTGGGCGGCTTCCTGCTCAGGCTGGCCACCGGCACCGAGACCTATGAACCATCTGACGGTAACCTTCTCCCCGGATCCGCCAGTGGTTTCCGTAGCGCCTTGCGTTGTGTCTGTGGAGCCCTGCGTCGTGTCCGTACCGCCGCCGGTGGTGGTCTCGGATGATCCGCCGCCTCCTCCACAGGCTGCGATCAGCATCATCAGAGCCACCACTGCGGCGATGTCTTTCCATCGTCTCATGGCGATTGCTCTCCTCCTTCGTTGCTGTTCGGTCAGGCCCCGGCCCAACCCCTGCCCAGGCGCGGAAGCGCCCGGATTCGCTTCTCCGACTGCCCGGTGTCATTCCGCCGTAGACCTGCGCACCACCAACTCGGTGGGGAGCAGGACCCTCCGCGGTCCGGTTTCCGGGTTGTCGAGAAGACTGAGAAGAGTTCGGGCGGCCTCGTGCCCGATGTCGCCGACGCCCTGACGAACTGTCGTCAGCGGCGGATCGAGCTCGGAGGCGAAGTCGAGGTCGTCGAATCCGGCAACGGCCACTTCGTCCGGTATGGAGATCCCGGCTTGAGCCAGGGCGCGATACGCACCACGCGCCGCGTTGTCGTTCCCGCAGAAGAGAGCGTCGAACTCCACACCGTCGGCGATCAGCTTGCGTGTGACCTCGTAGCCGCTCTCGTCGGTGTAGTCGCCCGTGAGCACGGCGCCGTCCGAGGATCGCCCCGCCTTCTTGAGAGCGCTTCGGAACCCGATGGCCCGGTCGCGCCCTGACACGCTGTTGAGCCTCCCGGAGATGTGGAAGATGTGGCGGCGCCCGGTTTGGATGAGGTGGTCGGTGATCCCCATCGCAGCCGCCTCGTGGTCGATGTCCACGTAGGAGGCATCGCGATCCGCCCGACGATGACCCACCAGGACCACAGGCATGTAGGAGGCGCGCAGACCGTCGACCAGGGGGTCGTCGATCGTGTCGGCGGTGACGATGACCCCGTCGAGCATCCCCATGCCGAGGATGTTGTCGAGGGTCTCCTCCTTGGTCCGGTTGCCCAGCCAGAGCATCATGCCGGCCGCCTGTGAGGACAGAGAGTCACAGATGCCGGTGAGGAGCTCGGCGAAGTAGGCATCGGCGAAGGTGAGTGGGGCGGCCACGTGCATCACCACTCCGACCACACCCGACTTGCCACTGGCGAGGTTGCGGGCGGCGAGGTTGGGCCGGTAGTTGGTCGATTCGAGGACTTCCATCACCCGTTGTCGGGTGGCCTCCGACACGGGGCCGCCGTTGATGACCCGTGAGACAGTGGCGCGGGACACACCGCTCAGCTCGGCCAGATCGTCCAGCGTTCGCGCCACGGAAGACGCCTCCTCCTTGAAAGCGCTCTCAACATATCGCGAGAAAGCCAATCCTGTCAAGCGATTCCCGACAGCAGCTCGTGGAGAGGGAACGAAAGCGCTCTCAGGCCTATGCTGCCGGCGATGGTGGACCAGGCCGGCGACGGCGAGCGATTCCTCACCGGGGTCAACTACTGGCCGCGTCGAAAGGCGATGTACTGGTGGTCCGGGTTCGATGCGGCCGAGGTCGCCGACGAATTCGATGTGATCGCCCACCTCGGGTTGGACGTAGTCCGGATCTTCCTGCTCTGGGACGACTGGCAGCCGACACCCGACTCGGTGTCCTCCGAACGTCTCTCCGACCTGGGGAAGGTCTGTGACACCGCGGCCG
Organism: Acidimicrobiia bacterium; assembly: GCA_035550735.1. Taxonomy (GTDB): domain Bacteria; phylum Actinomycetota; class Acidimicrobiia; order Spongiisociales; family ZC4RG35; genus JANQRA01. Next base: position 36,229 of record DASZOM010000035.1, on the reverse strand, counting down.
AGCGTGGCCTCGGGCTGGACGTGACCTTCTTCACCGGTCACATGAGCGGGCCCAATTGGGCGCCGTCATGGCTGTTGGACCCGAAGGCGCCGGCCCATGCCTCTCCGTTCGTCCGTCAGGTGCTCAGCGGGGGGCGTGTCGTCGAGTCCGCCTATCGGAACATGTTCCACGACCCGGTCGCCCTGGCCGCCGAGCGACTCCTCCTGGAGACGGTGGTCGGCGAGTACGCGGAGCACGAGGCGATCTGGATGTGGAACCTGGGCAACGAGCCCGACCTGTTCGCACAGCCGGAGTCGGCGGCTGCCGGGCGGGGGTGGGTCGCCGAGATGGCCGAGCTGGTGCGCACACTCGACCCGGCGCACCCGGTGACGACGGGTCTGCACACGGCCAACGTCTTCGCCGACAACGGTCTCAGGGTTGACGAGGTGTTCGCCACGGCCGACATGGCGGTGATGCACGGCTACCCCATGTATGTGCCCTGGGCCCGGCACCCGCTCGACCCCGACTTCGTCCCCTACCTCTGCTCTTTGGTTGCAGCGCTCAGCGGGAAGCCCTGTCTCGCCGAGGAATGGGGCGGGTGCACGAACCCCGACGGTCCTGAGTCGGTCACCTGGGAGTGGGAGTCGTATGGCGCCCCCCGCACCCAGTTCATGGCCGGCGAGGAGGATCTCGCCCGATATGTCGCCGCCACCCTGCCCCGCCTGGTCGAAGTCGGGGCGACCGGAGCATTCATGTGGTGCTTCGCCGACTACCACGAGTCGCTGTGGGATCGACCACCATGTGACGACGGTGGGGCAAGACACGAACGTCATTTCGGCCTCGTCCGCCCCGACGGCTCCTTGAAGCCCCATGCCGAGGTGATCCGGGAGTTCGCCGCCTCGGCGGCGCTGGTGCGCCCGCCGGAGCGGAAGGTGACTCTCGACATCGAGGCCGACGAGTTCTATCGCCGTCCCTCCCACCACGCGCAACGGCTCTACGAGGCCTTCTCAGCCGGCGCGGGCATCGAGTGACCGAATCACCTGGTCCACCGACTCCTCCACCGACTGTCGGCCGGTGTCGACGCGATCGTGGCTCAGCTGGCAGTAATGCCGGCCCCTCGTCTCCCGCAGTCTCCTGCGCTCGACGGGATGCACCAGACGTCGATGCGATCCCCTCCGATGACGCTCGACGAGGACCTCGTCGTCGGCGTCGATCCACACGGCGTAGTGGTCGGCGATCAGCTTCCGGGCACGCTCGGAGTCGATGACACTCGACGCAGGGGCGATCACCGAATCCTGGTCCGCCGCAACCATGTCGAGAAAGATCTCCAGCTCGAGCTCGTGCAGGCGATCGACCCCATCGCGGTCGGCGATGGACGATCCGGTCTCCCCCGTCCTCTGTTCCAGGACCCGATCGGAATCGAGGAGCGGGAGGCCCAGCCGCTCTGCGACCGCCTCGCCGATCGTGGTCTTGCCGGAGCCCATCTCACCGATCAGGAGGAGGTGACGTCCGGTGCTCACGGCGGGATGGTTGCAGATCACGGCGTCGTGAGATCGACCACGATGTCACCCGTGGTGTCGGTGCGAAGCACCCGTCCCCCATCGTCGAGCAGGTCGATCACCCACGGCGCGGGATGGCCGTAGTCGTTGGCTCCCACCGAGATCACCGCCAGGTCGGCCCCAACTGTCTCCAGCCAGCCCGGGTCGGAGGTGGCAGCCCCGTGGTGAGGCACCTTGAGCACGTCGGCGCGCAGATCCCCGAGATCGGCCTGGGCATGGCGCTCGATGTCTCCGGCCAGGAGCATGGTCCGAGCCGGGCCGTGGACTGTAACAACGACGCTCTGGTCGTTGGGCGACGCATACCGACGCCGTGGACCCTCTACCACGATCTCGAGGACTCCGAGCTCCCACCGCGCACCGGTCGCCGGGACGTCCACCGGTACCCGATAACGGGCGAGCTCGTCGAAGAGAAGACTCGACGCCTCGGTGACATGAGGAGCGGCCGCCTCCCACACCTGCGAGACGGGCACCCGGCCCACGACCCCGATCAGACCGCCGGCATGGTCGGCGTGGACATGGGTGAGAACGACGAGCTCGAGCTCGTCCACCCCGTAGGCGGCCAGCTTGTCGAAGACCGCCATCTCATCGGGGCCACCGTCGATCAGCGCATACCTGCCTTCCCCTCCATCGAGGAGGATGGCGTCTCCCTGACCGATGTCGAGGACGACCACCGATCCGACGGGGAGGTCGCGCCCCGGCGTCAGCAGGGCGACCAGTAGCAGCCCCGTGGCCGTCAGCGTCACCACCGGACGGAGCGACCTGAACCGGACCACGACCGCGGCCATCGACACCACGAGCACGAGGTGCAGCGAGCCCAGCTGAGGCCAACCGGCCGACCCCCGGGCCAGTCCGAGCACCAAACCGGCGAGCCATGCTGCCGGCCCGACCAGGAACCCGGGCCAGAGGACTGCAACCGCTCCCAGCACCGTCGCCACGGCGACCAGAGGAGCGGCGACCAGGTTGACGATCGGCGAGAGGACCGGGACCGACCCGAAGCCTGCCAGGAGAAGCGGCGCCACGGCCAGCTGAGCGCCCAGCGAGACGAGGAGGGCCCTATGGGCCCAACCCCTCGCAGGCAGACGTGACCCGACGAGCACTCCCGCGCTAGCCGCCACCGACAACTGGAAGCCGAGGTTGGAGGCCAGGCCAGGGTCGGCGAGGAGGAGGATGACGACAGCCAGAGAGAGGAGCTGCCATGTCTCGAGGACGACCCCGCACAGCTTCCCGACCAGGGCGAGCCCGGCCATCGACGCGGCCCTCAGCACCGAGGGCTCGAAGCGGGTGGCAGCGACGTAGATGGGGAGGGCGAGGAGGCCGAGGATGGCCCGGCGCCGGGGACCCCAGCCGAGCGGGCCGGCCACGACGGCCAGGAGGGCCAGAAACAGAGCCACGTTGGAGCCGCTTACCGCCACGAAGTGAGACAGGCCACTTCGTCGCATAGCCTCGACATCCGACTCAGCCAGCCGGGAGGTCTCCCCGACCAGGAATCCGGCGAGCAGTGCCCGGCCCGGGTCGAACGGCTGCAGCCGCTCCTCCACCCGCTCGTTGATCGCTCTCCCTACCCGATGCGGGAGGAACGTGCTCGGGGTGGTCCGTTCCACCGCGATGACGTCGAGTGTCGACCCGTAACCGGTCGCTCCGATCCACCCCGGGACTCCGTCCAACGTCCCGGCCAGCTCGACAGTGTCACCGCGAGCGGCACCGGGCGCGTCGTCGAAGTCGACGAGAACGGTCCCCTGCCCGATCCTTCCCAGAGCCCAGGGCCCGAATCGGCCGTGCACCACATCACGTAGCAACGTCACCTCGCCGTCGAAGACACCCGCCTGGATCGGCGTCGGTTGTGACGGCCCCAGCCACGACACCACCAACCAGACACCGAGCGCGGCCAACAGCCACGGACGGGAGACCGGTGGGGGCAGTGCCTGACGCACGCCCGTCACGGGCGGACGAGGTCCCGGATCGACGCCAGCTTGGCTTCGCCGATGCCAGGCACCTCGAGCAGGTCCTCGACCCGTTCGAACCCGCCTCGGGCGTCACGGTGGGCGACGATCCGCTCGGCGAGAACCGGACCGACCCCGGGCAACTCCTCGAGCTCTGCCGCCGTGGCGCGATTCAGCGAGATCAACCCGTCACCCGGGCGGGTGGCCCCGATGGCGCCAGGTTCGCTCCCCTCCCCCGGCCCCGGCACGACGATCTGCTCCCCGCCCGTCACCGGTGCTGCCAGGTTGATCAGGTCGGCTCGGGCCCCGACACGCATTCCCCCCGCCGCGTCGATCGCATCGGCGACGATCGAGCCTTCGCCCACTGTGACCACACCGGGGTAGACCACCCACCCGGCGACGTGGACCTCGAGGGTCTGGCCACGACCAACGGTGACCGAGACCTCCGTCGGATCCTGATCGGGGATCGCGCCCGGTTGGGCCGGACGTCGCATCATCCCGAAGCCGGCGCCGGCAGCGATGGCTATGAGTGCGAGCGCGACGAAGGTCAAGGGCTTGTTGGAGCGATCCCCCATGTCGTCTTACCTATCCGAAGCTGCAAGGCAAGGGAACCCCACTAGCGTGCCGCCATGCTGGATCCCACCTGGTTCCGGATCGTGCCGGGCAGCGAGGTCAGGCTCTCCGACCACGACCCGGATTCCAAGCAGGGCTTTCCGGAGGGAAAGGCAGAGGGGAAGGCAGCCCTGCCTGCCCTGACCTCGCGTCTAGCGGAACTGCAACCCCGGTTCTGGGCCGAGGCCAGCCGGGCACTCCTCGTCGTGATCCAGGGAATGGACACGGCGGGCAAGGACGGCACGATCCGCAACGTCTTCCGAGGAGTCAATCCACACGGGGTCAACGTCCGCAGCTTCGGCGTGCCCACCGAGACCGAGCTCGGTCACGACTTCCTGTGGCGCGTTCACATGCAAACCCCTCCGAAGGGGTCGATCACCATCTTCAACCGCTCCCACTACGAGGACGTCCTGGTCGTGCGGGTGAAGGGCCTCGTGCCGCCCGAGCGATGGTCAAAGCGATATCGGCACATCCGTGAGTTCGAGCGAATGCTCGCCGACGAGGGGACGACGATCGTCAAGCTGTACCTCCACATCTCCAAGGAGGAGCAACGGGAGCGTCTGCTCGCCCGTCTCGACGATCCCGAGAAGAACTGGAAGTTCAACCCGGATGATCTCGACGCTCGCAATCAATGGGATGCGTACGAGGAGGCGTTTGCCGACGCCATCGCCGAGACATCGACCGACTTTGCGCCATGGTACGTCATCCCAGCCAACCGCAAGTGGTATCGCAACCTGGCGGTGTCGTCCATCCTGGTCGACACACTGGACCGGCTCGACCCGCGTTATCCCGAGTCAGAGCACGACCTCCGGGGCGTCGTCATCCCCTAGTTGCCGTCACGACTTCGGTCGTCGTCTCCCGCGCCTCACGCTCCGCCTCGATGTCGAGATATGCCTGACGGGCGCTGCCACCCCTCAGACGACCCGCCCAGTACTGATAGACGTAGCGGCTCATGAAGCGGAGAAATCCCAGGTCGCGGAACTGTCGCAAGTGGACCAGCTCGTGGATGACCAGCCGGGCGAGGAGATCCGGGTCACCGCGGAGAGTGTCCGGGTCCACGAGGACCCATCGCCACTGCGTGACACCCTTGATCCCTGCGCGCCAGAAACGCCTCACCAGGGACGACGCCGGCCAGACGTTCACCCGATCCGGGTCGATCGGTGCGATCCGGGAGCGCAGCATGTCCGAGTCGTAGCCGGTCTCCCGGAGGAGGCGGCCGGCGTTCACCCGATGACTACGTTGACGAGGTTGGGTGGCCGGGCGATGACCTGACGCACCACCTGGCCGTCGATCCAGCCGCGCACCTTCTCCGAGGCCAGTGCGGCCTCCTCGGCCTGCTCCCGTGTGATCTCGGCCGGGACCTCGAGCCGGTCCCGCACCTTCCCGTTCACCTGGATCACCATGGTCACGGTCTCCTCCCGAGCCAGCTCCTCGTCCCATTCCGGCCATGGCTCCGTGGCAAGCATGTCACCGAGGCCCCTACGCTGCCACAGCTCGTGGGCGATGTGTGGAGTCATCGGGGAGAGCATCAGCAACAGCAGCCGGACCACCTCTTCCGCCGTCGCCTCGCGAGGTGACGCATCGAGATAGTCCCCGAGCGCATTGGACAGGATCATCAGTGCCGGGACCGCCGTGTTGAAGTGGAACCGATCGATGTCCTCGGTCACCTTGCGCACCGTCCGATGGGCCAGCCCGAGCAGCTCCCGGTCTCTCTCGTCGGGATCGCGATCGACGAACCCATGGTCGTCGGTCGCCATCCTCCACACCCTCTCCAGGAAGCGTCGGGTCCCGTCCACACCGTTCTCGTTCCACGCTGCGTCGTCAGTTGGTGGGCCCATGAACAGGTGATACAGGCGGAGGGCGTCGGCACCGTGGGAGGCGAACAGCTCGACGGGATCGACCACGTTGCCCTTCGACTTCGACATCTTGGAGCCGGCGAGGGTGATCATCCCCTGGGTGAACAGCCTGGCGAACGGTTCCTCCACCGACGACATGCCAGTGTCGAAGAGGAACTTGGTGATGAACCGGGCGTAGAGCAGGTGCAATATGGCGTGCTCGATGCCTCCGATGTACTGATCAACCGGCATCCAATACGCCGGGCGCGACGGGTCGAAGATCGCCTCGTCGTTGTGTGCGTCGGCGTACCGGAAGAAGTACCAGGAGGAGTCGACGAAGGTGTCCATCGTGTCGGTCTCGCGCGTGGCCGGCCCATCACAGTTGGGGCACGTGGTGTTCACGAACTCGTCGACGGCTGCCAGCGGGGAGCGTCCCTTGGGCAGGTAGTCCTCCACCTCGGGAAGGAGCACAGGGAGGTCGTCCCGGGGCACGGGCACCATCCCGCATTGGGCACAGTTGATGATCGGGATCGGTGCACCCCAGTACCTCTGTCGTGAGATCAGCCAGTCGCGTAACCGCCAGTTGACGTGGGCGCTCCCGATTCCCTGATCCTCCAGCCAGGCAATGATCCGCTCGATCGCCTCGGCGCGGTGCAGCCCGTCGAGGAAGTCTGAGTTGATGGTGGGGCCGTCACCGACATAGGCCTCTCCCTCCCAGTCGTCGGGGGGTTGCACCGTCCTGACGATGTCGATGCCGTACCTCATCGCGAAGTCCCAGTCCCGCTGGTCCTGACCCGGAACCGCCATGATCGCCCCTGTCCCATAGCCCAGTAGCACGTAGTCCGCGATGTAGATCGGCACTCTCCGCTCGTTGACCGGGTTGATGGCGAAGGCGCCGGTGAAGACTCCCGTCTTCTCGCCCTCGGCTAGACGGTCGATCTCGCTGGCGTTGATCGCGGTCTCGATGTAGGCCCTGGCCTCGGCCTCGGTATCGCTGCCCGCGATGAGACTCTCCACCAGGGGATGCTCTGGGGCGAGGACGCAGAAGGTCATCCCGAAGATGGTGTCGGGTCGGGTGGTGAACACCTCGAACTCGCCGCCACCGTCCACCTGGATGCGGAATCGCGCTCCTTCGGAGCGGCCGATCCAGTTGCGCTGCATGGTCTTGACCCGCTCCGGCCAGTGCTCCAGACCGTCGATGTCGGCGAGCAGCCTCTCGGCGTAGTCGGTGATCTTGAAGAACCACTGCGCCAGGTTCTTCTTGACCACCGGCGTGTCGCACCGCTCGCAGAGACCGTCGATCACCTGCTCGTTTGCCAGCACCGTCTGGTCCTTGGGGCACCAATTGACCGGTGACTCGGCCTTGTAGGCCAGGCCGTGCTCGAAGAGCTCGAGGAACAGCCACTGGTCCCACTTGTAGAAGCTCGGGTCGTGCGAGGCGAGCTCCCGATCCCAGTCGTACATCGAGCCCAATCGGCGGATCTGCGCCGTCATGGTCTCGATCTGCCTCTCCGTGTTGGGGCGGGGATGCGCTCCGCTGGTGATAGCCGCGTTCTCGGCGGGCAGTCCGAAGCTGTCCCATCCCATCGGCGAGAGCACGTTGAAGCCGCGCATCCGCTTGTACCGGGTGAGGAGGTCCCCATAGGTGTAGTTCCGGACGTGCCCCTGGTGGATCGCCCCGGAGGGGTAGGGATACATGCAGACGTTGTAGAACTTGGGCCGGGACGGGTCCTCGTCGACGTAGAAGACGCGATCCGACTCCCAACGCTCCTGCCATTTGGCTTCGATTGCTTCGTGGTCGTAGGACATCAGATACAGCCAGGCTACTTGTTGCTGGCATCATGGTCAGACGAGTGAGCCTGGAGAAACCCAATGGATATCGAACGTGTTGGTGTGATCGGCGGAGGTCTGATGGGCTCGGGCATCGCCGAGGTCTGTGCCCGATCGGGACGGGCTGTGGTGGTCCATGAGATCGACGCCGCGACCGCCGAGGCCGCCTTGGGCCGGATCGAGGCTTCTCTGTCCAGGGCGGTGGAGCGGGGGAAGCTCGAGTCGACGGAACGCGACGCCATCCACCAGCGGATCAGGGTCTCCACCGAACTCGCCGATCAGTCCGACCGTCAGATCGTCATAGAGGCCGCCACCGAGAACGAGGCGTTGAAAGCCCAAATCTTCACCGACCTGGACCAGGTGGTCACCGCCCCCGATGCGATCCTGGCCTCCAACACCTCTTCCATCCCGATCACCCGTCTCGCCGCCGCCACCACGCGTCCGCAACAGGTGGTCGGGCTCCACTTCTTCAACCCGGTGCCGGTGATGGCCCTCGTCGAGCTGGTGACCACGGTGAAGACCGCAGCCGATGTCGAGAGCGGTGCCCGGGTCTTCGCCGAGAGCCTGGGCAAGACCGTTATCGGGGCCAAGGACCGCGCCGGGTTCGTGGTCAACATGCTGCTCGTCCCCTACTTGCTCGCCGCCATCCGGATGTACGAGACGGGGGTGGCGTCGGCCGAGGACATCGACACCGGGATGCGTCTCGGTGCCAACCACCCGATGGGCCCGCTGGAGCTGACCGACTTCGTCGGGCTCGATACCACCAAGTTCGTGGCCGACGTCCTGTTCGACGAGTTCAAAGAGCCGCTCTACGCGTCACCACCCCTTCTCACCAGGATGGTGGAGGCCGGCCTCCTGGGGCGGAAGTCCGGTCGGGGCTTCTATCGCTACGACTGAGGAACGTCTGGGTCGAGAGGCTCAATCAGACCGTTCTGAGCCTGTGGACTCATGACAACTCCGTTGTCAACAAGACACAATCGCCCGACAGGCTGGCGAAGAGGCTGACATGCTCCCCGACGAGACAACCATCAACCACCGGGCACCGAACCCGACCCTGACCGAGATCATGCATCTCGTCGACATGGAGACGGGGGCGAGCGGGGTGGGATGGAACCCGGAGACCGCCCGTCTCTTCGCCATCGACACCGCGGTGACTGTCATCCGCCGCAACTTCGACAAGATCCCCGATGCGGACCGGCTCACCATCATCGGACGGCTGGGCGAGGCGCGCACCCTCGTGGTGGCCGGCCGAGACGAGGAGTTGGGCTTTCTGCAAGCTGCGCTCGAGGCCAACCTCGGGCTGACCCCTCCCGGGTCACTCAGGTCCCTCTGGCTCCTCGCCATCGACGCCCTCATCCCCAGCCCATACCGGGCCGCGCTGATCGTCACCAGAAGTGTCCTCGGGCTCGGAGCCGTGCCCGGCCCGGACGACCTGACCGGCCTACTGCGGGACCGGCTCTCCGCCCGTCTCGGTGAGGGCGAGCTGCTTCCCCGGCCACCCGGGCATCTACACCTGATCGCCTGAGGTCAGGACCTCGTGCGGAGCGAGTCCCGGATCTCGGTCAGCAAATCGATCTCCGTGGGACCGGTTTCCTCTTCGCGCCCGGCGAACCTCGACATGAAGGCGTTGTAGGGCTTGACGACGAAGAGGAACACGGCGAGAGCAGTGAGCAGGAAGGTCACTACTGCGGTCACGAACGCGCCCCACATGATCACCGAGTCGTTGACCGTGAGAGTCAGATCGCTGAAATTGGGCTGGCCGAACGGGACGGCGATGATCGGCATGAGGACATGCTCGACGAGCGAGGTGACCACCGTCGCAAAAGCCACGCCCATGATGAAGCCGACAGCCAGCAACACCGCGTTTCCCTTGGCGATGAACTCCTTGAACTCTTGGAGCATGCGCGGGACCCTACTCCGAGGAGGAGCCACCGGTCGCGGGCCGGTGCATCCTGATCGAGACGGTGCCCACACGGTTGGTGATGGTGCCCGACCCCTCGAACCCGAAACGCTCGTACAAACGCACCGCGGGATTGTCGGCACGGACCGACAGGACGATGTCTACGTGCCCTGATATGGAGAGAAGCTCGGACAACATGATCGAGCCCACGCCTCGTCCCTGGTGATCGGGGAGAACAGCGATCGCCAGCTCCGGGGTTTCGGCGCCCATGAACACCGGGTTGGCACGATCGTCGTCGACTAGCAGGCGCAGCCAGGCCGCCCCGATGGGACTATCCCCGATCTCGGCGATCACCCCGATCCGGCCACCTCGACGCCAGCCTTCGATGTAGCCGACCAGATCGGGGTTCGACCTGATGTCCTCGGGCCCGACCCCCCGCTCGTCGTTCGAGTGAGAGGCGAAATAGAGCATGAGCCACAGCGTCTCCTCGTCCCCCTCGACGCTGGGGCGCAACCGGGGCACACCGGCCGTCTCGCTCATTGGGCGGCGAGGCTAACCGTCACCCCGCCCCGTCATGCCTGCTGACCAGGGCCTCGCCGACCCGACGAAGCTCCTCACGCAATTCCCGGGGCGACTCGACCACGAAGTCGAAGGAGAGGCCGAGGAGAAATCGGGCCAGCCAGCTCATCTCGTCGGCGCCGATCAGGAGCCGGGAGGTCTCGTCGTCGACGGCCTCGACGGTGCCCACCGTCGAGGGGATCTCTCGCTCCGCACGTTGTCTGGAGGTTGCGAGGATCACGGAGGCGGCGTGTCTCCACGAGTCGATCGTGATGCCTCTCTGCACCAACTCAACAGGATCGGGTGAGACCCGGTTGGCGGAGCGCATCCCGGTCGCCACCGGCGACGAGACCCGATCGAGCCGGAATGTGCGCCAGTCGTCCCGATCGAGATCGAAGGCGACCAGATACCAACGTCTGCCGGCGTGGACCATTCGCAACGGCTCGGTGTGCCGTTCGCTCCGATTTCCCTCGTTGTCCACGTATCCGAACCTGACCCGCACCCGCCCCCGGATCGCCGAGGCGAGGACCGCCAGACTGGTGTGGTCCACGCTCATCGGCGACCTGCCCAGCGAGGTGGTTGCCTCCGACACGTCTTCGAGTCGGGAGCGAAGACGAGGCGGCAAGACGTGCTCGAGCTTGGCCAGCGCCGAGAGTGAGGCGTCCTCCAGCCCACCGACCGCACTGGTGACCGAGACCCGAAGGCCGATAGCCACGGCAAGTGCCTCGTCGTCGTCGAGGAGCAACGGCGGCAGCTTGCCACCCGCCCCCAGGCGATAACCCCCACCCGGGCCGGCCACCGCCTCCACCGGGTAACCGAGGGAGCGAAGACGGGTGACGTCGCGACGAATGGTCCTCGGTGTCACCTCGAGACGACGGGCCAACTCCTCGGAGGTCCAGTCGATCCGTCCCTCGAGCAGACCGAGCAGTTTCAGAAGTCGCTCCGCAGTGTCCATTCCCCGCTGCACTCTTCCCGATATTGCGGACAGAACCTGTCCACATTGTCCGGTAACTTAGCGAACTGTCGAGAACGAGGAAGACGAGATGATGTACCTCTTCGGTTATCAGGACGTGAAGGCCATGCTCGAGGAGCGGAGGGCGCGCTCGCTGAGACGTCTCGTCGCATCGGGGTTGGCCCCGGTGGACGGCTATCGGCGGCCGATCGCAGAGCCGGAGGCCGAGATCGTGGAGTTGGTCTTCGCCGCCGCCTGTGACACCGATCGCATCGGTGCATAGACGGTGACCTGGGAGCACACAGAAGACATCGCACCAGGTCGGCTGACGACCCGGCCGCTCACCCCCGAGCGCTTCGCGGACCTGGTGGTCGTGATGGGCGAGCGCGGGGTGACCCGCCGCTGCTTCTGCATGTATTGGCGTCGCCCCGACGGCGGCTATCCGGAGGAACGCGACAACCGCGATCGTTTCGCCGAGGTCACCGAAACCGGACCTCCCCCGGGTCTGGTCGGCTATCTCGACGACGAGCCGGTGGGCTGGGTGCAGGTCGGGCCCCGGGCCAACTTTCCCACCATCCGGCGCTCACGCCTCCTCAAGCCGTTCGACGACGTCGACCCCTGGACGATCAATTGCTTCGTGGTGCGGGCCGGCCGTCGCAGCAAGGGCATCGGCAAAGGTCTGCTCTCCGCCGCGATTCGATTCGCCAGATCCCAGGGGGCGAAGGTCATCGAGGCATACCCGGTCGACGGAGAGCGGTCCTCGTTGGTCGACTATTACACCGGGACACTCGGGATGTTCGAGGAGCACGGCTTCGTCGAGGTGATCAGACGCAACGACACCCGGCCCGTCGTCCGTTTGACTTTCTGACCTTCGCCCTAGGGACGGATTCAGCCCGGAGTCGAAGTGGTGCTGCCGATGCGACGCTGACCGAACAGCTTGGCGGCCACCGGGCCGGCGATCGCCAGCAGGAGGACATAGGCGGCGGCGAGGCCGGAGAGGCGCTCGGCTCCTGCAACCCCGGCACCGAGCCCGGCGATGATTATCGAGAACTCTCCCCTGGGCATCAGTAACAAACCGCTCCGGATCCGACCCGACGGACCGATGCCGGCGCGCCGGGCTGCCCACCACCCCGTCGCCACCTTGGTGCCTGCGGTCACCAGACCTAGCGCCACCGCCGCCAGCAGCACACCCGGGATCTCCCGTGGATCGGTCGATAGCCCGAAGAACACGAAGAAGACGGCGGCGAACAGGTCACGCAGTGGGCTGAGCAAGGGAGAGGCGCGGTCGACGATCTCACCCGAGAGGCTGATGCCGACCACGAATGCACCGACCGCCGCCGAGATGCCGACCCCCTCGGCCAGCCCGGCGACCAGCAGCGTCAGGCCGAATATCGACAGGAGGAAGGCCTCGTCGGAACGATGGAGGACGAGCCCGCCGATCCGATCGCCCTGGCGGTAGGCCACGAATATGGCCACCGTCACCACTGACAATGCGATGCCAACCGTGAGCGCCAAACCGCCCAGCGACTCGCTTCCGATGGCGAGCGTGGCGAGGACGGGCAGCAGCACCGCCATGACGAGATCTTCGAAGACGAGAACCGAGATCACCACCGGTGTCTCCCGGTTGCCGGTCCAACCGAGGTCGCCCAGCAGCTTGGCGATCACGCCGGAAGAGGAGATGTAGGTGACGCCACCCAGGAAGAGCGCAGGCACGACCCCCCAACCCAGGGCCAGCCCCGCCAGGAACCCGGGGGTGAAGTTCAGGGCGATGTCGAACAGGCCGGCGACGGCGACCGTGCGCATGCCGGTCACCAGATCCCCCGCGGAGTACTCGAGACCGAGCATGAGCAGCAGGAAGATCACCCCGATTTCCGCTCCCACCTGGATGAACTCCTCGGAGGTGACCACGGAGACCAACCCGCCGTCACCGAGTACAAGACCTGCAACGAGGTAGAGCGGGATCGGTGAGATCCCCAGCCTGGCGGCCACCCTGGCGAGCAGGCCCAGCCCGAGGACGACCGCTCCCAGCTCGATGACGAGGAGGGCTCCGTGATCCATGTGGGCTCAGCCGACGCTCAGGATCTCTTCGACGTTCTTGATCCCCTCGGCCGTCCCGACCACGACCAACGTGTCGCCGGCCTCGATTTGGAAAACGGGCTCCGGTGCGGCAAATGTCTTCTCGCCGCGGAGTACTGCGACGACGGAGACTCCCGTTCGGGTGCGGATCCTGGCGTCGCCTATCGTCTTGCCGGCATACGGGGTGCCCTTGCCGACCTTGAGCCAGTCGATGACGAGCCCCTCGACTCGCTGCTGGAGGTCCTCCAGGTTGGTGATGACCGTCGATCCTCCCAGTGCCTCGGCGAGGGCGTGACCCTCCTCGTCGGAGAGGTTGAGTGACATGACCACCGCATCCGGGTCGGACGGGGCACACACGAACAGCTCCCTGCGCCCGCTGCGATGATGGATGACACCGACACGACTCCCGTCCTCCGCGGTGAACTCGTGTCTGATGCCCACACCTGGCAGCGACGTCTCCTCGATTCTGGGCATCACCATCCTCCTGTGGACCGGGTTGCCGACAGCCTAGAGGCGAGTATCATCGAACAGATGTTCGGTGGTGAATCAGTCCAGGGCAGCCTGTTCGGCAGTGTGCCTGTCGACTTCGACCCGGATTTCGCCTCAGTGGAGAGGATCCAGCTCGATGACGAGTCCTGGCTGGACTACGGCCCCACCTGGCTGACCGGGGACGAGGACCTCCATCAGGTCCTGGCCGAACATGCCGAGTGGACACAGCCGGTGGTCAGGATGTACGACCGCGAGGTGCTGACCCCGAGGCTGATGGCCCACATCGACCCGGCGATCCACCCGGTGGTGCCCAGGCTCGTCGACGTGCTGTCGGAACGCTATGGGGTGCGCCTCGACCAGGTCAGCGTGGGCTGGTATCGGGATGGCAGGGACTCGGTCGCCTACCACGGAGACCGGATCGCGCGGGAGCGGCCCCTGGCCACCGTGGCCACGATCTCATTGGGCAGCCCTCGTCGCTTTCTGATCCGACCCAAGGCCGGGGGCCAGACACACAGCTTCTCCCTCGGTCACGGCGATCTCGTGGTCATGGGAGGCGCCTGTCAACGCACGTGGGAGCATGCGGTGCCCAAGGTCAGCTCGGCGGCCGGCCCGCGCATGGCCTTGATGTTCCGCCACGTCTACGACTGAGAGGCCTCCGACGCGACCCGATGGAACGTGGGCCGGAGCGCCGGGTAGAGCTCCTGATAGCCGACGCGGGCGGCGGCATAGGAGTCGACGTCTTGGGAAGGGCCCACGCCCCCGATGACCGTCACCAGCTTCTCGGTTGCCGTCTCCACGTCGGCGAAGTGGCCGGCTCCCACCGCGGCGAGGATCGCCGCCCCGTAGGCGGCGCCCTCCTCGGTCACGACTTTGTCGATCGTTGTCCCGAGAACGTCGGCGAGGATCTGCGTCCATAGGCTGCTGCGCACTCCCCCACCTGACGCCCTCACCGAATCCGGGGCCCTCATCCCCGAGGCGATCATCAGGTCGAACCCGTCGCGAAGACCGAACGCGACACCTTCGAGCACAGCTCGTGTGAGGTGGCGGAGATCGTGGGTCGAGGTCAGTCCGACGAATGCACCTCGGGCGTACGGGTCCGGATAGGGGGTTCGCTCCCCCGAGAGATACGGGAGGAACCAGAGACCATCGCTGCCCGCCGGCACTTCCGCAGCTCCCGCCACCAGCTCGTCGAATCCCCTTCCCGGGGCCAGGGCATCACGCAGCCAGCGAAGGCTGCCCGCCGCCGAGAGCATCACACCCATCATGTGCCATCGGCCCGGGACGGCGTGACAGAAGGCATGGACCCGCCCTCCCGGGTCGATGGCAGCGCCGTCGGAGGTGGCGAAGACCACACCCGAGGTCCCCAGCGACAGGGCGAAAACCCCAGGAGCGACCGCGCCCACCCCGACCGCGTTCGCCGACTGGTCGCCTCCTCCGGCGACGACCGGAGTTCCGGGATCGAGACCGGTCGCCTCGGCGGCCTCTGCCGTCACCGATCCAGTGATCTCCGGGCCTTCGAAGACCGGGGGGAGGATGCCTTGATCCATGTCGAGGGCGCCGAGGATCTCGGTCGACCAGTCACGGGCGGCGAGCTCGAAGAGGATCGTCCCCGACCCGTCGGCTGCGTCCACGGCGCGTTCTCCGGTGAGACGGAATCTGACGTAGTCCTTGGGCAGCATCACGGTCGCCACCCGGGCCCAGTTCTCGGGCTCATGAGCTGCGACCCAGAGCAGCTTGGGTGCGGTGAAGCCGGTCAGAGCATCGTTGCCCGTGACCGCTATCAGCCGTTGCCGACCGATCCGCCGTCTGATCTCGTCGCACTCCGCAACCGTCCGCTGGTCATTCCAGAGGATGGCGGGACGAACCACCTCGCCCGAGCCGTCGACCAGCACCGACCCGTGCATCTGGCCGGTGAGCCCCACGGCGTCGATCGAGCTTCCCTCCACGTTCGCTGCGTCGAGGGCGGCACGGATCGCCACGCTCGCGGCCTCCCACCATGTGTGCGGATCTTGTTCCGCCCAGGTGGGCCTGGGCGTCTCAAAGCCGTATGACGAGACGCCCTCGGAGACGACCGAGCCCTGCTCGTCTACGACGAGCGCCTTGGTGGCGGTTGTGGAGACATCTACCCCGAGTACGTGGCTCACCGTCCACCCGCCATGAGACGATCCATCGCCGACTCGACGTCACGAACGGCAGCCGCCTCCCAGCGCTCGGTGAGCCGAGCGCCTCCGTCCGATCTCACCGTCACGGCACCGCCGACGGTCTCCAGCTCGCAGAAGTGCGCGCCAACGAACACCTGATGCACCGCCCCGAAGTCGGGGACCTCACCACCTCCGTCGTCGACGAACGCCTTCACGAACAACCACCCCTCCCGGAAGTAGCCGATCCGCGACGGTGTGGGCCCGATCCCGACCTTGAGATTCGGCCCGGCTTCCGCAGCCACCGTCATCACCGTCCGACCGAGTCGGAGCCTCGGGTCGTCGGCGTTGGTGTATGGCCAGAGGACCACGCTGCGATCGGGCAGAGGAGCGGTCTCGGCCCCCTGCATCGTGAGCAGGGCAGTGCCGCCCAAAGGCAGCTGAGTGATGGCCCATGGTGCCACTGTCAGCTCGGTTCCCGCAGCTGCAGTCAATCGGTGCTCCACGGTCAGGCCCGACCCGTCGGCCGTGACCTCTATCTCCTTGACCAAGCCGGCATTGTCGGGGGGCGCCGAGATGCGAACGCTCTGCTCATCCTCGGAGACGAGGCAGTCGCGCTCATCGCCTGCGTAGGTGACACTCGGGTTCTCCGGCCCTGCCCAGAGACGATGCCCCCCGCGGAATCGGTAGAAGCCGGTCTCGTGCGCGATGCCCAACTCAGGTGACAGCAAGGCAAAGAGGGGCGGCCCATGCTCATGACGGAGGCCGATGATGCGAGGCCCGAACCCCGTGGCGACATCGAGCACATAAGGGCCGAGCCGGACCTCCACCTCAGCCCTCGACCGACCAGATCACCTCGTTGACTCGGTTCTCCAAGAGCTCCTGGTGCCCACTCGTCGGGGACGGATCGATCTCTCCCGAATGCACCTTTGCTTCGAGGGAGTCGAGGCTCATCGCGCCCTCGAGGATCGATGCGCCGAGACCGGTGGTCCATCCTGCGTACCGCTCCCGCTTAGGAGCCGAGATCGTCTCGTCATCGATCAGGCTCGCCGCCACGAGCAGCGCCCTCGCCAGGGTGTCGATCCCCCCGACATGGCCATGGAAGAGGTCGAGCCGGTCGATCGACTGTCGTCGCAGCTTGGTGTCGAAGTTGAAGCCCCCTGTGGTGAAGCCACCTCCCGACATGATCTCGTAGAGGACGAGGGAGAGCTCGTCGACGGAGTTGGGGAACTGATCGGTGTCCCAGCCGTTCTGCGGATCACCCCGGTTGGCGTCGATGGACCCGAAGATCCCGGTCGCCACCGCATACGCCACCTCGTGATGGAACGAGTGCCCGGCGAGCGTGGCGTGGTTCGCCTCGATGTTCACCCGGTACACGTTGGCCAGGTCGTACTCGACGAGGAACCCATGCACCGACTGCGTGTCGTAGTCGTATTGGTGCTTGGTGGGCTCAGCCGGCTTGGGCTCGATCAGCAGCGTCCCCTCGAACCCGATCTTCTTCTTGTGCTCAGCCACCAGGTGAAGGAAGCGGGCGAACTGATCCCTCTCCCGACCGAGGTCCGTGTTGAGCAGCGTCTCATAACCCTCCCTGCCCCCCCAGAGCACGTAGTTGGCTCCCCCGAGCCGGTGTGTCGCCTCCAGGGCGTGCTTCACCTGGGCCGCGGCGTATGCGAAGACATTCGGGTCGGGATTCGTGGCGGCACCGGCTGCATAGCGGGGATGCGAGAACAGGTTCGCCGTGCCCCAGAGAAGGCGAACCCCGGTCTCGGCCATCTTCTCTTCTGCGTAGCCGACCATCTCCTCGAGGTGTTTCACCGACTCGGCGAAGGTGTCCCCGGAGGGAGCGATATCGACGTCGTGAAAACAGAAGAATGGAACCCCCAACTTGGAGATGAACTCGAAGGCGGCGTCCATCTTCTGACGTGCCGCCTCGATCGGTGCCAGCGCCGAATCGAGCCAGGGGCGGTCGAAGGTCCCCGCACCGAACACATCGGAGCCGGCCCAGTTGAAAGAATGCCAAAAGCAGACCGCGATGCGCAGTTGGTCTTCCATCCGCTTGCCGAGGACCATTCGGTCGGCGTCGTAGACCTTGAATGCGAGGTCGTTGCCCGGGCCCGGTCCCTCGTAGCCGATCCTGGCCGGCACCTGAGCGAAGAAGGTCATCGCTCAGCCCATCGAGGGCTCGGTGGAAGGGCGAAACGCCATTTCCAGGATGCGATGGTTTCGGGGCCGGGTGAGCACGTAGACCACCGCTTCGGCCACGTCCTCGGGGTCCATCATTCCGGACAGCTCGGGCATGTCGGGTGTCCGGCCCCGCCCCATGGCGAAGTCGGTGGCCACACCGCCCGGAGCCAGATTCGTGCATCGCACACCTTGATCACGGAGCTCGTGATCGAGGGCGCGGGTCAACCCGATCTGGGCGAACTTCGACGAGCAGTAGACGGCTTCGAAGGGCAGGCCGCGCCGGCCGGCCTCACTGGCGACGGTGACGATGTCCGCCGCTTCGGATCGGAGCAGATGGGGCAGGGCGGCGCGGATCGAGTAGATGGCCCCCTTTACGTTGATGTCGATCATCTCCTCGAGCTCGGATGGGGGAAGTTCGAGAAACGGCCCGTACGATCCAACACCTGCGTTGACGATGAGGATGTCGAGACCACCGAATCGCTCCACGGTGGCGGCGACGACCTTCTCCAGAGCCGAAGGCTTTCGCACGTCCACGGACTTGGCCAAGGCACCTTCCAAGCCGAGGTCGTCACCGCTGCGTGAGGCCAACGCGACGTTGACTCCACGATCGTGAAGCGCACGAGCCGTTGCTGCGCCGATGCCACGACTGGCACCCGTGATGAGTGCGGTCCTCCCGATGAGCTCAGCCATGCAAGTCGGCGAGCTCGGTCTGAGTCAGCTCTTCGGGCATCTTGCCGATGATGATCATGGCGAGGACCTCGTCCATCGTGACGTCGTGCTTGGGCACCGTCCCCACCAGCCTCCCCTGAAGCATCACGCTGATGCGATCGGCGAGGTCGAACACATCGTGGATGTCGTGGCTGATGAGGATGATCCCGATGCCTTCCTCCTTGAGCTGACGGATCAGCCCTCGCACCTGATCCGTCTCGGCGGGGCCCAAGGCGGCGGTGGGTTCGTCCATGATCAGGATCCGGGCGTTGAAATGGACTGCTCGGGCGATGGCGACCGACTGACGTTGGCCGCCCGAGAGCGACGAAACAGGGACCTTGAAATTCTCGAACTTCGGATTGAGCCGACCCATGATCTTCCGGGTCGCATCCTCCATTGCCGAGTCATCGAGATTGCCGATACCCGAAGTCAGCTCGCGGCCGAGGAACATGTTGCCCGGAGCGTCGATGTTGTCGGCGAGAGCGAGCGTCTGATAGATGGTCTCGATGCCCCACTTCTTGGCATCGATCGGTGTGTGGATCTCGACGGGCTCACCTTCGACGAATATCTGCCCCGAGTCGGCGGCCTGGGCGCCGGACAGGGTCTTGATCAGTGTCGACTTGCCCGCTCCGTTCCCGCCGACGAGCCCGAGCACCTCACCCGGGAAGAGGTCGATGGTCACATCTTTGACTGCGTGCACCCCTCCGAAGCTCACGCTCATGTCACGCATCTCGACCAAGGGGGCCACGGCGTCACCGGGGGCGGTCATGCTGCCTGCCTCCTCCGGTAGGCCACGTCGGCCACAACCGCCGCCACCAGGACCACACCGATGACGACGTCCTGCATGGCGGTCTCGATTCCTACGAGGACCATGCCCGACTGGAGCGACTGCATGAACAGAGCCCCGAGGACGGCCCCGAAGACGGTGCCCACGCCCCCCGTGAGAGAAGTGCCTCCGATCACGGCGGCGGCGATCACAGAGAGCTCCTGCAATGTGCCGAGACCAGCGGTCGCCGAGTTGAGCCTGGCGATCTGCACTGCTGCTGCCAGCCCGACCAGGATCCCCATGACCATGAAGGTGAGCATGATGAGCCGCTTGGTCCTGATCCCGCTGAGTTGTGCGGCCTCTGGGTTGCCACCGATCGAATAGACGTAGCGTCCGAAGCGACGACGTGTGGCGATGAACGTCATGACGATCGCTGTCCCCAGTGCGATCAACACCGGGTTGGCAAGCCCGAACGGTATCTCGAGCCCTCCGGGCGGGACCTCCAACCCGTTCTCCTGGGCAAACTGCTGGGCGACCGCCTCAGGCATGTAGTACTGGTTGAGGAACCACACCGCGACGATCACCAGAGCCGGACCCAGGACCATCAGTGCGAGATCGGCCCAGAAGGGACGGACGCGGAATCCGAACTTGAGCCGGTTGCGTCTCCGGCTGATCAGTAGCAAGACGATGGCGAGAGAGGCCACGATGGCGATGCTCCAGCTGATCGGGCCGCCGACGGTTCCGCGAGCGCCACCTCCGAGCAGTTGGAAGGTGACGTCCATGGGCGCGATGGTTCGACCATGTGCCATGACCCAGGACAGCCCGCGCCAGACCAGAAGCCCGCCCAAGGTCACGATGAAAGAAGGCACACCGGCGTAGGCGACCACCGCCCCCTGGATGAGCCCGATGATGGCGCCGAGGATCAGTCCGGCGATCAGGACGATGATCCACGTGTACCACTGGTCGAAGCCGAAGATGCTGGGTAGCCACTCGGCCTGCATCAGGGCCATGAACATCCCGATGAAGCCCAGCATCGACCCCACGGAAAGATCGATGTTCCGGGTGACGATGATCAACACCATCCCCGTGGCCATGATCGCCACGATCGCCGTTTGGACCGTCAGGAACCAGAGATTCCGCGGTGTGAGGAACGTCCCGCCGGTCCAGATGTGAAAGCCCACCCAGATGACGACCAGCCCGATGATCATCCCGAACATTCGGGTATCGATCTCGAGGGAGGTCACCGCCCGACTGATCAGCCCACGCACCCCGCCGGGATATGGAGAGGCCTGAGCATGTTGGGGAGCCAGAGCTCCCTCGGACGTGGTCGTCTTGTCCTCTGTTACGGCCATTTGCTCTCGATTTCCAAAGGTACACACCATCCCCGACCAGGCGATGGCGTCCATCCGAACGCGAGACCCCGGGCACGGAGGTGCCCGGGGTCTCAGCGATCGTCAGATCAACCGCAGATCTCGACAGAGCCCGCGGCCACTCCCTGGCACAAGTCCTCTTGCGAGATCACTCCACCGTCGACCACGAGGTTGAGGTTCTCCGTGGTGATCGGTGTCGGATCCAACAGGATGGAGGTCATGGTGTTCCCACCGGGCGACTCGAACTCGATGACGTCCGGAATGTCTTCCAGGGCTGCTCCACCAGCAAGGGCAAGCGCCGCCTCACCGGCGATCTGGCCCAGGATTCTGGCGTCCTTCCACACCGAGACGAGCTGGGTGCCCAGCGCCACCCGGTTGAGGGCGGCGGCGTCGCCGTCCTGACCGGTGACCGGGATCTGCCCGGCAAGGCCCTGTGCATCCAGAGCTGCGACGACTCCACCGGCCATACCGTCGTTCTCGACGAGGGCGGCCTGGATGTCGTTGCCGTTCTGGGTGAGGCATTGCTCCATGGTCTCCTGAGCGACCTCGGCGAGCCAGTCGTCGGTGTACTCCTCACAGACGATCGTGATGTCGCCCGCGGCCACTGCATCGCCAATCACTTCTTCCATGCCCGCACGGAGGAAATCGGAGTTGGCGTCCGAGCCGTTGCCCTTGATGATGGCGAAGTTCCCACTCGAGACCTGCTCGAAGAGCACCTCGGCCATGATCCGGCCCACACCGACATTGTCGAATGTCAGGTACAGAGCGCGATCGTCCTCGATGAGACGGTCATAAGCGATGACCGGAATCCCCTGAGAGCTTGCGCTCTCCACTGCGGGGAGGATGGCCTGGGTGTCCTGGGCGAGGATGACGATCACGTCGGCGCCCTGGGAGATCAGGTTCTCCACGTCGGTGAGCTGCTGCTCCGCCGACGAGGCGGCATCGGCCTTGATGTACTCGGCTCCCCCGGCTTCGATGGCTGCAACGAACGCAGGCTCGTCGAACTTCGACCACCGCTCCTCGTTGAAGTTGTTCCACGAGAACCCGATGGTGATATCCCCTTCACCACCGGTGGCGCCCGTCGCCGCCGAAGTGCTCGTGTCGCCGTCGGCGCCGTCGCCGCCACAGGCGGCCACGAACATGGCGAGAGCTGCGAGCAACGCAAATAGGTGTCTGCTTCTCTTCAATCTGTCCTCCTCATGGGGTGCACCCGGTTGGCATCCCGGGTCTTGCCCGCTCCGGGATGGCCCTTCGGCATGGTGAGTGAGCCTACAGACCAATTGTTTGGGTCTGCAACAAATCTGAGGCAGTTTCATGAGCGAGACATGATGGCCCGGGTGCCCACTACTCCCGCCATGGTCGGGCCGTATATTGTGTCCTCCCCAACAAAGGTCTCGATTGGCCGAAAGTCGCTTGTCCGACGTCTCCAGTCGGCGACGGGGGATCGGCGCCGACGAACTCCGACGGCACAATCTCTCCGCCGTCCTCGACCGGCTGCACATCGCCGGCCCGCGGTCGCGCTCGCAACTCGCCGACCTGACCGGGCTCAACCGATCGACCATAAGGGACCTGCTCGCGGAGCTGACCGAACTCCGGATGGTCGTCGAGGACCGGGGTGCGACCGGCAGCGGGCCGGGCCGCCCATCGTCGGTCGCACGGACCAGGCCCGAGGGTGCCGTGGTGCTCGCGGTCGAGTTCGAGGTCGATTCGATGGCGGTCGCCACGGTCGGCCTGGGTGGTCACATCTTCGACAAGGTCAGAGTCGCCAACGTCCCCTCGCTTCGAACTCCTCGTGAGATGGTCGACGAGCTCGCCAGACGGGGACTGCCCATGCTGGAGGCCCTGCCTTCGCAGCACACCCTGGCCGGAATCGGCATCGCAGTCGCCGGTGTCGTCCGCCGCCACGACGGCTTCGTCCATGTCGCTCCCAACCTGGGATGGAGCAACGTCCCCCTGAAGGGGATGGTCACCGAACGGCTCGGCATCGACCCGGTGATGATGGCCAACGAGGCCGACCTCGGGGCCTGGGCCGAGCACCGCCGTGGCGTCGCCCGGCGGAACCGAAACCTGATCTATGTCGCCGGGGAGGTCGGCGTGGGAATCGGGATCATCTACGACGGCAAGCCGATGCTGGGCACCGCCGGCTACGCAGGCGAGGCGGGCCACAACGTGATCAACCCCTCAGGCAGGCAGTGCAGATGCGGGTCGATCGGCTGCTGGGAGACAGAGGTCGGCGAGGACGCCCTGGCCCGGCATGCCGGCTTTGCGCCCAACGCCCCACGGGAGGGGCTCATCGACGAGGTCCTGCGCCGCGCCCACGCCGGGGACAACGACACCTTCGCCGCCCTCAACGAATTGGGGACATGGCTCGGGATCGGCATAGGAAACCTGATCAACACCTTCAACCCCGATCTGGTGGTGCTCGGTGGGTTCTTCGCCCAGCTGTATCCCTTCATCGAGCAGCCGATGCGGAGAGGTGCGGAGGACAGGGCTCTCGCCGCACCATGGCTCTCGTGCTCGATCCGGCGAAGCGACCTGGGCATCGACGCCGCGCTCATCGGAGCTGCCGAGCTCGTGTTCGCCGAGGTCGTGGGCAACCCGACGGCCTTCGCCCGACCCCGCCCGACGGTTCGCCGGGCGGCGGGCGCACCCATCTAGCCGGTGGCGTCGGCGAAGATTGCCTCGATGACCTCGAGATTCGCCACCGCATCCTCGACGGGTGTGGGCACCGGGGTGTCGTTTCGGATCGCCCTCGAGAAGGCATCGGCCTGCAGGGCGTACTGGTCTGCCGGCGCGATCTCATGAACCACCACATGCGGGTCGGTGGGCGGCGTCCCGCCTGCGAATCGGAGGATGCGGGTGACACGGTCAGGCGGGATGTTGAACGGGATCTCCACCGTGAGACGGCCCTTCGTTCCATAGACGTCGACCCGCTGATCGGGCTCCGCCTGTGTGGAGCAGACGAATCCGGCGATGCGACCGTCGAAGTCGAGCAACCCACCGGTGACGACGTCGGTCCCGAGCGACACATCGCGGCGCAACACCGCCTTGACCTGGGTCGGCTCCGACCCGAACAGGAAGCGGGACGCGCTGATCGCATAGCACCCGATGTCGTAGAGGGCGCCACCGCCCACTTCGGGGATGTTCCGGATGTTGGTGGGGTCGTCGTTGAAGTAGGAGAAGGCGACCTGGATCGCCTGCAGCTCTCCGATCTCCCCTTCGTCGACGATGCGCTTGGTCTCGGTCCAGAGCGGGTGGAGGCGATACATGAACGCCTCCATCAGCTTCACACCGGCCCGCTCGCAGGACTCGATCATGGTGCGGGCCTCGGCACTGGACATGGCCAGCGGCTTCTCACAGAGGACGTGCTTGCCGGCCTCGGCCGCGGCCACGGTCCACTCCAGATGGAGGTGGTTGGGAAGCGGGTTGTACACCGCTTCTATCTCGGGGTCGGCAAGCATTTCCTCGTAGGAGCCGTAGGCCCGCTCCAGACCGAGAGCTACCTTCGCCTCCGCGGCTCGCTCCGGATCGCGGGAGGCGATCGCCACCACCCGGCTGAGCTCGGAGGAGGCCATCGCAGGGATCACCCTCTCGGTTCCGATCCGAGCCGTGCTGAGGACACCCCACAGCACCGGGTCGAGCGACTCTTCCATCTGCGTTGCTCCAATCAGGGGACGCGGCATTGTGAACCGGAGCGGGGCGACGGGCAAGATCGATGAGCCAGGAGCGTGTCCCGACCCGCTCGCCGAACGTCGTCCTGCTCATCGTCGGGATCGTGGTTGGCGCCGGGATCACAGCTGGGGCCGCTTTGCTGATCACCGATGTCCTCCGTGGTGACACGCCCAGCGCGGCCTCGGGCCCGCCGAGCTTCGTCGAGGAGACGACGTCGGCAGGCGTCGGACACGTCTACGACGGGGACTTCGAGTTCTTCGTCGGCGGAGGCGTAGCAGTCTTCGACTGCAACGACGACCTCCTTCCGGATCTCTATCTGGCGGGGGGCTCGAGGCCGGCCGGACTGTTCGTCAACGAGACCGGGGTCGGTGGGGAGCTTCGCTTCGCCACAGCTCCGAGCCCCGCAACCGACCTCACCGGTGTGACCGGTGCCTACCCCCTGGACATCGACGGGGACGGCGATCTCGACCTGGCCGTGCTGCGCGTAGGCGAGAACGAGATGTTGCGCGGGCTCGGCGACTGCCGCTTCGAGCCCGCCGACGAGATCTGGGGGATCGACGCCGGGAACCATTGGACAGCCGCGTTCAGCGCCACCTGGGAGCCGGGAGAATCGCTCCCCACCCTCGCCTTCGGCAACTACCTCGACCTCGAACATCTGGGTCAGAGGGATGCGTGTGCCCCCCATCAGCTGATCCGCCCGGCGGGAAGAGAGCAATACGCCGCCCCCGTCGCGCTCTCCCCCGGCTACTGCACGTTGTCGATCCTCTTCAGCGACTGGAGCGGGACCGGCAGACGTGACCTCAGGATGACCAACGACCGTCATTACTACCGGGACGGCCAGGAACAGCTCTGGCGGATCGAACCGGGGACGACACCCAGCCTCTACACGTCAGAGGACGGCTGGGAGACGATGCAGATCTGGGGAATGGGTATCGCCAGTCAGGATCTCACCGATGACGGCGCCCCGGAGGTCTTCCTCACGAGCCAGGGCGACAACAAGCTGCAGACTCTCGCGGAGGGCTCGGAGCAGCCCAGCTACGAGGACATCGCCCTCGAGCTCGGCGCCAACGCGCATCGGCCCTTCGTCGGAGACACCGATCGCCCCTCCACGGCATGGCATGCCGAGTTCGGTGACGTCAACAACGACGGTTTCGTCGATCTCTTCGTCACCAAAGGCAACGTCGAGGCCCAGAGCGAGTTCGCTATGGAGGACCCGAACAATCTCCTCCTCGGCCAGCCGGACGGGACGTTCACCGAGAGCGCCGGCAGCGCCGGCGTGCTCGACTACTCACGCAGCCGGGGAGGCGCCCTTGCCGACCTGAACCGGGACGGCTGGCTCGACATGGTGGTCGTGGAGCGGAGGGAACCGGTCAGGCTGTGGCGCAACACCGGTCTGGCGACGGCTGGCAACTGGATCACGCTCGAGGTCACCCAGCCGGCGCCGAACCCCGATGCCGTCGGCGCGAAGGTCGCGGTGAGACTGGGCCGGGAGACCATCCTCCAGGAGATCACGGTCGGGGGCGGTCACGCCGGGGGTGAGGCCGGGCCGCTCCATTTCGGCATCGGTGCCTCCGAGGAGGCCTCGGTGAAGGTGACCTGGCCCGACGGCGAGACGAGTGAATGGATGACTCTCGCGGCCGGTCGGCTCTGGGAGATCGGACGTGACGCCGAGCCCGGACCCGTGCCAGACTCCGGATCCCGATGACCTCGACCCGCGCCGCGGCAAGGCTGCGTCCTGTCGAACTCCCAGAGTTCGGGATGCCCGATTCGATGCCGCAGATCCCGTCCCAGGTGTACGCCGCCCGGATGGATCGCTTCCGGGCCCGGGTCGAGGCTGCGGGCTATGACCGCGCCGTCGTGTATGCCGATCGGGAGCACAGCGCCAACCTCTCCTACCTGACGGGATTCGACCCCCGGTTCGAGGAGGCTCTGCTGATCACCGGGACCGACGGCGAGCCCACGATCCTGGTCGGGAACGAATGTGTCGGGATGGCCGAGAACGCTCCACTGCCGATGGAGGTGCGTCTCTTCCAGGAGTTCAGCTTGCCCGGCCAGCCACGTGACCGCTCTCCCCTGCTCGCCGAGGTTTTCGCCGAGACGGGGGTCCTGCCCGGTCGCCGTATCGGGGTCCTGGGCTGGAAGACGTTCACCGACCCGACTCGTCTGGACATCCCCTCCTATCTGGCCGACGCGATCCGCCAGGCGGCCGGCGAGGAGAACGTCGCCAATGCGACCGGCATCCTGATCCATGCCGCCGACGGGATGAGGGTGATCAACGAGCCGGAGCAGCTCGCCTACTTCGAGTGGGCGGCATGTCAGACGTCGCAGGGAGTGCGCCGGCTGGTCAACGGCCTGGTCCCTGGGATGACGGAGCAGGAGGCCGTGGCACTTCTGGGCTGGAACGGCTCTCCGCTGTCGTGTCATCTCATGCTGACGGCCGGCGATCGTGCGCGGCTCGGACTGCTCAGCCCGAGCGACCGCCGCATCGAGCGAGGCGACCCCTTCACCGTCGCCTTCGGGATCTGGGGTGCTCTCAACTGCCGGGCGGGCTTCGCGGTCGCCGGTCGCGAAGAGCTGCCGCGGGAGATCGACGATTACCTGGAGCGTCTCGTGGCGCCCTACTTCGAGGCGGTGTCCGAGTGGTATCAGGCCCTCCACATCGGGCAGCGCGGAGCAGTCCTACACGACATCGTGGAACGCCGGCTCGGCGACCCCTTCTTCGGGATCTTCCTGAATCCCGGTCACCAGCTCCATCTCGACGAGTGGGTGAACACACCGGTGGCGAAGGGATCCAAGGTCGAGCTGAGGTCGGGAATGGTCATGCAGGTGGACATCATCCCGGCGACCGGGACGCCCTATTTCACCACCAACATCGAGGACGGCATCGCCCTGGCCGACGACGAATTCCGCTCCCGATATGCCCGGGCCTATCCGGGCTCGTGGGATCGCATCGTGCGCCGCCGCGACTTCATGCGTGACGCCCTCGGCATCGACCTCCACCCCGATGTGCTGCCACTCTCGAACCTGCCGGCCTATCTACCGCCGTTCCTGCTCAGCCCGGGCGAGGCGATGACCCTGCTCTGAGCTCAATCGCCGGCCGGTACCACCGCCACCAGCACCCATCGCTCTCCGCCGAGCTGACGGAGTACGAACTCCAGGTCGAAGTCCTCGGAGGTTCGATCGATCTCGTTGCCGTCCGGGTCGTAGTGCAGATGGTCGACCCGGCCCCTCCCGCTGAACACCAGGCCTGCAGAGCTCTGACCCTCCGGGGCCTCATGGAGACGAAGGGAGAGCTCGCTGAATGTGTATGTGTCGACGATCCGGATTCCGGTGGCGATGGCCTCGTCGAGCCGGGCCTGCATCACGTCGAGACGCTCGCCACCGTCGGAAAGGCCGAGCAGGCTCCCGTCCACCGTTCGCACGGCCTCGGCTTCGATCTCCAGGTTCTCGGCGAACGTCCGGGTCAGCTCGGCGACAAAGGCATCGTCGGCAACGATGTCGAGACCTTCGACCGATCGATCCACATTCACTTCGGGCCATTCGGAGACATCGACGGCGACGTCGATCTCCGTCGAGGCGGCGGCCACCGCCGGCTGACGAGCCGGGCCGCCGGCGACGAGGATCGCAGTCGTCGCCAGCGTCAGTGCTGCACCCAGTGCGAGACCCCTGGTGAAGGTGGTGGCGGGGGTCGCAGCCGTCAGCCGCTTCCCGATTCGGATCACCCCTGATCTCACACCGTCGATCTCGGTGAGCCGATCGAAGAGCAGTCTCATCGGGCTGCTCAGGGCGAGACTGCTGAGCAGCCCGACCTTCGCCCAGAATTCCGTCGTGCTGGGTGCGATCAGGAGAGTGGCGAGAAGGCCGACCGTCGCAGAGAACGTCACACGTCCGGCCCGCCCCTCGGGCACCGTCTTGGGGTCGGTGATCATGAAGAACATGAAGATGAGCACCTCGGGAGATGTGACCAGAGCCCCCCAGAAACGGCCGTCGCAGACCGGCGTGGTCGACCAGGTGGCAATCATGCAATGCCCGGAGCCGGCGAGGATCGCCAGACCGAAGGCGAGCACTGCCCAGAAGACGATTGCCATCTCCAGCAGATAGAGACGGCGGGTGATCAAGATGCCGCCCACGATGATCACCGCGTAGGCGATCACCATCCACGGTCCCAACGGGGCCCACCAGAAGTCGAGGGGCTCGATGAGCTCCGGGCCCAGCACCAGGAACGCCACGACGAGACCGATGTTCGACGGGTTGAAGACGTGGCTCCCGCCCAGTCGGATGACATGTTTGGTCAGCACCGACACACCGGACACCACGGCGAACCAGTACCAGCCTCTCCAGCTCCAGAACTCGCCGGGGCCCATGCCCACGAGTCGCATGATCAGGGCGACGCCGCTGCCGGTGAGCATGCCGCTCGCGGGCCACACCAGCTTGCCGGTCTGTCGAAGAGTCAGAGCCACGTCGATGACGCCTGCAGTCACCATCGCAGAGAGGATCTGGGGCACCGAGACCTCGAAGGCGAGTGCGGTGATCCCGATGACGTGGATGGAAATGATCACCGAGGCCGTGTGCAGTCGGGCGTCGCGGCGATTGGGCAGGATCACCGGGACCCTTCGCCGGCCCAGTCGGATGCTCCTCGTCTCCATGGTCATCGCAGGGCCACGAGACTAGGAGCGATCGGACGACTGTCCTCCTGCCGTGGCTCCTTTGTCCTCAGCCGAGCCGACCTCACGGAGCCACTTGGAGAGCAGGACGATGAGGAGGACGCCATAGGTGTCGGCGACCACCGAGATGTTGTACTCCCATCCCCACCACATCCAGAAGCCCCCCGACCAAGGGGCGACGTCGGCGCCGAGGGGTTGCTCCCGTGCGAACACATAGGCCCCCGACCACAGCGCATAAATGGTCTGCACGAGGAGGATGAGGCCGATGATGATCGACAGCGAATGGTCTCTCCACCAGACGCCGGATCGCTCCTTCTTCTCGAAGAGGCCACTTGGCATGATCAGATCAACAGGGGCTTCGCCGACCTCCGATCAGGTCAGGCGCCCAGCTTCTCCTTGATCGCCTTGATGTCGGCCGCCATCTCGTCACTGCCGTCGCGGCTCTGCGGCGAGCCTCGGTGGATGAAATAGGTGGCAAAGACCACGAAGCTGGCCAATTGCAGGAACTCGCTCTGCCAGTTCTCCAGTACCGATGCCAGGAAGGAGTTCCAGAAATCGGAGGAGAAGATCGCCGGGGCGGCGCCGCCGTGCTGGAGGGCCTGGTCGACTTCGTGCCGATATTGAAAGTAGAGCTGGCCGACCAGCGACGCCATGAAGAGCCCGGTGAGGATGATGGAGAGCAGGTGATCACGGATCCAGCTCCCCGTGGGCAGACGAGGCGGAGGCTCGTGACTCGCCAGGGTGCTCCGCGGACTCTCATTGGGCTCACTCACGGCGGAAACGAAATACCCCCGGAATTGTCGCCCGAAACGGGCGTGATGACTTGCAGCCAGGGTGGGCGCCGGGGCCCGCCCTAGCTTCGACCACCGCTGACCGCGTTCAGGACTTGGATCTCGGCGCCGTCCCGGACCGGCGCCGTGAGGCCAGCTTGATCCCGGTCGACGAACATCGAGACGTGGGGCCGGATTCGGCCCTCCTCGTCGAGAATGTGGTTGCGGAGACCCGGCTCCCTCTCGAAGAGGTCGTCGAGGGCCCCGGCGAGCGTGTCACCCTCCACCTGGTGGGACAGTTCGGTGTTGGCCACGCTTGCCAGACCCCTGGGCAACCGAAGCGTCGCCGTCACACGATGACCCTGATCGCACCGATGCGTGGGAAGGCCGGGTCCAGCTCCTCCCAGCTCTCGCCGTTGTCCCGGGTCAGCCAGAGCTTGCCGCCGGTCGTGCCGAAACAGAACGTGCCTTCTCCGTCGCCGTCGAACGCTCCCCTGAGGACGCCGGTGAACTGCGGAGCGTCCCGCCAACCGGTCCCCGCGACCTCCCAATGACCCCCGTCGTCGTCGGAGCGGTAGACCTGGAGCCGGCCATCCACGGGCAGCCGATTGTCGCTCGCCTCGAGCGGGATGGTGAGCAGACGACCGCTGCTCCGGTCACGCCACATCACGAACCCGAAGCTGGCGGGGAGGCCCTCCTCGATCTTCTCCCAGTTGTCTCCGCCGTCGTACGTGCGGTAGACGCCACTGTGATCCTGTCGCCAGATCCGCATGGGATCCGAAGGGTCGTGGGCGATGCAATGAACGCAGTACCCGACCTCCGGTCGTTCGGCACCCTCGGGGAGACCCACCGGATCGATCCCGTCGTTCTTCGGCTCCCAGGTGACGCCCCCGTCGTCGGACCGGAACACACCGACGGCGGAGATGGCGACCCACTGTGTCGGGCCATCGATGTGGATGCGATGGGCGCATAGCCCGCCGAGCCCTGGGTACCAGTGCTCCCGGGTGGGATGCTCGTTGAGCCCGTCCACCGGAACCCAGGTGATGCCCCCGTCGTCCGAGGTGAAGACACCGGCCTGGGCCACGCCGGCCCAGATGCGATCGCCCGAGGTGTGGAAAGTCCAGATCTGTTCCATCTTGCGTTCAGTTCCCTCGGGCCAGCCAGGGGGCTGATCGACTTGCTTCCAGTCGGCGAGGTCGTCACTTCTCTGGATCCCAACCCCGTACCAGTTGCTGCCGAGTGCGGCGAGATGGGTGCCGTCGGGCGCCGAACCGAGAGCTGTGACCTTCCATCCGGAGAAGTTCGGCCCCGTCACCGACCAACCGCCACCCTTGTCCTCGACCAGGTATCCGCCCTTCTCGGTCCCGACTGCGATCGTGGTCATGTCGAGGATGAATGTACCGCCGGCGCCTCGTCTGGTGGGCTGGGCGAGAGGAGGGCGTCATCCCCCGTGACACCCTCCCCTCGCGCCCTCAGGTCGATAGGACCGCCGAGCGGTCAGCCGGAACCAGGCTTGGTGCCCGGCGGCCCGGTCGACCCAAGCTCGTCAGCATCACCTCCTCAGAAACGAAGCACTCGCTGTGTCTGATCGATCCATTGCCCCGTGGCGTTGGCGTTCTCCGCCTCCGCTTCGGTCTCGGCCCGATTGGACTGGTCGACATCGCCGGAGCCGGGGCCGGAGGTGCCACCGCCGAAGTAGCCGGCAGGCTCCTTCCGCAACGGTGACGCACCGTTCTCATTCGACTGGTTGGTCACCGCATTGGCGTTGGCCGTCTGATCGGTCGAATTCGTGTTCTCGGCGTTCTGTGTCTGGGTGACGTCACCGTCTGACCCTCCACAGCCGCAATAACCGGCACCGTCTCGATCGGCGACCGATTGGTCCTGATCGATCCATTGCCCCGTGGCGTTGGCGTTCTCTGCCTCCGCCTCGGTCTTGGCCACGTTCGACTGATCGACGTCGCCACCACGATCGTGGTACCAGACCGGCTGACCCTTGTCATAGGAGTCGACCCATGCGACAGGAGACGCACCTTTGGGCTGCGCTCCGTTCACGTTCTGCTGGTTCGTCTCCGCTCCGGCGTTGGCCTCCTGATCGGTGCCGTTTTCGTTCCGGGCGTCCTGTGTCTGGGTGACGTTGCCGTCAGACCCTCCACAGCCGCAGTGGCCCCGTGGCTTGTCCTTGGAATCGTGCTTCGGCTTGTCCTTGGAGTCATGCCGTGGCTTGTCCTTGGAGTCATGCCTCGGCTTGTCTTTGGAATCGTGCTTCGGCTTGTCCTTGGAGTCTTCCTTGGACCCCTCGCAGCGGCAATCCTGGTGACGATCCCGGACCGTCTGGTCCTGATCGACGGACTGTCGGGTGTCGTTGTCGTTCTCGGCCTCCGCCTCGGTCTCAGCCTTGTTCGACTGATCGACGTCGGCTCCGCCGCCATCCTTCCCGTAGCCCTTGTCACCCTTGCCCCACGAGCTCGAGATCACATCGGACTTGCCGATGCTCCCCCCACTCTCGGGTGCATTGACGTTCTCTTGGTTCGTCTCTGCAGCCGCGTTGGCGCTCTGGTCGGTGGTGTTGGTGTTGGCGGCGTCCTGTGTCTGGGTGACGTTGCCGTCAGACCCTTCGCACCTGCCGCAGTAACCGCCACCGCGACCGTCGTCGACGACCTGATCCTGATCGATCGACTGGTTGGTTTCGTTGTCGTTCTCGGCCTCGGCTTCGGTCTCAGCCTCGTTGGACTGATCGACATCACCGTTGCCACTGCCATGGCTCCCGATGGTGACGGGAGCGTTGACATTCCTTTGATTGGTCGTCGCAGACGCGTTCGACGTCTGGTCGGTGCTGTTGTCGTTCGTCGCAGATTGGCTCTGGGTGACGTCGCCGTTCGGCGCGCCACACTTGCTGCAACTGCCGTCGTCTTCGACGGTCTGGCTCTGATCGACCGACTGATCGGTGCTGTTGTCGTTCTCGGCTTCCGCCTCGGTCTCAGCCTCATTGGACTGATCGACATCACCGTTGCCACTGTCCTTGCTCAACAGCACGATCGGCATGTTGATGTTGACCTGATTGGTCTCCGCGGACGCGTTGGCTTCCTGAGCGGTCTGATTGTCGTTCTTGGCGTCCTGTGATTGGGTGACGTCGCCGTCGGACCCACCACACTTGCCACAGTTTCCACCGTCGTCTTCGACGGTCTGGCTTTGATCGACCGACTGGTCGGTGCTGTTGTCGTTCTCGGCTTCCGCCTCGGTCTCAGCCTCGTTGGACTGATCGACATCACCGTTGCCGCTGCCGGAGCTCAACACCGTTATCGGGATGTTGAGATTGACCTGATTCGTCTCAGCGCCGGCGTTGGACTCCTGGTCGGTCTGATTGGTGTTGGTTGCTTGTTGTGTCTGGCTGACGACTCCACCTGGATCCAACAGGTCATAGGTCGTGGCCTGTGCCATCCCGGCGGTGACGATCAGCGCTCCACTGGCGAGTGCAAGGGTGACCAGCACTCTCTTGAGCCAGTGATTCATACTTCACCTCCGTAGAGAATCGTCCAGTGCGAACGGACCTCGTCGCCGTTCGCAGACGCAGGTGAAGTGGGCTAGCCGGGGCGCTCGATGGCCAGGGCCAGGCCGTCATCACGCCAGATCAGAGGTCTGAGCCGGAGCCATTCGGTCAACCTCGGCGTGATGTGGCCTATGAGAAGAAGTGCTGCTGCGAGAAAGACGATTGCTGGGCCGGCGCCCTGAGAGGTGGCAACGGTGCGAGCGATGAGGGCGATGTTGCCCATCGGGCTCGCGGGGACCGGAGAGGGCACTGGTGGACGGGCGTAGTCGGGCTGCACGGGCGCGGGCTCGAGGGTGTCCCCCGGGTCCGGCGTGACCGGAGCACGAGCGGGTGCGGTGGAGGGGATCGGGTCGGGCTCGGGTGGGGCCGGTGGTGGCTCTCCCCGGTCAGGCGCGGGTGAGGCATCAGAAGGGGGAGGAAGAGGAGTCGGGGTTTGGACCGCGGTGGGCGGTTCACCCACCGGTTCGATCGGATCCTGCGGGAGGACGCCGGTGGTGGTCGCCTCCTCCACGGTCTCGGTGAGAAGGCCGGTGGTGGTCTCGACGACGGCACCGGCAGTGGACTCGACCACTGCGTCGGTGGTGTTCCCGACGGCATCCACGGTGGTGGTCACCTCGTCCACGGTCTCGGTGAGAGTCTCGACAGGCTCGACGACGATTTCGGTGACTTTGGCTGCCACATCTTCGGCCGGCGTGTGAAGGGTCTCGGTGGTCTTGTCGACGACATCCTTCACCGGTGCAGGGACGGCCTTGGTGACCTCGTCGAGCACCGTGCTGGGCGTCCCGGTGTCCGGCTTCTCGGACTTGGCTTGGGTTTTCTCGGAGGGCGCCGCATCGGCCTTGGTGCTCTCGGCTGCGTCTGAGTTGATGGCTGTTTCGGAGACTGCCTCGACCGGTTCGGTGACGGTGTCGGCTGCCTCGGCGGTTTCGTCGACTACCTCTGCGGCATCGTCGACCACCTCGCCGATGTCGAGCGCCCGAGCACTCGCTGACCCGATGATGATGAAGGCCAGGATGAGCGTGAGGACGAAGAGCACGCGGGCGAGCAATGGGAGGGCTGGATTGGTTGCCGTTTCGCCACGTGGAGTCATGAGACCCACTCCCATTTTTCGATTGCCCGCCCCAGCGGGACTCGTAGCCTGGCTCCGGCTGGAGGCGGGTTACCCCAGCCCGACAACGTTCCAAACAAGCTTCTGTCGGCGACTCCGCACAGAATTTCGCGACCTGGACGAGTTTTCCACACCTTCTGTCGGCTCCATTACCCTCGGGATCGCCAGCCTTCGAGGCGAGCCGATGTCGACATTCCTGATCGTCGCCTATCAGACTGCCGGGGGACGCGCCCTTCGCGAGATGATCGACGAGTTCCGGAGCAAGGACGCCGACGCCACGTTCAGGCTTCTGGTCCCGGCGACCCGCACCCAACACCTCTTCACGTGGACGGAAGGCGAGTCGGCGGCCGTGGCCAAGGCGACCGCCGAGAGAGTCGCCGACGACTTGATCGCCTCCGGTGTCCCGGTCAGAGATGTCCTAGTCGGTGATCCCGATCCGATGCTGGCGGTCGGCGACGAGCTCGCGGTGCGCCCGGATGTTGACGGCATCATCGTGTCGACGTTCCCTCCGGGCAGGTCCCGTTGGCTCAGTCTCGACCTCCCCACCAGGTTGGAGAGGACCACCGGGCTCCCCGTCACCCACGTCATCGTCGACCCGGAGGAGGTCACGTAGGACGCGTACGGGTCGTGTTCAGTCGGCGCCGAGCGTGTCCCTCACCAGCGAGATGTCGTCCACACCGAGGACCACCCTTCGGTCCATCGTCACATAGACGAGGTCGATGTTGGCGCCGGCCGTGGTCGCGCTGGAAGCGAGACGACCAAGCTCACCGGGACGATCCTCACAGGAGACGGCCAAGACCTCTCTCGGTTCGGCGGTGGCGATCCCCGCCGCCTCCAATGCATCCCTGGCCCCGGTCGGATCCGACACGAGTATGTGGATGGCTCCGTGACCGTCACCGGCAACACCGCAGACTCCCTCGATGTTGATCCCGGCTCGGCCCAGGGCCTCCCCCATGGCCGCGAGCGTCCCGGGCCGGTCCTCCAACTCCACCTCGATGTCCCAGGCCATCATCTCTCCTTTCGCCATGGCGAGAAGCGTCAACGACCCGTGGAACCCTAGGGGAGGTGATGAAGGTGGTGGAGCTGAGGGGATTTGAACCCCTGACCCCTTGACTGCCAGTCATAAGACGCTCCATCCCGACGGCTCCCAACGTCTCACGTCGTCTGACCCGAAATGGCTGGCTACCAGGGGCTGCTCTTTCAACGTCTCCTAACGGCTCCCAACGTCTCACGTCTGTTTTCCGGGTCCATAAGCGGCAGATAAGCGGCGCGGCCTTGAGCTCTGGGCGCGCAGGATGGCCGATCGAGTATTCATCGATACATACCGACGTGAGGACGGGTGAACTCTGGCGGCATCCCAATCGTCTACAAAGTGATGAAAGGCCTTCATGCTTCGAAGCCGACACACCAGAGCGACAACGGGAACCACCATCGGGATGGATCTTCCTCATCCTCGGAGTCCTGCTCAGTGCAGCCACCGCGATCATCCTTTCACGAACAGTCGTGTCCTCGATGAGGAGCTCCGGCTCCGCGTTTCACACCCCGAGTCATGACCCGATGTCCACCCGAAAT
>DASZOM010000034.1:0-3464 GCA_035550735.1 Acidimicrobiia bacterium | reverse complement strand
GACGCTGCGATGCGAGGGCTTCGCGTTCTCCCAGGTCAACTCATATTGTTCAGCCATCAACGTTGATTGTCGTTAGGCTCCGTATCCCCTTGGCCCGGCCTTTCAAGCCGGAAACGCCGGTTCGAATCCGGTCGGGACTGCCACTTCTTCGCCCTGGCGCCGGGCCGACCACCTCCATCCCATATCGGAGCGCTATGCCGGCGAGATGGTCGTCGTCGACATTCCCGGCCGCGATCGCCGCGCCCGAAATTCGGGGGCTCTGTCGCCTCGAGGAGGGTGAAGGCGTCCTCCGCCGTCTCGGCGGTCGCCTTGACGTGATCCTGGACCCGCCAACGTCGATCGAACGCCCTTCGCCCGGTTGCTGCACCATCGCAACACTCCTCCTCGTAATACAGGTGTGTTGGCCCTGAGGGTCGGGATACGGTACGTGGATGCGCGAAGAGCATCGCGTTGGGACGTCGTACCTGGCAGATGTGACCACACTGCTGCAACGTGTGCGCGCCGCGCACCCGACGCGAGGTCTGTACGAGGCTGCAGACTTCCAGTGGTGGTGGCGAAAGCCACGCGCCACCGATGACCTCCCGCAGCTCTTCTGGTTCGACGACGCCGGCCATCCCGAAGCAGCGGTGATCGCCACCGGCTGGGGCGAAACCGTCGGCCTCGATCCGATCCTCATGCCGGATGCCACACCAGACCAGTTGGCGCACGTCGTCGAGCGCGGGCTGCGTCATGCCGACGAGGCGGGTCTCGGCTCACTCGAGATCGTCATCGATCGAGAAGACGAAATCATGACCGATGTCCTTGCAGGTCACGGCTTCAACCACATGGAGGACGAGACCGTAGAGTCGTGGCTGGTTGCCGCGGCTCGACCGGCGGTGAGCCCCCTTCATCCCGACTATCGGCTGGCGAGTCGGCTGGACACCCGGTCGGCTCCCCACCACATGATCCTGCGCAACGGTCCAGAGGTCGAGACGCGCCTCCGCCAGACGTCGCTCTACCGCCCCGACCTGGACCTCGTCATACTCGACGACCGCAACCAGGCGGCGGCGTACGGGTTGTTCTGGCTCGATCCAGTCACGGCCACCGGCCTGGTCGAGCCGATGCGCACCGAGGAAGAGCACCAACGCCGGGGCCTGGCCCGCCATGTGCTCACCGCCGGCATCGACCTCCTCGCCCAGGCGGGCGCCGAGGTCATCAAGATCTCCTTCGAACCTGACAACCCTGCCGCGAGGGATCTCTATCTGGATGTCGGCTTCGAACCCGTCAAGCAGTGCGCGATCGTGTCCCGGCCGCGGCATAACGTGTGAGCATGATCCGCGTCGGGTCGATCGTGATCCGTGTCGATGACCTGGAGCGTCAGAAGGAGTTCTGGTCCAAAGCCCTCGACTACGTCCCCAGGACTGGAGACGATGACGATTTCGCCCTTCTCCACCCAAGAGAGGGCGTCGGTCCCAATGTGTCTCTCGACCGGGTGCCCTCCACGGCCCAGATCCCGCCTCGAATCCATCTCGACCTGTATGCAGAGGACCAAGCAGCGGAGGTGGAGCGCCTCGAGGGACTGGGGGCACGCGAGGTGCATTGGGACAAGCGTCCACCGAACGCCGACTTCGTCATCATGGAGGACCCGGAAGGAAACCGGTTCTGCGTGATCGACGCCTCGGAGTGACTCGTCGCTGGCTCGTGCGTTGCCGTTGCTCCCGTCCACTGGCAATCTGATGTCTCTCGATGTCCAACGACGCCATCCTCTTCTACAGCACGATCGTGTCCCTGCTCGCCCTGGTGGCGCTGGCCGGGGCG
Source organism: Acidimicrobiia bacterium (assembly GCA_035550735.1). Lineage (GTDB taxonomy): Bacteria > Actinomycetota > Acidimicrobiia > Spongiisociales > ZC4RG35 > JANQRA01. The sequence continues at coordinate 1,667 of DASZOM010000034.1, read as the reverse complement.
GTGGGGCTGACACTCTTCCGCCTGGCCCGAGGTCGCCAGGCGGCCCTATCGCTGCTCGGGGACAGGGCGATCTGGATCGCCTGGTTGGTGGCCCTGGTGGCGACGGTGGGGTCGCTCGTCTACTCCGAGGTGATCCACTTCGAGCCCTGCCGGCTCTGCTGGTTCCAACGGATCGCGATGTACCCGATGGCCCTGGTGCTCCTGGTCGGGGCGATTCGGCGGGATCGGGCGGTCAAGCTCTACGGATTGCCTCTGGCGTTGATCGGTCTCGGCATCTCCATCTATCACTATCTGATCCAGCACGTACCGGGTCTGGAAGGCGGGGCCTGCGATCCCGACAATCCCTGCTCGAGCATCTTCGTGGAGATCTTCGGCTTCATCACGATCCCGTTTATGGCCGGGAGCGGGTTTATCGTGATATCGGTCCTCCTCGGTCTCTATGTCAACCACAAAGCAGCAATCCAAGAAGAATCAGCCGCCGGCTAACCGGAAGAGCCTCGTGCTCGGGATCATCGGAGGGGTGGTCGGACTTGGCCTGATCGTCCTGCTCGCCTGGTCGATCGCCGGTGAGGGGGCGGTGGACGAGTCGATCGCCTTTGGAGAGGTGACCGTCGAGGGGGAGCCGCTTCCGTTCATGCAGACCGGGGCATCCGATCCGGCGGTGGGCCAGACCGCTCCGACAGTGTCCGGGGAGGATTGGAACGGAAATCAGCTGACGATCGGGCCGAGTGACTCGGCCAAGATCGTGGTGATGCTCGCCCACTGGTGCCCGCACTGCCAGCGGGAACTGCCCATCATCCAGGACTGGGTCGAATCCGGCGGCTTGCCCGAGGGTGTCGAGCTCTACGGCACGACTGTCCTCACCAACCGGGTGCGAGACGGGGACACCTGGCCGCCCCAGGACTGGCTCACGGAGAACGGCTGGACCAGCCCGACGATCATGGACGACGAGAACAGCAGCATCGTGGAGGCGTATGGGCTCACCGGGACGCCCACCTACGTGGTGCTCGGCCCGGACAACGAGAACCTGGGCCGTGTCTCCGGTGAGATCGGCCTCCAGGGGCTCCAGGGCCTGGCCACCATCGCCGCCCGCAGCCTCGAGGGCTGATCAGGCTTCCAGCGCCCGGATCTTGTCGAGCCGTCTCACATGGCGTTCCTCACGTGAGAACTTGGCCTCGAGAAACGTCTGCACCAGGTCTTCCGCCAGGGCCTGGCCGACCACCCGGGAGCCCAACGCCAGGACGTTGACGTCGTCGTGCTCCACCATCTGATGCGCCGTGTAGGTGTCATGGGCCACCCCGGCCCGGATGCCCTGGAACTTGTTGGCCGCGATCGCCGCACCGGCACCCGATCCGCAGATGATGATTCCCCGGTCGGCGCGCCCGTCGAGAACGGCTTGGGCCACGGCCGCCGAGTAGTCCGGGTAGTCGACCGGATCGGTGGTGTGGGTTCCCAGGTCGTACACCGCGTGCCCCGACTCCGCCAGCCACGAAGATATGTGCTCTTTCAGGGCGTATCCGGCGTGGTCGGCGCCGACGGCGATTCTCATTGCCTGCGGCAGGGTAGCCAGAACCGGCTGGGCTGCCGGGGTCGGCGGTCTTGAACCCACCGGCAGTTAGATTCGCGCTCGATGTCCAGAATCGTCGTGGAGGGCGGGGCGCGTCTCT
>DASZOM010000033.1:0-89432 GCA_035550735.1 Acidimicrobiia bacterium | reverse complement strand
GGTTTGTAGGGCGACTCGTGAGATGGTGCCACCGACCGGCAACTCGGTTGGCCTCGTGGAGCTGGTGCCCGCTGCTCCCCTAGAGGGCGAACTCGTCTTCCTCTTCTTCCACAACGCCATCACCCACGGCCACTGCAACTTTGAGCGGCGCCACGCCCGTCGCCGACTCACGAATCTGACGCTCGATCGAGTCGGCCATCTCCGGGTTACGGCGGAGGAACTCCTTGGCGTTCTCCCGTCCCTGCCCGAGGCGGGTATCGCCATACGAGAAGAAGGCCCCACTCTTGCGAACGATCTCCATATCGGTCGCCACGTCGAGCAGGCTTCCCTCGCGGGAGATGCCGACGCCGTACAGGATGTCGAACTCGGCCTGCTTGAACGGCGGCGCCATCTTGTTCTTCACGACCTTGACCCGGACCCGGTTGCCCACGTTGTCGGTGCCGTCCTTGATCGCCTCGATGCGTCGGATGTCGAGACGAACCGAGGAGTAGAACTTGAGGGCACGACCGCCAGGCGTCGTCTCGGGGGAGTTGTGAACCATGACGCCGTCAGCCAGATAGTTGTGATGACCCTCGATCTCGAGGTCGAAACGACGCATGCTCTTCGTACGTGGCTTCACCCTGATGTCCACGATGGGCACCGCGACCAGCTCATACCTTTCGTGGGCCGGTTCGACTTCCATCGCATAGCGACCTCGATGATGGATGAGAAGCTTGTACTCCATGCTCTCGGGAACATGTGGCGCCACGAGGTCGTGCAGAGCCTCGGTCCCATCACGATCGAAGATGATCACCGCCTTGCCGGCCCGGTCGATCAGCTTGCAGGAGAGACCGAACGAGTCGTTGAGATGACTCACCAGCCGCTTCCGGGTGCCTGAGTCCATGGCTTGCACGCAAATATCCGAACGGCCCGCCGAGCCGTCTTTGCGTCTCGTTGCGAAGGAGCCGTCATCGAGATACCAGATGGCCAGGGCCAGCGGGGTCAGCTCCTTGAGGTAGTCCCAGCTGAACACCTTCTTCCCACCTACATAGACCGCCTCCCGAAGCACATCGAGCTCCGCCATCGGCGTGGTCTCGACCATGAGACCACCCTTTGAATGTGGCGAGATGCTGAGAGGCACTCCCTCGAGCAAGCCGGCCTTCCACATGGCGTAGTCATCCTGTTTCGGTCCGTGTCCGAAGCGGAATCGGGATTTGATGCCGGCGCCATTGGCGTGCTCACGCTTAGGAGAAACAGAGCCGTCACCCATGAGCCCGCCCAGGACCACCTGAAGCTGCTGCTCGGACAGGTAGTGCTTCAGCGGTATCAGAACGCGATCTCCCACGATCAGCTCCCCGGCCTCGCGCCATCCCCCCGGAGTGGAGACGAGGTGGTTTGCCGTCGCCGCGAACTGGGCCCTGCCGTTCCCCTCTGGCTTGTACGCCGTGAATTGGAGAAACTCGTCGGCGTTGCCGTTGTCGAACCAGTTGAGGATCCGCTTGGGCTCAACCACTCCAGTCGCAGGGTTCACGGCGAGCACCTCGACATCCAGCCTCTGGTTGACGATCTTGCCGATCCTCTCCTGGGTGCCGTCAGCGAGGGTGATCCGGGTGCCATATGACATGCACCCGAACATCACTCCTATCTTCTCCCGCAGCTGGTTGATGAACACCGCGGTGGTGCGCGACTTGTTGAGAGTGCCGGCGAGCTTGCGCAGCGCCTGGCTCATGAGACGTGCCTGCAGCCCGACGTGGGTGTCGCCCATCTCCCCCTCGATCTCGGCGCGGGGCACCAGCGCCGCCACCGAGTCGATGACCAGCACGTCGAGGGCCCCGGAGCGGATCAGCATGTCGGCGATCTCCAACGCCTGCTCGCCGGTGTCTGGCTGGGAGATCAGCAGCTCGTCCACATCGACCCCGATCGCCTGGGCGTAGATCGGGTCGAGGGCGTGCTCGGCGTCGATGAAGGCGGCGATGCCACCGTTGCGTTGCGCCTCGGCGACGATGTGGAGGGCGACGGTGGTCTTTCCCGAGCTCTCGGGTCCGAAGACCTCGACGATGCGTCCCCGGGGGACCCCGCCGACCCCGAGGGCCAGGTCGAGGGCCAGAGCGCCGGTGGGTATGACGTCGACCTTGCGCAAGGCTGCCTCCCCCATCCGCATGATGGCGCCCTTGCCGAACTGTCTTTCGATCTGGCTCAGCGCCATGTCGAGTGCTTTGTCGCGTTCCACGCTGCGTCCTTCCTGACTCATCTCATCGAGACCGTATCGGGCACCTGTGACAAGAATTCAGATGCTAGACCGAACAAGTGTTCGCACTCAGGATTTACCCAATCAGGGTCACCGAGTCAAGGGGCTCGTAGCTGACTCCGCCCCTTCCCTGGTGACTCCGGTAGACGATGACCCGATCGCATCGCCAGCTCAACGCCAGCTCGACGTCGATCAGCTCGCGCACATCCGCCGGCGGCCGGATCCGCGCAAGGGTGAGATGAGGATGGAACGGACGCTCCTCGGGTGCGAGACCGGCGGCCTGGGCCGCATCCTCGAGCACCTCGTTGAGTTGGGCCAGCTCCACGGCCCCCGTCCCCAGACCGGCCCAGAACACGGTCGCCTTGCGCGGGCCGGGGAAGGCCCCGAACCCGTCGAGGGCGATCGGGAAGGCGAACTCGTGACGGACGTCCTCCAGACCGACCAGGAAGCGCTCGTAGGTCACCTGGTCGATGGTGTCGAGGAAGCGGAGGGTGATGTGCCAGTTCTCCGGTGGGGCCACCTTGCCCGGGATCCGCATCTCCGAGATCCGGTCGGCCAGGGCCACCCTGACCGTCGGGGGCAGGGCGGCAGCCACGAAGACCCTGCCGACTAGGTCCACCATTTCCCGGTGACGGCGAGACGGGCGGAGTGGAGGGCACTGGTGGCGCCATATGCGCGTACCCGCTCACGGTCACCGGGCATCCTCAGTTCGCGTCCCCTCGCAGCTTCGGGGGTGGCGACGGCGATCACGATGGTCCCGGGCGGCTTCTCCAGCGGTTCTGGGCCCGCCGACCCGGTCACCGCGACCACGACGTCGGCTCCGAGCAACTCCCGTCCGCCCTGTGCCATCTCCACCGCGGTCTCGATGTCGACCACGGTGGTGAGGTCCGTGACACCGAGGAGACGGCCCTTCAACTCGTGGTCGTAGGCGACGAGACCCCCACGCACCCACGCCGAGGCTCCCGGCTGGGAGGTGAGCGCCGCGGCCACCATGCCACCCGTCATCGACTCGGCGGTGCCGATGGTCCATCCCCGGTCGTCGAGGGCACGGAAGATGATCTCGTGGACCGTCTCACCGTCCACACCGAAGAGCCAGGGAGCGAGCCGCCTACCCACCTCGGCGGCGACCGGCTCGATCATCGCGTTGGCGGCCGCGTTGGTGTCCGCCTTGGCCGTGATCCGAACCTTGATCTCACCTCCCGAGGCGAGAAAGGCGATCGACGGATTCGTCGAGCCCTGATAGAGATCGTCGAGGATCTCCCCGACTTTCGCCTCGCTCTCACCCCAGGTGCGCAACACACGGCTGACCACCGCCGAGGGGCCACCCGATCGCTGGAGGATCCGGGCCAGCACCTCCTCCTCCATGAGATATTCCATCTCCTCGGGCACGCCAGGCACGCAGAAGACCAGGGTGCCCTGATGCTCTAGGAACAGGCCGGGGGCTGACCCCTTGGGGTTGCTCATCAGCTCGGCTCCCTCGGGATGTTGTGCCTGACGCAGGTTCGACTCGGGCATCTCCCGGCCCCGCTCCTCCCACCGGCGTCGGAGATGCTCGGCGTAGCCGTCGTCGACGACCATCTCCCGCCCGGTGGCCTCGCACAGTGCCTCCCGGGTGAGGTCGTCCCGGGTGGGCCCGATCCCACCCGTGATGACGACGGCGTCCGCCCGCTCCATCGCGGTCCTGATCGCGGTCGCCACCCGGCCCAGGTTGTCGCCCACCACCTGCTGGAAATGGGCGTCGAGACCGTGCTCGGCCAGCATCGACCCGATCTGAGCGGCGTTGGTGTTGACGATCTGCCCGAGCAGCAGCTCGGTCCCCACTGCGACGACCTCGACGATCACGGCGGGGAGGTTAGGACCGCCGATCTGTACCTCAGGTGCGGGTCGCCTCGACCACCGAGACGAGCTCGGGGTCCACGGCGTCGGCGAGGGTGTTCCAGGTGGAAGTGGTCACCCGGTTCTGCTCCTCGATCTCGGAGCACGCCAGATAGACGGCGTCGGCCAGGGCGTCGATCTTGTGGTCGGCGTCGAAGGCGAGGGAGATCGAGGTGCGGGCCGTCGCCGCATCGAGACGACCGAGCGCACGGATGGCCTCCTCGGCGAACACCCTCGCCCGGGACTCCAAGACGCCCTCAGATCTCGGGGAACAGGTACCGGCGGAGGATGTTGATCCGCTCGTCCATGGTGCTGCGATCGAGGTACCAGAGCATGGCTGCGATGGTGGAGAGCAACGGGTTGCCGTCCTGCGGGGTGAAGGAGAAGCCGACGATCTCGTTGCCGTTCCGGACCGCCAGGGTCTCCAGGGCCACGACAGCCTGGCTGAGGATGCGCCCGTAGTAGCCGTGGTCGCGCCCGAAGGAGAACACCTGGTTTGCCGACTTCTTGTGGGTCGTGGCGATCCTCGTGTTCTCGTCGAGCCGGTCGTGTATCTCGGCCATGTCGATGTCGCGGTCGAGTGTCAACGAGAAGTGCAACGAGTGCATGTACTGCGTGTTCAGCTTGATCGCGGACGAGTGGATGTTGAGGTCGTATCCGAGCGTGGAGAAGAGGTCGTGGGCGTCACGGGCATGGTGGGTGCCGAATCTCTCGTCGCTGTGCCCGCCGACCACCGGGCTGGCGATGAACCCGCTGTCCTGTGAGATGTCGTTGGCCCTCCGCATGCAGAGGAACCGGCCGTCGGAGAGATGGTTGCTCCCGTCCGAGTCCATGGCCAGGGCCTTGATCAACACCGCGATGTTGTGGGTGTTGCAACTGACGATGTGGAGGAACTTGTCGTCCCCGGGGACGAGCGCCTCGTCGTTGATGCCCCGGGCGTACATCTTCCCGAACCCGTACTCCGATCCCTGCGCCATGAAGCCGATGGGGCCGGTGGCGGACTTGTAGAACTCGTCCTTCATCTCATTGCCTACCGGCGTGCAGTCGATGACCACGGTGGCCCGCTCGATCGCCTCCATGGTCTCGTACTTCGGGGTGTGGCCCAGCTCCTCGAAGGTGGCCTTGCGGTTGTCGTCGACCGCCAGGTTGGCGCCCCTTCGCACCAGATCCTCGACCTTGGCCTTCTCGGTCACCAGGGGGGTTCGCTTGTGGAAGGTGACTTCGTCGAGGCCGAAAGCCTCCTTGTTGTCAGCGAGAAGGCCGATCAGCGGCTCGCCGATCGTGCCGGTGCCCACGACGTGGACGATCTTCATTACGGGTTCCTCCGGGACGGATGATCGAGCATCTCCGGGCCGAGATGGTACCCCGACATGTTCTATCCAAACCTGCAACTGTCAATGCCGGGCCGTGGCGATACCCTCGCCACCCCATGCCCCCCAAAGTCCCATGGTGGCGTCACTCCGTCGTGTACCAGGTCTACCTCCGATCGTTCGCCGATGGCAACGGTGACGGCACCGGGGACATCGCCGGGTTGCGCTCTCGTCTCCCCTACATCGCCTCGCTCGGGGTCGACGCGATCTGGGTGAACCCCTGGTACGTATCTCCTATGCGGGACGGCGGGTACGACGTCGCCGACTATCGCAAGATCAACCCGATCTTCGGCACCCTCGACGAGGCGAGGCGGCTCTTCGAAGAGGCGCGCGGCCTGGGTCTGCGCGTCCTGGTCGACCTCGTCCCCAATCACACCTCGTCCGAGCACGAGTGGTTCCAGGCCGCCCTGGCGGCGGGGCCCGGCAGCCCTGAGCGGAGCCGGTACCACTTCCTCCCCGGCAAGGGCCACAACGGGGAGCTGCCCCCCAACGACTGGCGAAGCGTCTTCGGCGGTCCGGCCTGGACCAGGGTCCCCGACGGCGAGTGGTACCTCCACATCTTCGACGTCTCCCAACCCGATCTGAATTGGGACCACCCCGAGGTCCGTGCCGAGTTCGAGGACATCCTGCGCTTCTGGATGGATCTCGGTGCCGCCGGGTTCCGGGTCGACGTGGCCCACGCCATGGTGAAGCATCCCGAGTACACCGACGTGGGCGACGACCCGGACGACCTGATGGCCATCCCCTCCATGGACGACCATCCCCACTGGAACCGCCCCGAGCTTCACCAGATCGTGCGTCAGTGGCGCTCCGTCATCGACGAGTACGAGGACTCGGTGATGGTCGCCGAGGCATGGCTGCCCGACTGGGCCAATCTCGCCTCCTACGTCCGACCCGGGCAGTACCACCAGACCTTCGACTTCCTCTTCCTCCTCTCGCCGTGGGAGCCCGAGGCGATGCGGAAAGCCGCCGAAGACGCCCTGGCGGCCACGGCCAGCGCGGGAGCGGTGCCCACCTGGGTGCTCTCCAACCACGACGTGGTCCGTCACGCCACCCGGTACGCACTGCCACAGGATGTCGTGGCGAAGACGTGGCTCCTCGACGGGGACCGGGCCCTCCTCGACCCGGCACGGGGATTACGCCGGGCGCGGGCCGCCACCCTCATGATGCTGGCGCTCCCCGGCTCGGTGTTCCTCTATCAGGGCGAGGAGCTCGGTCTCCCCGAGGTCCACGACCTCCCCGAGGCCGTCCTCGACGACCCGACCTGGGAGCGATCCGGGCACACCCAGAAGGGGCGGGACGGTTGCCGTGTGCCCCTGCCCTGGACTCGAGACGGCACCGCCTTCGGTTTCGGTGACGACGGCGCCTGGCTCCCCCAGCCCGAGACCTGGGGCGAGCTGTCGGTCGAGGCGCAGGAGGGAGTGGAGGGCTCGACCCTGGAGATGTACCGCATTGCCATTCGCATGCGCGGTGAGCTCCTGGAGGACGACGAGGACCTGGAGTGGCTCGACTTCGGGCCCAACACCCTCGGCTTTCGACGCGGCAGCGGCGTGGTGTGCGTGGTCAACTTCGGGCCCGGGACGGGGAGCCTGCCCGACGGAGAGATCCTCATCGCCAGCGGCCCGCTCGCCGGAGAGGGGATCCCTGTCGACACCGCGATCTGGGTGCTGACCTGAGACGAGGCTGCTGACTTGGCCCGGATGAGGGGCACCGGCGTCATGGTCCTCATCGCCCTGGGTGCCTTCGTCCTGCTTGGCTCGTTCGACGGCGCGCTCGGCGTGGCCTGGCCGGCGATGCGGTCGCACTTCTCCCGGGGCGTGGCCGATCTCGGTCTGCTGCTGGCGTGTGGCAGCGTCGGGTACCTGGTCGCCAGCATCGGCTACGGCCGGGTCCACGCCCGGGTCGGGACCGGGCTTGCCCTTACCGTCGGCGGCGGCCTGCTCGGGATCGGCGCCCTCGGCTTCGCCGTCGCCCCGGCGTTTTGGGTGGTGAGCGTCTCCGCGGTGATGCTCGGCCTGGGAGGAGGGCTCATCGATGCCGGGATGAACGCCCACGCCGCCCTGGCCTTCGACATCCGCTCGATCAACCTCCTCCACGCCGCATACGGCGTCGGCGCCACCGCCGGCCCGCTCGTGATCACGCTGAGTCTGGGCACGGGTGGCTCCTGGCGAGCCGGCTATGCGGTGCTCGCACTCACCCAGATCGGGTTGCTGGCCGCGACGCTCCGTCCTCGCCACTCCTGGTCGGTCTCCGATGCCGGCGCCGAGGAGGGTTCGGCCCCGGTGGTGTCCCGCATGGTGCTGCTGCTGGCACCCTTCCTCGTCTACACCGGAGTGGAGGTAGGCGCCGGGCAATGGGCGTTCACGCTGCTCACGGAGAGCAGGGGAATGTCCGTCACTGCGGCCGGGACTTGGGTCGCCGCCTATTGGGGAGGGCTCACCGTGGGGCGCTTCGGTCTCGGCCTGGCGGGCAATCGTCTCGCCCCGGGTCCCACCATCACCACGAGCCTCCTCGTCTGCATCGTGGGGCTCTGCCTGCTCTGGTGGGACCCCGCCTCGCTCGGTGTGATCGGCCTCCCCGTGGCCGGACTCGGATTGGCCTCGGTGTTCCCGATGCTGGTGTCGCTGACACCGGCCCGGATCGGGCGAAGTCGGGCCACGGCGACCGTCGGCTATCAGCTCGCAGCAGCCAACCTCGGAGCCGCCGCTCTGCCGTGGCTGTTCGGCGTGATCGCAGAACGTCGAGGTCTGGGCACCCTCGCCCCGAGCCTTCTGATCACGGCAGTGGCACTGGCCCTGCTCCATGTGGCTACCGAGCGTGTCAACGCATGACCGGTCGGTAATCTCGGGGGATCAGACCCGCCTCGAAGCTGGAATGGACCCGCGAAGGCGACTCGTGGTTCGCCGACCGATTTCGCATTGACCGTCTCTCCCCCAATGTCTGGCAGCTCAGCTACGACAACCGCGTCGACCTCGAGGGGGTGCAGGTGGAGGAGGGCCCGATCGCCGAGCTCCCGAGCCTCGAGGCATGTCGTCACAAGGCGCAGTCGATGATGGACGAGACCCGTCTCGGCAAACGGCGACAGCGTCTCGGGGCCGTGGCCGTCGTTGGCCTGTCGTCGGCAGTTTTCCTCTCCGCGACACCCCTGACCGCGGCCATCGCCGGCGTGATAGGAGCGGCCGCCCTCATCGACCTCTTCCTCACCTGGGGCGAGCGTGATCTGGCCGGATCGGTCAAGGATGCCGTCCAGTAGGACGGCGAATTCATCCCTGACAACCAGGCGGCCTCCATCGACATCCCTGTGTAGGGTGCCCGGTGGGCATGTGCCCGTGAAGGAGGAAAAATGAAGAAACGATGGTTGTTGGCCGTGATGGCGCTGGCGCTCATCGTCGCTGCTTGTGGCGAGGGTGGGGGCGGAAGCGACACCACGACCGGCGGCGGTGACACGGGAGGAGGCGGAGGCGGAGAAGCCGCCAACGCCGAGTTCAACATGTTCGGCGGCCCGACCGGGGTCGAGGGCGATGCCATGACCGGCTTCGTCAACAAGTACAACGAGGTCGTCGGGTCGAACATCACCTACACCGGTGTGTCCGAGTTCGAACAGCAGTTGAGGATCCAGGTCGACGGTGGAGATCCACCGGCGGTCGCGTTCACCCCGCAGCCGGCCACCATTTGCGAGATGGCCGACGGTGGGCACCTGGTGTCGCTGGAGGACATGGGCTTCGACATCGCCGCGATGGAGGAGAACCACTCCGAGTACTGGATGAACCTCGGGCTGTGCGAAGACGGAAACCACTACGGGATCCCCTGGTTCCCCAACTTCAAGTCGGTGGTCTTCTATCACATGCCGACCTTCGAGGAAGGCGGCTACGAGATCCCGGAGACGTACGACGACCTGGTCGCCCTCTCCGAGCAGATGGTGGCCGACGGAGTGACTCCGTGGTGCTTTGGCTTCGGCAGTGGTGACGCCACCGGTTGGCCCGGCACCGACTGGATCGAGGACATCTATGTCCGTCAGAACGGCTCCGAGGCGTACGCCCAGTGGTACAACCACGAGATCCCGTTCAACGACGCCACTGTTGTCGAGGCATTCGACACCTTCGGAGAGATCTTCTTCGGTGAGGGCTTCGTCCTCGGCGGGCCGGAGAACGTGGCGGGTGTCATCTTCGAGGACTCACCCTCCCCGTTGTTCAACGATCCTGCCGACTGTGCGATGCTCAAGCAGGGCTCGTTCATCGCCAACTTCTTCACCACGGCAGCGGGCTACGAGGAAGGCGAGGAGTCCGAGATCGGGGTGTTCAACTTCCCCACGATCGACGGCAACACCGGCGCCATGGGCGGTGGTGACACCCTCATCGTGTTCGAGGACGACCCGGCGATCGCCGCGGTGATCAAGGACTGGATCACACCCGAGTGGCAGTGCACGCTGGCATCCGCGAGCGGGGGCGGGGTCGCCGCCAACGGCGGACACGGTGTGGCCGGCGTCGAGCGACTGCCGGGCCACAAGGACGTGGACCCGAACTGCTACGAGAGCGAGTCGGCGAAGACATTCGCCGAGGCGATCACCACGGCGTTGGCCGAGAACACCTTCGTGTTCGACGCCTCCGACCTGATGCCGCCCGAAGTGGGTCAGGAGACATTCTGGACCGGGATGATCGATTGGACCCAGGGCACGCCCTCACAGGACGTGACCGACGCGATCGAGGCGAGCTGGCCCAGCTAGGGACGATCTCGCGATCATGAAGGAGAGGGTGGCTCCACGAGCCACCCTCTTCCCTATTCACGGACAACCTCAGGCACGGCATTGAGCGGTTGGTTAGGGTTCGGCGCCCAAGCGACCCACGGAGCAGGTAGATATGGCAGCGACGCCACCGATTCTCACCGACCCAACGGTGCCCGAGCAACGGCCGGTCCGCGAGGAGGTATCGGCCAGCAACAGCCCTCAGGTGTGGCTGCTCAGGCTCCTCAGCGCCCTGATCGTCCCGGTGGTCCTCGTCGCGTTCTTCTTCGCCTTCGAGTTCCTCCAGCGCGACGACATCAACAAGGTGATCCAGGTCGTGGTGGCCGTGGTGCTCGGAGTTGTCGGTGTCTGGGTTCTCTACTGGGCGATGGACCGCATGACCTCGGCCTTCCCGGCCCGGGTCGCCGCCGGCGTTCGGCCGTTCGTCTTCGCCGGGCCGGCGATGGTCCTCCTCGCCTTCTACCTGATCTACCCGGCGGTCAATACCTTCATCCTCAGCTTCCAGAACTCGGCGGGTGACGAGTTCGTCGGGCTCGACAACTACGCACGGATCTTCACCGAGAGCACTTACCTGGTGGCGATCAGGAACAGCGTCGCCTGGGTGATCATCGTCCCCGCCGTGGCAGTGCTCATAGGCCTCGCCTTCGCCACGCTGGCCGACAAGCTGGGCCGGAAGACGGAGGCTTTCGCCAAGTCGCTCATCTTCCTCCCGATGGCCATCTCGTTCGTCGGGGCCTCAGTGGTGTGGACGTTCATCTACAGCTTCCGGCCCGAGGGTTTCGGCGACCAGATCGGGGTTCTCAATGCCATCTGGGTCGCCTTCGGCAGGGACCCGGTCAATTGGCTGCAACTCCCGCTGTGGAACAACCTGCTGCTGATGGTGATCCTGATCTGGCTCCAGGTCGGCTTCGCCATGGTCATCCTCTCCTCGGCGATCAAGTCCGTTCCCGAGGAGCTGCAGGAGGCTGCCCGCATCGATGGCGCCAACGAGTGGGCGGTCTTCCGCAAGATCGTCGTCCCCTCGATCATGACGACCATCGTCGTGGTGTGGACGACCGTGCTGATCACCACCTGGAAGGTCTTCGACATCGTGTTCGTGATGACTGGAGGCGGCTTCAACACGTCGGTCGTGGCCGAGCGCATGGTGACCGAGTTCTTCACGTTCAACAACGACGGCATGGGCGCCGCCCTGGCCGTGCTGCTCTTCGTGGCGGTGGTCCCGATCCTGATCCTCAACATCAAGCAGTTCCGGGAACAGGAGGCGACGAGATGACTGCCACAGCACAAACGGTCCCGGCGCCCACCAAGGAGAAGCGTGAGACGTCGCGCATCCCGGTTTATCTCGCCATTGCGGTCATAGCCGCCATCTGGACCGTCCCCTCACTGGGTCTGCTCATCAACAGCTTCAGGATCCCGGCGAGCATCAGAGGCTCGGGCTGGTGGAGTGTCTTCGGCAACCTCTTCGACTCCGGCATGTGGACCCTGCAGAACTACAGCGAGGTCCTGGAAGGCGGCTTCGCCAACGCCTTCGCCAACTCGCTGGCGGTGACCATCCCGGCAGTGGTGATCCCGATCACCGTGGCCGCCTTCGCCGCCTACGCCTTCGCCTGGATGGACTTCCCGGGACGACAAATCGGCTTCGTGGTCGTGGTTGGCCTCCTCGTGGTCCCCCTCCAGATGGCCCTGATCCCGATCCTGCGTGTCTACACCCAGTTCGACCTCAACGGGACATATCCCGCGATCTGGCTGGCACATGCCGGATTCGGGTTGCCCCTGGCGGTGTACCTGTTGCGCAACTACATGGGGTCGCTGCCCTCGTCGCTGATCGAGTCGGCGAACATCGACGGGGCGGGCCACTTCCAGATATTCACCCGTCTCATCCTCCCCCTGTCGGTGCCGGTGCTGGCTTCCTTCGCCATCTTCCAGTTCCTCTGGGTGTGGAACGACTTCCTCGTCGCCCTGGTGTTCCTGGGGCTGGACCCGTCCAACCGGGTGCTCACCACCGAGCTGGCCGACCTGGCGGGCCGTGGCGAGGGTGCGCTCAACCTGCTGCCGGCGGCGGCGTTCGTGACGATGATCCTGCCGCTGGTCGTCTTCTTCGCCCTCCAGCGCTACTTCGTGAGGGGTCTCACCGCGGGCTCGGTCAAGGGCTAGTTGGATCCGGGTTCGCTGCCGCCGATCCCCGACGCCAGTCGCGGGCGTAATTGGCTCGCCCTTGCGCTGGCGATGGTGGTGATCGTCTTCAGCTACTTCACGTACGCCGCCGCCTTCGTGCCGCCCGAAGGGGAGGGCCGGGGAATCAACCCGGGTCTCGTCGCCATCGCCCTCGCCCTGGCTCCGTTTGCCTTCGTGGTGGTCGGGGTGGTGTCGCGCAACACGAGGTCGCCAAGGATGGTCCTGGTCTCGATGGGGCTGCTCCTCGCCCTCGGTCTCTCCGTCGGCCTCATCTCCCCGGCCCTGGGGGCGGCCGCCGGATTCGGCGTCGGTGTCGCCCTGTGCCTCAAGCTGCCCGACATCCCGGGCCAGATGAAGCGACGGCTGATCGCGGTGGGCCTGGCGATCGCATACACAACGATCCTGCTGCTGTTCTTCGACGCCTCGGCCGGATTGGTGACCGGGGCCCTGCTCCCGGCCCTCTCCGTCGGCTTCGCCGACGAGTACGGGGCCTGGCGCCGGGAGCGGGAGCGGCGGGCATGACCTGTCGGCATGAGCTAGGTTCGTGGTCCGCAGATCGGGCGCGATAAGGAGAGAAGAGATGGCTGCCATCGTCATGGAAGGGCTGGGGAAGATCTACGACGGCGGGACCCGCGCCGTCGGCGGTGTCGACCTCACGATCGAAGACGGCGAGTTCCTCGTGCTGGTGGGCCCGTCCGGCTGTGGCAAGTCCACGATCCTGCGCATGATCGCCGGTCTCGAGGAGATCAGCGAGGGCACGATGCGGATCGGCGACCGGGTCGTCAACGACATCCCGCCCAAGGACCGGGACATCGCCATGGTCTTCCAGAACTATGCGCTCTACCCGCACATGACGGTGTACGACAACATGGCTTTCGGTCTCAAGCTTCGCAAGATGGACAAGGCGGAGATCGATCGACGAGTGCACGAAGCCGCGGACATCCTGGAGATCCGTGACTTCCTCGATCGCAAGCCCAAGGCGCTCTCCGGCGGCCAGCGTCAGCGGGTGGCGATGGGCCGTGCCATCGTGCGCGAGCCGGCGGCCTATCTCATGGACGAGCCACTCTCCAACCTCGACGCCAAGCTTCGCGTCCAGATGCGCGCCGAGCTCGAGCGGCTCCACACCCGTCTCGGCACCACCACCGTCTACGTCACCCATGACCAGGTGGAGGCGATGACCCTCGGCGACCGGGTGGCCGTGCTGCGAGCGGTCTCGGGGCGGGCGCCCTACAACCTGCAGCAGGTGGGGCCTCCCACGGAGCTGTTCGACAGCCCGGACAACCTCTTCGTCGCCGGGTTCATCGGCAGCCCGGCCATGAACCTGACCTACGGCCGGCTCGAGGCGGAGGGAGACCGGGTGTGGGCCGTGCTTCCCAACAGCCGGCTGGCGGTGGGCAAGCGCTCCCTGGGCAAGCACCCCGGCCTCGAGAACCGGATGGGCGAGGAGCTGGTGATCGGCATCAGGCCGAGCGACATGGAAGCCGCCTCGATCGTGGGCCACGACCCCGATCGGGCGATGGAGGTCGAAGTCGAGGTCACCGAGATGCTCGGCGCCGACACCTACATCCACTTCACGATCGCCGAGAGGCCGGTGGTGACCCCCGACATCGAGGAGCTCCTCGCCGACTCGGGCCAGGATGCGTCCTCGTTGGGCAACCAGACCAACTTCATCGCCAGGGTCAGCCCGGACATCCGGGTGAAGCAGGGAGACCGGGTCCAGCTCACGGTGGACTGCGAGAAGCTGTTGTTCTTCGACCCGAAGACCGGCACGCGCCTCGGAGTCAAGGAGAAGGCCGGCGCCACCGTCTGAGTCTCATCCGTCTTCTTCCACCGGGAAACCGGGGAAGCCGGCGGCGACCCAGGAGCGGTAAGCCTCCTCGTTGTCGATGTCCTCGCCACGTGCCGTGGCCAGGACCATGCGATGGTGAAGGAAGTCGCAGTAGCCCTGGACGGGGTCTTCGTCCTTCGGCCACTCCTCGTTGATCCGGGCTATCAGCGGCTCATAGGTCGAGGTGAGCCATTTGAACGTGCCGACGCTCTTCCCCGTGCTCGTGGTCGACCCGAACTTGGCCAGGTGGTAGTTGAGGTCGCCGAGGATCACCTGGGCCTGGTTCTCCGACGCCTCGATCCCGGTGAGGCGGCGGAGCTGGTCGGTGTTGAACGTCCGTCCCCCCACCCGGGTCTGCATGCGGACCACGTTTCCCTTCTCGGTGGGCTCGATCTCGATGTCCATCACGCTGAAGCCGAGCTCGTTGATCCGCCCTATCCGCTCCCGGATCTTGTAGCTCTCGTTCCTGTCGACGACGAGCTCGTCGGTGAGCTCGGCCCAGAGGGCGTGGTAGCGGCGGGTGACGTCCTCGCCCAGATCGAGGTCGGCGGCGGCGACCGGGTGCTCGTTCATGGCGGCGATGTCAGCCATTTCCCCGGCGATGTTGATCTCCATGATCTCCAGGTCCTGGAGACGCTGGCCGGTGCTCAGCGAGGGATGGGTCTCCGAGGTCTCGGCATCGATCATGATCGCCTCGATCCCGCCGGCGTCGAAGCGATAGAGCACGTTGGAGAGCGAACAGTCACCCCAGTAGCAGCCGGCGATGTGGAGCTCGACGAGCAGCCCCGCCACCGCATCGAGCATCTGGGTGCGCCGGGCGCCGAACCCGGCGCCGGAGACGAGACGGCGATAGGGGAAGGAGTGCTCGACGTAGCGGGTGATCACCGCAGCCGAGAACTCCCGATGCGGGTCCACCCAATACCGCTCCACGAGCCCGGCTGGATCCGCGGCTCGGTTGGTGAGGCTCCGAAGCGATCCCAGCACGTCGAACTCCTTGGCGGCGAGCCGGGCGGGCATCTCCTTGACCGCGTACACACCCTCCTCGTATGCCACGAACACGACCGGGTGGCGATGCACCCCGGTGGGCATCGAGACCAGCCGGGGGCTCCCCCACTCCTCGACGGGGAGGTCCCAGGGGAGGTCGAGGAAGTCGGGATTGCCCGGTCGGATGTGAAGGCGCGGGATGCCCACTGCCCCAAACACGGTAATGGGTGGCCCGAACGCTAGAACTGGGTCTCTTCGGTGGAGCCGCGCAGGGAGAGGGTCGACGACTCCCCGCCGCTGACCGCCTGGCTCACCAGGTCGAAGTAGCCGGCGCCCACCTCACGCTGATGTCGGGTGGCGGTGTAACCGTCGCCCTCCATGGCGAACTCCTCGTCCTGGAGCTCGACATAGGCGCTCATTCCCCGCTCGGCGTATCCCTTGGCGAGGGAGAACATCGATGCATTGAGGGCATGGAACCCGGCGAGGGTGATGAACTGGTAGCGATATCCGAGGACTCCCAGCTCCTTTTGGAACCGGGCGATGGTGTCGCCATCGAGATGCTTGCCCCAGTTGAAGGAAGGCGAGCAGTTGTAGGCGAGCATCTTCTCCGGGTACTCGGCGTGGATCGCGTCGGCGAACTGCCTCGCCTCATCGAGATCGGGGGTCGCCGTCTCGCACCAGATCAGGTCGCAATAGGGTGCGTAGGCCAGCCCGCGGGCGATGGCCGACTCGAGCCCGCCCCTCACCTGGTGGAACCCTTCCGGGGTCCTCTCCCCGACGACGAATTCCCGGTCCCGGGGGTCGATGTCGGAGGTGAGCAGTGTCGCCGAGTTGGCGTCGGTGCGGGCCACGATGATCGTGGGCACGCCGGCCACGTCGGCGGCGAGTCTGGCGGCGAGCAGGGTGCGCACGTGCTGGCTGGTGGGAACCAGGACCTTGCCCCCCATGTGGCCGCACTTCTTCTCGGCGGCGAGCTGATCTTCGTAATGGACTCCGGCGGCGCCGGCCTGGATGAAGCTCTTGGTCAGCTCGAAGACGTTCAGCGCCCCACCGAAACCGGCCTCACCGTCGGCGATGATCGGGGCGAACCAATCGATCTCGGTGTCCCCCTCGGCCCAATGAACCTGGTCGGCCCGCCGGAACGCGTTGTTGATCCGTGCCACCAGGGCCGGGGCCGAGTTCGCCGGGTACAGCGACTGGTCGGGGTACACCTCACCCGCGAGGTTGCCGTCACCGGCCACCTGCCACCCGGAGAGATAGATCGACTTGAGACCGGCCTTGACCATCTGCACCGCCTGGCCTCCGCTGAGAGCACCGAGTGCGCTGACATAGTCCTCGCTCTGCAGCAGCTCCCAGAGCTTCTGGGACATCCTGTAGGCCAGTGTGTGCTGCTCGCGGATGCTCCCCCGGAGACGCACCACGTCCTCGGCCGTGTAATCACGGACGATGCCGGCCCATCTCGAGTCGTTGTTCCACTCGTCGGCGAGACGGGCGGCCTCTTGGCGGATGTGCTCCATCGGATCTCCTCAGTCGATCAGCTCGTAGGCGGGCAGGGTCAGGAAGTCGACGAAGTCGTCCGACAGGGCGACCTCCTCGAAGACTTTCCGGGCGGCGTGCAGCAGGTTCGGGTCGGCATCGCCTTCGCCCTCGAGTTCGGCGACGACCCGGTCGGCCGTGGATCGGACCAGCGACTCGGTCACCTCTGTGCCGTCGGAGGTGGCGACTCGGTGACGAGCCCATTGCCAGATCTGTGACCTGCAGATCTCGGCGGTGGCAACGTCCTCCATGAGGTCGTCGATGGCTGCCGCACCCATGCCCGAGAGCCACGAGGTCAGATAGCGGATCCCGACCGAGACGTTGGTCTCCAACCCGTCCAGGGTGACCTCACCGGGGAAGTCGAGGTCGAGCAGGTCTTCGGGGCCGACGGCTACATCGTCGCGTCGATTCTCCAACTGGTTCGGTCGGGCCCCGAGGACGGCAGCGAAGCGCTCGCCGGCCACCGGGACCAGGTCGGGATGGGCCACCCAGGTTCCGTCGAACCCGGCTTCGGCCTCCCGCTTCTTGTCGGCTGCGACGGCGGCGAGGGCGTTTTCGGTCACCTCGGCGTCCCGTCGGTTGGGGATGAAGGCGGCCATGCCCCCGATGGCGTGGGCACCCCGGCGGTGGCACGTCTTCACCAGCAGGTCGGTGTAGGCCCGCATGAACGGCACGGTCATCGTCACCTGGGCCCGGTCGGGGAGCACGAACCGGGGGTCGTTGCGGAACTTCTTGATGACGCTGAAGATGTAGTCCCAGCGGCCGGCGTTGAGCCCGGCGGCATGATCTCTCAGCTCGTAGAGGATCTCGTCCATCTCGAATGCGGCGAGGATGTTCTCGATCAGGACGGTCGCCTTGATCGTCCCCTGCTCCATGTCGAGGCGGTCCTGGGCCCAGACGAAGACGTCGTTCCACAGCCTCGCCTCGAGATGGGACTCCATCTTGGGCAGATAGAGGAATGGGGCGGTCCCGTTTTCGAGGGCGGCACGCCCGCCGTGGAAGAGATAGAGACCGAAGTCGAAGAGGGAGGCCGAGATCGGCCGCCCGTCGACGAGGAAGTGCTTCTCGGTGAGATGCCAGCCCCGCGGCCGGACCACCAGCGTGGCTATCTGGTCGCCGAGGCGGTACTGCTTGTCGCCGCTGTCGAACTCGAGGGTCCGCTCATAGGCATCCACGATGTTCTGGTGCCCGTGGAGCAGGTTCTCCCAGGTTGGGGTGGTGGCGTCCTCGAAGTCGGCCATGAACACCTTGGCCCCCGAGTTGAGGGCGTTGATCATCATCTTGCGGTCGACCGGGCCGGTGATCTCCACCCGACGGTCCTCGAGATCGGGGTGACCGGGGGCCACCGTCCAGTCGGCGTCCCGAATGCCCGATGTGGCCTCCAGGAACCGCGGACGCTCTCCACTGTCGAGCCGGCGCTGGCGGTTCTGTCGACGCTCCAGGATCTGGCCCCGTCTCCAGCCGAAGACATTCTCCAGGTCGATCAGGAATGCGACGGCGTCCCCGGTGAGGATGCTTCGCTCGATCTCCGACTGCTCGACTTGAAACTGCATAAGAACGTATTCTCTTTGTTTCCCTGCTGGATCTCAGGGCAAACATCGAATAAGATCGGAGCATCTTTCGACGAGGAGGAGAATGAGCGAAGCGCAAGCCCTGGATCCCCTGGTACTGGGGCGTCGGGTCCGACACTTCCGCAACCGGGCCGGTCTCACCCTGGATCGGCTTGGCGAGCAGGTGGGCAAGCCGGCGCCGTTTCTCTCCCTCCTCGAGAACGGGCGGAAGGAGCCCAGGCTCAACCTGGTCATGGAGATCGCCCGAGTCCTTGGCGTCGAGCTGTCGGATCTGCTCGATCCCACGCCACCCACCCGCCGGGACGAGCTGGAGATCGCCCTCACCCGCTCCCAGGAGAGCGCCCTCTTCCAGAGCCTCGGCATACCCGCCGTCAAGCCCTCTGCTCGGGTCGACAGCATCACCCTCGAGCACATCGTCGGCCTCCACGAAGTGATCCGCGAGAAGTCGGGTCTCGGCTCCGCAGGCTCGGACGAGGTGAGGCGGGCCAACGGTGAGCTCCACGCCTATCTGGCCGATCGCAACGGCTATCTCAAGGACATCGAGGTGGCCGCACACGAGGCATTGGAGGCATCCGGATACGCCGGTGAGGGGCCGTTCTCATCGAGGAACCTGATCGACCTCACCGCGAGCAACGGCTTCGAGCTGATCTCCATCGAGGACATGCCGGCCTTCGCCCGCTCGATCATCGACACCCGCAACCGTCGCATCTACATCGCTCAGCGCAACGAGCTGCGCACCCGCCAGGCCCGAAAGGCAGTGTTGCAGACCCTCGCCGGATTCATCCTCGGCCACGAGGCAGAGCCCGACCTGGCCACCTTCCTCCGTCAGAGGATGGAGACGGCCTACTTCGCCGCCGCCGTGCTCGCCCCGGAGCACGCCGTCGTGGCGCGTCTGCTCACCGCCAAGGAGAGCCACGACATCGACGTGGAGGATGTCAAGGAGCTGTTCTACGTGTCGTACGAGATGGCTGCATGGCGCACCGCCAACCTGATCACCCGACACCTCGGGATCGCTTGCCATCTCTTGGTCTCGGACTGGATGGGTGTCGTGGTCAAGGGCTATGCGAACGACGGCGTGCCCGTCCCCCGTGACGAGCACGGCGGGATGGAGACCCAGCGCTTGTGCCGTCGCTGGGGCGCCCGCATCACCTTCGACTCCGAGGACAGGTTCGGCACCCACCTCCAGTACACCGACACCCCGGCCGGGACCTACTTCTGCACCACCCATGTGGAGGCCGGGAGGGATCCCGCCTTCGCCGTCACCCTCGGCACCCGCTTCGACGAGGCCCGCTGGTTCCGGGGCCGGGACACCCCGAACCGGGAGTCGTCGACGTGCCCTGACCCGACCTGTTGCCGACTCCCCCCGCCCGATCTCGCCGAACGCTGGGCCAACCAGGTGATCGTGTCCGCCCGGGCCCAGGACCGCATCCTCGGCCTGATCACCCCCGACCCGTATCCGGAGATGGACCTTCCCGAGGTGCTCTCGGTCGTGGAGGCCCATTCGCGTTCCTTGGGTTCCACGGCCCAGTAGTGGGCCTCGGGACGTCTCATCTCGCCGGGAGGGCCTGGTCGTCGAGATACAACTGAATCCGCGGCGCCACCAGGGCAATGATGTCCTCGATCGGCGCAGAGGCGATCGGCTCCAGCTTGACCACATATCGGGTGATGGCGATTCCAACCAGCTGTGAGACCATCACCAGGGCACGAAGGGTTCCGTCCTCGCCTGGGATCTGAGGGGCGATGCGGTGGAGGAGCTCACGAGTGACGAACTCCCGGAATGCCTCGACCGCCTGGTCCTCGCCCCCCATGGCTGATCGGAGCATCCCGAGCAGCGAGTCACGGGGCCCGTGCTGCTCCCACACCGAGAAGAAGATCGTGGCGAGGAGGTGTCCGGCAGCAGGGCCCTCGGAGAACGCCTTCGACACCGCCTCGATCGGAGGGAGCGGGATGTCGATGGAGGCGGCGAACAGCCGATCCTTGCTGCCGAAGTAGTGATGGACCAGGGACGGGTCGACCCCGGCCTCGGCGGCGATGCCCCGGATGGTGGCCCGGTCGTAGCCTGCCTCGGCGAAGACCGACTTGGCGGCGGTGAGGATCTCGGCTCTGGTATCGGGGGCCCCCGCCCTCCTGCCACTCCGCCGGCTCATGCCGAGAGGGCCACGAACGCCTCCTCGAAGGTGGCCGGCACCTCGGTTCCGGAGCCGACGACCTCGCTCACCACCGAGAGGGGCAATCCCACCACCCGCCAGCCGTCGTTGCTCAGCAGCACGGTGCCTCCGAGACGTCGTATCTCGTCGAGCCGGGCGGTGGTGACACCCGCAACGACCGCCACGGTCCTCAACCCGGAGATCACCTCACTCACATTGCCGGTGGCCACGCGCCGGCCCTGCGCCATCAGGACGACACGATCGCACTCCTCTGCCTCCTCCATGTGGTGTGTCGAGACCAGGACCGCAGTGCCCGTCTCGGCGACGAGATGGATGCTCTCCCAGAGCCGGGCGCGCCCGAGCGGGCCTACACCCGAGGTGGGCTCGTCGAGGATGAGGACGCCGGGGTCGTGGAGACGGGCAGCGACGAACGCCACCCGTCGGGTCACGCCCCTGGGGAGCTCACCGACCTTGCGGTTGGCATACTCGGATAGACCCTCTGCTGCCAGGTCGGGCGGCGCGGTCCCGAAAGCCTCGGCGGAGAAGCGAAGGTTCTCGGCCACGGTCAGCTCGCGGTACAAGCCGAGACCCTGCGGCACGTAGCCGAGCCGGCGTCGATCGACTCGGCCGACGGGCTCACCCTCGATGAGAGCACGACCCGACGTGGGGGCGAGCAAGCCGAGCACCATCCTCATAGTGGTGGTCTTCCCGGCCCCGTTGGCGCCGAGGAGACCGACGATCTCACCCTGGCCGACCTCGAATGTGAGGTCATCGACGGCGCGGACCTCACCGAATCGCTTGGACAGGGCGGTGACGGCAACGACCCTCATCGTCTCGCCTCGGCGGCGAGAGCGGCCACAGTGACCACGTCGGCCAGGTCGGGGCTCACCTCAGTGGCGCCGGGCACCGGCTCGGCCTCGGGTGACCAGATGCGCCAGGTGCGGCCACGTCTCCACGAGCTCGGACCGTGACTCCGGGCGCTCTCGAAGAGCGCGCCAGGCATGGCATCGATCACCTCGGCGACGCTCCCCGAAGCCAGGGACCGCCCCCCGTCGAGGGCGAGGACGCTGTTGCCACGCCGTGCCTCGTCGGTGTAGGTGGTGGTCACGAGGATCGCTTTCCCTTCCCCGGCGGTGAGAGAGATGAAGGACCAGAGCTCGAGCCGGCTGACCGGGTCGAGGCCGGTAGTCGGCTCGTCGAGCACCAGGAGCTCGGGATCGGAGAGGACCGCCATCGCCACGCCGAGCTTCTGACGCATCCCTCCCGAGAGCTGGCGTCCGAGACGGTCCCGGGCGCCACCCAAGCCGGTGACCTCGAGCAGAGTCTCGATTCGTCGACGAGCGGGATCGGTCGCGAGACCGTATGCCCCGGCCACGAACTCCAGGTTCTCCATCACCGTCAGGTCGTTCCACACACCGGAGGTCTCCGGCTGGAAACCGGTGCGATCGGGTCGTCTGATCTCCCCACCGTCGATCCCCTCGAGACCGACGAGGGTCCGGCACAGCGTGGTCTTCCCGGCGCCATCGGCGCCTACCACGATCGCCACCTCCCCCGGCTCGACATCGATGCTGACCCCGGCGAGGGCGGTGGCATCGCCAAAGCGGACCGTCACCCGGGACAGACCCCAGCTCACGTCGCCGCCCGCACCCTGGCCGGGCGAAGCTGGCTGCGAAACCTGGTCACGGCGAGGGTGAAGATCACCGCACCGAGAGCAACGAGCAGGGCGAGCGGCATGAGCAGATCGCCGAGACCGGCCCCACGCAGCATCACCCCCTTGGCTACTTGGTTGAAATAGGTGAGAGGCAGCAGGTAACCGATCCAGCGCACCGCCGGCGCCATGGAGGAGAGCGGGAAGATGATCCCGGAGAGCATGATCTGGGGCAGGGCCGTCATCAATGCCAGCTGGATCGCCTGGGCTTGGTTCTCCGACACCGACGAGATCAGGACCCCGACCCCGAGGGCGACGAAGAGAAAGGCGAGGGCCCCCACGATCAGGGGCAGCACGGAACCGTTGAGGGGCACATCGAAGAGCAAGGTCCCGATGGTGAGCACGATCACGATGTCGATCGACGCGATCAGGAAGTAGGGGGCGATCTTGCCCATGAACACGTCCCGGGGCCGGAACGGCATGACCGCGAGCTGCTCCAAGGTCCCGGTCTCCCGCTCCCGCACCACCGACATCGAGGTGACGAGTGTGCCCACGAACACGATGATCAGACCGGCGAGACCGGGGACCAGCACCGCCGACGTGTCGAGCTCGGGATTGAAGAGAACCACGTAGTCGAGACCGGGTATGGGTGCCGCGGCCAGGATCTGCACGGCGGCTCTGGCCATGAACAGCTCGGAGCCGTCAAGGAGGACGACCGGTGGCCCGTCGCCGGTGACCACGGCGAGGTTCACCTCCCCGGCCCGCAGCATCTCCTCGGCATTGGCTCTGGTCGCGTCGGCATCCGCCGTCTCCACGTCGAAGAGCTCGGGCAACTGCTCCGGCACGTTCGTCGCCCCCGGGCCAACCACAGCCGTGGGGATCACGTCCACGTCGAAGCTGGCGGCGTATCCGAACACGAGCAGGAGCACCACCGGCATCACGATCAGCATGGCCAGCGTGCGATGGTCCCGCACCACCTGCCGGAACTCCTTGAGGGTCATCGCCAGCATGGTCGCCTCCTTAATTCAACGCTTGTTGAATTATGCGACCATCACGCTGGTGTGTCAATCACCGGAGGCACGACAGGGGTGTGGAGCCCTCCTGGCTAAGAGGTCTGCTGGACGAACTCCCTGAGGTCGGTGGCCAGCTGCTCCCGCGATGCCTTGTGCACGTACATCATGTGCCCCGCTTCGTAGTAGGTGAGCCGGATGTTGGGTCGCACGTCGGGGTCGAGGCCCATGTGGGACATGGTGTACTCGGTGGCGAAGTGCGGCGTGGCCAGGTCGTAGTAGCCGTTGGCGATGAGCACCTTGGTCCCCCTCGACCTCGACAACAGCTCCCGGAAGTTCTCCGACGTGTCGACGTACCGGCCCTTGAAATCCTCGTAGTCCCAGTTCTTCCAGACGTCCGACGACATGATGTTGTAGACGTCCTCGGTCTCGAACCCGATCTCGTCACGCAGGTAGTGGTTGAGCGCCGAGGCCGCCACCCCGGAGAAGGCGTCGGTGCTCGGGTCGATCTCGAGGTTGTTGCCGGCCATGTCCCGGTCGATGCCGAGGTAACGCGAGTCGATCCTCCCCACCGTGCGCCGCTTCTCCCGCATCAGCTCCTTGCAGAACCTCATGATGTGGATGCGCAGGTTGTAGAGGTCGATGAACTCGGCGCTGAGACCGGTGTAATCGGCGAGCTTGCCGGCGATGGCAGCCCTCTGCTTGGCGTCGAGCCGGTCTCCCTGGGCGAGTGCGGTCCAATAGCCCCCCAGCGCGAACTCCTCGACCTCGTCGAGAAAGGCTCGCAGTGACTTCGACTGGTTCTTCTTGGGGAGACGCTTGTGATACCAGGCCGTGGCGGCGTACGTGGGCAGGTAGACGGCGAACGGGAGGTCGTTCCCGGCGTGGACCAGCATGTTGGTCCGGTCGATCGCAGAGGTCTGGTAGTTGAGGATCATCGAGATGAAGATGACCCCGTTCAGCTCGACGTGGTGCTTGTCGAACAGCTCCCGGGCTATCCCCGCTCCGCGCAGGGTCCCGTAGCTCTCACCGGCCAGGTACTTGGGAGACGACCATCGTCCGTTGCGGTTGAGGTAGTGGACGATGAACTCGCTGAAGGCCTCGATGTCCTTCTTGAAGTGGTGGAACCTCTTCTCCTTGCCCTTCTTGGCAGTCCGGCTCAGCCCCGTCCCCATGGCGTCGATGCAGACCACATCGGAGACATCGAGGATCGACTGGTCGTTGTCGACCAGTTTCCCCTGCATCCCGACCTTGAATCCTTGATCGTCGAACATCATCCGCTTCGGGCCGAACAAGCCGAGGTTGAGCCACACGGTCGACGAGCCCGGGCCTCCGTTGAAGCAGAACATCACCGGACGAGACGCCGGATCTGCGTCGTCCTGGGTGTAGGAGACGTAGAAGAACGAGACCTTGTCGTCACCTACGTCGAAGACCTGTGTGGCGGCCGTGGCGGTGTAGGAGACCTGTTTGCGGCCGAACTTCCCGGTGAACTGTCTCGACGCCTTGCGATCCTTCACCTCGGGCATCTCGGCCTTGGGCTTGGCCTTGTCCTTCTTCTTGCCTGCCTGCTTCTCGGGGTCCTTGGCCATGGGGGCAGGCTAGGGCTCCCGGGGCGTCCCGTCGTCATGGAGCCAGCTCTCCATGGGCACACCGAGCCCCTCGGCGATCCGGTTGATGTAGTTGAAGTAGGCGATCACCTGAGTGGCGCTGGAGATCCCCACGTCGTCGAGACCGACGGCGCGGAGGCCCTCGATGACGGTGGCGTCCACCGATGAAGGGGACCGGGTCAGCGTCTCGGCATACTCACAGAGTGCGAGGTCCACGGGTGACAGCCCTGCGGTGCGCCAATCCTCCGCGATGCGATCTGCGATGGTCCCGTCGGCAACCTCGGCACGGAGGTCGTGCAGATGCGCAGCTATTCAGTAGTGACAGTCGTTGGCCTGGGAGGTGATGACGGCCATCATCTCCCGTTGCGCTCGGCTCAGCGGAGAAGGCCCGTGCATGATCGTGCGGTAGATCCGCATCGAGTCCCGCAGCACCTCAGGCTGCATGCTCTGGATCGAGACGATGTTCCAGATGCGGCCGGCGCGGGCGATGGCGGCGTCGTACTCCTCACGGACCACTCCCGCCGACTCGTCGTAGGGGACGACGTGGACGTGTGGCATCACACCGCCAGGAAGAGAGCCGGCTCATCGAGGTTCTCGATCACCAGCGCCATGAACCGCCTACCCACCGCCCCGTCGATCACCCGATGGTCGTAAGACAGCGACAGCGGCATCACCGGGGCGATGCCGAGATCCTCTCCGAACACGACCGGGCGCAACCGGGCGCGACCCACCGAGAGGATGGCCGTCGTCCCGTGGGGGACGATGGGTGTCCCGTGTCCGCCCCCCACGGCCCCTATGTTGGTGACGGTGAAGGTCTGGCCGGTGAGCTCATCGGGACCGAGGCTGCGCTCCCGGGCTCCTTCACCGAGACGTCGGATCTCGGAGGCAAGCTCGAGCACACTCTTCGAACCGGCCTCCCTGACCACCGCCACCAGGAGACCCTCCGGGGTGTCCACGGCGATTCCGATGTCGCGGGCCCCGTGGAGGACGAGATCGTCCCCGTCGACCGTCGCGTTGAGCTCCGGGAACTCGTCGATTGCCGGGATCACCGCCTTGATGACCAGCGCCTCGACCGGGATGCTCAGCCCGTGGCGGTCGCCGAGAGCCCGGCGCACCTCGAGGAGACGGGTGGCGTCGACCTCGTCGAAACTGGTGACGTGGGGGATCTCCGACCAGCTCTTCACCATGTTCGCAGCGATCGTGCGGCGGAGACGGCTCATCGGGCGGCGCTCCTCCTCCCGCTTGCCGCCGACCGGTGTGGTCGTCGCTGATGGCACGGTCTCCGGCTCCTCCAGGTCGTCGCCGACACCGTGACCGGCGCCGACCGGCATCCCCTCCACCGCCTCCTCCCGGTGGGGCCGGCCCGAAGCCGCCTCGATCGCAGCCTCCACGTCCTCACGGGTGATCCGACCGCCGGGACCTGTTCCCGCGATCGTGCTCAGATCGATGTCGTGATCACGCGCCAGCTTGCGCACCAGGGGAAGCGCCTGGACGACCGGGCTCGACGGGACATCGCTGACGCCCGGGGTGAGGACTTCCGCCTCGTCACTGAGGGTGCCGACGATCGGGGGGGCTTCCCGCTGGGAGACGGCGACCGGGGACGGCTCGGGTGGCGGTGTCGGTCGCTCTCCTTCGTCCCCGATGGTGACCAGCACCTGACCGACCCGGACGATCTCGCCCTCGGCGCCACCATGGGACAGGACGATCCCTGCGAACGGAGACGGGATCTCGACCACGGCCTTGTCCGTCTCCACCTCGACGATGGGCTGGTCCGTCTCCACCCGCTCTCCGACCGGGACCAGCCAGCGAACGATCTCGGCTTCGGTGAGGCCCTCACCGATGTCGGGAAGCCGGAACTCGCGGGTCACTCAAACCTCCAGGGTCTCGTGCGCAGCAGAGACGATTCGGTCCACCGAGGGAAGGTAGTGGGCCTCGGAGCGCTTCAACGGGAAGACCGTGTCCCACCCGGTGACCCGCTTGATCGGTGCGAGCAGCGAGTAGAGCGCTCGCTCGGTGATGGTCGCGGCGATCTCGCCCCCGAACCCACCGGTGAGCGGTGCCTCGTGGATGATCACCGCCCGCCCAGTCTTCTCCACCGACGCCACGATCCCGTCACGATCGAGGGGGGCCAGGGTCCGCACGTCTATCACCTCGACCGAGTAGCCGTCCTCGGCCAAGGCGCCGGCCGCGGCACGAGTCTCTTTCATCATCGCCCCCCAGCTGATCAGGGTGATGTCGTCTCCAGACCTCTCCACGCGAACCGGCCCGATCTCCACCCGATCGACTGCTTCGGGCACGTCTTCCCTGATGGCGCGGTAGAGGCGAATCGGCTCCAGGAAGATCACCGGGTCGGGGTCCTCCACGGCGGCGAGCAGCAGGCCCCGGGCATCCGCGGGCGTGGAGGGGACCACGACCTTGATCCCGGGGATGTGGGCATATATCGCCTCGGTCGACTCGGAATGATGCTCCGCCGCCCCGATCCCCCCTCCGTAGGGGATCCGGATGACCATCGGCGCGCTGAAGCGGTGGTTGGTGCGGTTCCTGATCCGGGCGACGTGATTGATGATCTGGTCGTAGGCGGGATAGGAGAAGCCGAGGAACTGCAGCTCGGCTATCGGATGCATCCCTGCGACCGCCATCCCGAAGGCTGCGCCGACGATGCCGGACTCGGCGACCGGGGTGTCGAAGACTCGATCGGGCCCGTGACTCGCCCTGAGCCCGTCGGTGATGCGGAAGACACCACCGGCCCGACCGATGTCCTCGCCGAGCAGGACCACGCGCGGGTCGTTGCGCAACGCGGTGTCCAACGCCCCGTTGATCGCCTGGGCGAGGTTTACCTCAGGCATGCCGATCCCCGAGGTTTGTGCAAATTTGGACGCTGTAGGTCAACATCTGCTCACATCTGACTCGGCTCTCCCGTCTCCAGGTGCTCCCGCAACGCGGGGCTGGGTTGGGCGTAGACCCGGTTGAGCATCTCGGCGAAGGTCGGAGGAGGCACCGACTCGGCCCAGGCAACCGCGGCCTCGATGGTCTCCGACGCCTCAGACTCCAGCTCGGTCTGCCAATCCTCGTCCCAGGCGCCCTGACGCTCGAGGAGGAGGCGCACTCTCTCCAGGGGATCCCTTTCCGCCCACACCGTCACATCGCTCCCGTCCCTATAGCGGTCCGGGTCGTCGGCCGTCGTGTGCGGGCCCATCCGATAGGTGACCGCCTCGATGAGACTCGGCCCGTCGCCGGCGCGCGCCAGGGACACCGCCTCGCGCACCGCCACGAGCACGGCAACCACGTCGTTGCCGTCGACGCGGATCCCAGGCATCCCGTAGGCGTCCGCCTTGACCGCGATCGTGTCCGACCGGGTCTGTTCCGAGGTCGGGTAGGAGATGGCGTAGCCGTTGTTCTGACACAGGAACACCGTCGGTGTCCGGTAGACGGAGGCGAAGTTCATCGCCTCGTGGAAATCTCCCTCGGAGGTGGCCCCATCGCCGAAGGAGGTGAGGGCGATGCGGTCGGAGCCTGACAGCTTCTCGGCCCAGGAGAGACCGACGGCGTGGATCATGTGGCCGCCCACCGTGATCGAGGGCGGGAGGATGTTGACCCCTTCCGGAACCTGGCCACCCCTCTCGTCCCCGGTGCGACCCAGGATCAGCAGCTCCCAGGGATAGCCGGCACGCCAGTTGAGCGCGGCGTCCCGGTAGGTGGCCGCCACCCAATCGTCCTCGGCCAGGGCGGCGGCGGCCCCGATCTGCGCCGCCTCCTGGCCCCGGAACGGGGCGTAGGTGGCGAGCCGGCCCTGGCGTTGCATCGCCATCGACTTGTCGTCGTAGGTGCGCGCCTCAACCATGTCGGCATAGAGCGCCTTCATCTCGTCGAGGGTCAGGGGAAGGCGATCGCGGACCGAGCCGTCCGGGTTGATCAGCGAGAACATCGAATCATCACCCGAAGTCTGCCCGATCACCGACAGCGTTGCCTCGCCCGAAGCCGTGGGGATCAATGCATCGAGCCCGCGACCAAGCCCTGACCTGCGTGAGCTCACGCCAAACACCTCGTGGAACTAGAGACGAACCCGGGCGAGCTTAGACCTGGGCCGACCATTCCGAATCGGCCCATCAGACCGGGGCCGACTCCGTCTCCATGACACCTTCGAGCTCCTCGACGGTCATCAAGACGTCCCGTGCCTTGCTTCCCAGCGAAGGGCCGACCACGCCCTGGCGCTCCAGGGCATCCATCACCCGGCCTGCCCGGGCGAAGCCGATTCGGAGCTTTCGCTGCAGCATCGAGGTGGAGCCGAGCTGGGACCGGACCACCAGCTCCATCGCCTGACGGACCAGCTCGGTGTCGACGTCGTCCTCCTCCTCGGCGGCGGCGGAAGCGGCTGCCGCCGCGGCAGCGACCTCGAGCACCTGCTGGTCCTGGTACTGGGCCTCTCTCTGCGCCCTGACCCACTCGACCACGGCATGCACCTCGGTCTCCCTCACCCAAGCCCCCTGTATCCGCTGGGGCCGCGGCTCCTTGGCGGTCACCACCAGCATGTCGCCCATGCCCACCAGCTTCTCGGCGCCGGCGCCGTCGATTATCACCCGGCTGTCGGTCTGGGAGGCGACACTGAAGGCGAGACGGCTCGGCACGTTTGCCTTGATCACGCCGGTGATCACGTCCACCGAGGGCCTCTGGGTGGCGATGACCAGGTGGATGCCCACCGCTCGTGCCATCTGGGCGATGCGAACGATCGATTCCTCGACCTCCTTGCCCGCCACCATCATCAGGTCGTTGAGCTCGTCGATCACCACGACGATGTAGGGGAAGCGGTCGAAGCCCTCGGGATCGAGACCGCCGGCGTCGAGCTTGTCCCGATAGCCCTCGATGTCACGGACCCTGGCCTCGGCGAGGAGGTCGTAGCGGCGGTCCATCTCGGCCACGGCCCACTTCAGCGCCTCGTTTGCCTTCTTCGGGTTGGTGATCACCCGTGTCAGCAGATGCGGCACCCCGTTGTACTGGCCCAGCTCGACACGTTTCGGGTCGACCATGATCACCCGGACGTCGTCGGGGTGGGTGCGCATCAGCAGCGAGGTCACGATCGAGTTGATGCAGGACGACTTCCCTGCCCCGGTGGCTCCGGCGATGAGGACATGGGGCAGCTCGGCCAGGTTGAGGAGCCGGGGCTGGCCTGAGATGTCCATTCCCAGGCCCACGGTGAGCGGATGCGCCGGTCGGGCCGCCTCCGGGCTGGAGAGGATGTCACCGAGGGAGACGAGGCGGCGCTTGACATTGGGCACCTCCACGCCGATCGCCGACTTCCCCGGGATGGGTACCAGGAGCCTGACGTCGGGCGTGGCCAGGGCGTAGGCGATGTCGTGGGAGAGGTTGGACACCCTGTTGACCTTGACCCCGGGAGCGAGCTCGATCTCGTATCGGGTGACGGTCGGCCCGGGGACGATCTTGGTCAAAGTGGCGTCGACCCCGTGCTGGAGCAGTGTGTCCTCGAGCTGGCGTGCCGTGTCCTCCAACGACCGCTTGTTCACCTCTCCCCCGGTTCCACCGTCGAGCAGGGAAAGTGGAGGGAGTTGGTACTCGGGGGTCGTCAGGTCCAGGGTCACGGCGACCGGATCCGGTCGCGGCTTCACCACACGCTTGGCCGGCTGGTCCTTGGGCGGGCGCTGCTCGTCCGGCTTGGCGTGCTTGCCCCTTGGCTTCTGCTCGACGATCGGCGCGGGCCGTGGCGCGACGTGTGCGCCCCGTCGATCGGGATCGCCGGCAAAGACCTCACGCGCCATCCTGCGAAGCCCGCGCCAGAGATCGACGATCCCCGTGAACAGCTCCCGAACCGAGGTACCGGTCACCACCAGGACTCCCATCCCTATCGAGGAGGAGAGAACGACGAAAGCGCCCCAGTGTCCGAGGATGCGGCGAAGTGGGAATGCGATCAACGAGCCGACCGCCCCACCCCGCTCCTGCACCAGTTCGATGCTGGGTCGGAGCGCGACCGCTCCGGTAAGAAGGTGGAAGAGGGCGAGTGTGCCGACGAAGGTGGCCACACCGCCGACGACCAGCTTGCGGGCACCGTCACGCGGCTTGCCCACGATCATCCCGATGCCGATGCCGGCGAGGGCTATCGGGACCGCGAAGCGCCATACCCCGAAGAGGAGCCTCGATCCCGACTCGAACCCGTCGCCCACCGGCCCGGCGAGATCGAAGAAGGCCAGGGTCACCAGCATGGAGAGAACGAGGAGGATCACACCCCAGACGTCGTCGGTCTGACGCCCCAGGGTGTTTCTCACCGCGGCGCGCATCGACGCCAGTGACGCGGTGAGCGATCTGTTTCGAGACCTCTTCGGCCTCGTCTTCTGCTTCGTGGACACCCGTCTCCGCCCGGAGCCCTTGCGGGTGGATGTCCGGGTTGGCATGTGTCCGGAAACAATACCCAGGGCGGGGGGTTTGTCGGTGAATTCCAGGCGAGGGCCCGGACTGGCCGACGAGCCCCGGGCTCAGACCTCCATGATCACCGGGATGATCACCGGGCGACGCGACGTCTCGTCGCGGATGACCTTTCCGGCGGCCTGGCGGACCGTCTTCTGCAGCTCGGAGTGATCGGTGCGACCGGTCTCGTGGGACTGGATAGCGGTCCGCACCGCCTCGCCGGCCTTCTCCAGGACGGTTCTGGGGTCGTCCATGAGCCCGTGGCTGTCCATGTCGGGCCCGTAGGCGATCTCCCCGGTGTCATGGTCGATCCCCACCGTCACCACCACCACCCCCTCATCGGCGAGATGGGAGCGGTCGCGGAGAACCGCGCTCTGCACGTCCCCCACCGACGAGCCGTCCAGGTAGACGTACCCGGCGGGCACCGCCCGCCGCTCCACGAAGGTCCTGTCGCCGTCGAGGGTGACGCGATCCCCGTCCTCGAGCACATCGACATGGGGGACTCCCATCGCCCGGGCGAGGTCGGCGTGCGCCGCCAGGTGCCGGTACTCGCCGTGCACCGGGACGAAAGCGGTCGGCCGCACCAGGTTGATGAAAGTCAGCAATTCCTCCCTGGCCCCGTGACCGGAGACGTGGATCGGGGAGTTGCGGCCGTGGATCACCGTGGCCCCACGTCGCATCAGGTTGGAGATCACCTTGGAGACCGCGGTCTCGTTGCCCGGTATCGGCTGGGCGGAGATGAGGACGGTGTCGCTCTCTTCCAGATCGACGAACTTGTGCCGTCCCTGGGAGATCAGCGAGAGAGCGGCGAATGGCTCCCCTTGCGAGCCGGTGGTGATGAGGAGCTGTCTCTGCTCGGGCTGGGAGCCCAGCTCCTTGATGTCGATCACCGCGTCCTTGGGCAGGTCGAGATAGCCGAGATCGTTGGCGATCGTGGTGGTTCTGTGCATCGACCGGCCGAAGAACGCGATCTTGCGCCCGGCGGTGACTCCGGCGTTGGCGATCTGCTGGACCCGATGGACGTGGGACGAGAAGCAGGCGGCGATCACCCGGCCCGGGGCGTCTCTGATCACATCGGCGATTGGCCGCCCGACCGAGCTCTCCGAGGGCACGAACCCGGGTCGCTCGGCGTTGGTCGAGTCGGAGAGAAGCAGCCGCACGCCACGCTCACCCAGGGAGGCGAGAGCGGGCAGGTCGGTGGGCCGGAGATCGATCGGCGTGGGATCGAGCTTGAAGTCGCCCGAATGGAGCACAACACCCTCGGGAGTGTCGAAGGCGACCGCCGAGGCGTCGGGGATGGAGTGGCTCACCGGGATGAGCATGAATTTGAACGGCCCGTGCGAGGTCCACCTCTTCTGGTCGACCTTGCGGAACTCGGCCTCGACCCGAAGCTCGTCGACCCTTCCCCTCGCCATCTCCACCGTGAGCTCGGTCCCGTAGACGGGGACCTGGAGATCACGGAGGAAGTAGCCGAGCGCCCCGACGTGATCCTCGTGGGCATGGGTGAGGACGACCATGGCCACGTCCTTGCGCCGCTCCACCAGCCATGACCAGTCGGGGAAGACCAGATCGACACCGAGCATGTCCTCCTCGGGGAACATCAGCCCGACGTCGATCAGGGCGATCTTCCCGTCGACTTCGAGGGCGGCGCAGTTGCGCCCGATCTCGCCGAGCCCTCCGAGAAATGTGACCGAGACGCTCACGAGGGCGTGATCGCCCCCATCGCCTTCTCGACGGCGGCCATGGTGTCGTCGCCGGCAGCCACCAGGGGCAGCCTGACATCACCGACCGGCTCCCACAGCTCGCCCAGGGCCCGCTTGACAGGGGACGGGTTGGGCTCGAGGAAGCAGGCCTGGCAGAGAGGAAGGAGAACGTGATGGAGACGACGCGCCTCCTCGTAGTCGCCGGCCTCGGCCGCCTTGAGCATGGCCTTCACCGTCGGCCCGGCGAGATGTGAGACCACCGAGACCACACCCACCGCACCCACCGCCATCATCGGCAGGGTGAGGCTGTCCTGACCGGAGTAGACGGCGAGGCTCGGAGCGACGTTGATCGAGGCCGACGTGAACTCGAGGTTCTCGACGGCGTCCTTGACCGCGACGATGTTGGGATGCCCGGCCAGGATGGCCAGTGTCTCCACCTCGATGCGCCGGCTGGTCCGACCCGGGATGTTGTAGAGCATGACCGGGGCGCCGACGTCGGCGATCGCCTTGAAATGGGCGACGAGGCCCTGCTGGCTGGGCCGGTTGTAGTAGGGGGTGACTGCGAGCACACCGTCGACACCGAGCTCCATCGCTTTTCGGCTCATCTCGACGGAGTGGGCGGTGTCGTAGGTGCCGGTTCCGGCGACGACCTTCGCCTTCTTGCCCTCGACGGCTTCGACCACCGTCTTGAACAGTGCCAGCTTCTCGGTCTCGTCGAGGGTCGGTGACTCGCCGGTGGTGCCGGCAACAACCAGAGTGTCGGATCCGTTGGCGACGAGATGCCTGGCCAGGTCGCGGCTCTTCTGGTAGTCGACGGCCCCGGTGGAGTCGAAGGGGGTCACCATTGCGGTGGCCAGCAACCCGAATGGGGCGCTCGGTGGGTCAGTCACGTAGGCAAGGTTACCGACTGGGACGCTAGAAACACGGGGATGGCGCTGCGACTCCCCTCACCCACCCTCGTGGTGCTGATCGGTCCCAGCGGGGCAGGCAAGTCGACCTGGGCGGCGGACAACTTCTCCCCCGACCAGATCGTCTCCTCGGACCGGCTCCGCGCCATGGTGGGCGCCGGTGAGGACGACCAGGCGGCGGGGACTGCCGCCTTCGAGATCCTGGATCGTGTGGTCACCGAGAGGCTGAGCCGTGGGCTGACCACAGTGATCGACACCCTCGGATTCCACGCCGAGTCGCGGGAACGGTGGCTGCAACTCGCCCGCGATGCGGCGGTTCCCGCGCACGCAGTCCTCTTCGACACTCCCGGCGACGTCTGCCTGGCCCGCAACGACAGCAGGCCGAGACCCCTCCCCAAGACGGTTGTCCGGAGACAGATCGGCCGTTTCCCCAAGGTGAGGCGGGAGGTGGCGAGCGAGGGCTTCGACGGGATCCACGTCGAGCAGCCCGTCGAGCTGGTCGCCCCCCAGGTCCTGGTGGCCACACCCGAGGGCGAGCCGGCAGTGGGAGGCGCCAGCCGCCCCGCGACCGGTCACACCTTCGGGCTGATGGTCTCCCGTTTCGACTGGGGAGGCGTCGACCTCGGCGAAGAGCTCGCCTCGATCGCCCGGCGCGCCGAAGCAGCCGGGTTTCGCGACATCTGGGTGATGGATCACCTCCGTCAGATACGAGGGGTGGGTCGCCCATGGGAGGACATCCCCGAGGCCTTCGTGACGCTCGGCTTCCTGGCGGGGGTCACGTCGACGATCCGGATCGGGCCCCTGGTCACCGGGATCACCCATCGCAACCCGTTGCTGTTGGGCAAGATGCTGGCCAGTCTCGACGTGCTCTCCGGCGGCCGGGTCAACTGCGGTCTTGGAGCTGCCTGGGACGAGGAGGAGCACGCCGCCTATGGGCTCGCCTTCCCCGGGACGGGCGAGCGCTTCGAGATCCTGGAGGAGACGCTGCAGGTGCTGCCACTGCTCTGGGGCAAGGGGACGCCCGGGTTCCATGGCAAGCACATCCACTCCGATGAGCTGATCTGCTACCCACGCCCGCTGCAGGACCCGATTCCCATCCTCGTCGGCGGGGCCGGCGAGCGTCGCACCCTCCGGCTGGCGGCTCGATACGGAGACGCCTGCAACGTGTTCGGCGACCCGGCCCGGGTGGCGCAAAAGGTGCGTGTCCTCCACGAGCATTGCGCCGAATTGGGGCGGGACCCCGACCTCGTGGAGGTCACCCATCTCACCAATGCCGTGGCCGCATCGAGCCGTCGGGAGGTGCAGGAGAAGGTCGAGTCGCTCCGCGATCGCAACACCACCGCCGAGCGATACATGGCCCGTCACAACGCCGGGACCGTCGACGACCTGGTCGCGCTGTTCACCGCATACCACGAGGCCGGGGCGGCCCATTCCATCGTGGCGCTGCCCGACGTCGGTGCCGAGGGCTCCATCGAGACCTTCGGCGATGTGATTGCAGCGTTTTCGTCCCCTTAGACTCGGCTCATGCCAGCGACATCCACCATGCTCGCCCTGGGCACCCAGGCGCCGGACTTCTCATTGCCCGACACCGTGACCGCCAGGACGGTCTCGCTCTTCGACTACGACGACAAGACCGGGGTCCTGGTGATGTTCATCTGCAATCACTGCCCCTATGTCAAGCACGTCAGGGACGAGCTCGCCCGGCTCGGAAAGGACTATCAGGACTCCGGGATCGGCATCGTCGCGATCAGCTCCAACGACCCAACCGACTACCCGGAGGACTCCCCCGAGGCGATGAAGGCCGAGGCCGAGCAGTTCGGCTACGTGTTCCCCTATCTGTTCGACGAGGACCAGGCGGTGGCCGCGGCCTACACCGCGATGTGCACGCCGGACTTCTTCCTGTTCGGGCCGGAGCGAACCCTGGTCTATCGGGGCAGGCTCGACGATTCCCGGCCCAACAGCGGTGTCCCGGTGACGGGACAGGACCTGCGGGCGGCGATGGAAGCCGTCCTCGCCGGCGAGGCCGTGTCCGAGGAGCAATACGCCTCGATGGGCTGCTCGATCAAGTGGAAGGATGGGAACCAGCCCGTACACCTCGGCTGACAGCCCGCTCGACGACGGAAAGGCATCCATGGCCAAGCAATACGACTCCGCGCCCGACTTCAGCATCGACTCGTCCAAGGGTTACACCGCGACCCTGGACACCAACCACGGCGAGATCGTCATCGACCTCGACGCAGCACGCTCCCCGCTGACGGTCAACAACTTCGTCTTCTTGGCCAACGAGGGTTTCTACGACGGTGTCGTGTTCCATCGGGTCATCCCCAACTTCATGATCCAGGGTGGTGACCCCACCGGCACGGGGCGGGGCGGGCCCGGCTACCGGTTCCGTGACGAGATCGAAGGCAACGGGACCTACTCACGGGGCACCGTGGCCATGGCCAACGCAGGCCCCAACACCAACGGGTCGCAATTCTTCATCATGCACGAGGACTACGGCCTGCCCCACAACTACACGATCTTCGGGCAGGTCCGGTCTGGATTGGAAGCCGTCGACTCGATCGCCTCCAGCGACACCGACAGCTCCGATCGGCCCCGCTCGGACGTCGTGATCAACAAGGTGACCATCACCGAGGAATGAGCGCCACCATCTGATGGCAGAGCTCTCGGTGGGAGACACCGCCACCAGGACCCGCACCGTCACCGCCCGGGACATCGAGCTCTTCACCGAGATCACCGGCGATCGCAACCCTCTGCATTACGACGCCGCTGCGGCGGAGCGGAGCCGTTTCGGACGGATCATCGTCCAGGGCGGTGTCACCAGCGGACTGCTCAATGCGGTCGTCGCCGAGGACCTCCCCGGCCCGGGCTCGGTGTTCCTCAACGTGAATTGGGACTTCAAGGCACCGGTCGGACCCGGGGAC
Source organism: Acidimicrobiia bacterium (assembly GCA_035550735.1). Classification (GTDB taxonomy): domain Bacteria; phylum Actinomycetota; class Acidimicrobiia; order Spongiisociales; family ZC4RG35; genus JANQRA01. The sequence goes on along the minus strand of DASZOM010000033.1, from coordinate 52,764 downwards.
ACCATCACGGCCACCGTGGAGGTCCTGGAAGTCCGCCACGACAAGCCGCTGACCAAGCTGGCCTGCCGGGTGACCGACCAGGACGGGGTCGTCGTCCTGGAGGGGACCGCCCTGGTCTGGAAGGAACCGATCTAGCTCGCCAGCCTCGGATTCTGGGTGTATGTGCCCGCGATCGAGGCCTGGGCGAGGACATGGCCCTCGATCGCCTCCCACACGTCCTTCCCGGTGAAGGGATCGTCTCCGACCTCGAGGTTCTCCACGTCGAGGGCATAGACGGTGAATCTGTAGTGATGGGGGATCGAGTCGTTCCAGGGAGGGGCGGGACCGTCGTAGCCGTAGTAGTCACCACCCATGACGGGGTCGCCCTCGAACCACCCGGTGAAGTCGTTGAGACCCTGGCGTGTCCCGTGCGGGCCGCGTCGCACGTCCTTACCCCCTTCGGTGACACCACTGCAGAACTCGCCTTCCTCGATCGACCGCTTGTCGGCGGGGAGGTCGATGAGGACCCAGTGGAAGAAGTCGACCCGTGCCAGATCCTCGGGCACCTCCCGGTCGGGTTGGTTGACGTCGTCGCCCACGCTGGGGACGTCGTAGTCGTGGACGACGATGGCGAACGACTTGGTCCCCTCGGGGACGTCACTCCATTCCAGATGGGGGTTGACGTTGTCGGAGAAGGTCACCCGGTCCTCGGGATGGGGCTTGGCCAGGGCGCACTTCGCCGGGATGGCGGCGCCGTCGGCGAAGGTGTTCGATCGGAGCTCCATGCCCGAAACCTATCGGATCAGGGCGATCACCCCGGCCAGTTCCTCGACTCCGGCCGCATCGATCGGGTCGAGCACGATCTGGATGTGGTCGATCCCGACGTCGGCGAAGGCGCGCAGGGACTCCGCCATCTCCTGGGGACTGCCCGAGATCGGCTGGACCTCAGGCCGATCCTCGCTGCCCGCCCGCCTGCCACCTCCCCGCGCGAGACCGACGTAGACCGCAGCCGTCTTCTCGATCTCGGACCGGTCGCGTCCGGTCTCGGCGCATGCGGCCTCCAGGCCGGCGATCAGCGGGGCCATGCCCTCGGCCCGGTTGCCGAACCAGGTGTGCCAGGTGTTCCACATGTCGACGTGCGGCGCGGTGATCCGCAGCATGCGGGGCCCGTTGGAGCCGATCATCAGCTTCATGCCGGGTCGTGCCGGCGGCAGCAGCTCCATCTCCCGCAGCCGGTAGAACTCGCCATCGAAGTCGATCGAGCCCTCCCGGATCAGCGTCCGGATGATGGTGAAGGCCTCAGCGAAGCGGTCGACCCTCCGGTCGTAGGGAAACCCGAACGCGTCGTACTCGACCCGATTCCACCCGGCCCCGAGACCGAGGACGAGCCGGCCTCCACTTATCTCGTCGACCGTCGCCGCCTTCTTGGCGATCATCGCCGGGTTGTGGAACGAGGTGGCCGCCACCAGTGGCCCGAGCTCCACCCGCTCCGTGGCCTCGGCAAGGGCCGCCAGGGTCGACCAGGCCTCCCAGGGCCCGCTCGACCCGATTCGATCCCGGTAGAGCAGATGGTCCCCGACCCAGATCGAGTCGAACCCACACTGCTCCGCGGTGACCGCCACCTCGCGCACCTCCGCCCAGGTGACGGAGCGCTCCACCTCGGGAAGCTGGACTCCAATCTTCATCGTCAGATCGTATGGTGGGACGGGAGGGCTCAGGGCGCCAGCTCGGCGTCGGTGGGGATCGCCGCGCGGTCGTAGTTGCTGCGCACGTTCCACAGGATCCACCCCACTCCGTTGTCCTCGGCGGCCTGGATCGATCGTCGGATCTGCTCGTCGGTCCAATAGAAGGCCTGCAGGTATGGCCTGAGCAGGGCTCCAACCTCCATGCGGGGCAGGGCGTCGGTGATCGCATCGGCGGTCACGTCATAAGGGTGCTCGTTGGGGTCCTCGAACCCGATCCAACCCGGTGAGTAGTGACTGGGGTAGACCATCGGGCTGAGGGCGTCGATGTGGGCCGACAGCTCCTCCGGACGCTGCCCTATCCCCTGGTCGTCCAGGGTGGACACGACGATCCCGTAGACGTCTGCGCTCACCGCGCACCCCATCGGGTGCAGCAGCTCACGCGCCGCGGCGAGGAAGTCGGCCATGACCGCGACCCGCTCGTCCTGAGTCATGTCGAGCTGGCCGGTCAGCTCGGCCGTGCTCCCCGACGGGTAACGGATGTAGTCGAACTGGATCTCGTCGAAGCCGATCTCGCAGGCATCGGCGGCGAGGGCCAGGATGTAGGCGCGGGCGGTCTCCGCCTTGGGATCGAGCCACGGCCCCACCAGCTTCTCCTCCGGTCGGGCCGCCGCCCGGATCGCGTCCTCGAAGGTGACGATGCGGGTGATCGTGTAGAGGTCGTGGGCATGAGCCTCCTCGATCCGGGCCCGGGGGTCGTAGATCACGCTGACGGCACCGATCTCGTGTGCCTCGGCGACACCGGTGTCGTAGAGGACGGTGCCGCCCTCCTGCTTGCTGTCGAAGACCATGGCGTTGATGGCTGTCTGGTCGGCGAGCTGGAGCAGAGAGGCGAACTTGGCGTCGTCGCCGGCCGCCTCGGCGCTGACCCTGATCCCCCGGATCCGCTCCGGGTTGATCGTGGCCTCGTAGAAGACGGTGGCCTCGTCCCATGTGACTTCGACGCTCGACCACCCGGGCTTGCCCACCGTCATGGTCTGGGGCTCGACGGTCTCGAAGGAGAACCAGCCGTCGGCCCCACTGATCGCCAGCGTGTCGCCCATGGTCACGAACGCCCTGGCAACCGGGGTCCCGTCGTCGCGTGTGACCTTGCCCTGGATGGAGAAGTGGGGAGGCGACGTGGTGGTGGGGGCAACCGTCGTCGTGGTGGTCGGCTGTTCGACGATGGTTGTCTCGCCACCGACGTTCACACCACCACCGCCGGGGGCGTTCCCGGTGCAAGCCACCGTGGTCAACACCACGATGATGAGCAGGTGCCGGGCCCGGGTCACGACAGGCTGAGGAGCGCTTCGGTCAATCCAGACGGAGCACCATGGCGGTGATCGTGAACAGCAGCAGCAGTGTGTCGATCACTCCGAAGGTGGCCAGTCTTCCCGTGGCGGCCCGGATGGCGGTCGCATCCTCCGACTCGACCGCCTCGGCCGCAGCCTGCCCACCCGGCTCGAACACGAGCCTGCCCAGGATCCCGCCGACTATGAGCATCCCGAAGCCGATCGTGACGAACGTGGAGGCGAATCCGTAGGCGTCGCTCTGCAGGACCATGAGCACCCCGGTCACCAAGATGAGGAGGGACGCCGGGATGTAGAGACGGGTGCTGAATTGCTTCGTGGTCCGGTACCAGCCGGCGAGCGCTCCTGCGCCGGTTCGAGCGAGCGCCGGCGGCGCCACGGCCTGGACGACGTTGGCGCCCAGCCAGGTGCCGGCACCTGCGATGTGGAGCACCAGCAGGACATCTCGAAATTCCATCTCAATCCTCCGATCGACGGTGAAGCTAGCCGCCGTTTCGAACCCGGGCGGGGGACACGTACGATCCCGCCTCCGTGCCCAGCCGATCCGAGCCACCGGGCTGTCGCAGCGCAGCCATCGCCACCGGTGTGCTCGTCGGCATCGCCGTGGTGTTCATGGCCATCGGCCTGACCATGGTCGGGGACAGGTCCTGTGAGTCGGGGTGTGAGACGGTGGGACTCGTCCTTCTCTACGCGGGGCTGCCCCTCTCCGCCATCTTCGGTCTCGTCTCTGGCGATCTGGTGATCGCCTGGCCGCTCGACATCACCCTGTGGGTGGTGCTCGCCTTCCTCCTCGCCCGGGGCGCCGACAATCGCGGGCGAAACGTGCTCGGCCGGGTGCTGGTGACGGTGCTCGTGGCACTGCTCTATGGACTAGTCCTTTCGCAGTTTGTCGAGATAGCCATTTGATGTCGGCCCCTCGCCACTTACGGTGGCGGACGCATGCAGGGAGTGATCACTCGACGTCTCGCCGGGTTGGGAGTGGCCGCAGGTCTGGCGGCGACGGTTGTAGGGGGCTCCGTCGCCGTCTTTGCGGCGGGGGGGCCCGGCGAGCACCTGCGTCCGATCGATGGCGCCGAGCTGCTGGTCGAGTTGACCCAGGCACAGGATTCGGTCCTCTGGGTCTCCATGGCGGGCCCGGTCTCAACGGTGCGCAGTCTCGGCTGGCCCGTCGACGACGGAGTGCATGAGCTCGGCGGCGCTCTGGTGATCGAGCGACCCGCCGACCCATCGGCCGGTGTGGTCGACATCGACGAGCCGCCGATGTCTGTCCAGTTCACGCTAGGGGACTGAACTCCGACCTCAGCTGAGGCCTCTCAGACCTCGAGATACTTGTCCAGCTCGCCCTCTTCGAAGGGGCCGACGGCGCCCATCACCCTGACCGGGGCCCCGTAGATCTCGACGGCGACCGACTTGACCATGTCGAGGTCGACGCCGTCCAGCTTCTCGAGACGCTCGTCGACGGAGAGATGGGGCATGCCCGCCAGCTCGTCCCGGCCGAGACGGACCATGCGGCTGTTGGCGTCCTCCAGTGACAGGGCGAGCCCTCCGCGCATCGAGCCCTTGGCGCGCTCCAGCTCCTCGGGGGTGATCCCCTCGGCCACCACCTTGTCCAGCTCGTCGCGGATGACACCCATGGCGGTGTCGGTCTGATGTGGTGTGGTGCCGACGTGGACACCCCAGCCGCCATTGTCGGCATAGGCGAGCTTGAACCCGTAGACGGCGTAGGCGAGACCCCGCTCCTCACGGACCTCGCGGAACAGACGTGAGGACATTCCCGACCCCATGACGTGATTGAGAACCTCGAACGCCCAACGCCTCTCGTCCTTGCGGTCGAGCCCGGCGCCACCGAGGATGAGATGGGCCTGCTCGGTCTCCCGGCTGGTGATGTTGACACGGGGCTCGATCTCGACCTTGCCGAACTGGTGGTCGACAGGGTCCCCGGCCCAGTCGCCGAAGCGCTCGGCCACCATCCCGACCAACGTCTCGTGGTCCACAGACCCGGCCGCGGCCACCACCATCGAACCGGTCCCGTAACGGCGCTTCCAGTAGCCCAGGATGTCGTCCCGGGTCATCGCCCGGATCGACTCCCGCGTGCCCAGGACCGGCTCTTCCAGAGGATGCCCGGCGAAGACGGCGGTGCTGAAGTTCTCGAAGACGACGTCGCCGGGGTCGTCGTCGTTCATGTTGATCTCCTCGACGACCACTTGGCGCTCCGAGTCGATCTCGTTGGGGCGAAACGCGGGCCGCTGGATGATCTCGGACAGCACGTCGAGACCGACCGCTAGGTCCTGGTCGAGGAGACGGGCCCAGTAGCAGGTCGTCTCCTTGGAGGTGAATGCATTCGACTCGGCCCCGATGGCGTCGAGCGTCTCGTTCACATCCCGGGCGGAGAGCTTCTCCGAGCCCTTGAACAGCAGGTGCTCGAGGAAGTGGGAGACACCGGCCTCGTTGTCGTTCTCGTCACGCGTGCCGGTGTCGATCCAGCAACCCAGGGCCACGGAGCGGAGAGAGGGCATCGACTCGGTGAGGACGCGCAGGCCGTTGGGAAGCGTGGTGAAGTCGTAGTGCACGCGGGGAAGGGTATAGCCCGCCACCGCCAAGGGTGAAGCCGGTTGGGGCGACTTGACACGACGTGAGACAATGGACGGCTTGTGCGCGGACGCGACCAGACATTCCTGACCGACCTGATCGGCCCCAAAGACCAGGCCATCGAGGCCGTGGTCGGCCGCTACCAGAGGGTGGCCCCTGCCGTGACCCGGCTCGCCCGCACTCTGGCGGAGAACCCCAACCTCAAGGTCAGGCTGGGCCCCGAGTCCTCCGCTTCCGCCGACGAGATCGTCTGCGACCCGCGCATCTTCCAGGCCGCATACCACCGCAACGCCCCTGTCACCCCCGACGAGGTCGCCCTCGCCTCGGCGTTGCACGAGGTGCTCCACCTGGTCGCCACCAACCTGGACGAGACCCGGCCGCTGCCCGACGATTGGCCGGTCGACGGGGAGAGGCGACCCGATGCCGAGCTCGACCTCCTCACCGCATTGGAGCGAACCGGCAAGCCTGTCGCCGAGGTCCTCTTCTTCTCCCTCGAAGACGCCCGTCAGGAGGCACAGGGGCTCTCGATCTACCCGGGAGCCCGCTCCGTGCTACAGGACCTCTATCTCTCCTCTCTGAGCCAGGCGATCCAGCGTTCCGGGGCACTCAGCCAGTTCGTGCTCGGATGCTTCCTGCTCACCGCCGGGTATGTGGATCGTGAGGTGCTGGAGAGAAGATTCGAAGCCCGGGCCGCGGTGGCCCTCGACGAGGCCACCGCCCAGTGTCATGCGGCCGGCGACAGTGACGACCCCTGGTACGTGGCACGACTCGCCCTCGAGCTCGAGGCCATCGCCAGGGCACATGGCCTGATCACAGAGGTCGACGCATCGGCGTCCAGCGCCCAGCGAAAAGCGGCGCAGCGACTCGACGCCGAGAAGGCGGCCGAAGGCGTGGACACGGTGCGGCTCATCTCCCCGATCGTCACCGACTCCGAGTCCTACGAGGAGACCCGCCGCGCCGCCGAGGCGCGCTCCGGCGCCTCCGACCGTCGCGGCGCATCGGATCGCGCCGATGACGAGTCGACCAACCAGCTGCTCCGGGTCAGCCAGGCACCCGAGGTGTTCCTGCCGACCGGTCAGGGCGGGAAGCTCCTGGTCACCCCGATCCCCGAGGCGTTCGCCGGATTCGGCGCCGAGGGCATGGCCGCGATCGAACAGGCGTCGCGGCGCTGGAACGTCGACCAGCGCCATGTCTCCGGCGAGCTCTTCCCCCTCTTCGCCGCCAACCAGAGGCGCGGGCTCAGATCCGGTTTCGACCAGGGCGACGTCTCCCCCCACGCCGCCCTCTTCATCGGAGCCGGGCTGTACCAGCGTCTGTACGAGCGGCGCGCCTCACGCACCAGGCGGCGTTATGCGGTGTCGTTGCTCGTCGACGGTTCCGCCTCGATGCTGAGCCCCGGCCGCAACGCCGCTTCCTCCACCCAATGGGCCATGCCCTCCGCCCTGCTCGGCGCCTGGAGCATGGCCCGGCTGTGCGACGAGCTGCAGATCGACTTCGAGGTAGCCCTGTTCAACCGGGGCTTCGCCGCCAGGCCCGAGGACACCGAGGACTCCTATCTGCGGGGTCGGTCGGCGGCCACCGCCGGCCTGAAGAGATCACAGGGATCGGCGGCTGACCGGCTCACCTCGACGGTCAACCACTACCTGGTCAAATCTTTCGACAGACGTTGGAGGGACAGCCAGGACACCCTGGCCGGGCTCTTCTTCACCGCGATGAACCCGCGACGTGCCGCCGCCCTGGCCCGGCGCGACGCCCGCTCGTCACCCCCGGTCTCGCTCTTCGAGAAGGCGGCCAACGTCGACGAGTTCAACGTGATCCACGCCGGCGAGAGAATGGGCCGGCTCGGCGCCGATGTCCGGCTCCTGATGGTCCTCGCCGACGGGATGACCCGGGGCTCGGTCGAGGCGTTGGCCCGCTCCGTCGAGTCCGTTGAATCCACCGGGACGACGGTGATCGGCATCGGAATAGGTGACCACACCGTCGACCAGGCCTATCACCGACATGAAGTCGTCGAGAGACCGGACCGGCTGACCAGGGCCATGATCGAGGGGACGAGAGGCGCCCTGCGCCGCAGTCTCGCCCTCTCGGGCATGGATACCTGGTGGCTACGTGCATCCGAATATCACGAGGAGAGATCAATTGCCTGAGAAAGTTGTGTTCAACGACCCGAGTGGCGAGGGGAAGCCCATCGAGCTGGACAGGTTCGAGGTTCCCCGGAACGCAGACGACTTCGAGCTGCGCACCAGGAAGATTCCCGAGCCCGACCCCTACTACGTCGATCTGGGGATGCTCTACAGGTTCGCCCAGGTAGAGCAGGCCCGCCGCTCGGACGCCGAGGGGCTGGTCCCGCTGCACGTGGCCGTGCGCGGGCACATGGGGACGGGCAAGGACCACGACATCGAGCAATTCGCCGCCTTGCTCGGGCTCCCCTACTTCCGGATCCCGCTGACCGGCGAGGTCCGCGACGTGACCCTGATCGGCTCGACCCGTCTCCACGGCGACGGGAAGGGTGGGACCGAGAGCAGGTGGGAGGACGGTGACATCACCCGCGCCCTCCGCGGCCCGTCACTACTCAACCTCTCAGAGTTGAACGCGGCGGGCGCCGAGACCCTGTTCGCCCTGCACGGTCTTCTCGACCGCTACGCCGCCCTCGATCTGCCCCATGGGGAGACCGTCCCCTTGCGTGACGACGTGAGGATCTTCGGGACGATGAACCCCACCGACATCAGGGACTACGCCGGCACCCAGACCCTCAACAAGGCTTTCGCCGACCGCTGGGTGATCTGGGAGAAGAAGTTCCCGGTCGAGGAGCAGGTCAAGGCGATGCTGGGCAGGCGATACCCCAACCTGAAGGACTCCTTCGTCGATGCGATCGCCCGGCTCACCGTGGAGATCAATGCCTCGTTCGACGCCTCCGACTCGGGCACCCGGGTCGAGACGCCGCTCTCGCTGCGCTCGGTGCTCGACCGTCTCCCGACGGGCCTTTTCATCTACGCCGACGGGGACGACCCGCTCCGCTCGGCGTGGGAGGAGTTCGTCCTCCCCCAGGTCGACCGTTACGACCGGGACCACTACGAGACCGTGTGGAGCGCGGTCGTGCGCAAGGGCCCCGCGGAGCGACCGTTCGCCGGGGTGGGCTGACCCCGCCCGTTACCCTCCACTTCGGATGCCCTACGACTTGGGGAACGAGGAGCTCGACCGGCGGCTGCGCAGCCTGGTGGCCGATGCCTCGGAGCACAGCGAGAACAACGACCTCATCGAGGAGTTGATGGTCACCGCGCTCAAACTGCAGCGGGACGGTGCCACCCGCGCCGACCTCAAGCTGATCAACACCGCGTTGAAGGAGATGCGCTACTCCACACTCGTCTTCAGCAGGCACGACGAGCCCAAGGTGACCATCTACGGATCCGCCCGGATCGCCGAGGACAACCCCAACTACATCCTCACCGCGGGCTTCGCCTCCAGGATGGCCAACCACGGCTGGGGGGTGATCACCGGAGCGGGTCCGGGCATCATGGAGGCAGGGAACAAGGGAGCCGGTATCGGTGACTCCTACGGTGTGAACATCCGCCTTCCCTTCGAGGCCAACGCCAACGCTTACGTGGCGGAGGCGAGGACGGTGAACTTCAAGTACTTCTTCACCCGCAAGCTCGCCTTCGTCAAGGAGTCGCATGCGTTCACCATCCTCCCCGGCGGCTTCGGCACGCTCGACGAGGCATTCGAGCTGATCACCCTGATCCAGACCGGCAAGTCCGATCTCCACCCGATCGTCCTGATGGAGGCCCCGGGCACCGAGTACTGGGGCCCGCTCATCGACTTCGTGCGGACGTATCTGCTCGGGAACGGGATGATCGCCGACTCCGACATGAGTCTCTTCCTCCACACCAACGATCCTGAGGAGGCATGCCAGCACATCCTCCGCTTCTACTCGAACTACCACTCCCAGCGATACACGGCAGGACGGCTCATCCTCAGGTTGCGTCAGGCTCCAAACGACGCCGAGTTGGCCGAGCTGAACGAGGAGTTCGCCGACATCGTCGTCGAGGGTGAGATCGAGCGAACCGAGCCGAATTCGGCCGAGGTCGAGGACGACGACGCCCTGGACAAGGAGCGAATCACCTTCCACTTCGATCGGCGTCAGTTCGGGAGGCTCCGTCAGCTCGTGGACCGGCTCAATGACCTGGCGAGTCTTCCCGAGACCACCGAAATCCCGGCCCACATGGGCGAGGAGCAGGCAGAAAGACCCTGGTAGGACGGTTTCGCCTTGGTCGTTTTGCCGCGTCCCCGGCTAGAATTGCCCGGTGCGCGACATCCTCTCCGACCTAGTAGCCGAGCAGCAGTTCCTCGACCAGTCCCTGCAGAGGATCCCCATCAAGGTCTGGGACCTGGTCACGCCGAACAAGCCGTGGACGGTGCGTGACACCATCGCCCACCTCGCCGATTTCGAGGATCTCGGAGCCGATGCCATCGGCGACGGAGCCCGCATCAAGAAGTGGCAGGCGGCCAACGACATCGAGCCGTTGCGTCAGGAGCCGGTGAAGCGAGGGCGCAAGATGCGGCCACAGGACGTCATCGAGTGGTGGCGGGGAGGCCGGGCCAAGGTCGTCGAGCCCCTCTCCCACATGAACGCCGAGGAGCGTCTCCCCTGGATCGCCGGTGACATGAGCGCCCGGACCTTCGCCACCTTCCGGCTCACCGAGACGTGGATGCATGGCCTCGACATCTACCAGACTCTCGGCATCGAGGTCGAGGACACACCTCGCATCCGGCATGTCTGCTGGTTCGGATGGAAGACCCTCCCCTACGCCTTCAAGCAGGCCGGCGAGCACTACGAGCCCATCCGCATCGAGGTCATCGGGCCCGGCTATGCCAAGTGGGTGTACGGGCCGGCGGACACCGACCAGCTGATCAAGGGCTCCGCCTCCGACTGGGCGCGGCTGGCGGTCCGACGCACCGACCCGAAGGACACCCGTCTCAAGGTCCAAGGCGAGCACGCCGAGAAGGCGATCCGGCTGGCCCAGACCTTCCTGTGACCTCGAGCCTCCCCAGGCTCGTAGGCATGGTCCATCTCCTTCCCCTGCCTGGTTCACCGCGCTTCGGCGGGTCGATCGACGAGGTGGTCAACACCGCCACCGAGGATGCCGCCGTCCTGACGGGCGCCGGGTTCCCGGCTCTCCTGGTGGAGAACTTCGGTGACGTGCCCTTCCATCGCGACCGAGTGCCCCTCGAGACCGTCGCCGCCATGACCGTCGCCGTCGGCGCGGTCATGGAGACCGGCCTCCCGGTGGGGGTCAACGTCCTCCGCAACGACGCCATCGCCGCCCTGGCGCTCGCTGCCGCCACCAAGGCCTCCTTCATCCGGGTGAACGTCCTCACCGGGACGATGTACACCGATCAAGGGCAGATCACCGGCCGCGCCGACGAGGTGCAGCGCACCCGAGCCAGGCTCTGTCCCGAAGTGGAGGTGTGGGCAGACGTAATGGTCAAGCACGCGGTCGCACCCCCCGGGCTCGAGCCGGCCCAGGCTGCCATGGACACGGTGGAGCGAGGCATGGCGGACGCCGTCATCGTCTCCGGGCCCGGAACCGGGTCGATGGTCGACCTGGAGCAGGCCGGCGTCATCTCCAAGGCGGTCTCACCGGGCACGCGGGTCGTGATCGGCTCCGGGGCGACGGCGGACAACCTGGATCGTCTCCTCTCGGTTGCCGGCACCGTCATCGTCGGGTCGGCGATCGAGGTCGACGGCAAGGCAGGGAACAGACCCGATCCGCTTCGTGCCAAGGCATTCGTGGAGCATGCCGCCGAAAGGGGCCTGGTTTGAGCATCGAGACGCGAGCCGAGGGAGGCGTGGCCCGGATCACCCTGGCTGCCCCCGAGATCCGCAACGCCATCACCGGGGAGGAGATGCTGGAGGACTTCCTCGACGCACTGAGCGACGCCGAGGAGAGCCCAGAGGTGGGTGTGGTCGTCATCGATGCCGAGGGACCGGCTTTCTCGGCCGGCGGCAACGTCAAGGACATGGCAGCCAGGGAGGGTCTCTTCTCCGGCGCCCCTGTCGAGATGACCGAGAAGTACCGGGACACCATCCAGCAACTCACCAGGTTCCTGGCCACGACCGATCTGATCACGATCGCCTCCGTGAACGGGCCCGCGGTCGGAGCCGGGTTCGACCTCGTCCTCGGATGTGACCTCCGGCTCGGGTCTCGAAATGCCCGCTTCGCCCACACCTTCATCGACATCGGGATCCTGCCCGGTGACGGCGGGGCATGGCTGCTCCCCCGGGTGGTGGGTTGGCAGCGGGCAACCGAGCTGGCGCTCACCGCACGTTTCATCACCGCCGCCGAGGCGGAGTCCTACGGCATCCTGCTCGAGGTGGTGCCCGAGGAGAAGTTGGAGCAGAGGGTGATGGAGCTCGCCCGGGACATCGCTTCGAAATCGAGACCGGCGGTGACCATGACCAAGCGACTCCTCCGCCTGGCCCGCAGCATGGACCTCGACGGTTTCCTCGAGCTCTCCGCAGCGCTTCAGGCGATCGCCCACACCACACCGGAGCACGACACCGCGGTCACCTCGTACGTGGAGCGTCTCAGCACACGCGACTGACTCCCGCCTCCTTGGAGGCCGCGACTGGCGCCGTATCGAAATCGGGCCCGAAATCGTTTACCTGAGAGCCTTGGAGCGGGAAATCCAAATGAGACGGTCGACTTATCCACAGACCTGGGGGTCGAGACGACACTCCCCCAGGTGGTTTCGGATATGAGAGATCTTCCCGACGACTTTCTCATCCGTGTGATGGAAGACGTCATCGAGGACCTGCATGGCCACGTCCATCGCGTCTCCAACCTCGCCGTCAACCTGGGGCGCGGCATCGGCCTGGGTGCCAGCGACCTCGACCGCCTAGCCCTGGCAGGGATACTCCACGACGTCGGAAAGATCCATATGGACCCCGGGATCCTGGGCAAGCCGGGCCCGCTCGACCAGAACGAGCGAGATCTGATGGAGCGGCATCCCGAGCTCGGGTTCGCCATGACCCGCAACCGTCTCGACCCCAAGATCGCCGAGGCCATCCTCTATCACCATGAGCGCTTCGACGGTTTCGGCTATCCCTTCGGGCTCGCCGGCGATGCCATTCCGATCCTGAGCCGAATCGTGCTGGTTGCCGATGCATTCGATGCGATGACCTCGAAGCGGGCCTACCAGCCGGCACTCCCTGTCGACTTCGCCGTGCACGAGATCCGCAAGAACTCCGGAACCCAGTTCGATCCGGCCGTGGTCGCCATCTTCCTCGATCTCGCCGCCGTCGACGCTCTCCCGCTCGAGCTCAGCGCCTGAGTCGCGACGCTCACCGAAGCGGTTTCTCGTCAGGGATCCGGGGATGATCGACGCCGTGCCAACCCGTGTGTCGATGTGGATGACCACGATCTCGGTCTCTGCACTGATCGGTGGTGGTGTGCGATACCCGAGCTCAGCTGCAAAGCGGCCCTCGGGAGAAAAGGCACCGTCATCTCCGGCTCACTTCAGCCCGTAGGCACAGTCCCCTCGTAGTCGGCCCCGACCACCACGCTCCAGCGGCGGATGTGCCAACTCTTCACGAGCCCATTGCGAACGTATGGATCGGCTTCGGCGAAGGCACGCACCGTCGCCTCGTCGTTGCATCGGAACACGAGGACGGCGCCGTCGACTGGGTCGGCATAGGCACCTCCCAACCGGAGCTCGCCTCGCCCGGCAGATTCCGTGGCATGGGCGAGGTGCAGCCCGCGGAATGCCCCACGTCGCTCCACGTAATCGTCGACGACGTCGTAGAAGAGAATGAAATGGTCCACGACGGCGAGGGTATCGAGGATCGTCGTGCCCAAACCCGATTCTTGTCACAGCCGGGTCGTACGTTCAGATCGAGGCGGGGTTGAAAGAGGAATCTGTCACCGACGGCCCGTAGGGTCGGATGACATGGGGAGTGGAAGATGAGTGCGATCCGTTCGGCGCTCGACGAGATGATTGGGGTCTCCGACGAACAACTGTCGACGGAGCAATTGGCGGCGGACATCGGGGAGCTGGCATTCGCCCGTCAGCAGGTAGACGTCCTGATCGCCCGTAAGACCAGGAACATGGCGGACCGGGGCGGTCATCACCAGCTGGGTCACCCATCCCCGACCGCGATGCTTGCCTCGTTGGGTCGGATGTCCACAGGACTCGCAAAACACGTGGTCTCCCGTGGCCAGGCGATCGAGAAGGCCCCGACGGCCCACGCGGCGTGGGCCGACGGAAGGATCTCGACGGACCAGGCCGACCTTCTCTTCCGGGCCGCCGAAGGCGTCCCCGACGCTTATCCCGGAGCCGAGGAACGGTTGGTTGCCATCACTGAGGGCCTCTCCGTGTCGGACACCGCCAGGGCGTTGGAGTACTGGCGCCAGTCCGTGGACGGGCCGGGTGACATCGACCTCGCCACCCAGCTCGAGCGTCGCGGCCTCTCACTGTCCAAAACGACCGGCGGGATGCGACGGGTCGATGGGTGGCTCACCCAGACCGCCGGCGAGGCATTCGAAGCGGCGCTGCGTGCGTTGATGCCACCACCTGCGGATGGCGACACGCGTACTCCCCGACAGAGACGGCATGACGCTCTCGAAGATCTGGCGAGGGATTGGCTCGACCATGCCAACCCGCCCTCAGTCACCGGAGAGAAACCACACCTTGTGATGCTCACCGACTTCGCGGCACTGGAGGGCCACGCCGGAGGGACTCACGAGACCTTCTACGGGGGTGCCATCGTCGACATCGACACGCTTCGCATGCTGGCTTGTGACTGCTCGATCACCCGCATCTTCCTCGACGGTGACTCCGAGGTCCTCGACGTCGGTCGCAAGACGCGGGTATGGACCAGTGCCCAACGGAAGGCAATCATCGCCCGGGACCGTCATTGCCAGGCGGCCGGCTGCGAGCGCCCCGCAAACTGGTGCGACATCCACACCGTGGAGCACCTCGGGAACGGGTATCGGAGACGCCGGCGACGAACCAAGGGGTGAGCCACCCACTCACCCCGGATCCTGGTCCCCCTCTATGCCCCCATTGCTCGTTCCTCAGATGCCGCGTAGCGACTCTTGGCGATGGTCACCGACACGCCGAGGAGCTGTGCGATCCGAGCCCAGGAGACGCCGGCGTCCAGAGCCAGGGCGACGGCGTCGCTGGTCTCCCGCTCCGTCTCGATTCGCGACCGTGCGGCACGACGGAGCATGTACTCCTCGAACAACACCTCTTCGCCTATCCCGGACCTCTGCCTGTCGGACCTGGACATGCTCATCACCTCCGAGCTTCGCTTCGTCCTTCCTCCTAACACGCACCAGGCCCGGTGCCGGTTGGCATCGCTGCCTGGGATAGCTCTCGTTGTGTCGGAGACCTTGTCACCCGCCCCTGATACCTTCCCACTGTGAGCTCTCCAGAGGCATTCTCCCCGGCCACCCGCACCTGGTTCGAGGCCTCATTTCAGAAGCCCACGGTCGCCCAGGAGCAGGGCTGGCCTGCCATCGCCCAGGGCCATCACACCCTGATCCATGCTCCGACCGGATCGGGCAAGACGCTGGCTGCATTCCTCTGGACCCTCGATCGACTCCTCACCGAGCCTGTGCCCGACCGTGCGGAGAGGTGCCGGGTCCTCTATGTGTCCCCGCTCAAGGCGCTGGCCCACGATGTCGACCGCAACCTGCGCGCCCCGCTCGCCGGGATCAGACACGCCGCAGAGCGTCTCGGTGGGGAGCCGCTGCCCGAGCTCACCACCTTCCTCCGCACGGGCGACACCCCGGCCGAGGACCGTCGTCGGATGGAGCGCAACCCACCCGACATCCTGATCACGACACCGGAGTCGCTCTACCTGATGCTCACCTCGGCGGTGAGATCGGTGCTGCGCACCGTCCGCTGGGTGATCGTCGACGAGGTCCACGCGGTGGCGGGCAGCAAGAGAGGCGCCCACCTCGCCCTCACCCTGGAACGGCTGGAGGAGATCGCGGATGCCCCTCCGCAACGGATCGGTCTCTCCGCCACCCAACGCCCGTTGGAGACCATCGGACGGTTCCTCGGTGGTGGCACCGTCGAGGACGACGAATGGCACCCACGCCCGGTGACCATCATCGACGTCGCTCAGGACCGGGAGCTCGAGCTCGAGATCGTGGTGCCGGTGGAGGACATGAACGAGCCGGCGGAGCCCGACCCGCTCGACCCGGATCGGGTCGTCACCCGTTCCATCTGGCCTGCCGTGTATCCCGAGCTGCTCGACCAGATCCAGAGGCACAACTCGACCATCGTGTTCGCCAACTCGCGGCGACTCGCCGAACGGGTCTGCTCCGAGATCAACAACCTCGCCGGGGAGGAGATCGCCCGCGCTCATCACGGCTCTGTGGCCCGTGAACAGCGGCTCGAGATCGAGGAGTCGCTGAAACGTGGCACCTTGAAGGCGGTTGTGGCCACCTCGTCGCTGGAGTTGGGCATCGACATGGGAGCGGTCGACCTGGTCCTCCAGATCGAGTCTCCCCACTCCGTCGCCTCGGGTCTGCAAAGGGTGGGCCGCTCCGGACATGAGGTCGGCGGCATTTCGCGTGCCAAGATCATCCCCAAGTATCGAGGAGACCTCCTGGTCGCCACGGTGGTCGCTTCCCGTATGAGTCGTCGTGAGGTCGAGGCGACCAAGACCCCGGCCAACCCGATTGACGTGCTGAGCCAGCAGTTGGTCGCCCAAGCGGTCGCCGGCGACACCACCGCCGATCGTCTCTACGAGGTTGCCAGACGAGCTGCCCCCTACTCGGGTCTGAGCCGGGCGGTCTTCGACGAGACCCTGGACATGCTGGCGGGCCGGTATCCCTCCGACCTCTTCGCCGAGCTGCGGCCCCGCATCAACTGGGACCGGGCCACCGGTGAGGTCACCGCCCGCCCCGGGGCCCGACAGCTGGCCGTCACCAACGTCGGGACCATCCCCGACCGCGGGCTCTACCGGGTCACCCTTCCCGACGGGAGCCGAGTGGGCGAGCTCGACGAGGAGATGGTGTACGAGTCACGGGAAGGCGATGTGTTCCTGCTCGGCTCGAGTGCCTGGCGCATCAGTCAGATCACCCATGACAAGGTGGAGGTGGTCCCTGCTCCGGGCGAATCCGCCGCCAAGACACCGTTTTGGCATGGCGACACCCTCGGTCGCCCACTCGAGACCGGCCAGGCGGTGGGGCGATTCGTCCGGGAGACGTCTGCCCTGGGCGACGACGAGGCCATGGAGCGTCTCAGATCCGAGTTCGGCCTGAACGAATTCGCCGCCCGCAACCTGGTCGCCTATCTCGAAGAGGAGCGTGAGGCCGCAGGAGCGCTGCCCACCGACCAAACCGTGGTCGTGGAGCGGTTCCAGGACGAGATCGGCGACTGGCGGGTCGTGCTGCTCTCCCCGCTCGGCGCCCGCATCCACGCACCCTGGGCCATGGCGCTGCGTCACCGTTTTCGCGCCCGCTACGGGAGCGACGTGGACGCGGTGTGGTCCGACGACGGGATGGCGTTCCGCTTCCCCGACTCCGACGACCCACCCACCGCCGACGATCTGATGGTCGAGCCCGAGGAAGTGGAGGGCCTGCTCATCGAGCACCTCGCCGACTCCGCCCTCTTCGCCGCCCGGTTTCGCGAGGCGGCGGGACGCGCCCTGCTCCTCCCCCGCCGCCGACCCGGGGAGCGCACCCCGCTCTGGCTGCAGAGACGTCGCTCCGCCGATCTGCTCGGCGTGGCCAAGCAATTCGGGTCGTTCCCCATCCTCCTAGAGGTGTATCGCGAGATCCTCCAGGACGACTTCGACCTGCCGGCACTCCAGCAGGTGCTCGGGGACATTCGCTCCCGGAGGGTCCGTCTGGTCGCAGTGGACACCCACAGCCCCAGCCCCTTCGCCACTTCGCTGCTGTTCTCGTTCGTCGCCGCCTACATGTACGAGGCCGACACCCCTCTGGCCGAGCGACGGGCGGCGGCACTGACCCTCGATCGCGATCTACTCCGCGAGCTCCTCGGCGAGGGCGAGCTCCGCGAGCTGATCGACCCCGAGGTGGTGGTGGCGGTCGAGCTGGAGTTGCAGCATCTCACCGACGGCCGCCGGGCACGTCACCCCGACGCCATCCACGACCTGCTCCGCGACCTGGGACCGCTGAGCACGGTGGACATCGAGGTGCGCAGCGAGGGGGTCTCGGTCACCACCGCCCTGGAACAGCTTCTAGAGGCGCGACGCGTCGTCGAGGTGGTGATCTCCGGCAACCGGCGCTGGGCTGCGATCGAGGACCTGGCGCGTCTTCGAGACGGGCTCGGCGTCCAGCCGCCCGCCGGCGTCCCTCATGTCTTCCTCGAACCGGTCGCCGATCCCCTCGGCGACGTCATGGGTCGTTACGCACGCACCCATGGCCCCTTCGTGGCCGACGAGGCGGCCCGGGCCCTCGGTCTCCCTGTCGGGGTCGTCGAGACGGCCCTGACCCGGCTGGAGCAGGCAGGACGGGTGACCCAAGGTGCGTTCCGGCCCGGTGGCCAGGGTCGGGAGTGGGTGGACGAGACCGTGCTCAAGCGGCTGAAGCGGCGTTCCCTCGCCGTCCTCCGCGCCGAGATCGAGCCAGTCGAACCGGCGGCCCTGGCCCGTTTCGAGGTGGCCTGGCAGGGCGTCGGCAACACGCCACCCCGGGGACGAAGCGCCATGGCCGACGCGTTGCGCAAGCTGACCGGGGCGCCGATACCTGCCTCGACCTTGGAGCGTGACGTGCTCGCCGCCAGGATCGGCGACGCCGGCACTCACCTCGACGAGCTGATGCTCTCCGGCGACCTGGTCTGGGTCGGGTCGGGGCACCTCGGGACGCGGGACGGAAAGGTCGCCCTGTTCCCCCGGGAGTCACTCCCGACACTGTGGGCCGGCCCCGATCCCTCCTACCAGCCCGATCCGGTCGGCGAGGCCATCCTCGACGCCCTCGGCTCGCAGGGCGCCAGCTTCTTCGCCGACATCTACCGCGAGACCGGTGGCGGCGACCCCGAGACGGCTCTCGATGCCCTCTGGGAGCTGGTCTGGTCCGGCTATGTCACCAACGACACGTTCTCCCCGGTGCGCGCCTACGTGTCGAGGCGAAAGACCCGCAGCGGGGGACGCCCCTCCCTGTCCAGCCGCTTCCCGGCACACGCCCAGGGCAGGTGGTCACTCACCGAGCATCTCGCCAGGACGCCGGCGACGGAGACCGAACGTCACGCCGCTTGGGCGGAGTTGCTGTTGGACCGGCACGGGGTGGTGACCAGGAGCACCGTCCTCGCCGAGGGACTCCCCGGCGGGTTCAGCGCCCTCTACGCCGTGTACAGCCATCTCGAGGACACCGGGAGGATCCGGCGCGGATACTTCGTCGAGGGTCTCGGCGGGTCGCAGTTCGCCCTCCCCGGAGCGGTGGACAGGCTCCGCTCCGAGACCGAGCCCGAGATCGCGGTGCTCGCTGCCACCGACCCTGCCAACCCCTACGGAGCCGTGCTTCCCTGGCCCGATCTGGAGGACACCCGTCTCGCCCGTGATGCCGGCGCGTATGTCCTCCTCCACGGAGGGCGGCTGATCGGCTACCTCGACAAGGGTCGGCGTGGCTTGACTCTTCTCGACACGACACCGGACCGGTTCGGCGAGGTGTCAGGGGCCCTCGCCACAGTCGCCGGGCGTCATCGGCGGCTGACGCTGGCCACGGTGAACGGCGACCCGGCCCCCACCTCACCACTGGCCTCGGCCCTGCGGGAATGGGGCTTCGCCGCCGCCCCGCGCGGCCTGACCTACCGGGGCTAACGCCTGGCGCCGGTCTCCACCGCCGGTTGCAGTGCTCGCACCCCGAGAGCTTCCGCACCTCTCTGCGCGGCACGGCTCATCACGACGATCGTCCCGGAGAGCACCGCGATGCCCGCCCATTGCGTCGCCGTCGGGGCGGTGTCGAACACCCCCCAACCGATGAGGATCGCCGTGAGCGGGAAGGCCAGTTCGGCAAGCGTGGCACTCGACGCTGGGGTCGAGGAGAGACCTCTGTAATAGATCATCAGGGCCGCCAGACCGGGCACGAGTGAGAGGACGACCAGCGCCCAGAACTGGCTGATCGAGACGTCCCACGCCGCCCCACCCTCCCCCCTGATGAGCACGATCGCCAATGCGGTGGGCAATCCAATGGCGAAACGGAGGGCGGTGAGCTCCTGGGTGGGGATCTTGTGTGTGAGGTGCCGTCCGAGGACCGTCCCCATCCCCCAGAGCGCCGCCGCCCCCAGCGAGAGCAGGGCGGGAGCCAGACGGCTGACACCTACTCGTGACGGATCGGGGAAGGCGATCAGATAGGCCCCGCCGACGGCGAACAGGAAGTACCAGCCGTATCTCGGAAGCAGCCGCTCGCCGAGCAACAGATAGGCCCCCAGCACGGCGATCACGGGCTGAGTCTTCTGGATCAGCAGCGGGGTGGTTGGGTCGCCATAGACGAATGCCTGGGTGAAGAGGATGGTCGCCACTGCCGAAGCCCCCGCCCCCACGAAGAGCAGGGAGACGACGTCCTTACCGTTCAGGTCGGGACGGTTTCGGAAGAAGCGAACCAGTAATGGTGCCGTCAGCGCCACCAGAATCAGGTGCTCCCAGAGCACCACCGCCGGCGCCGGCATCTCGAAGGCCAACGCTCGGCGGAACAACCCGTCGGTTCCCCAGAGGGCGGCGCCCGCCGCGATCAAGAGGAAGCCGATGCCGACTCTTTGCATCAATTGTCCCTTTCTCATGAGATTCCCGAAGATCCGGCACCCAACACGCCCCCGTCCACGGGAACGGTGACACCGGTCATCCAGCTCGAAGCGTCCGAACCGAGGAACACGATCATCCGCGCCACATCCTCCGGCTCGCCCACCCTGCCCAGAGGATGCATCGCCGCGGTGGCCCGCTCGTCCTCAAGGAGCAGCCCGGCGAGACGGGTCTTCACCACGGCCGGGGCGACCGCGTTGACCCGGACCTTGGGAGCCAGCTCCAAGGCGAGCTGACGGGTCAGGTGGATGAGACCGGCCTTGGAGATGTTGTAGGCGCCCATCATCGGGCTGGGACGGAGCCCTGCGACGGAGGCGACATTGACGATCGAGCCGCCATGCTCCCCCATCCACCCGTGGAATACGGCCCGGGCCCAGAGGAGAGGTGCCCGCATGTTGACGGCCCAGGTCTTGTCGAGCGCACCGAGGTCGACCTCCATGAGGTTCCCGAAGGCGGGGTTGGTACCGGCATTGTTGACCAGTATGTCGCAGGCGCCGAAGAGATCGACCGTGGCCCGGGCCGCCTCGGTGGCGGCTTCCTCGTCGTCGGCGCGGGCGGCGAGCGCCACGACCCGGTCACCCTCCACCCCGGCCGAGATCAACTCCGAGCGTGAATCGTCGACGTTCTCCTGCTTGCGGGAGGTGATGACCACACCTCTGGCACCACTCCTGGCGAGCTCCAAGGCGGTCGCCTGGCCGATGCCGCGACTTCCCCCGGTGACCAGGGCGACCTTGCCCTCGACGGATATCTCCAATTCCCGCTCCCTGCTCTCAGTGACCGCCGCGCCTGACGCCGCCGTACTTCATCCTGGTGTCCGAGATCGCCGCCGCCCGGGTGTCGTCGTCGTTGACCCCGGCGTCTACCACCTCGCCCAGGAACAGGGTGTGCGTTCCCAGATCGATCGACTGGCGCACCTCGCAATCCATCCAGGCGATCGAGTCGGAGAACACCGGCGCCCCGGTCGTGGCGGTGGAGAAAGCGTATCCGTTGAGGGTGTCCCCGTCCCGCACCGCGGGCTTGGAGAACTTGACGAAGGGACGGGTGTCCGCAGACGACCAGAGGTTGACAGTGAACGAACCGCCTTCGGACACGAGCCGATGGGTGAGTGCCTTGTTGTCGACACCGATGCCGACCAACACCGGCTCCATGGAGAGTTGGCTGATCCAGCTCGTCGTCATGCCGTTGTACTCGCCGTCCGAGGCGGAGCCCACCAATGCCAGCGCATTGGGGATCTTCCACGTCACTTTGTTGACCGTCTCGGGATCCACTGGCACCTCTGCGTAACCGGATGCGCCACCCTAATGTTCCGGCGTGCGGATCCTCATAGCCACTACCGGCGTGTTGCCCGCGGCCCCAACCGCCGAGTTCTGCCGCCAGCTCATCGGCGACGAGACCTCCGTGACCGTGATGACCGTGATCCAGGTCCCCCGATCCTTCCTCGAATCCCTCGACGACGACGTTCGCCGATCCTTTCTCGACGACGCCCCCAATCCCCAATCCAGCGAGGAGGAAAGGGCTGCCGCCTACCTAGAGGAACGGGGTCGACGAGCCGTCGATCCCATCTGCGCCGCCCTCGCAGCCGAGGACATCTCCTGTGACATCCGCTTCGTCGACGGCGATGACCCGGCCGAGGCGATCATCTCGACCGCACAGCTGGTCGACGCCGAGCTGGTGGTGATGGGTGCGACCCGGCGCCTCTTCACCGAGGAGGCGTGGCGAAGCGTCTCGGCACGGGTGATGGTGAACTCCCATCTGCCGGTTCTACTGGTGCCGGGGGCCCGCATCGAGGACACCATGGAGATCCCGATCCTCGAGCTCTGAGGGGTCAAATCGGAGCGGTTGGCCGGGCCCGGAGAATCTGTCCCACCCCGTCCCTACCTTGACGGGCATGGACTACGAGACCTGGTGCGAGCACAAGCCGGTCTGGGTGGGCAGGATCGCCGTGGCCGCGTGCGAGGACTGCGGCCGAATCGACTGGCTCTCGGACGTCGGTGCGGTCGACCCGTCCGAGGCGATAGCCGCCCTGTTCGGCAGCTACGACCTGGTCGGCCCGATCGATGCGCTGGGAGCACCGGCAACCGAGGTGCTGGTGTACGCGCCACCCAGTGCCCGCAAGCGGCGCAATCTCGACAGCCTCCCCCGCCGGGTCTGGCTCAAGGCCGGGCCCCACCTGTGGATGTCCACCGACGGCGAGGTCCTGCTGCTCGCCCCCACCCAACGGCTTCTCTTCGAGAACCTGACCCGGGGTGCCTAGACCGCCATCCCCTCGAACTGGGTCCGGCTCAGCTCCGAGTAGAGGCCGCCGTCGGCGAGAAGCGAAGCATGGGTGCCTCGCTCGACGATGCGGCCCTCGTCGATGACCAGGATCTGATCGGCGGCGCGAACCGTGGAGAGCCGGTGGGCGATCACGATGGAGGTGCGTCCCTCCATGAGCGTCTCCAGTGCCTCCTGGATGAGGGCCTCCGACCGGGAGTCGAGATGAGATGTCGCCTCGTCGAGCACGAGGATTGCGGGGTCCTTGAGCACCACGCGGGCGATGGCGATCCGCTGCTTCTCGCCACCGGAGAGCCGGTAGCCGCGCTCACCCACGACCGTGTCGTAGCCGTCGGGGAGACGGTCGATCATCTCCTGGATGTTGGCCGCGGTGGCTGCAGCCACCAGATCCTCGTGGCTGGCGTCGGGTCGGGCGTATCTCAGGTTGGCGGCGATGGTGTCGTGGAAGAGATACGTCTCCTGGGTGACCACACCGATCTTCTCCGTCAGATCCTCGAGGGCGGCGTGGCGTACGTCGACCCCGTCCACGAGGACACGGCCCCGGGTGACGTCGTAGAGCCTGGGCAGGAGATAGGAGATGGTCGTCTTGCCGGCCCCGGACGGCCCGACCAGGGCGGTCAGCGTCCCCGGCTCGGCGACGAAGCTGACGTCCTCGAGTGCCCATTCCCTGGTCGAGGCGGGAGCCGCGATGGCGGCCACCTCCCCACCGGAGTGCCAGCTGAACCTGCGCACCGCCTCCAGTCCCTCGGGGCCCTCGCCCCGGTATCGGAACCAAACGTTCTCGAACTCCACCCGGCCCGGCCCGTGGATCGGCCGCGGGTCGTCCGGCGCCGGTATGTCCGTCTCCAGGTCGAGCACCTCGAAGACCCTCTCGAAGGAGACCAGGGATGTGGCGAACTCGACTCGGGAATTGGTGAGGGCCGAGAGCGGCCCGTAGAACTGGACGAGCAGTGTGGAGAACATGATCACGGTGCCATCGGTGATCTCGCCGTTGATGACCATGAGGCCGCCCACCCAGAACACGGCGGCTGTTCCCACCGCGGCGACGAGCCCCAAAGCGGCGAAGAAGCCCCGGCCCACCATGGCTCGACGCACTCCGTAGTCCCGCACCAGCCCGGCCACCGTGGAGAAGCGCTCCCGCTCCGTATCCCAACGCCCGAACAATCGGATCAGTTGGGCACCGCTGACGTTGAACGACTCCTGGAGGATCCCGGACATCCGGGCCTCGTGCTCCATCTGCTGTTGGGTTATCCGGCGGAGCACCTTCGCGACGCGTCGCGCCGGGATGACGAAAAGGGGTAGCGCGGCGACGGCGAGAAGGGTCAGCAGCCAACTGGCCCGGAGCATCACGACCAGGATGACCACCACTGACACCAGGTTGGAGGCGATGGTGACGAAGGTGCCCGTGATCGCCTGTTGCGAGCCGACGACGTCGCTGTTGAGACGGTTCATCAGCTCACCGGTCTTGGTGGCGGTGAAGAAGCGGAGGGACATCCGCTGCAGGTGGGTGTAGAGCTCGCGGCGCAGGTCGAAGATGATCCCCTCCCCGACTTTCGAGGACAGCCAACGCTGCACGACGCCGACCAGGGCGATGACCAGGGGGACGGCGATCATGAGGATCCCGAGCACGGTGAGCTGGCCGACGTCCCTGTTGGGCAGGGCCTCGTCGAGGAGGAGCCGGATGAGGATCGCCGGCACCACCGAGAGCGAGGAGATCACGACGATGGTGAAGAGGATCCCCAACAGGCCGCGCAGATAAGGCCTTCCATAGGCCCAAACCCGGCGCAGAAGCGCCCTGTCGATGTCAGGCCGGTCTTGCTCCTCGTCGTACTTGAGATAGCTCCACCAGCCACCGCTGTGGTAGATGTGTCGACTCCCTGCCGGACACCGACGTTACGACGACCCGGAGTCAATCGCAGCCAGCGGGACCATCTCGGAGCTCATTTCGCGCAGGGTGCTTACCGGGATGAACGTGCGTCCGTAGAGCTCGTACCTGTAAGTGCCTTCGAACCAGACCAGAGTCGACCCTCCTGGCCCGGCGAGCGCCCAGGTGTCACGCCCCCCGACGTCGATGATCTCGCATTGGTCTGTCGTCTCGTCGGCGAAACGGGCACAGCTGGCCTCGCCGCTCTCGGCGACCTCGGCAGCCTCCTCCGGGTCGTTGTACACCCTCAGCACCACCATCTGAGCCACCGAGCGCGATCTCGTATACGGCTCCGCCGACCAGATGCCGAATGCGGCGCTGGGGTCGTCCGAGATGGTCCCGTCGTCGTTGAACACGAGCTGGGAGGAGACCCACTGCGCAGTGGGTGGAGCGAGACCGGGGAATGCCACGTCGGGTAGGGCGGTGGCGATCTCGAGACGACTCGCCTGGATGAATCGATCGCCTTCCCGTCTGTCGAAGATCTCGGCGAGGAGAGCCGCCGGGTCGGAGAGATTCTGGGTCTCGATGACATCGTTCGACCATTGCAGGTTGCTCACCGGGATCACCGTCGGTGCGGTGGTGACCACTTCGAGGGTGGTGGGGACGGTGGGCTCGTTGATCCATTCCGAGCTCCGGTTGCCGAGGGACTGCAACGGATACGCGCCACACCCGGCGAGGGTGACCCCCGCCAGGGCGCCGAGCGACACGAGACGCAGCCGCCGCCTCATCCGAGAGTTGTCCCCGGGCTCATTCGCGACATCAACGAGGTCGCCTTTCCAAATCGTTCCACAGTGCCGAATTGTTCATTGTCGCCCTACATATGCTGATTACGGTGAATTGCCTGAGGCTGATCCGCGCCGGCTACCCCGGCCCACTAGACACGGCGGTCAGCCACGCCCTGCTCACCGCGGTCTCGGACGGCGACATCGGCGGGACCATCAGGCTCCATGTCCCCGGTCCCGTGGTCGCCTTCGGGAGGGCCGATCGGGTCACCGCCGGTTACGAATCGGCGGTGCGCGCCGCCCGGGCGCACGGGTTCGAGGCGGTCGAGCGTCTCGCCGGCGGCAGGGCCGCCGTCTTCCACGAGGCGACGATCGCGTTCTCGCTAGCCCTCCCGCTCGCCGACCCCCGCACCGGGATACAGGAGCGCTTCGAGCTGGTCGCCGGGATAATGGCCGATGCCTTCGACGATCTCGGTGTCGATGCCCGGATCGGGGAGCTGCCCGGCGAGTATTGCCCGGGCCGATGGTCGGTAAACGTCGCCGGGAAGGTGAAGGTGATGGGTGTCGGCCAGCGTCTGGTGAGACATGCCGCCCACATCGGCGGTGTGGTCGTGGTCGACGAGGGCCACCGCATCCGTGACGTGCTGGTCCCGGTGTACCGGGCGCTCGGGCTCGATTGGGACCCACGGACCGCGGGATCACTCGCGGACCAGTCGCCCGGGATCACCACGGAGCTCGTGATGAGAAGCATCGGGCGCCGCCTCGGCGAGCACTTCTCGTTGGAGGAGGGCGACCTTCCCGCCGGATTGGTTGATCGGGCCAAGGACCTGTTGGGCGAGCACCTCCCCCAGGTCGCATGATGCGGCTGCTCGTCGTCAACGGGCCCAACCTCGATCTGCTCGGCACCAGGGAGCCAGAGGTGTACGGGAATAGCACCCTGTCCGACCTGGAGTCGATGATCGCCGGGTGGGCCGAGAACCTGGGCGTGGAGGCAGAGACACGTCAGAGCAACGCGGAGGGCGAGATCATCGACTGGATCCACGAATTCGAAGGGGACGGGATCGTGCTCAACCCGGGCGCCTTGACCCACACCTCGCGGGCGATCGCCGATGCCATCCGTGGCGTGCCTGTCCCGACGGTCGAGATCCACATCTCCAATGTCCACTCCCGCGAGCCCTGGCGGGCGGTGTCGGTGGTGTCCGAGTCGTGCGTCCGCACCATCTACGGGCGCGGCCTCGCCGGATATCGCGATGCGATGCGTCATCTGGTCAACCGGGCCGCCCTCCCCTTCGAGACTGTTCGCTACGGGCCCGACCCGTCCCATGTCGGCGATCTGCGACACGGTGGGGGCGCCCTCGTCGTCCTGGCCCACGGTGGGCTGTGGCGGAGCGAGTACGAGCGCGACCTGACGGAGTCTCTCGCCGTCGACCTGACCAGGCGAGGGTACGACACCTGGAACATCGTGTACCGGAGGACCGGGGTCGGCGGAGGCTGGCCGGCATCGGGCCACGACGTCCTGATGGCCCTGGACCACATCCCCCAACTCGGGCTGGCCGATTCCCCCGCGACGGTCATCGGGCACTCTGCCGGCGCGCATCTCCTGATGTGGGCCGCGTCCCGCACCACCTCCCCGATCGCCCGTCACATCGCCCTCGGTCCGATCCTCGACCTGGAGGCGACCGTTGAGGACCGGACCGTCGGCGCCGCCGACGCCCAGGCCCTGCTCGACTCGGGTGCCCCTGCACGCATGTCACCGGACGGCGTGGCCACCACGTTGGTGCACGGCGACACCGATCAGGTCGTGCCGATCGCCCACTCTGTCGCATTCGCCGCCCGTCACGGTCTCGAGCTGCACCGGTCGGGTTGCGACCACTTCTCCCTGCTCGACCCCACGAAGCCGGAATGGCAGTGGGTGTTGGGACGCATCGAGTCGGCGGCATGACCGGTCCGAGCGAATACCGCCGGCTGGGCAGCCTCAAATGGACCGGCTACGAGCCCGACGTCCTTGCCGCATGGGTGGCGGAGATGGACTTCGGGCTGGCTCCAGCGGTGAGCGCCTCCCTGAAAGACGCCGTGGATCGAGGCATGACCGGATATCCCTACCCGTACCTGGAGAGGGAGACGGCCGAGGCCGCCACCGGATACTGGTCCGACACCTTCGGATGGGTTGTGGACCCGGCCTCGGTGTATCCGGCCCCCGACGTCATCGCCGGGCTGGGGCGGTGCATCCAGCACCTGACACCGCCCGGATCACCAGTGGTCCTGCACACGCCGGTGTACTTCCCCTTTTTCTCGATGGTCGAGGACGCGGGGAGGGAGATCTTCGAGGTGCCCAGCACCCGCGGGGCCGACGGGAGATTTCGCATCGATGTCGCCGGCATAGATCGCGCCTTGAGCGAGGGCGCCGGGTCCGTCGTGCTGTGCAACCCCTGGAACCCCACCGGGCGCGTGCTGACCGAAGAGGAGATCGCCGACGTCATCGAGGTCGCTGCACGACACGACGCCCGCGTCCTCGCCGACGAGGTGCACGGACCCATCACGTACGACAGCGCTCATGTGCCGGCGGCCAGCATCGACCCGGAGCGGGTGGCCACGGTCACCGCAGCCAGCAAGGCATGGAATCTCCCGGGTCTGAAGTGCGCCCAGGTGGTGCTCACCAACCCTGCCGACCGTGAGATCTGGGAGCCACACTTCACCCCCGACCGGGTCGGTGTGGGCAGCTTTGGACTGGTGGCCTCGACCGCGGCCTTCACGCATGGCCGGGACTGGCTCGCCGATGTGCTGACCCGGCTCGACCGCAACCGGGCCCTGCTCGCCGAGACGATGGCCGACCAAGCCCCGGAGGTCGTGATGGGCCCGGTGGAGGGCAGCTATCTCGCCTGGCTCGACTTCTCGGCGTATCCGATCGACGACCCGGCCGACTTCCTGCTCGATCGGGCACGGGTGGCCTTGAGCGCCGGGGAGCCGTTCCGGGGTGACTCGAGTCGCTTCGCCCGGCTCAACTTCGCCACCGACGAGGTCACACTCGTCGCCATCGTGGAGCGGATCGGGGAGGCCGTCGGCCGTGCAAAGTTTTCCACAGATGAGTAGGGTCTCACGTTCCCGGGTGTGGGTCGCTGGCCCACATGGAGTCATTGTCGCTAATGCGCTCGAGACGCCTTTCATTTGTCGCTGGATGGGCCGCCCTGACCCTGCTGGCCATAGCCGGCTTCGCCGCGTTCGGGGCGCCCGAGCCGCCCGATGACCCGGGTGCCGAGGCGGAGGCCAGGTCACTGGGGCACACCGCCGGCGCCTACGCCGGACTGAGCTTCGCCCTGCCACCCGGTGAGGGAGCGACTGCGGTGGTCATGGCCGAGGAGGCCGATCCGGCGACCGAGGAGAGCGTCGACGAGTCGACGACGGCCGAGGAAGACACCTCGGTGAGCACCTCCCCGCCGACAATGGGTTGGCTCTCCGAAGTCCAGGTCCGGGAGCTGGTAAGCAAGTACTTCCAGCCCACCGATGTCAACCGGGCGGTTCGCATCGCCTGGTGCGAATCCCGATTCGACCCGGGCCATGCCGATCTGCGCACCGGAGGGGTGGGTCTGTTCAACCATCTCCCCGGGTACTGGGACGAGCGGGCATCCAATGCCGGCTTCCCGGGTATCCCCGCCACCGACCCTGAGGCCTCGACCGCCGCCGCCGCCTGGGAGGTCTACAACGGGGCAGGCTGGGACGTCTTCAACTGCAGGTAAGACATCGCCAGCTGAACGTCGACCTCTGACGTGCGCGACAGCTGCCGCGCCCGCTAGGTGCTCCACTAGCGGAAGTCGCGGGAGCGGACCGTCTGCACCCCGATCGGCTCGAAATCACGGGCGACGATGTTGGTTACCCCGTCGTAGAACTCGAGACGGCCGTGGATCACCAGTGCCGGGCTCTTCCGCACCACCTGACGGTGTCTCGTCCACACATCGGGAAGGACGACGATGTTCAACAGCCCGGTCTCGTCCTCGAGGTTGAGGAAGTAGACACCTCTCGCCGTGCCCGGTCGCTGCCGATGGGTGACCACACCCGCCACCTTGACCCGGGCCAGGTTCCTACCCACATCGAGAGCCTCGGCAGCGGTCAGGCAACCGTCGAGTCGATCCCTGACGAAGCTCATCGGGTGCCGGTTGGAGACCCCGGTCGACCACAGGTCGGCGCGATGGATCTCCTCGTGGCTCATCACCGGCAACCGGGGAGCTTCCACACCGGGAGAGAGGGCGAGACGTTCCGGGTCGATCTCGGCTAGGGCACCGGCTGCCCACATCCCGGCACGACGACCCAGCCCGATCGACTCCAGTGCCCCCGACCCCGCCAAGCCCTCCAGGGCGTCGACATCGAGCCCGGTCCGGAAGGCGAGATCCTCCGGTGAGCTGAACTCCCCTCCCAGGATGCGAGCCGCCTCGATCCTGGTCACCTCACGCTCCCCCAGGTTGCGCACATACCTCAGACCCATTCGCACCGCGACCGCCGGGCGCAGTGGATCGTCGACATGACCCCTCCCCCGGCGCCAGCGCTGGCCGAGGTAGGTGACGATGTCGTCGGGGTCGGCATCGGCGGGCTCGATGGTGCAGTCGTGCCAGGACTGGTTGACGTCGGGACCGAGCACCATCACTCCGTGACGTTGCGCATCCTGGATCAGCGAGTTGGGGCTGTAAAACCCCATGGGCTGGGCGTTGAGCAGACCCGCCAGGTATTCGGCGGGAAAGTGGAATCGGAGCCAGGCGGACATGTAGACGATGTAGGCGAAGCTCACCGAGTGGCTCTCGGGGAACCCGAAGCTGGCAAATCCCTGCAGCTTCTCCCAGATCTCGTCGGCGGCCGCCCCCACGATCCCGTTCCTCTCCATCCCTTCGTAGACCTCATCACGCAGCCGCGCCATGGCCTGTTCCGAGCGCTTGTGGGTCATCGCCTGCCGGAGACGGTCCGCCTGGGACCCGTCGAAGCCTGCGCAGACCCTGGCCAGCTCCATCAGCTGCTCCTGGAAGATGGGCACACCGAGGGTCTTCTCCAGGATCGGGACCGTGTCGGGATGGGGATACCTCACCGGCTCCTCACCGTTGCGCCGGCGCAGATAGGGATGGACCGACTGGCCCTGGATCGGCCCGGGGCGGATGAGGGCCACCTCCACCGCCAGGTCGTAGAACGTCTTCGGCTTCATCTTGGGGAGGGTGGCCATCTGGGCTCGGGACTCGACCTGGAAGAGCCCGACGGTGTCGGCACGGGTCATCGACTCGTAGATCGCAGGCTCTTGAGGGAGCATGGCCAGGTCGACCTCGACACCATGGGTGTCCTCGACGAGGTCGGTGGCGAGATGGAGGGCGTTGAGCATCCCCAACCCGAGCAGGTCGAACTTGACGATCCCCACCGCCGCCGAGTCGTCCTTGTCCCACTGGATGACGGTGCGTCCCTCCATGCGCCCCCACTCCAGGGGCACCACCTGCCACAGCGGCCGATCTGCGATGACCATCCCCCCGGAGTGGATCCCGAGATGACGGGGGAACCCGTCGAGACGCCAGCAGATGTCGTAGATGAGCTCGGTGGTCATCCCCTCGGGGAGAGCGGTGTCCATGTCGCGGAGCCGGGCCGGGTCGTGTGAGTCGACGTACTTGGAGAGACCGTCGACCTGCGCCGCTGTGAACCCGAATGTCTTGGCGACGTCGCGCAGCACCGACCTGGCCCGATAGGTGATCACATTGGCCACCATGGCGGCACGCTCCCGGCCGTAACGCCGGTAGCAGTACTGGATCACCTCCTCACGTCGGTCGGCCTCGAAGTCGACGTCGATGTCAGGTGGCCTCCCTCTCTCCTCGGAGAGGAAGCGCTCGAAAGGCAGTTGGAGGCGAATCGGGTCGACCCTGGTGAGCCCGATGCAGCGACACACCGCCGAGTCGGCGCCAGATCCCCTGATCTGGCAGTAGATCCCCTGCGACCGGGCGAAGTCGATCAGGTCCTTGACCACCAGGAAGTAGCCGGGGAAGCCCAGTCGCTCGATGATGCCCAGCTCGTGATCGATCCGCCGTCTCGCCGTCGGCTCGACCCCGTCGTCCCCACCCGGGTAGACCGCACGCGCACCCTCCCAGGTGAGGTGTCGCAGGTAGTCCATCTCGTCGCGGAAATGCCCGGGCATCGGGAAGTCGGGGAGACGCGGGGCGACCAGGGCCAGGTCGAAGGCGAGACGCTCACCCAGACCAGCGCTGCGGGCGACCACACCCGGATAGCGCCGGAAGCGTGCCTCCATCTCGTCGGGGTGCTTGAGATACCGCTCGTCGGTGGCAGGGCGAAACCCATCGGCTTCGGCCAGCGAGCGTCTCCCACCGACCGCGGCGAGCACCTCGGAGAGATAAGCGTCGGAGCGAACGTGATAGTGGACCTGGTTGGTGGCGATTGTCGACAGGCCGAGTTTCTGGCTCACCTCCCACATCAAGTCGTTTCGTGGGTCGTCTTCGGGCATGCCGTGGTGCCACAACTCCATGTGGAGCCGCGGCCCGAAGATCTCGCGCAGCCGGGAGGCCTCCCGGATGGTCGCCGCCAGACTGCCACTGGCGGCAGCCTTGGGCACCGCCCCGAAATGGCATCCGGTGAGGGCGTGGAGGTCGGTGTTGGTCGCAGCCACGGCCAGGTCGTCCCAGGTGTAGACCGGGTGATCCTTCTCACCACGCATCTGTGCCCTGGTGACCAGGTGGGAGAGGGTGCGATACCCGTCCGGGGAGCCGGCGAGGAGCACCAGGTGGTCCGACTCGGGTAGTGAGACCGGCTTGGTCCCGTGAGCCCGCACCGAACGGCCCCGACGCAACCTCCCCTGGGCTCCCTTGGTCAGTGCGTACCGTCTCCGATCCCACTCCTGTGCCGTCTCGACGGGGTCCGCCGGCCCCCCGGGATCCGTCTCGAGGGAGATCTCCACTCCGTAGATGACGGGAAGACCGGTGGCCCTCGCCGCCTGCCAGAGCCGTGATGCGCCGTAGAAGCCGTCATGGTCGGTGACCCCGAGCGCCTGGTAACCGAGCTCGATGGCGGTGGCCACCAGATCCTCAGGGTGCGATGCACCGTCCAGAAAGGAGAAGTTGGTGTGACAGTGCAACTCGGCGTAACGGGTCACCCGTCACACTATATCGAACACATGTTCGAGTATCTCCAAACCTCGGCAACCCCGGGTTCCTAGCGCCATATCCGGCGCAAATCCGCTCAACTACCGACCGGTCGAGGAGAAATGCATCCAGTCCTTGAGGGTGTTCCAGTTGCCACCCCACTCCCACCCGATGTCGGCGAACGCCTCGATGACCACGTCTCCGGGGAAGATCATCCCGATCCGGGTGTCCTCACGGTCGACGTATGCCGAGGCCAGCTCCGGGATCACCAAGTCGCCCTTGACATACGGGTTGTGGAAAGGGTTGACGTCGATCGCCAGCCCGTAGGCGTGATATGACCAGTTCGACGATCCCACGGCAGGTCGGCAGACGAATGAGCCCGTCTCGTTGAAGTCGCCGGTGGGATGGTCGTCGACCTCCTCCAGCGTCGTCACCCGCATCTGCTCGATGGGATAGCCCGCCTCGAAGAGCCTGCCGAACACCTCGACCACACCCTCGGCAAATTCGGCGTTGACGATCATCTCCCCGGTATGTGTCTTCCCGTCGAACCCCCAGTGGGCCATGGTCAGGTACCTCAGTTCGTCGACTCCGACCGGGCACGCCTCCTGCCAGCTCGACCTGGCGAGTACATCGGGAGGTATCGGGGTGATGGTCGCCTCGTACACATCACCGTCCGGGGGCGGCAGCAGGTCGATCGTCTCCAGCTGCCGGTCCTGCAACTCGGGGGGCGTCGGCTGCACCTCGCCATGCCCATCGGGTCGCAGCGGGAGGAGCCTGGTGCCCAGCCAGTCGGGCCGGGCGAACGGATTCACGGTCGTCGTCGTGGCCGGGACCGTCGTGGTGGTGACCGGGATGGTCGTGGTGGTGGTCACGGTCGACGTGGTCGTCGATGAGGGTGCCGGCGTGGTCGATGGGGTCATGGCGACCCGCTCCGAGCAGGCAGCCAACACGACAACGGCAGTGATGAGCCAAACGCGCCGCATGGGCCGCGACGATACGACCCGATCGCCGCTAGTTGCGTCGCCACGACACAGCCCCCACACTCCTCCCGTGGCGACGATAAGAGGCGGTCTCATCCCCCGTGGAGACGAGTTGGTCAGGGGCGAAGTGTCCTTCGACACCGGCTCCATCACCGACTCCCCGACCGACGACGTGGTGGTGGACGCCGACGGCCTCGTGGTCTCCCCCGGGCTCATCGACCTCCAGATCAATGGTGGTTTCGGGATGGACTTCACCCACGACCCGACGACGATCTGGCATGTCGGCGAACGCCTCCCCGAGCTGGGGGTCACCTCCTTCGTCCCCACCGTGGTCACCTGCCCGCCCGAGGTGACCGATCTGGCGATGGACGTGGTGGCCAATCGGAGACCGGATGGCTACCGGGGGGCCGAGGTCCTCGGTCTCCACTTCGAGGGCCCGTGGATCTCCCCAGAGATGCATGGCGCCCACAACCCGTCCTACATCACCGCCCCGAATCCGGATGTGGCGCGCCGTTGGGCGGAATCCGGTCTGGTCCGCATGGTCACCCTGGCTCCGGAGCGGCCAGGGGCGGATCGGGTGGCCGGCATCCTCCGCGCCGGGGGCGTGATCGTCTCTCTCGGTCACACCGCCGCCGACTTCGAGACGGCACAGACCGCCCTGGCCGGGGACGCATCAGCCGTCACCCATCTCTTCAATCAGATGAGCGCGCTCGACCACCGCCGGCCGGGTGTCGTCGGTGCCGCCCTTCTCTCCGACCGTCATTGCCTGGTCATCGTCGACGGCCATCACCTGGCCGAGGGTGCCCTCCGTCTGGCCTGGCGGGTGCTGGGCCCCGACCGGCTGATCCTGGTCACCGATGCGATGGCGGCCCTCGGGCTCGGGCCGGGCACCTACCCCCTCGGTGACGGGCCCATCACAGTCGGCGAAGAGGGGCCGAGGACCGTGGACGGGCGTCTGGCGGGCAGTGTCGTCACCCTGCCCGAGGCGATGCGAAACCTGGTAGAAGCGACCGGAGCCGCCAAGGCACAGGCACTGCAGGCGGCCACCGCATCGCCGGCCAGGCTGCTCGGCCTGGACGATCGGGGTGCCCTCCGCCCCGGAGGACGCGCCGACTTCACCCTGTTCGACGACAGCTTCGACGTGGTCGCCACCTATGTGGCCGGCACCCGGATGGCGGATGGGCGCCGATAGCGTGACCATGATGCACGACCTGTCCGTACCGGTGCCGGGTGGTGAGTTCAACGTCTGGCATCGCCCGGCGGCCGGTGGGATGCAAACCGCGGTCCTCGTCCACGGTCTCACGGGCAACTCCCGCTGGTGGTCCCGCGTCGTGCAGCATCTGCCGGAAGGGGTCGGGGTGGCCGCCATCGACCTCAGGGGCCGGTGCTGCAGCGTGTCGGCGCCACCCCCGTTCGACCTGACGACGCTGGCCGACGACATCGCCATCTGCCTCGATCGGCTCGACCTGGATCGAGCCACCGTCGTCGGTTACTCGATGGGAGCCTGGATCACCTCCATCTTCGCCGCACGGCACCCCCAGCGGGTCTCCCGGCTGATCCTCCTCGATGGGGGGCTGGCAGCGCCCGCCGAGCCGGGGGCCGACCCGGACAGCATCATCTCCGCCATGGTGGGCCCGTCGCTGGCCCGTCTCGACCTCCAGTTCGGCGACGTGGAGGACTTGATCGACTACTGGAAGGCCCATCCCGCCCTGAAGCGCCATTGGGACGATGGGATGCGCTCCGCCCTCGACCACGAGCTTCGCCCGGCACCGAGCGGTCACACCGTGGCGATCAACCCCGATGCGATCCACCAGGCGGCGCGTCAGATCACGGTCGACTCGGAGACGAAGGACGCCGCGGCCGGCGTCCCGGTGCCCACCGTCCTCTTTGTCGTGGAGAGGGGCACCGCCGATCAGCCGGGAGGCATGACCCCGCGTCATCTCGCCGAGACAGCGGCTGCCTCCAATCCGAACCTCACCATCCGCTACCTGGAGGCCCTCAACCACTACACGCTGGTCCTCGGGGAAGGCGCCCGCGTCGTGGCGGACGCCATCGCCAACGGTTAGCTAGCGTCTGGCCGCCACCATGTCATCGATCACCAAGACGATCAGGCTCTCGGGCAAGGCGGAGGGATCCATCGAGGACGCGGTCCGAACCGTGCTCGCCCGCGCCGCGAGCACCATCACCGACATCCATCACTTCAGGATCGTCAGGGTGGGTGGCGAGGTGGACGACTCCGGCGTTCCCACCGTGTTCACGGTGACACTCGACATCACCTTCGGGATCAAGGACCCCGTCGAGCACGGTTGACCGGAGCCGTCACCCCGGATGTGTGTGTTGGCTGGTCGACTCCCGGCTAGCGGGAGCGCTCCCGGGCCACGTTCACCTTGATCTGGCGCCCGCCGAAGTCCGAGCCGTCGAGCTCGTCGATGGCGCGCTGCGCCTCGTCTGCGGAGTCCATCTCCACGAAGCCGAAGCCACGGGAGCGACCGGTGTCACGGTCGGTGATCACTTGGGCCCGGGTCACCGAGCCATAGCGGCCGAACAGTTGCTCCAGGTCCGGCGAGCTGGTCGTGAAAGGGAGATTCCCCACGAACAGGTTTGTCGTCATTTCTGCTCCTCGAAAGGATCTTTTCCCGTCAGATTCCATCACCAAGCACTCGTGGCCCTTGGGTCGCCCCGCAGGCCCCGTATTGCAGTCTCCGACGGGTCAGGAGCAGCAAGCCAGGCGTGGCGCCCAACTTCGGGCGCCAACATGGATGATACCCAATTCGGCGTCCACGCTCACGTCGCGGATTGGGTGCGTCTTCGCCCGGGTACGCCGGGTTAGTGTGATCGAAACGGCGCCGAGTTCGTGAGGAGGAACAATGAGCGACGTAGTTGCCACGCTCGTGTGGGGTCTGGTAGCAGGCATCGTGATCGGGCCTCTGGCTCGACTCGTCCTGCCCGGCAAGCAGGACATCTCCCTGGTCATGACAATCGTGCTCGGTGCGATTGGCGCCATCGTCGGGGGATTCGTCTACGACGCCTTGGGTGGCACCGACACCTCAGGCATCGACTGGATCAAGCTCATCGTCCAGGTGGCGGTGGCCGCGGTCGTCGTGGCCATCTATGGAGGCATGCGCAAAACCGCCTGAGACACGGCACAACGTAGGGATGACGATGGCCCCCGGCGGGGGCCATCGTCGCGTTTAGCATCCTGATCCGATGAGCGAAACCACCCTGCGAGGCTCGCGTCTGGCGCTCGCCTCCCTGATCGCGGTGGCTCTGACCGCCCAGCTGCTCATCGGGCTCAGCCAGGAGGCCGGGTTGACGGTCGTCCGCTTCTTCAGCTTCTTCACCGTGCTCAGCAACATGGCTGCGCTGGTGATGCTCGCCATGCTCGCCCGTCGCCCGGATCGGGCCGAGGACCACGGCTTTGCAGTCTTCCGCGGAGCGGTGACCGTCTACATGAGTGTGACCGGGGTGGTCTACGCCGTGATCCTCGCCCCCTCCATCGCCGACGTTGCCGTCCCCGAGCCGTGGATCGACTGGACCATCCATGTGATCGGCCCACTGGCCGTCGCCGCCGACTGGCTGGTCCATCCTCCCCGGGCGGAGCTGGACAACCGGGTCCTGGCATGGTGGCTCGTGTACCCCGCCGTCTATCTCGCCTATTCGCTGATCCGGGGGCCGATCGTCGACTGGTACCCCTACCCGTTCCTCGATCCGGCGAACGGCGGTGTCGTCGGGGTTGCGCTCTGGTCGCTGGTGGTGCTGGTCGTCATCCTCGGCTTCGGCTACGCATATCGATGGTGGGCGGGCCGGTCGGCGACACCGGTCCCCGCCTCGCAGTGAGCGCTCCACCAGCCCAGTCCCTCGGAAACGGGATCCATCTGATCCCCGCACCGCTCCCGTTCCAAAAGCCGGCCTGGGTCAACGCATATGCGATCGAAGCCGGCGACGGGCTGGTGCTCATCGACTGCGGGACCGACTGGGAGCCGGGTCGTGCCGCGCTGGGAGAGGGATTCCAGGCCCTGGGGCTCGATGAGGGGGCGGTTCACACGCTGATCGTGTCTCATCTCCATCCCGACCATGTCGGCATGTCTTCTCGTCTCGTCCGGGAGCTGGGCACGCGGCTCGTGATGCACGCCCGCGCCGCGGAGCTCGTCGACCGCTACAACGACACCCCCGGTTATGCCCGGCGCCTGGAGACGATCGGCAGGCGCCACGGGGTGCCCGAGGACCTCCTGGCCGCGGCCACGAGCCTGGAGCGCCCCGACTACATGCCCCTGATCGACCCACCCGAGCACGTCGTCGAGGACGGAGACGAGATCGACCTCGGTGGGGGACGGATGCTGCAGGTATTGCACACTCCCGGGCACGACCCTGCCCATATCTGCCTTCGCGACAGCCGAACCGGGATCCTGTTCTCCGGCGACCACATCCTCCCCAGGATCTCCCCGGTCATCATGTACGACCTGGACATGGGGGACCCTCTCGGCGACTACCTGGAGTCTCTGGACAGGTTGGCGGCCATGCGCCTCGGGCTCACCTACCCGGCCCACGGCACCGTCGTGGAGCGTGGTGACGAGCGGGCCCGCCAGATCCTCCTCCACCACGACCGGCGTCTGCGTGACATGGAGGAGCTGGTCGATCGTGCCGTGTCCACGGCGTGGCAGGTCATGAGACGCAGCTTCCGGCCCAATCTCGGCCCGGTCGATGCCCGACTGGCCTTCCTCGAGACGGTCTCCCATCTCGAGCATCTCCGCATCGTGGGCCGAATCCTCGCCGAGGACAGGGACGGAAAGACCTTCTACCTCTCGTGACGGTTGGCATGACAGCCGAGTTGTAGGAATATGGTTGGAGGCAGCGGTCCACCGCAACCCTGGGAAGGACTGGAAGCATGATCTTTGGATATCTCGATGCCGGCTCGGGGAGCCTCATCTTGCAGGCGATCCTCGGCGGAGCCGCCGGGATCCTCGTGGCCTTCAAGGCATGGAAGGCGAGGCTCACCGGCAAGCGGGCCATCGCCGAGCCCCAGCCGGACCAAGACGAGCCCCTAACCACCGAGTCCTGAGCAGACGTGTCTCGGGCCGATCCGGGCTCGTTCCGGGACCCTGCCTCCCGGGTGATCCTCGACGAGGGTCGCGTCCTCCGTCTGCTCGATGAACGCGGCCTCGCCGGCTGGAACGCCCTCACCGCGGCCTCCTTCTACGAGCGCGCCACCGCCGACGGCCGCCTGATCCGGACGCAGGTGTCCGATGTCGTCCGCGACGGATGGGCGGCGGTGCTCGAGCATCCCCTGGTCCCGTTCATCTCCTACCCCTACGAGTGGACCTTCTCGATGCTCCGCGATGCGGCGCTCCTCCAGCTCGACCTGCTCGCCGAGGCGCTCGCCGAGGGTGTCACCATGAAGGACGCCACCCCATTCAACATCCAATTCGTCGACGGCCGCCCCGTGTTCATCGACATCGGTTCGTTCGAGGCATATCAGCAGGGCGAGGCCTGGATCGGCTACCGGCAGTTCACCCGTCAGTTTCTCTTCCCGCTCCTCCTCCGCGCCTGGGCGGGTGTTCCTTTCCAGCCATGGCTCCGTGGTGACATGGAGGGCCCCACCGCCGCCGACATGCGCCGACTTCTCACCTGGTCCCAGCGTCTCCGGCCGGCGGCGATGTTGCATGTGTCACTCCAGGCCCGGATGGAGCAGCGGATGTCCGGGGCCGCGGTCCGCGAGGGCCTGCGCAGCGCCGGGTTCGGCTCCGAGCTGATCCTGGCCAACGTGCGCAAGCTGAAGGCGCTGATCGAGGGTCTCGAGTGGTCCGGCGAAAACGGATCGTGGATCCAGTACGGCGGGTGCGACCACGTCGGTAGGGACAGGGAAGCGAAGGGGGCCTTCCTCCAGATGGCGCTCGAGGCCCACTCCCCGCGGCGTGTCCTCGATCTGGGCGCCAACGACTGCCACTTCTCCGAGCTGGCCCATCGGTTCGGAGCGGTCGCCGTGGCCGTCGACGGCGACGAGCCCGTGCTCGACGCCCTCTACCGGAGAGGCAGTCCGGTGTCACTCGCATTGAGCGACTTGACCAACCCATCGCCTGCCCAGGGTTGGGCGGGGATCGAGCGTCCCGGTCTCCTCGAACGTGCCGCTCCCGACCTCGTCGTCGCCTATGGCGTGATCCACCATCTGATCTACACCGCCAGCATCCCCCCGCCCTCGGTGCTCGACTGGCTGGCCGGTCTGGGATGCCCGGTGGTGCTCGAGTTCGTCGCCCCCGAGGACGAGATGGTGGCCAAGCTCACCGCCAACAAGACAGAGTCGGAGCTCCACGAAGGTCGCACGCGAGCGGAGTTCCAGAGACTGGTCGACGAGCGCTGGCAGACCCTCGCCACGCACGATCTCGCCGGAGGGACCCGCACCCTGTACAGCCTGGCGCCCCGCCCGGTCTGACCCTCAGGGCAATGTCACCGGGTCGGCGACCGCGGTGTCACCGAACTCGGCGACTACGAGCAGCCGGTCGACCCCGGCGGGGATGCTCCCGGCCTCGACCTCGAGCCTGAACCCCGAGTCGAGCAGGTCCTCGCTCTCGAACCACCTGACCACGTTGCGGTTGTCCTCGTTGGGCGCACCCGCCGCCAGAAGCTTGTCTGCGGCGAAGACGTAGATCGTGTCCGGGGTCACCTTGTCCGTGACGTCCGCGGCCCAGCCCACCAGCTCCCAACCCTCATCGGTGGCGGTCACCTTGTCGACCTGGACCCGCCGGCTGCCCTCGGTGCCGATCGAGATGACGTGGCCGTCATCGGCAACCAGCTGCAGGGCGAGCCGACCGCTCGAGCCCGAGAGCCAGCGGCCGTCCCCATCGGGCACCAGGATCTCCACCTCGTGGCCACCGTCACTGATCAGCTCCTCGGCGAGCAGGCCGGTGATGGCAGCGCCGGTCTCACTGTCGCGGGAGAGGCCGGCGACACCGGCAACGACGTCGTCGATCACCACCAGCGCGTGTTCGGCATCACTCCCGTCGGGAAGCTGGACCCTCCCGGTGATCAGGGTCTGCACCATCCCGCTGCCCACGTCGACGTCCCCGAGATCGTCGCCGAGATCGAGTGACCACTGGAAGGTGTCGTCGGTGTCGATCTGGAGGAGGCTGGTGCGGGTGCCGACCAGATCCCCGTCGGGGCCGGCGGAGGCCACCCCGAGCCAGGAGCCCTGATCGGGAACCCAGCCGTAGTTGCGCTCCACCTGATCGAGGAGCACCGCAACGTCGGTGCTCACCCCCTCACCGTTGCAGCACCATCTGATCGGCTCGTGCTCTCTCGTCACGTCGAGCTCGCGCAGCGAGATGCCCTCGAACTCCCAGTCGGTCTCGATGTCCAGCACGTCGACGACGGTCGGGACGATGTCGATGCCGAAGGCGGGCAGGTCCACCGTCTCCCCCGCGGTCTGGCCCGGGTACTTCACGAACAATGGCACCCGGTAGAGGTCGTCACGGTTGTCCTCGTAGGGCCAGCGACGGTGATGACCGGGCACGAAGGAGGCGCCGTGGTCGGCGACAACGATGAACATCGTGTCGTCCCAGGTCCCGGTGGTCTTCATATGGTCCACGAGCCGTCCCAGCATGGTGTCGAGGAACCCGGTCTGATAGAGGTGACGCTTGAACCCGAGAAGGGCGGGCTCCGGCTCCTCGGCCCAGGTGCCGTCCCCCTCCACACCTTCCACCTCGGTGTATTCCTCCGGGCGCTCGTAATGGGTCCCCGACGGATTCACCACCCAGGGGACATGCGGTGCCCGGAGATGGGCGTAGCTGAGGGTCGGCGGGCTCCCGGCATCGATCCCGTTGATGAGCCTCTGCACCCAGTCGACCCAGTCCATCCGCGACCCCGACGGGGGAACCGGGAGCCCGGGGATCTCGACCCCGGCCCCCGACGGTGTGTCCTCCTGGCCGAGGAATCCCTTCCAGCTGTTGTCGATGCTGGGAAGGCTCTCCCGAATCGATCCGGGCAGGGTGAGGTGCCCGTAGACCACGCCGACGTCGCCGAGCAGGCTGGTGAACCGGGCCGGGGCGCGGCCTGCGTAGTCGGAACACACCTCCTCGGGGCACATCTCGGCGACCCACTCGATGACATGCATCTCATGGCTCTTCGCGAGCAGTGCGAACAGGTTGTCCGGGTGATCGACGTACGACGGGCTGGTCCCCGGCTGCACCTTGGACCCGGTGAGGATGGAGGGGACCGACTGGGTGGTCGCGATCGAATCGGAGAGGGCGTTGCGATACCAGGAGCCCTCCTCGGCCAGGGCGGCGAAGGTGGGGAAGAGCGCCTCGTTGATGGTGCCGTCCGGCTTCATGATCGACGCCAGGGGCATCTCGTCGAGCTGGATCATCACGATGTCGCTGGCGGAGCCGACCTCGGGCCCCTTCTCCCCCTCCTCGGGCTCACTCCAGATCAACCGAGCCGTGGCCGAAGTGCCGAGGAACATGACCAACAGGACCGGGATGGCCACCGCGGCGACCACGAAGACCACCTCGTAGTGGCGCACCAGCCAGAACACCAGCGCGGCGATGAGCAGGGTGGCACCGATGGCGGCCCAGGTGAGGTCGGGGAGGGTTTGACGACTGACCACGAGGCCGGCGGCCACGGCGAGCAGGCCCACCAGCACCTGGTAGGCAATCTCCCGGGCCCGACTACCGCCCAGCCCGGCTAGAGCCAGAACGGCCCAGGCGAGCAACGGGATGGCCAGGGCCACGCCCAGCCCGAAGCTCACGATCTGGGTGACACTCGTCCGATTGGCCACGAAGACCTCCGGATTGCGCCCGTACAGGTCGAGGAGCGGTGCTACGAAGGCAACCGCACCGAGACCGGACACCACGGCCAGACGTCTCCACGTGGATTCCGACGACTTTGCTCCCAAGGTGGGAAAAGCTAATGGCTGACTCCCCCAATCAGACATGTCCGGGGCCCTGCTTGAATTCGCCGAGGGGACGAGCTCTCCCGGGAACCCCGGGGTGGCTCTCCAGCGTCATAGATGCCGAGGAGATGCCTTTCTTGACCGAAGACCGCCGCCGCGGGTTTCTTCGACGCATCCGGGCCCGGATGCGTCTTGCCTGGCTCACTGCCACCGCACAGCGGTTCGCCCCCACTGTCGGCTTTGTCGTCGCCGCGGTGCTGGTGATCGGATGGCTGACACCGTTCCGATGGTCTCTCCAGGTCGCAGCGGCAGTCATCGGGGTCTTCGTGGCCGGAATGATCGTCGGCGCCGCCACGCTGCGAATAACTGACTGGGAGGCCTCACGGGCGGCCGAGCGCGGTCTGGGCGCGAGGGATTCGCTTACCACGGCGCTCGAGTTCGCCGATCCCGGGGATGGGGTGCATGTCCTCATCCAGGAGAGGGCGGATCACATCGCCGGGACCGCAGATCCCGCCCATGCCATCCCGATCAGGGCCGACCGGGGACAGCTGCGCCGGCTCGGGCTGGCGACCGCCTTGGCCCTCGCCGCCGGGTTGCTTCCCCCGCTCGGGTCGTCCACGGCCCTCTCCGAAGACGTGGCCACGGCCCTCGAAGAGGAGGCCGCCCGGATCGAGGAGATCGCCCAGGCGGTCGAGGAGGCCGAGGTCGATACGTCGGATGAGATCGTCGAGGAATTGGAGCGTCTCGCCGAGGAGTTGCGCAACGCAGAGACGCTCGACCAGGCCCTGGAGTCGCTCGCCGATGCCGACAAGCGTCTCGAGTCCCAACTCGACCCCGGATTCCTGTCTCAAAAGGCAGCAGTACATGGCCTGGCCACCGACCTGGCCTTGCGTCCGCTGGTCGACGGGGCGCCCATCGATGCCGCCTCCCAACTCGAGCAGCTCGCCGAGGAGTTGGAGGACCTCTCCGAGCCGGAGCTGAGGGCCCTGTCCGATCGTCTCGCCGACCTGGCCGCCTCCCAGGCGGCGGGCAACCCTTCACTCTCCGGTCAGCTGTCGGACGCCGCCCGCGCCCTCGGATCCGGTGACCTCGCCGGGGCGGCTCGCTCTCTTCAGGACGCCGCCGCAGGCCAGGCCGCCGGGCTCGACGGCGCCCGGGGCCAGCAGGCGATCACCGAGACCCAGCGAGCACTCCAGGGTGTCGCCTCCCGGCTCGGGGCCGGGACCACACCCGGGGAAGCCGAGGGTGAGGGTGAGGGTCAGGGACAGGGAGAGGGAGAGG
This sequence comes from Acidimicrobiia bacterium, assembly GCA_035550735.1. Taxonomy (GTDB): domain Bacteria; phylum Actinomycetota; class Acidimicrobiia; order Spongiisociales; family ZC4RG35; genus JANQRA01. Next base: position 9,221 of record DASZOM010000033.1, on the reverse strand, counting down.
GACAGGGACAGGGACAGGGACAGGGACAGGGACAAGGCCAGGGCCAGGGACAGGGACAGGGACAGGGACAGGGCCAGGGCCAAGGACAGGGACAAGGCCAGGGCCAGGGGCAAGGACAAGCCGGGGGCGGTGGCAGTGGTCAGATCTCCGGTGTCGCTCCGGGTGACGGCACCGCCGCCGGTCAGGGTGGCCAGGGCACGGTCGGCGGGTCTAATGGCGACGGCTATGGCACCGGAGTGGAGACGGCGAATGTCTTCGACCCGATGGTCGAGGGCGGGGCCAGCGACTTGATTCAGGTGGGGATCGAAGGCGGGAGCGGCGAAGGGCAGGTGGTGGGCAGCGTCGACACGGCCACCGAGCGGGGAGACTCCGTGGTCCCCTACGCCCAGGTGCTGCCCGAGTATCTCAACCAGGCCGCCGACGCACTCGGCGAGTTGCGTCTCCCCCCCTCGATGCGTGGCATCGTCCAGACCTACTTCGACCTATTGGCCGCAGAGGCCCGCTAGGAGCCACGACAGATGACCAGCCTGGAGCACACCGATCTCGACCACTACGCCGATACCGCGGCCTCGATCGAGGCCGCGGTTGGGGTGCGCATCGCCGGCCAGCCCGACCTGATCCGCCAGACGCTGGTCGGCCTGCTCGCCGAGGGCCATGTCCTACTGGAGGGCGTTCCCGGTCTGGGCAAGACCGAGCTGGTCAAGGCTTTCTCTGCGGCTATCGACGTCGACTTCGCCCGGGTCCAGTTCACACCCGACCTGATGCCCGCCGACATCGTCGGGACCCAGGTGCTCGAGGAGGCCGAGGGCGGGCACCGCCGCTTCGTCTATCAGCCGGGTCCGGTCTTCACCAACCTGCTGCTCGCCGACGAGATCAACCGGGCAACACCGAAGACCCAGGCGGCACTGCTGGAGGCAATGCAGGAGCGACATGTCACCGTCGCCGGTGAGACCAGGCCCCTCCCCCGGCCCTTCCTGGTGCTCGCCACCCAGAACCCGATCGAGCTCGAAGGCACCTACCCGCTCCCCGAAGCACAACTGGACCGTTTCCTCTTCAAGGTCACCGTGAGCCCGCCCGGCGCCGATGTCCTCGAGGAGATCCTGCGTCGCACCACCGGCGGGGCCCTCCCCGACGTGCCCCGCGCCGCCGACCTGGGCACGATCGTCTCGATGATCGCGATGACCCCGAAGCTCCCCGTGGCGACCCATCTCCTCCGTTACGTCTCGGAGATCGTCGAGGCGACCCATCCCGAGGGCGACACCGCCACCCCACCGGTGAAGCGGTATGTCCGATGGGGTGCATCGCCCCGTGGCGCCCAGGCCATCGTCCTCGCCGCCAAGGCCCTCGCCATGATCGAAGGACGACCCCATGTCACGGCCGAGGACATCAGGTGGGCCGCCCCTGCAGCTCTCCGTCACCGGCTGGTCCTCGGATACGAGGCCACCGCCGAGGGGGTCAGGGCCGACGCCATCATCGACGAGGTGCTTCACACCGTCACCGAGCCAAAGGCGGGGATCCGGGGCGCTCCGTGACCCTGCTCAGCCCGGCCCTGATGGCCCGGCTGGAGAGTCTCCAGTTGAGCAACAGGCATCGGCTGGTCGGCCGGTTCGGTGGCGATCACAAGTCGAGACGGCACGGGCACACGGTCGACTTCGCCGATTTCCGCGAGTACCACCCGGGAGACGACTTCCGTCGCATCGACTACCACGTCCTCGCCCGGCTGGACCAGGTGCTGGTGAAGCTGTTCGAGGCCGACGACGAGATCACCGTGCGCTTCCTCCTCGACACCTCGGCCTCGATGTCGATCGGATCCAAGATGCTGCAGGCGAAGCGTCTGGTGGCGGCGATGGGCTTCGTCGCCCTGACGGCGCATGACACTGTGACCGTCCACACGTTCCCGGCGCGGCCACCAGCCCCGCGTTTTGCCGGGCGGGCGTCGATCCCGTCGTTCATGTCCTATGTCGAGGGTCTGGATGCAGTCGGGGTGACCCCGTTCGCCGAGGCCGCCGCCCATCTGCTGGGTCAGGGCGGGCTCCCGGGACTGACCGTCGTGGTGTCCGACCTGCTCACCACCGAGTGGAGGACCCTGGTCCAGCTGCGCGCCTCGGGCTCCGACGTGACCGTTGTCCACATCCTCTGCGAGGAGGATCTCGAGCCCGACTTCTCGGGCGACCTGGAGTTGATCGATCGCGAGCTGGGCGAGTCCCTCCCGGTCAGCATCACCGACGACGTCGCCAATGCGTACCGGGAACGCGTTCGGGCATGGCGGGCCGACGTCATGTCGGCGGCGGCAGCCGCCGGAGCCTCCTATCACGTCGTCGACGCCCGCGACGATCTGGAGACCCTGCTGTTGCAGACATGGCGCAGCAACGGAGTGCTGCGTTGAGCTTGCTCTTCCCAGCCGGGTTGGTGGCGATCCTGCTCGCCGTTCCCATCGTCGTCCTCCACATGCTGACGCCCCGCCGTCCCACGACTCCGGTCTCTTCGCTGCTCCACTGGGACGGTCTTCGTCACGCCATCACCGCCGCCGAGCCCTGGCAGAAGCTGCGTTGGAGCCTCCTCCTCGTCCTCCAGCTCCTCGCCGTCGCCCTGTTCGCCTTTGCGCTGGCCCGTCCCGCCGTGCTCGAGAAGTCCGAGCTGGCGGAGCACACCGTCTTCATCCTCGATGCCTCCGGCTCGATGGCTGCCATCGACGGAGATCCCGACCGGCTCGGGGCGGCGGCGGAGGAGGCGAAGGAGCTTCGTGGGGAGCTTCCCGACCAGGGTGTGGCCAGCCTCATCGTGGCCTCGCCACAGCCGGCGGTGCTCGTCGAGCAGAGCGGAGACGCCGATGAGTTCGCCCGTGCCGTGGACACCGTGCGGACGAGCGCCGGCCGCGCCGATTTCGAGTCGGCCTTCGCCCTGGCGGAGTCCCTGGTGCTGCCCGACCGGGATACCGACTTCGTGCTGCTCTCCGACGGCGGGCTCGACGAGACCGAGCAGCGGCTGGCCCCGCTCGGCACCCGATTCGTGCCGGTGGGGCGCATCGACACCAACCGGTCGATATCGGGTCTATCGGTCGACGCCGGACCCGGAGGGCTCCAGGCCCGGGTGACCGTGGAGTCGAACGGCGGGCCCGACGCGGTCCAGGTGCTCCGGCTCGACGTCGACGGTGTCACCGTCCTCAGCGAGGAGCTGGAGATCCCGGGCGGAGGGGTCATCGAGGAGACCTTCGAGCTGCCCGCCGGGACGAGGGTGGCCGCTTATCTCGACGGGGAAGACCTCCTCGCCTACGACAACCAGCGTTTCGTCTCCGCCCCGGTGCTCGGCTCGCTGAAGGCCCGCGTCCACGGTGAGTCCTCGTTCTTCATCGACCAGCTCCTCTCCGCCATCCCCGGCGTCGATACCGACGTCGCCCCCGACGAGGAGGTGGACTTCGAGGTCTATTCGGGTGTCACCGTCCCGACAGCGCCCACTACCCCGTTCATCGCCATCGACACGCCGGGCGGGGCGCCGGGTCTGGTCCCCGTCGGCCGCGTCGAGGACCCGATCCCCACGTTGGTGGCCCACCATCCTCTCCTCGAGGACATCGACGTCAGCCGGATCGCGATCGCGGAGTCGCAACTCCTCGAGGTAAGCGCGGGCGAGGTGGTCCTCGGCGCCCCCGGCGCCCCGCTGATCGTGGAGGGCAAGACGGGCGACGTGCCCTTCTACTACATCGCCTTCTCCCTGGAGCAGTCCAACCTGCCGATCGACATCGCCTTCCCCATCATCGGCGCCCGGATGGTGGGTGGCCTGGCCTCCTCCGATGGGGTGGCGGAGGCGCTGGTCGTCGGGGAGCGTCTGACAGTTGGAGCCGCCGGAGGCACCGTCACCGATCCCAGGGGCAACGTGCTCAGGGTCTCGGCGGGCGACTCGGACCCGGTGGCGGACATGACCGGCTTCTGGGTGGTGAGCCGGGAGGGCTCGGAGCCGTTCGAGGTGGCCGTCAACGCCGATTCGGCTGAGTCCTCGGTCCGGCCGGCGCGATCGCTTCCCGGGATCAGACCCGAGCCCGATGCGGAGCCGCTCGTCGACGCCACGACGACCATTGCCCGGAGCCTTCTCCAGTGGGCGCTCCTCGCCCTGGCCGTCGTCCTCGCCATCGAGTTGTTCCTCAGCTACCGGGCGCGCGGGGTGTCGCAGCGACAGTGGCGTGCCGGGCTCGGGGTGCGGGCGCTGATCGCCGCTCTGCTGGTGCTCGCCCTGATCGACCCGACCTTCGCCACCAGCTCGAACGATGTGACCACCGTCTTCGTCGTCGACGTCTCGGCGTCGATGGGCGAGGACGCCAAGGAGGCGGCACGCGCCTGGGTGGATTCGGCCCTCACCGATGCCGGTGGGAGCCGCTGGGGGGTCGTCGAGTTCGGCTCCGACGCCAGGGTGGGCACTCCGGTGGGCACCGACCCCTACCGGAGGGCGAGAGGAGTCGAGGCCGAGGCCACCAACCTGGCCCGCGGGCTTCGTCTCGGTGAGTCACTGCTCTCCGGGGAGACGAGGGAGCGAATCGTCCTCGTCTCCGACGGCCGGGCGAACAGTGGTGACCTCCAGGCAGAGATCGAGCGTCTCAAGGCCCTGGGCGTGGTGGTGGACGTCCACACCGTCACGGGTCAAGCGCCCACCGATGCCGCCGTCTCTGCGGTGGACACCCCGTCGTCGGTGAGTGAGGGCGAGAGTTACGAAGCAACCGTCGAGGTCCTCTCGACGATCTCCGCAAACGCGGTTGTCGACCTCTCCAGCGGGAACGACCTCGTCGGCTCGCAGGAGGTTTCCCTCGTGCCCGGGCCCAACTATCTCACGTTCACGGTCGAGGCCGGTGAGCCCGGGCTCCAGGAGCTGACGGCATCGGTCCGGCTCGAGGGCGACGCCGTCGGCGAGAACGACAGCCACCGGGCGGGTGTCGAGGTGAAGGGACCGGACAGCATCATCATCGTGGAAGGTGTCGCCGACTCCGGCCGCATCCTCGACGAGGCACTGCAGGCACGGGGTCTCATGGTGGAGAGAGTGGGCGTCGCGGACATGCCGGGTCTCGAGCAACTCGCCTTGCATCGCGCCGCGATCCTGGTCGATGTCAGCGTCCGCGACCTGGGTGAGACCGAGGTCGCCACTCTGGGCACGTTCGTCAAGGACCTGGGACGAGGTCTCGTGGTGGTCGGGGGAACTCACTCCTACGGTCTGGGTGGATACCGCGACACCCCCTTGGAGGCGCTGCTCCCCGTCGACGCCGAGCCTCCGGACACCCAGCGGGAGGCCGAGGTCGCCGAGGTCTTGCTCATCGACACCAGCGAGTCGATGGGGGCGTGTCACTGCGACGAGAGTGCGATGAACACCGAGGAAGGCGGTGTGAACAAGACCGACATCTCCAAGGCGGCGGCGATCCGGGCCATAGAGGCGCTGGGGAGCGGTGACGAGGTCGGGCTGCTCGCCTTCAGCGGCACGCGGGAGTGGGTCATCCCCCTGCAGGAGTTTCCCGACCAGGACACGATCAACCAGGGTGTCTCCTCGCTCCGGCCCTTTGGCGAGACCCGCATCGTGCCCGCCCTACGGGACGCCGCCGAGGCGCTGCTCACCTCCGACAAGGAGTTGAAGCACATCATCCTGTTCACCGACGGGTTCACCTCCGAGCTCGAGACAGGTGCCGACTTCGTGGGCACGCCCTTCGCCGAGGATCTGGTGGAAGTCGCCGAGGAGGTCGCCTCCCAGGGGATCACGATCTCGGTGGTGGGGACCGGGGAGGGTGCGATCCCGGCCCTGGAGGAGGTGGCCGAGGCGGGGAACGGCAGGTTCTACGCCGGCCGCGACCTCGAGGAGATCCCCGAGATCTTCGTGAAGGAAGCCCGCATCGCGGCCCGCTCCTTCATCAACGAGGGCGAGTTCTTCCCGGTGGTGACCAGTACTGCGGAGGCCGTCCGTGACATCGAATCCTCTCCGGCGATCCTCGGCTACGTGGCGACCTCCCCCAAGCCCACATCCGAGGTCCAGTTGCAGGTCGGCGAGATGGCCGACCCGCTGCTGGCCTCGTGGCGTATTGGGCTGGGCCGGGTCACCGCCTGGACCAGCGACGGCGGAGATCGCTGGGCAGCCGGGTGGGCTGGCTGGGAGGGATTCGGGGACTTCTGGTCCGACCTGGTGCGCTCGACGTTCCCGCTCACCGGCTCCGAGGGCCAGCAGATCGACGCCGCCATCGCCGACGAGTTGCTCGAGCTGACCCTGGAAGGGGCCGAGGAGTGGCCGGCGGGGACACAGCCGGTGGCTCGTGTGAGCTTTCCCGACGGGACGACGGAGGAAGTCCCACTGGAGCGTGTCTCGGACTTCGAGTTCGAGGCGGTCGTTCCCGCCCGGCAGGGCGGCACCTATGCGGTGGGGATCAGTGTCGCCGGCGCCGACGGAGACACCGTGATCCTCTCCACGCTGGCCACCCGCTCCTTCGCCGCCGAGTACCTGCCCGGCGAGGCCGACGCCAATCTTCTGGCGAGCATCTCGGCGGCCACCGGCGGGCGAGGTGACATCGCCGCCGCATCGGCGTTCGACCCCGAGGGGCTCGACCCTGGGGTCAGCGAGAGCCGCTTCCGCTGGTGGTTCCTGCTGGGAGCGGCCTTGCTGTGGCCGATCGACGTCGCCCTCCGCCGCCTCCGACTCTCGAGAGGAGAGCAACCAGACCAGCCAGGGCGAGGATGGCGGCGCCGACCCACACCCACCACACCAGAGGCCGCACGAACACACTGACTTCGACCGTCTCGGCATCGGGGAACAGCAGCGAGATGGCGACGATCACGTCGTCACGCGGTGTGGAGCGGAGACGGGGCTCGGCGACGGGGAGGGCCTGGCCCTCGTAGCCGCGAATCTCCGGCTGCAGCGGTACACCGTCCACCTCGAGCAGGGCCCGGGCGTATGTGTAGCGATCCGCATCCCCGGTCTCGACTCCCCGGAGGGTGATCTCATGCCCGGCCACGGTCACGGCTTCTCCGGGGCGCATGGTCCCGGTGAAATCGTCCCCGAAGCTGCTGCCCGCGATCGAGGTGAGGACCACGGCCAGACCCAGATGCGCCAACTGGGCGACGAGTGGCCTCCCTCGCGGTCTGGCCCTCACCAGCAGCACTGCGAGCAGCACGAGCGAAGCGGCGGCGGGGGCGAGCAGCCAGAGCCCGACACGAGCCTCGAACAAGGCGACGATCACGGAGACCGTCGCCACGAGGGCACCCCACACCCTCCAATCCGCCCCGTGGGCCGGGGCCAGGGACGCCGCCACCAGGATGCCGATCGGGAGCATGGTGACTACGAAGAAGGCGATGTCCACCACGAGGGTCTCGTCACCGAACACCGAGACGAAGGCCGGGTAGGCCGAACCGGCGGCGACGAACACCAGACCGGCGGTCACCAAGACCGTCTCCAGGCCCATCCAACCGTCACGGTCCAGCCGGAACCGCTCCCATGGCGATCCCGGCTCCGACCTGAGCGCCGTCACCAGGCTCACCACCGTCGCCAACGCCGCCGTAGCCAGCAAGACCCGGCCTGCCACCGGGTCCTCGGCGAAGGAGTGGATCGATCCGGTGGCGCCGGAGCGTGTCAGATAGACACCGACCACGGAGAGGGCGAAGGGAAGGGTTGCGAACAGGACGTTCCACCGCCGCATCCGCCCCCTGGCCTGTTCCAGACGTGAGGTGTGGAAGAACACCGTGGCCGCCAGCCATGGCATGAGAGCCGTGTTCTCCACCGGGTCCCACGCCCAGAACCCGCCCCAACCCAGCTCGACATAGGCCCAGTTGGCTCCGGCCGCCATGCCGAAGGTGAGCAAGGTCCAGGACAGATAGAGCCAGCGGCGACTGGTGGCGAGCCAGACCTGGCGGTCGGTCTCACCCCGGGCCATGCCCATGGTGACGGCGAAGGGGACTACCAACGTCACCAACCCCAGATAGAGCAGGGGTGGGTGATAGATCATGGCCGGATGCTGGAGGATGGCGAGGAGACCCGCCCCGTCGACAGCCGGCAGGTCGAGCGTCGTGAACGGGTTGGCCAGCCCGATCACCACCAGGAGCAAGCCTGCTCCCACCAGGGCTCCGACCCGCATCTCGGAAGGTTTCCGTAGCGCAACCGCCGACACCACCAGGGTCATGGTGGCGTAGAAGAGCATGGAGCCATCCATCCCGCCCCAAACGGCGGCGAGGCGATAAGGCCATGGTGTGGCTGCGCTCGTGGTCTCGGCGACATAACCCAGCGAGAAGTCCAGGGTGAGCAGCGCGATCGCCAGGGCCAGGATCGCGACGGTCGCCATGACCGCCGAGGCGATGGAGACGAGACGTCTCCCCGCGACCACACCCACCAGGGCGAACGCGAGGGCCGCCCAGATCGCGGCCGGGCCGATGACGCCGGCGGTCACCGGCGGATCGTATCGAGTGCTACCGCCCTACCCGATGCGTCCCGACCCGGTCAACGCGACGAGCACCACGCGTCCACCACCGCCTCCAGCTCCTCCCGGGCGTCCTCTACCTCGGCCAGGTCGTCGAACTTCATGTAACGGGCGGTGTCCCCACCACCGAGAAGCCGGGGATGGTCGCCGGGGATGGAGGCGCCGGTGTGGAACATCAGACTCACATGAGACTTGGTCCGCGGGTTGAAGCTCGCCAGATTGCCCTGGTACATGAAGGTTGGCGACTTCCATTTGATCGTCTCGGTCATCCGCTCGTCGCCGAGGATGATCTCCCTGACCCGCAACATGGCGTCCTTGGCCGGATGCTCGTACTCATCGAACCAGGCATCTACCAACGGATTGGTGGCCATGCGCCGAATCTAGGCGTGGGCGGTACCGTCAGGGCGATGACCGACCTATTCGCGGCCCGCGGCCAGGATCTCGCCGCCCGGTCGGCTCCCCTTGCCACCCGGATGCGCCCCAGATCCCTGTCCCAGGTGGCCGGGCAGCCCAACCTGTTGGGTCAGGGCGCCGCCTTCCGACACGTCGTCGAGTCCGGCGAACCGGTCTCGATGCTGCTCTGGGGCCCGCCCGGCACGGGAAAGACCACCCTCGCCATGCTGGTGGCGAATCATGCCGATGCCGCCTTCCGCACCCTCTCGGCCACTTCGGCCGGGGTCAAGGACATCAGGGAGGTCCTGGCCGAGGCCAGACAGCGTCTCGCCACCGAGGAGCGCCGGACCGTGCTCTTCCTCGACGAGATCCACCGCTTCGCCAAGAACCAACAGGACGCCCT
>DASZOM010000032.1:0-9593 GCA_035550735.1 Acidimicrobiia bacterium | reverse complement strand
TGTGAGCGTCGCTCAGCGACGCTCACAACCCTGGGTTTGCTTCACGTGTGCGGCTGGGGGCCAGGGCTAGCGTGACGGTGATGAGCCCGAGTGATCTCGAGGGCAAGACCTACGGGCCGATGGGGTGGCGGATCGATCCCGCCGCGGTGGCCGACTACGTCAGGATCACCGGGGACGACCCCGAGCGGTGGGCCGGCCACGCCCCACCCGGGTTCGCCGCAGGCGCCCTGTTCGTGGTGGCACCCGAGCTCCTCGACGAGTTGTTCGGCAGGTCTGTCGTCCACGGGGAGCAGTCGTTCCGCTGGCATCGCAACCTGTCGGTCGGGGCCAGGCTCCAGGTGAGTGGGACCGTGGGCCGCGTCCGCGAGCGCGGTGGGGTCCACTTCGTCACCTTCGACATGCGAGTCACCGACGAGTCCGATCCGGTGCTCGACGGGAAGTCGCTGTTCCTCGTCTCGGGGGAGTCTCCTCCTGCCGTCCAGGCCGGGCTCGAGCACTCCGAGCCCGCTCACTCCCACGACGGTGGGCCGATGAACGGGGAGGTCTCGGCCTCTCGCGCCGATCTCGTCCGTTACGCCTCCGCCACCAGGGACTGGAACCCGGTTCACTGGGATCACGAGGCGGGGGTGGCCGCCGGGTTTCCGGGGGTGGTGGTCCATGGCCTTCTCCAGGCGGGATGGGCCATGCGCGCCGGATCTGCCGGGACGGCGTCGAACCGTCCGTTCTCGTCAGGCCGCTTCCGGTTCCGCAACCCGATGCTCCCTGCACATCCGGCCAAGGTGACCGTCGAGAGGTCGGGGAGGACGGTCGAGATCTCGATCGCCGATCAGGATCTGGAGTATCTCAGCGCCACAGTGGAGCTCGTCGATGAGTAACCCCAACGATCCGGCACAGGTCGAAAGGCGAAGAGAGAACGAGCTGGTCTCCAGGGCCAAGCAGGGCGACCGCGCCGCATTTGCCGCCCTGGTGCGAGCTCACCAAGACGAGGTCTACACCTTGGCCAGACGACTTGTCGGCGACCCACATCTCGCGTCGGATGTCGCGCAGGAAGCGCTGATCCGGGCATGGCGCGCCCTGCCTCGCTTCCGAGGGGATGCCCGGCTGTCGACCTGGCTCTACCGGATCACGGTGAACACGGCGTGGACGCACAAGAAGCGAGCGGCCCGGCAGCGGACTCTCTCCATCGACGAGCAATTCGGCCTCGCCGCGCCCTACGACGCCAGCCACCCCGAGGTTGCGGGGGAGACGCTCGAACTGCGTGGTCGTCTCCGTGCAGCTCTCGACCTCCTTCCGCCAAGTCAGCGCAAGGTGGTGGTGCTCAAGGACGTATACGGCTGGTCGCACAGCGAGATCGCCGAAACCCTGGGTATCTCGGTGACGGCGGCCAAGGTGCGTCTCCACAGGGCGCGGGCCCGGCTCGCCCGTGAGCTCGAGGACTCGGCATGAGCGTCATCTGCGAGATGGCCGCACCCTTCGTGGCCAACAGCGCGGTGGAGCAGCACGAGGTGGCGCGGCCGTTTAGGTCACACACCACGTCCTGTCTGAAGTGCCAGGCCCGTCATGCCGCCATGACCAGGCTCGCCCGTGAGCTGTCGGCTCTGGAGGCGGAGCGCTATCCGGCGCCGGCCGATCTGGAGTGGCGGGTGATGTCGTCCCTGGAGGGAGACCTGGCGCTGGCCCGAACCTGGCGCAAGCCCGTGGCGTGGACCGCGGCCGTGCTCTCCATGGCAGCCGCGCTCCTCATCTGGCGGCTCCGCCCCAAGACCTCGGGATAGGGTTAGGCCAGCTCTTTCTTGGCCCACTCGAAGCTGGCGGCGATCAGCTTCTCCAGGACCCCGAGATCGACGTCCTCCAGCTTGTTGATGTAGAGGCAGCTGACACTCGTCGTGTACTTCCCCAGCCCTGCGAGCAGGTCGGGGAATCTCGTGGGGTAGACGTAGAGCGTCAGGTTCTTCTTACGTGGCGAGAAGCTCGCCAGCGGCCAGTCACCCTCTTGTGAGCTCCGGTCTGACTTGTAGTGGTACACGCCGAATCCGACGATGCTGGGCCCCCACATCTTGGGCTCGAGCCCGGTCACCCGTTTGTAGATCTCGAGAATCTCGAAGGCGTCCTCGCGGCGAGTGTCGTTCTCGACGCTGTTGATGAAGTCCTCGACGCTGGCGTCGGTCACCTTGGTCTTGGGTTCCGCCATGAGCCGATCGTATCAAGCCTCGATCTTTTGCCTCTTGGCCGGTTCGTGGGCCGGGCGTTCGTAATGAAACGTCCAAAAGCCCACTATTGGGCTCCCATGCATTAGGAAAGGGTTTGGGACCCGACGTGGTGTCGGATCGATCCCGACTCGCTGTCGGGGGGAGGTCGGGGGTTGCATGGGGTCATGACCGGCACCACGACGCCCACCGGTGTGCTCTTAGTGCAGCTCGGCACACCCGATTCCACCGACGTATCCGATGTGCGCACCTATCTGCGTGAGTTCCTCGGCGACCCTCGGGTGCTCGACATCCCCGCTCCGGCGCGGGCGTTGCTACTCAACGCGGTGATCCTCCCCTTCCGGCCCCGGCGCTCCGCCGAGCAGTATCACAAGATCTGGACCGAGGACGGGTCCCCGCTGATCATCCACACCGAGGCTCTCGCCGAGCGTCTCCAGACGGTCCTAGGCGATGGCTACGTGGTCGCCTATGGGATGCGGTACCGGAAGCCTTCGATCGAGTCGGCGGTGACCCGGTTGGCCGCCGCCAACTGCAGCCGGATCGTCATCCTGCCCCTCTTCCCCCACTACGCATCGGCATCGACGGGGTCGGCGCTGGAGGAGACCCTGCGTGTGATCGGAGAGAGGTGGAACGTCCCCGAGGTGTCCACGATCAGCGATTTCTTCGAAGATCCGGGCTACATCAGTGCCCTCGCCTCGGTGGCCGAGCCCCACCTGGAGAGCTTCCACCCCGACCACGTCATCTTCAGCTACCACGGGCTGCCCGAGAAGCAGGTGAGGAAGAGTGACCCAACCGGCGAGTGGTGCCTCACCCGGGACGAGTGCTGCGATCGCATCGTGGAGGCCAACCGGTTCTGCTACCGGGCGCAATGCTTCGCCACCACCCGGGCGGTCGTCGCGGAGCTCGGCTTGCCGCCCGGGTCGCACAGCACCACCTTCCAGTCCCGGCTGGCAGGGCAGAAATGGATCGAGCCCTACACCGACGTGGAGGTCGTGAACCTCCACCGGGCCGGTGTCCGCAGGCTGGCCGTGCTCACCCCCTCGTTCACTGCCGACTGCCTGGAGACGCTCGAGGAGATCGGGATCAGGCTGAGGAGGCAATGGGAGGAGATCGGTGGCGAAGATCTCCTGCTGGTCCCATGTGTCAACGCAGAGCCGGTGTTCGTCTCGGCGGTCGCCGACCTGGTTCGCCCGGGGCGATGAATCGACGACAGGTCGAAGACGTCTACCGCCAGGTCCAGGAGGACTTCTGCTCTGCCGTCGAGACGGTGGACGGTCTCTCCCGATTCGGCGCGGACCGGTGGGCCAGGGACGAGGGCGGCGGTGGCCTCACCAGGATCCTGGCCGGTGAGGGCCCCATCGAGAAGGCGGCGGTCAACTTCTCCGCCGTCGAGGGGGAGACCCCCGGCGGGCTCTCCGACCGTCTTGCAGCCGACAGCGACCGCTTCTACGCAACCGGGGTCTCCATCATCGTCCACCCCCGCAATCCGCATGCGGCGACATTCCACGCCAACCTCAGGTACTTCGAGACCGATGAGACGGCTTGGTTCGGCGGCGGCGCAGATCTGACGCCGTTCTACCTGTACGAGGAGGACGCCGAGCACTTCCATGCCACCCTCGCCGCGGTCTGCGCGGCGCATCCGGTCGCTGACTACGACCGGTGGAAGAGGGCGTGCGATCAGTACTTCCACCTGCCGCATCGGGGCGAGTCGCGGGGGGTGGGCGGTCTCTTCTTCGACCATCTGACCGACCATCTCGACGAGGTCTTCGTCTTCCAGAACGAGCTCGGCAAGGCATTGGCAGACGCATACGTGCCGATCCTGAAGCGACGTGTCGACATGCCGTACGGGGAGCGCGAGATCGAATGGCACGAGATCCGTCGTGGCCGCTACGCCGAGTTCAACCTGGTCTGGGATCGGGGGACCCGATTCGGGCTGGACACCTCGGGACGGGTCGAGTCGGTTCTCTCCTCCCTGCCGCCCCGCGCCCGATGGATGTACGGGCACGAGCCTGCGGAGGGGACGCCTGAGGCGAGGCTGCTCGAGATGGTCCGCGGTGAGCCGAGGTCATGGGTGTGAACCAGATCGCCGCCGCCAGCTTCGCCTATCCCCGTCACGACAGCGCCGTGCGCGCCCGGCTCGCCAGACGACTCCTCACCGCGCCGTATCTCGACGACGGCTTCGTCCTCTCGACGTGTCTTCGGGTGGAAGTGGTGGTGCCGGGTGACGAGAGCCGGCTGCATGATGCCCTCGTCGGTCTGTTCGGAGAGCTAGCTGACGCGGCTCACCCCGAGATCCGTGTCGGCGAGCGGGCGGTGACCCACCTCTACCGCATCGCCGCCGGGCTCGAGTCCCCCATCCTCGGCGAGCGGGAGATCCTCACCCAGGTTCGCCACGGTCTCCTCGAGGCAGAGGAGGCAGGACGGATCAACGGAGTCTTCGCCCGGATCCTGGAGAGAGCGGTGGCGGTCGGCCGCCAGGCTCGCGAGCTCATCCCCGGGACCGCTCACAATTCGATGGCCGCAGTGGCGGCGCAGGCGGTCGGGACGGCGCCGAGCGTGGGGGTCATCGGCTCAGGGGTGATGGCGACGGCGACCGTGGAGGCCCTGCTGATGCTCCCCTCCCCACCGCTGGTCACCGTGGTGGCCCGGCAGCCGGAGAAGGTGCCGGCGCAAGCAGGTGTCGAGGTCTGCCCCTTCTCGGCGGCCCCTGAGGTGATCGCCTCCCACCCGGTGGTCATCTCCGCCACCTCGGCCAGGCAGCGCATCATCGACGACACCGCCGTGGCCGGGTCCCTCTCGAGGCGAGACCAGCCGCTCCTCCTCGTCGACCTGGCGATGCCGCCCGATTTCGCCCCGCTGCCCTCCGGGAATGTCTCGTATCTCGGCATCGACGACCTGGCCCGTCTCGCCGACCGGCGGGGCCGGTCGGAGCAGGCCGATGCGATGGTCGAGTCGGCGGCGGAAGAGGCCCACCGGCAGTACCGCGACCATCATCAGGTGGGCCCGCTGATCGGGGGCCTCATGGCCGGGGCCGACGAGGTGGTCGACAGGGCGGTGAGGCGGTTCTCCGGGCGTCTCGCCGATCAGGGAGACGAGGCGATTCTCCGCCAGACGGCGCACACCGTGGCCCGCACCTTGCTCGCCGGGCCCGTGGAGTACCTGAAGAGAAGCCGCGGCGCTTCCGAGGCGGTCGAGATGATCGCCGACGCGTTCGGTGTCGAAGATGGGTGATCTCCGAATCGCCACACGCAGGTCGAGGCTGGCCATCGCCCAGGCCGGGATGGTCGCCCGTCTCCTCGAGAAGGCTCACCCCGGTGCGGAGGTGAGTCTGGTCGAGGTGACGACCTCGGGAGATCGTGACCGGACTACGTCGGTCGCCACGTTGACCGAGGTGGGCGCCTTCGTGCGCGCGGTGCAGGAGGCGGTGCTCGAGGGCCGGGCCGAATTGGCGGTCCACTCGTGCAAGGACCTGCCCGTCGACGGGCCTCCGGGACTGGTCTCCGCCTTTCCCGAGCGAGGCGGGGCTTGGGACGTCCTCTGCGGCCACGACCTGGACACTCTCCCACCAGGCGGGCGTGTCGGCACCGGCAGCCCGAGACGTGCCGCCCAGATGCGAAGACTGCGCCCGGATGTGGAGGTCGTCGACATCAGGGGCAATGTCGACACCCGTGTGGAGAAGCTGCGCCAGGGGGATGTCGACGCGCTGATCCTGGCCGAGGCGGGGCTCACCCGGCTCGGCCTCGGTGACGAGATCCGGCACCGGTTCACCATCGAGCAGATGGTGCCGGCGCCGGGCCAAGGGGCGATGGCGGTCGAGGCGCTCGAGGGTGGGCCGGCCCACGCCGCACTGGTCGACATCGACCACGCACCCACCCGGGCCGCGGTCGAGGCGGAGCGAGCGCTCCTCGCCCGAACCAGCGCCGGGTGCCGTTCGGCCCTGGGGGCGCTGGCCCTTTCCGGGGACGATCGGATAGAGATGGCCGGGTTCGTGGAGGACGAGCACGGTCCCCGATCGGGCCGGGTGCGGGCCGTCACACCGGACGAGGCGGCAAGGCGACTGCAGGCGGAGCTTGGCCTGTGAGCGTGCCACGAGTCGCCCTGACCACGACTTCGGAGCGGGTCGCCGAACTGGCAGATCTCGTGACCAGCCAGGGGCTCCAGCCCGTGTCGCTTCCCTGCGTCGACGTGGTCGCAGCCGAGCACGCCACCCTGGAGGAAGCAAGAGCCGCCGCCCGAGCCGTCGATTGGCTGATCGTGACCTCCCCTCGGACTGTGATGGTCCTCTGGCCCAACGGGGGGATGCCCGACCTTCCGGTCGCCGCGGTCGGGGCGCGGTCGGCGGCGGCCGTGGTGCGGGCAGGAGGCTTGGTGGCCGCCACCGGCGAGGCCGGGGCCGACTCGCTGCTGGACGGCCTGACCGGCTCGGTGGCGGGCCGACAGGTGCTCTGGGCGCATGGTCTCGCCGCCGAACCATCCACGGCGGCCCGGCTGCGAGACCTCGGGGCCGCTGTCACCGATCTCGTCGTTTACGAGACGAGGTCGATCCCACCTCGAGCCGATGCCGTCGACGCCGCCCTGTTCGCCTCCCCGTCGGCGGTGGCGGGATGGGTGATGGGACGTGGTCTCGACGGAATGATCCTCGCCGCAATCGGTGCCACCACCGCGGCGGCGCTCGCCGCCGAAGGGCACCCTCCGGATGTCGTCCCGGCCCGCCCCGAATACCCGCTCATGATCGAGGCCGTCGCCCAACACCTCAGCGAGAGGAGCCCACTGTGATTGGTTACCCGGTTGCCCGCAATCGCCGGCTCCGGCGGTCTGCCGCCCTGCGGCGTCTCGTAGCCGAGACCCGGCTCGATCCTGCGTCCTTCGTCCTCCCCTTGTTCGTCGTCCCGGGCCGCGGCGTCTCGAACCCGATCGGGTCCATGCCCGGGCACTCCCAGCTCTCGGTCGACGAGTTGATCCCGGTGGTCAAGGAGGCCGTCTCCGCAGGTGTCGGCGGGGTGATCCTCTTCGGTGTCCCCGCCGGCAAAGACGAGACCGGTACCGGTGCCTGGGATCCGTCGGGGCCTGTCCCCAGCGCCATCCGAGGGATCAAGGACCAGGTCGACGGTCTCACCGTTTGGGCCGACGTGTGTCTCTGTGAGTACACGAGCCACGGTCATTGCGGAGTCCTCGACAACGACAACGTGGACAACGACCGGACCCTGCCCCTGCTCGCCCAGGCCGCCACCACCTACGCCGAGGCAGGAGCCGATGTGATCGCTCCCTCCGACATGATGGACGGGAGGGTGGAGGCGATTCGCTCGGCGCTCGACACGTCCGGCTTCCCCGAGCTCGCCATCTGCTCCTACTCGGCCAAGTACGCCAGCGCCTTCTACGGCCCCTTCCGCGACGCCGCCGGGTCGACGCCGGCGTTCGGAGACCGACGCACCCACCAGATGGACCCGGCAAACGTCCGCGAGGCTCTGGTGGAGGTGCTGCTCGACATCGCCGAGGGCGCCGACATGGTGATGGTGAAGCCGGCCGGTCCCTATCTCGATGTCATCTCGGCGGTGCGGGCACGAGTGGATCATCCGCTGGCTGCGTATCAGGTCTCGGGCGAGTACTCGATGATCGAGGCCGCGGCCGGGAACGGCTGGATCGATGGGGAGAGGGTGATGCTCGAGTCGCTGACCGCCATCGCCAGGGCGGGCGCCGGGATCATCCTCACCTACTTCGCCACACGTGCCGCCCGCGCCCTCCACGAAGCATGAGCTCGAGCGGGGAGACGTCACGGTCCTGGTACCGCCGTGCGGTCGAGGTGATGCCCGGTGGGGTCAACTCCCCGGTGCGCGCCTTCAAGGCGGTGGGCGGCACGCCTCCGTTCGTCGCATCCGCCTCCGGAGCCCGTCTCAGCACCGTCGACGGTGTCGAGCTCATCGACTTCATCTGCTCCTGGGGCGCCCTCATCCTCGGCCACGCCGAGCCGGCGGTGGTGGCGGCGGTCGAGGAGGCGGCCCGCAAGGGGACTTCCTACGGAATCCCCACCCCGGGTGAGGTCGAGCTGGCCGAGCTGGTAGTGGAGATGGTGCCCTCGATCGAGATCATGCGTCTGGTCAACTCGGGAACGGAAGCCACCGCATCGGCGATCAGGTTGGCCCGCGCCGCCTCCGGCAAGCCGGGCATCGTCAAGTTCGAGGGTTGCTACCACGGCCATGCCGACCCGTTCCTGGTGAGGGCGGGCAGCGGAGCTGCGACTCTCGGTGAGCCTGACAGCCCAGGGGTGCCACCGGCGACGCTGGCCGACACCCGGATCGCCCGCTTCAACGACCTGGAGTCGGTGGAACGGGCATTCGGCGGCGGCGGGGTGGCGGCGGTGATCGTGGAGCCGGTTGCCGGCAACATGGGGGTGGTCCCGCCCCTGCCCGGCTTCCTCGAGGGGCTCCGGCGCCTCTGTGACGAGCACGGGGCGCTGCTCGTCTTCGACGAGGTGATGACCGGTTTCCGGGTGGCCCGGGGCGGGGCACAGCTGCGCTATGACGTCGAGCCCGACCTCACCTGTCTCGGCAAGGTGATCTCGGGGGGCACTCCCGCCGCCGGGTACGGCGGTCGTCGAGACCTGATGCGTCGGGTGGCGCCGGACGGGCCGGTGTATCAGGCCGGGACCCTGGCCGGCAACCCGTTGGCGGTGGCCGCAGGTCTGGCGACTCTCCGTCACATCGCGGAGCACCCCGAGCTATACGACGAGCTGGAGACGATGGGGGCGCGGCTCGAGTCCGGGCTGTCTTCGGCCCTTCGAGCCCAGGGGATCCCGGGGTGTGTGCAACGAGTCGGCGGGATGCTGACACTCTTCTTCGGCCCGGAGTCGGTGACGTCCTGGGAGGACGCCGAGAAGGTGGACCGGGACCGCTTCACGCGTTTCTTCGCCGCTGCCTATCGGGAGGGGGTGCTTCTGCCGCCCTCACCCTTCGAGGCGCTCTTCCTGATGAGGTCGCAGTCAGAGGTGATCGATGACGCCATCGACATCCTGGTGAAGGCGGTCGAGGAGGCCGGATGACCAAGCCGTTGCTCGCCGCCCTCGAACTGGAGCCTCTCGATCGCCCGCCGGTATGGGTGATGCGTCAGGCCGGGCGATACCTGCCCGAGTACCGCCGGGTGCGAGAGCGTCACGAGTTCCAGGAGGTCGTGTCGACGCCCGAGTTGGCCGCCGAGCTGACCCTGCAGCCGGTGCGTCGTTTCGGGATGGACGGGGCCATCGTCTTCGCCGACATCATGACGCCGCTCGAGGCGATGGGGGTGGCGATCACCTTCGACCCCGGTCCCAGACTCGAACCGCTGACACTTCGCCAGGTGGTCGAGCTTCCTCCTCTCGATGTGGATGCGGTCGGCCACCTCACCGAGACGATC
>DASZOM010000031.1:0-100495 GCA_035550735.1 Acidimicrobiia bacterium | reverse complement strand
AGCTCGGCTGCTACCTGGTCTCCGATGGCGGCGCCCAGCCCTACCGGATGCACACCCGGGCGCCGTCCTTCTACAACCTCCAGGCGCTGCCGATCGCCATGGCGGACAGCCTCGTCGCCGACACCATCGCCACCATCGCCTCGATGGACCCGGTGATGGGCGACGTAGACCGGTAACGCCCGCTCCCGGGCTTGTTCCCGGTTTCACTAGCTAGAGCCAAACTCCCTAATCTCGCCGGCGATGACGCACTGGTCGGAGGCCACCCGCGAGCGTGCCCGCCAGATCATGTCCCGATACCCGGAGAAGCGCTCTGCGCTCATGCCTCTCCTCTACCTGGCGATGGCCGAGGACGGTTACCTCACGGAGGCGGGCATGGAGGAGGTCGCCGAGTGGTGTGGCATCACCCCCGCCCAGGTGCAGTCGGTGGCCAGCTTCTACACGATGTACAAGCGGGAGCCGACCGGCAGATACCTCGTCTCCTGCTGCACGTCCATCTCGTGCATGCTGCTCGGAGCCGACGACGTGCTCCACGCGGTGGAGGACGAGTCGGGTGTCCCCCATGGTGAGACCGACGGCGAAGGGTTGATCTCGGTCGAGCACGTCGAGTGTCTCGGAGCCTGCGGGGGTGCTCCTGCAGTCCAGGTGAACTACGAGCTCATCGAGGGGGTCACACCCGCGAAGGGGCGCGAGCTGGTCAACTGGCTGAAAAGGGCCCGGCCCGAGGTGGTGAACGGCGACGAGATGCAGTCCCTCTTCGGCGGGCGCCGCAGTTTCGAGTGGGCCATTGCCGAGGAGGACGGCGCCATCGGGCCCTATCCGGCATTCCAGCCGCTGGGCACGATGGCCAGGGAGCCCGGTAAGTGAGCGTCGCCCCGGTCGTCACCAGGCGAATGACGGAGCACCCGGCCGACTCACATGGAATCGAGCGGTACGAGGCGACCGGGGGATACGTCCAGGCGAAGCGGGCGATCGGGCTCACCCGGGACGACATCGTCGAGGAGGTCAAGGCATCGGGTCTGCTCGGCCGGGGAGGAGCGGCCTTCTCCGCCGGGCTCAAGTGGAGCTTTCTCGCCCCGGAGCGGCCCGCCTACCTGGTGGTCAATGCCGACGAGTCGGAGCCGGGCACGTTCAAGGACCGCCAGCTCCTGGAGCGCGACCCCCATCAGCTGATCGAGGGGATCATCATCACTGCCTTCGCCAACGAGGTCCACCATGCCTTCGTCTACGTCCGGGGGGAGTATGCGAAGCCGGCCCGACGGGTGCAGCGGGCGGTGGATGAGGCCTACGAGCGCGGTTATCTCGGCGCCGAGATCTTCGGCTCGGGCTACGACCTCGATGTGACCGTCCACCTCGGTGCAGGCGCCTACATCTGCGGCGAGGAGACGGCTCTGATCAACTCACTCGAGGGCCTGCGTGGCGAGCCACGTCTCAAGCCTCCCTATTTCCCCGCCGCCAAGGGCCTCTACATGAAGCCCACCATCGTCAACAACGTCGAGACCCTCTCCAACCTGCCTCACATCCTGGCGATGGGAGCGGCGAAGTACTCGGGGCTCACCGACTCCGAGGACACCGGGACCTTCATGATGTCGCTCTCCGGGCATGTCGAGAAGCCGGGGAACTACGAGCTGGCACATGGGATCACTTGGCGTGACCTCATCTACGACGTGGGCGGGGGGATCCGTGGCGGCAACGGGCTCAAGGCGTGGATCCCGGGGGGCGCCTCGGCTCCATGGTTCGTGCCCGAGCAGCATCTCGACCTTCCCATCACCAAGGAAGCGGCCGCCGCCGCCGGCTCGATGCTCGGATCCGGGGCCGTCATCGTCATGGACGAGGACACCTGCATGGTCCGCGCCGCCGAGCGGGTGGTCCGATTCTTCTCCGACGAGTCGTGTGGCCAGTGCACCCCATGCCGGGAGGGCACGACCTGGATGGAGATGGTCCTCGGTCGTCTCGAGAGCGGTCTCGGTCGCAGCGTCGACCTGGATCTGCTGATCGACGTTTCCGACGGGATCAGCATCGGTCTCGCCTGGCCGCCGAAGATGACCACGATCTGTCCCCTCGGCCCGTCGGCGGTGTCGCCGATCATCGCCCTGCGCGACTACTTCAGAGACGAGGTCGAGGAGCATGTTGCCCGGGGAGGCTGCTGGTTCCCTGGTGCTGTCGTTTCTGGGGGGGCGACTCCCCAGACTCCCCGCTCGCTACACGTCGCCAGTGCCGTCGGGGAAGGGCGATCACCTGACCAGGTCGCGATCGAGGGGGATCGCACGTGACTACCGAGACCAACCTCGTCAACATCACGATCAACGGGGTGGAGCATCGGGTTCCCGAGGGGGAGCTCGTCATCAGGGCCGCCCAGGACAGCGGCACCTACATCCCCCGCTTCTGCTGGCACGAGCGGATGGAGCCGGTGGGGATGTGCCGGATGTGCCTGGTCCAGGTGGAGACCCCGCGCGGGCCGATGATCGTCACCGCCTGCACCAACCAGGTGGCGGACGGGATGGCCGTGGACACCGAGAACGCCGAGGTGAAGAAGGCCCAGGAGGCGGTCCTCGAGTTCCTCCTCGCCAATCACCCCCTCGACTGCCCGGTCTGCGACAAGGGGGGCGAGTGCCCGCTCCAGGACCAGGCATTGGCCTACGGCCCCGGGGAGAGCCGGTTCGTCGAGATCAAGCGGCACTTCGAGAAGCCCATCCCTCTCTCCGACCTGGTGCTGCTGGACCGGGAGCGATGTGTCCTCTGCGCACGGTGCACCCGCTTCTCCGAGGAGATCTCTGGTGACCCGCTCATCGAGTTCATGGACCGGGCCAACACCACCGAGGTGAACACCTTCCCCGACCATCCCTTCGCCTCGTATTTCTCGGGCAACACCGTTCAGCTCTGCCCGGTGGGGGCCCTGCTCGCCAAGCCGTACCGATTCCGGGCCCGGCCCTGGGACCTCACCAGGGTGGAGAGCTCGGGTCTCTACGACACCGCCCATCCCCGGGTCGAGATCCACGCCAGTCAGAACGAGGTGCTGCGTCTGGTGGGAGTCGACAACGACGCAACCAACCACGGGTGGCTCTCCGACAAGGACCGCTGGGGTCATGAGTACCTGCAGTCCGAGCATCGCTTGACGTCGCCTCTGCTGAGACGTGACGGCGAGCTGGTCGAGGTGAGCTGGCCCGAGGCCCTCGACATCGTGGCCTCCCGGCTCCAGCTGGTGTTGGAAGAGGACGGGGGAGAGTCGGTCGCGGTGATCGGCGGGGCCAACGGCACCAACGAGGACGCCTATGCCCTCTCACGCTTCGCCCGCGAGGTGCTGGGGACACCCCATGTCGACGCCAGGATGGACGACGGGCTGTCCGCCCCCTTCCTGGCGGCGACCGTGGACCGCGCCCTGATCTCGGACCTGGACGAGGCGGACACCATCCTGGTCTGGGGGCCCGATCTGAAAGAGGAGCACCCGACGCTCTACCTCCGGGTGCGTCGCGCCGCCCAACAGCTGGGCAAGAAGCTCGTCGTCGTCCATCCCCGGGCGACCGGGCTGGACGATCGGGCAGCCATCAAGCTCACCTACCGTCCGGGTGGGGGCTTCGCCCTCCTCGAGGAGATCGGCGACGGCACCCATCCCGAGGTGACTGCCGCCCTCTCTGCTCAGGGGGTGGTGGCCGTGGTGGGAATGGCGAGTGTCGCCGACGGCCCGCGTCTCGCCGAGTCGGTCGCCGCCATGGTCCGTCGTACCGCCGGATCGGCCAGGATCCTCCCTCTCCATCACCGCTCCAACGTGTTCGGCGCCCTCGACATGGGCCTTGCTCCCGATCTGGGACCGGGCCGGGTCGCCGCCGACCGTCCCGGCAAGGACACCCGCCAGATCATGGAGGCCCTCTCCGAGGGCACTCTCAGGGCCCTGCTGCTGGTCGGCGCCGACCCGAGACGTGACATGCCCGATGCCCGGGTCGCCGAGGACGGCCTCTATGGCGCCGAGTATGTCGTCTCCATCGACCTGTTCCTCCACGATTCCAACCGGGACGCCGACGTGGTCCTCCCCGCGGCCGGCTTCGCCGAGAAGGAGGGCACGGTCACCAATGTCGAAGGCCGGGTGCAGAAGGTGAACCGGATCAGGCCCGCCCCCGGGGCGGCCCGCCCCGACTGGTCGATCATCGAGGACATCGCCGGGCACTTGGGCCGTTCCCTCGGCCTCTCGTCGGCAGAGACGATCGCCAAGGAGATCGCGGAGAATCTGCCCCTCTATGACGGGGTGACCCATGACTTCCTGGAGTGGGAGGCGCGTGACGGCGTGGTGGTCCCCCGGAATGGCCGCCAGGCCCTGGAGCACATCCCGGTCGGCCTCGAGGGCCCCCAGGCGCCGGGCGCCCAGCTCACACTGCACCGCGCCCGCACCCTCTACGACGATGGTGTCCGGCTTCGTCACTGCCGCTCGCTGCACTCGCTGGCACCGGGTGCCGTTGCCAAGCTCAATCCGGCCGACGCCCCAGGTCTCGGCGTCAACGAGGGCTCTGCGGTCATGGTGACAACCAGCCAGGGTGAGGGGGAGTTCACCGCGGTGCTCGATCCCTCGACTCCGCCGGGTGTCGTCTACGTGCCCATGAACCAGGTGGGTGCCGCCTCGCTGGGCACCGACCCGGTGGTCAGGGTGAAGGTGGTCAACTGATGGACTGGGCAGCGATCGGGATCGTCGCCCTCCGGGTCGTGCTCGTGTTCGTCCTGCTCCTGTCGGCCACGGTGATCAACGTCTGGGCGGAGCGCAAGGTGGTGGCAGACATGCAGAGTCGCCTCGGCCCGATGCGGGCCGGCCCCTGGGGGATCCTGCAGACGGTCGCCGACGGGCTGAAGCTCTTCTTCAAGGAGTCGATCACACCGCGGAAGGTGGAGCTGGGAATGTTCCTGCTCGCCCCTTTCCTGGCAGTCATCCCCGCGTTCCTGATCTTCATGATGGTGCCCTTCGGCGCCCCGTTCACGATCGGAGGGGAGGAGGTCATCCTCCAGGGGGCCGATCTCAACATCGGGCTCCTCTTCATCCTGGCGATGTCGTCGATGGCGGTGTACGCCGTGGTCCTGGCCGGGTGGTCCTCGGGCTCGAAGTACCCGCTGCTCGGTGGGATCCGGGCAACGGCCCAGGCCATCTCGTACGAGGCGGCCATGGGGCTGGCGATGGTGGCCGTGGTCATGTACACCGCGACCCAAGGTGACGGCGGCACCCTGAGCCTCACCGAGATCGTCGCCCGTCAGGAGGGGACCTGGCTCGGGTTCGTGCCCCGATGGAACGTGTTCCCCCAGATCGTCGCGTTCGTGATCTTCATGATGGCGATCGTCGCCGAGACCAACCGCGCCCCCTTCGATCTCGTGGAGGCGGAACAGGAGATCGTCGGCGGCTATCACACCGAGTACTCGGGGATGCGTTTCGCCATGTTCTTCCTCGCCGAGTACGTGAACATCTTCTCGATGTCGGCAATCGCCGCCACACTCTTCCTCGGGGGCTGGCACGGCCCGACCTTCGAGAGCTCCGTTCCCGCCTTCGTCTCGGCGGTTCTGCCCACGGTCTGGTTCATCCTCAAGACCTATGTCATCGTCTTCGTCTTCTTCTGGCTTCGGGCGACCCTGCCGCGGCTTCGCTACGACCAGCTGATGACGTTGGGCTGGAAGCGGCTCATCCCCGCCGCCCTCACGTGGATCATGGTGTCGGCGGTCGCGATGGGAGTGCGCCAGTTCGGGCTGCCCTGGGTGGGCTCCTAGCCATGGGTGCGCTCACCGAGTTCCTGAAGGGCCTGCGGGTCACCGGTGCGACGATGGTGCGCACCATCACCGGGCGGGAGATGGTGACCACCGAATATCCCCACGAGAAACGGGAGAAGCCCCAGCGTTTCCACGGGCGACACGTGCTCAACCGTTACCCCGACGGCATGGAGAAGTGCATCGGGTGCGAGCTCTGCGCCGGGGCGTGCCCCGCCCGCTGCATCTACGTCCGCGGCGCCGACAACGACCCGGAGCACCCGGTCTCGCCCGGTGAGCGCTACGGCTACGTCTACGAGATCAACATGCTCCGCTGCATCTTCTGCGGGCTCTGTGTGGAGGCCTGCCCCACCGAGGCGATCACCATGACCCAGCTCTTCGAGATGTCCACCACCAATCGGGAGGACGGGATCTTCACCCGCAAGGAGCTGCTGATGGACCGGGAGGGGAACGTGCCGCACATGTTCCCCGATGACCCGCTCATCGACCCCGGTGAGCTGGCTACCGCCGACGGCTGGGTGCGGGCGACCGCCCCTTCCGGAGTCGCCGCATACGAAGGGGTGAAGATGTGGCGGGACACCGCAGGCCCGGCCTCGTGGGACCCGGAGCCCACCCAGGAGGAGCGTGACGCCCGATCGGAGCAGCCGAATGATTGAGGCGCTTCTCTTCGTGGCAATGGGGCTGGTCGCATTGGCCGGGGCGGTGACGGTGGTGGCCGCCAGGAACCCGATCTACTCGGCGATGGGGCTCCTCGCCACCCTGTTCTCGGTCGCGGTCATCTATGTGACCCAGCTGGCCCACCTGGTGGCGGCGGTGCAGGTGATCGTCTACGCAGGGGCCGTGCTCACCCTCTTCCTGTTCGTGATCATGCTCATCGGCGTCGACAAGGAGGAGCGTCGCGAAGAGAGCCTTCCCCACCAGCGATTGATCGTCGGTGTGGTGGCCGGGGCCATCGTGCTCCTGGCCGCCGGGCTGACCCTGTTCGGTGATTTCGACTGGGTGCCGGCCGCGGCGCCGGCCACCCTCCCCGACGTGACCAACGGGACGATCGAGGCCGTCGCCGTCCCCTTGTTCACTGATTGGGTCCTCGCCTTCGAGGCCACCGCGCTGTTGCTCACCGTCGCGGCCGCCGGGGCGATCGCCCTGGCCCACTACCGGCGGAGAGAGAGCTGATGGTCGACCCCGGCTGGTACATGGGCCTCGCCGCGGCGCTGTTCCTCATCGGCGCCTTCGGGCTCCTCCTCCGACGCAACGCCCTGATCATGTTCATGTGCATCGAATTGATGCTCAACGCGGTCAATCTGACCTTGATCTCGGCGGGGCGTGCCCTGAACGACATCAACGGCCAGGTTGCGGTGTTCTTCATCCTCGTCGTCGCCGCCGCAGAGGTGGTGGTCGGCCTCGCCATCATCGTCTCCATCTTCCGGACCCGGTCGACGGCCTCCGTCGACGACTTGTCGGAGATGAGGGGATGATGATCGACTTCCTCTGGGTCGTCATCGCCCTTCCCCTCGCCGGGGCGCTGTTCCTCCATCTCTTCGGGCGCTTCGTCGGCGAGCCACGTGCCGGCTGGCTGGCGAGCGCCGCCGTCGGGGGCTCCTTCGCCGTCGCCGTGGTCGCCGCCCTGCCGTTCCTCGCCGGCTCGAGCCACGGTGAGACCGTGGTCCTCTGGGAGTGGATGCCCGCTATCGGGGCCAACATGGAGATCCTCTGGGATCCGCTGTCGGCACTGATGACCCTGGTGGTGACGGGGGTGGGCACCCTGATCCATGTCTTCGCCATCGGCTACATGCACGGCGACGAGCGCTTCCATCGCTTCTTCACCTACCTCAACCTCTTCGCCGCCTCCATGCTCACCCTCGTCCTCGCCGGCAACTACGCCATGTTGTTCCTCGGCTGGGAGCTGGTCGGCTTGTGCTCGTATCTCCTCGTCGGCTTCTGGTTCACCAAGGCCGCTCCTCCGCCGGCGGCGAAGAAGGCGTTCGTGGTCAATCGAGTCGGCGACTTCGGGTTCATGGTCGGGCTGATGATCGTGTTCACCACCTTCGGGACCCTCTCCTACAGCGGGATCTTCGAGCGTGCCCCCCAGGAGCTGACTGGCGGTCTGGCCACGGCGATCGGTCTGCTCTTCCTTGTGGGTGCGGCGGGCAAGTCGGCCCAGATCCCTCTCTACGTGTGGCTGCCCGACGCCATGGAGGGCCCGACCCCCGTCTCGGCCCTGATCCATGCCGCCACCATGGTCACCGCCGGTGTCTACCTGATCTCACGCTCGGCGGCGATCTTCGAGTTGAGCACCGCCGCCCAGGTGACGGTGGCGACGGTGGGAGCGGCCACCGCCTTGTGGGCGGCGACGATCGCCCTCGCCCAGCGTGACATCAAGAAGGTGCTCGCCTACTCGACCATCTCCCAGCTCGGCTACATGTTCCTCGCCGTGGGCACCACCGCCTACGTCGCCGGGATCTTCCATCTGATGACCCACGCCTTCTTCAAGGCCCTCCTCTTCCTGGGAGCAGGCTCGGTGATCCACGCCATGAGCGACACCCAGGACATGCACAAGATGGGCGGGCTGCTCAAGCGGATGCCGGTCACCGCCTGGACGATGGCCATCGCCACCCTCGCCATCTCGGGCATCCCCCCGCTCGCCGGCTTCTGGTCGAAGGACGAGATCCTCGCTTCCGCGTTCGCCAGGGGCGGGTGGTTCTCCGCGTTGTGGGTGGTCGGGCTGGTGACGGCGCTGATCACCGCCTTCTACATGACCAGGCAATGGGTCATGGTCTTTCTCGGCGAGCCCCGATGGGACGACGACACCGAGCCCCACGAGTCCCCGCGGGTGATGACCCTGCCCCTCGCGGCGTTGGCCGGGCTGACCGTGGTGGGTGGCCTGGTCAACACCCCGCTCCGAACCACCCTCGAGCATTTCCTCGAACCCGCATTCGAGGGCGTGCGCCTGGCCCATCCCCCGGAGGGGCTCGCCATGTTCGTGCTCCTCGCCGGGCTCTCCGTGCTCGCCGGCCTGGCCGGCGCCGGGGTGGCCTTTCTCACCTACCGCCAGCCGCGGGAGGGCTGGGCCGGCTTCGAACGAGGGTTCCAGCCGCTCTGGGGCACCTGGGAGGAGGCTTACCGCGTCGACGACATCTACGGCCGGCTCGTGGTCGCCCCGGGTCGGCTGATGGCCGACATCGCCGCACTCGCCGACTCCAAGGTGATCGATGGCGCCGTCAACGGGGTCGCCCGGGCGGTGCGTCGCCTCGGGGACCTGGCCCGGCCGGTGCAGTCCGGATTCGTCCGCAACTACGGGGCGCTGTTGCTCGGCGGGGCGGTGGCCGTGGTGATCTGGATGGTGTCAGGCTCATGATGATGCCGGCCGACTTCGCCCCTCGGGCAGAACCGGTCACGGACGGGTATACCGCACGACGCCCTGCGGACCTCGGGGCGAAGAGACGCCGGTCGGCCGGGGTCGCCGCGCCCGCGGCGGACTTCACCTCCCGGCCACCTCAGGTGGCCGCGTGCTGACCTGGCTCATCCTCTTGCCGGTCGTCGGCGCCTGTGTCGTCGGGTTGCTGCCCCGACAACGCCGCGAGCTGCAGCTGCCCCTGGGCATCGCCCTCTCCGTGCTGCCCCTCGCCCTCGCCGGCTACGTCTTCTTCGTCTTCGAGCCGGTGCCCGGCTACCAGTTCACCGAGCATCACGTCTGGTACGAGCCATGGGGCATTGCCTGGAGTCTCGGCGTCGACGGGATCTCGATGCCGATGGTCGCGCTGACCACCGTCCTCGTGCCCATCGCCCTCGCGGCCTCGACCGCGATCACCGATCGGACCAAGGAGTTCGTGGTCAACACCCTGCTGCTCGAGGCCGGGATGATCGGGGTGTTCCTCTCCCTGGACCTGTTCCTGTTCTTCGTCTTCTTCGAGGCGATCCTGATCCCGATGTACTTCATCATCGGCATCTGGGGCAGCGAGCGCCGGGTGTACGCGGCCCTCAAGTTCTTCATCTACACCGCCTTCGGTTCGGCTCTGATGCTGGCCGGAATCATCGCCCTCGCGGTGACCCATGGAGAGCAGACCGGCGCCGTCTCGTTCGCCATCTCCGACCTGATGACCCTCGAACTGGGCCAGTCGGCCGAGCGCTGGCTGTTCGCCGCCTTCGCCCTGGCGTTCGCCATCAAGGTGCCCTTGTTCCCGGTGCACACCTGGCTGCCTGATGCCCACACCGAGGCACCCACCGCCGGATCGGTGCTGCTGGCCGGCGTCTTGCTGAAGCTGGGCACCTATGGCCTGCTTCGCTTCAATCTCTCCCTCTTCCCCGAGGCCTCTGTGGACGCGGTCTGGATCATGGCGATCCTCGCCGTCATCGGGATCGTCTACGGGGCGGCGGTGGCCATCGTCCAGCGGGACCTGAAACGTCTCGTGGCCTATTCATCGGTGAGCCATCTCGGTTTCATCGTGCTGGGCACCTTCGCCCTCACCTCGGGCAGCCTGCAGGGAGCGGTGATCCAGAACGTCAACCACGGTCTCACCACCGGCGGCCTGTTCCTCATCGTCGGGATGATCTACGAGCGCCGTCACACCAAGCTGATCGCCGAGCTCGGCGGTCTGCAGAAGAGCATGCCGATGCTCGCCGGCTTCTTCCTGTTCATGACCTTCGCATCGATCGGGTTGCCCGGTCTCAACGGTTTCGTCGGAGAGTTCCTGGTCCTCATCGGCAGTTTCACGACCCTTCCGGTGCCCACGATCGTGGCCGCCTCCGGCGTGATCCTGGCCGCCATCTACCTGCTCTGGGCGTACGAGAGGGTCTTCACCGGTCTCCCCGAAACAGAGGAGAACCGGCTCCTCCCCGATCTCTCGGCGCGGGAGGTGTCGCTGCTCGCCCCGCTCGCCGCCCTGGTGCTGGTCCTGGGTCTGTACCCCAACGTGCTCCTCGACAAGATCGCGCCGTCCACCGAGGCCCTCCTCGACCATGTCGTGGCGAGCACCGACTACCAGGTCCCGGTCCCCGGCCGGCTAGGCGACGTGTTCGTCGCCGGAGGTGACGAGGGTTGAGCCTCCCCGAGATCTCCTGGATCGCGATCGTGCCCGAGATAGTGCTCTCGGTGGGGGCCGCCGCCGTTTTGCTCGTCGAGGTGCAGTGGAAGCCGGCGCCTCGCGTGCTCGGGGCGATCGCCGCCGGCTCGGTGGTCGCCGCCATCGCCTCCTCGGTGATCCAGTGGCTGCTCGCCGGTGACGCCCGGGAGTTCGAGCGATTGGGCGAGCTGATCAAGTTCTCCGGCCTGATCGTCATGGACGGGCTCGCCGTCTTCGGGAGGATCGCCCTGCTCGCCGTCACCGGCTTCGGGCTGCTGGCGGGGTGGCGCTACATCGAAGGCCTGGGAAGACGCGCCGCGGAGGCGACGGCCCTCATCCTGGTGGCCACTGCCGGGTTCTCGATCATGGTGGCCGCCAACAACCTGGTCATGACCTTCTTGGGCTTGGAGGTCGGCTCGATCTCCCTCTACGTCCTGGCCGGGATGTCACGTGAGCGTGCCCGCTCCGACGAGGCCGCCATCAAGTACTTCCTGCTCGGGTCGTTCGCCTCGGCGATCTTCATCTACGGGGTGGCGCTGATCTACGCAGGCACCGGCGAGTTCGAGGTGATCGCCATCCAGAGCTACCTCGACGGCTTCGTGCTCTTCTCCCCGGGTGTCATCCTGATCGGGCTGGGCCTCGTGATCGTGGGGCTGGGGTTCAAGGTGTCGGCGGCCCCGTTCCATTCCTGGGCCCCGGACGTGTACCAGGGTGCCCCGGCCGGTGTGGTGGGTTACATGGCGGCAGTTGCCAAGGTCGCCGGGTTCGTCGCCATCGTCAGGATCCTCCTCACCGGTGCCGGTGCGCTCGAGGCCGACTGGACGCCCATCGTCGCCGCCATCGCCGCTCTCTCCATGCTGCTGGGGTCGGTCCTCGCCCTGGTGCAGAGTGATGTGCGCCGCATGCTCGCCTACTCCGGGGTGGCCCACGCCGGTTTCATCATGACCGGGGTGGTGGGTGCCAGCACCGAGAGTGTGCTCTTCTACCTCGCCATCTACTCCCTACAGCTCCTGGGGGCATTCGCCGTGGTGGCGGCGGTGAGCGGGGCGGACAATGCCGAGTCCGACCTGGACGCCTATCGCGGGCTCGCCCGGCGCAGCCCGCTCCTCGCCGGGTCGTTCGCCGTGCTTCTCCTGGGGATGGCGGGGCTGCCCGTCACCTCGGGCTTCGTGGCCAAGTTCGGGGTGTTCAGCGACGCGTGGAGCGGCGGGCACGAGTGGCTGGTGATCGTCGCCGTGGTCGCATCGGTGATCGCATTCGCCTTCTATCTCCGGATAATCGTGGTGATGTACATGCAGGAGAGCGATGCCACCACGGTGGTGGTGCCGGGCACGATCAGATGGGTGCTCGCCGCCGCGGTCGTCACCACGATCATCTGGGGTGTCCTCCCCGGGTCGCTCCTCGACCTGGCGGCCGATGCCCTCCCGCTATAGGGCCGCCCTCGGCATCTGGTTGTCGGCGGGGCTCCTGTGGGCGATGGCCACGCCGGCCCTCGCCGCCCAGACGTCGAACGCCGAGTTCGTGATCATCCCCGAGGGCGACGTGCTCGAGGACGACCTGTACGCTGCCGCCATCCGGGTGGTGGTGGAGGGCACGATCGACGGCGATCTCATCGCCTTCGCCGCCGAGGAGGTGGTCATCGAAGGGACCGTCACCGGGTCGGTGCTCGCCCTGACTCCCCGGATCACCGTGAATGGGGCGGTGGAGGGCTCGCTCCGGTTCGCGGCCACCACCCTGTCGGTGCAGGGCACGGTCGGTGGCGATCTGGTCGGCACGGCCTGGGAGACACGTCTCGCCGCAGAGTCGGAGGTCGAGGGGGAGGTCTTGGTCTGGTCGTGGGATGCCGACCTGGAGGGGACGATCGGCTCCGACCTCAGCGGCAGTCAGCGTCATCTGGCTCTCTCGGGTGAGGTGGTCGGCGACGTCGACGTGTCGGTGGGCACCCTGCTCCTGCCGTCCGAGCTCCGTGTCGGCGGAGACTTCGGATACAGATCGGCGAGCCCGGCCCAGGGTCTGGAGCGGGCAACGGTCGATGGCGCGGTGGTGGAGAAGTCGACGCTGCCGCCCAATCTCCGGGTGCGCGCCCTGGGGATGCTGGGGAGGTTCCTGGCGGTGCTGTTCCTGGCGCTGTCGGCGCTGACCGTCGCCTATGGCTGGCCGAGGAGGACCGATGCCGCAGTGGCAAGAGTGGGATCGACCCCGGTCAGGAACTGGCTTCGCGGCGCAGTCGTGCTCTTCTCGCCCCTGCTGGTGGTCCTGGCCACGGTGTTGCTGCTGATACTCGCTCCCGCCGCGGCAGCCCTGCCATTGCTCGCGGTGCTGGTCCCACTCATCCTGGCCCTGCTCGGGCTCTCCTTCGCGGTCACCCTGATAGCCGGGATCCCGGTGGTGGGATGGGTCGGCAGGTCAGTGCTCAGACGAGGCGATCTCTATCGCTCGCTTCTCGCCGGCTCGATCCTGGCAGGGGTGGTCTGGTTCCTGCCCTTCGTGGGCTGGATCGTCCCGCTCCTGGTCCTCCCCCTGGGGCTGGGAGCCTGGATGGGAGCCTGGGGTCAGCGTTTCGCCAGCGAACGGGCCTCGATCTCATCGGCCCGGTCCTTGTAGTGATTGTCGACGAAGACGAGGCTCACCCTGCCGCACGATTCGCACACCGACCGGCTCATCCCGGCGACCTCGATGCTGATCTCAGAAGGGTGAATGCATGTGGAACTGGGCCGCTTCTTGGCGCGGAAGCTCAATGTCATGTGGTCGGGATCGGCATCCGGGCGCCGGCACTTGGGTGCCATCGCCACATCACACCCGATGACTAGTCAGCGGGCGAGGACTCGAAGCTGTCGTTGCTGCTCGGCGAACACGTCGTAGAGGAAGTCCACCGTGACAGTGCGACAGCGAGGGCAGACCGTGCGACGCAGTCCCGCCGTCTCGATGATCTCCTTGCGACGGTGCCGGCACTCGATTCGCTCGTGTCGCCCCCGTTTTGCCCTCACAGATGCCTCCTTTGGTGATGTCAGTGACAGCATCGGACGAATCGCCGATTTTTCTTTAGGCCTATTGGCTCAACCGTCCCAGGGTCGATGGATTGCCCGATTCCCGGCATAGTGTTCCCGACGTGGCCCCGGCCAACGACCTGTTCGACCGTCAACTCCGCGACCTGAGGATCTCGGTCACCGACCGCTGCAACTTCAGGTGCACCTACTGCATGCCCAAGGAGGTCTTCGGGCCGACGTACCAATTCCTGGCGCGCGATCAACTGCTCACCTTCGCCGAGATCGAGACACTGGTCAGCCAATTCGTGGCCAGGGGGGTGAGCAAGGTGCGCATCACCGGGGGAGAGCCCTTGCTCCGCAAGGGGATCGAGGACCTGATCGCCGGGATCGCCGCCATCGAGGGGGTCCGCGACCTGACCCTGACGACCAATGGCTCCCTCCTGGCCCGCAAGGCGGAGGCGCTCGCCTCGGCCGGGCTCGACCGGGTGACGGTGAGTCTCGACGCCATGGACGAACCCACCTTCCAGGCGATGAACGACGTCGGCTACCCGGTCTCGGCCGTCCTCGAGGCCATCGACATCGCCGGCGCCGCCGGTCTCGGGCCCATCAAGGTCAATGCGGTGATCAAGCGTGGTGTGAACGAGCACGCCGTGCTCGACATGGCGCGGCATTTCCGGGGCACCGGCCACATCGTCAGGTTCATCGAGTACATGGACGTGGGCAACACCAACGGGTGGCGTCTCGACGACGTGGTCCCCGCCGCCGACATCATCGGGTGGATCGACGCCGAGTTCCCCCTGGCTCCGGTCCCGCCAAACTACCCGGGCGAGGTGGCGAGCCGCTTCAGCTATGTCGACGGCGCCGGCGAGGTGGGTGTGATCGCCTCGGTGACCAGGCCCTTCTGTGGGTCGTGCACCCGGGCCCGGGTCTCGGCCGAGGGGACGTTGTACACCTGCCTGTTCGCCGCCACCGGCAGCTCGTTGCGTGACGTGATGAGATCGGGGGGAGACGTCGGCCAGGTGATCGACGAGGTCTGGGCCAAACGCGACGACCGCTACTCCGAAGTCCGCTCCGCCAACACCTCGCGTCTGGCCGTACCCGTGGAGATGTCCTACATCGGGGGCTGAAGGCACCGACCAGCCGAACCCCGGGTTGCTCGAGCCGGATATGGCGCAAATCCGCTCAACTTCGGGGAAAGCGCTAGCTCCGCGCCGGGAAGACACGGGCATGCGAAGCGCGGGCCCGGACGTGGTCACCCGGCTCGTACCGGGGCCTGGGGCCGATCCGCGACCTGACCCGGGTGCCCCCCGGCAATGCCACGGTCACCAGCTGGTCGTGGCCGAAGAACTCGGTGTGGGCCACTACCGCGTTGGGAGCCTCGCCCATGGAGAGCTGGACGTCCTCCGGGCGCACCACCACGACCACGGGGCCACGGAGGTCTGTCTTGAAACGGCCCAGCATGGTGTCGGCATAGCCGCGATGACCGGTCGCGTTGAGCGCGTCGGCAACTCCGAGAAACGCCGCGACCCAGGGGTCTGCCGGCCGGGTGTACAGCTCTGCGGGGGTGTCGAATTGGACGACACGCCCCTGGTACATGACGGCCACCAGGTCGGAGCTCGCCAGTGCCTCCTCCTGATCGTGGGTGACCAGCACGGCGGTGGTCCTCGCCTCGGCGAGGATCAGCTTGAGCTCACGACGCACCCGATCGCGGAGGTTGGCGTCCAGATTGGAGAAGGGCTCGTCGAGCAGCACGACGTCCGGTGACGGCGCCATGGCCCGGGCCAGGGCGACCCGCTGCTGCTGGCCGCCGGAGAGCTCGCCCGGCATCCGATCCCCGAGCCCGGTGAGGCCTACCAGGTCGAGTAACTCGTCGACTCGTTTCGGATCCCGGTCACGATCGAGGCCGTACCCGATGTTGCGCGCCACCGTCATGTGAGGGAACAGGGCATAGTCCTGAAAGACCATCCCCACCCTCCGCTTCTCCGGCGGGACGAACACGCCGGGCCCGAGCACCTTCCGACCCCTGATCTCCACCGAGCCCTCGGCCTGCTCGAAACCCGCGATCACCCGAAGTGCGGTGGTCTTGCCACATCCCGACGGGCCGAGCAGGGTGAGCAGGCTCCCCTCCCAGACGTCGAGGTTGAAGTCGTTGAGGGCGAGCACGTCCCCGTAGGACTTGTTCAAGCCACGGGCACGGATGGTCAGTCGATCAGGTGCTGGCGAGGTCACGGCGTGTCAGCACCAAGAGTGGCACGATCGAGACCGCAAGGAGAGCAAGGCTGGCCGCACTCGCCCTTGTGTAGAACCCCTCCCCGGTCGAGCTCCAGATCCTGATGGCGAGAGTCTCGAACCCGGTGGGCCGAAGGAGAAGCGTGGCGGGCAGCTCCTTGATCACCGATATGAAGACGAGGGCCGCCCCGGCGAGGATCCCGGGTGTGGTGATGGGGATCGTCACCCGCGCCAGGGTCTGAAGCGCGGTCCGGCCGAGACCCCGGGAGGCGTCCTCGAGATCGGGGTCGGCCCGCAGCAACGAATCCTGGATCGACGAGGCGGCTTGGGCCAGGAACATGCCCACGTACACCGCGAGCAGCAGGGCCAAGGTCTGATAGAGGAGTCGGGGCCCGCGCAAGGCGAAGACGATGACGGCGACGCCGACCGCGATGTGGGGAAGGGAGTAGACGCCCCAGACCGAGGTCTCCACCACGCCGGAGAGCCGACGCCGACGCCAGGTGGTCACCATCGCCACCGGGTAGGCGGCAACGACTGCGAGCAGGGCCGCGGTCAGCGATACGCCGAGGGACCTTCCCACCTCGTCCCAGAGCGGCCCGATCTCGTTGCCGGCCCCGACACCACGGACGATCCAATAGCCGAGGACGGCAATGGGGAGGAAGAGGGAGATCAGGGCGTAGCCGCCGAGGAAGCCAAAGGCGGCCACACGGTGCCCCCTACCGAGGGCTTCGAGACGCCGCGCCCGCCTCGTCGGCGGCGACAGGTACCCCGCCCGGCTCCTCGTCCTTCGCTCCACGACGAGGATGCACAGGGCCAGCAACATCAGGACCACCGAGAGCGCCGCTGCCGGGCGGCGATCGATCTGACCCGCGTAGAGCGTGTAGATCGCCCTGGTGAATGTGTCGAAGCGAAGCAGGGATACCGCCCCGAAGTCGCTGACGGTGTAGAGCCCGACCATGAGGCCCGCTGACACCAGAGCCGGTCGGAGCTGGGGAAGGGTGATCGTGCGGAAGACCCTCCATCGCCCCGCCCCCAGCCCCGTCCCCGCCTCCTCCGTGGCCGGGTCGATGGCGTGGAGACCCGGTGTCAGGATGAGATGTGCCATCGGGGCGAGGAACACGGAGAGGGCCAGCCAGGCGCCGAGGAAGCCATAGGGAGTGGGGATCGCCACACCCAGCCATGACTCGATCAATCCCCTGGGACCGGTGGCGCCGATGAGGGTGAGCGCCGCCATGTACGAGGGGATCACCAGGGGCAGGGCGGCCGTGACCATCCAGAAGCGGCGGCCGGGGAGATCGGTGCGGGTGGTCAGCCATGCCGTTGCGGTGCCGATGGCGAGGGCGGTGGCGGTGACCGCCACGGTCAGGGCGACCGTTCCCGCGAGCAGCTCGGCGAGGCGGCCCAGTGAGACCGCGGAGCCGACACCGCCCCCGATGACCTGAGCCAACAGGGTGAGCGGTGGGACCATGGTGGGAGCCAGCACCGCCAAAGCGGCCAGCCACCAACCCCACCCGGGTCGCGGCGAGCGCCGGGCCGCGCTCTTCGCCTGAGGGCTGGCGGTGAGCGGCCCGGCGGTCATTCGTCAGACCAGCCCGGCCTCTGAGACCAGCCGGGTGGCGTCCTCGAGCACGTCTGCCAGCGCGGAGAGGTCGATGTCGGGGCTCACGATCTCGCTCAGGTCGGGCATACCCTGGCCCAGCTCCACACCTTCGATCACCGGGAACTCGAAGGTCTCGGTGGCGAAGTACTCCTGTGACTCCTCGGAGAGGAGGAAGTCCACGAACTGTGCAGCCGCATCGGGCTGGTCGGTTCCCTCGATGATCCCGGCGCCGGCCGGCATCACCAGCGAGCCGACGTCCCCGGCGGGGATGAACAGGTTCTCGGCGCCTGTGCCACCGCCCTCCGCCCTGAGGCGGAGCAGGTAGTAGTGGTTGACGAGCCCGCCCTGGATCTCGCCGGCATCGGTGGCGTCCACGATCGGGGCGTTTCCGTCGAAGGTCACCGGCTGGTTCGCCGCCAGCTCCTCCAGCCAGGCCAGCGTCTCCTCCTCGCCTCGTTCGAGGATCATGGCGCTGACGAAGGCCAGGAAGGACCCGTTGGTGGGGGCGATCCCGAGCTGGC
This sequence comes from Acidimicrobiia bacterium, assembly GCA_035550735.1. GTDB lineage: Bacteria > Actinomycetota > Acidimicrobiia > Spongiisociales > ZC4RG35 > JANQRA01. Next base: position 82,368 of record DASZOM010000031.1, on the reverse strand, counting down.
CCGCCCATGCCGGGTCGTTGACGTCGTCGATGGTCTCAGGGAGAGGCAGATCGGTCCCGGTGTTGTAGACGAAGACCCGGACCCGTCCCGACGTCCCCACCCACCGGCCGTCCTTGTCGGAGAACCTCGGCTCGACGCGGTCGAGGATCTCGTCGTCAATCGGTGCCAGCAGTGACGCCACCGAGCCGAGAGAGGCTGGGTCCTGGGCGTAGAAGACATCTGCCTCCGTTGCCTCGCCCTCCTGGAGGAGGGTTGCGGCAAGGTCGGTGGACCCGGCGTAGCGGACATCGACCTCGATCCCGGACTCCTGCTCGAACCGGTCGATCAGGGGCTGCACCAACTCCTCGGCGCGCCCGGAGTAGATGACGAGAGGGCCATCGTCCCCGCCGGAGTCACACGCAGCCAGGATCAGGGCGCCCAGGGCGAGCAGGACATAGAGCTTCTTCACGATGTCTCCAAAGTCGTTAGGTAGCTAACGAGCCGGAAGGTATTAGCACTATGGCCATAGTGCAAATCTTTCTCGGGTAGCTTTCTCGATGATGCGGCCGGTCACCGTCCAGTTCCTCAAGAACCCGGACATCCTTCACTGGGGATTCGCGGCGTGGTGGCTCGGTGAGGACGAGTGGGGATCGTGGGTCGCGGTCCCCAAGGGCTCGAAGCGGTGGAAGGGCGCCGCGACCGTCACACCCACCTCGTCGAACGCGGTGTTCTGCGCCCCTCGGGATCAGTGGTGGCATCTCCACTTCAACGGGACCGAGAGGGAGAACTACACGCATTTCGTCGACATCGTCACCCCACCGGTGTGGGTCGGCGACGGCCGCTACGAGATGATCGACCTCGACCTCGACGTCGCGGTCCATCTCGACGGCTACATCGAGGTGCAGGACGAGGACGAGTTCGAGGTGCATCAGGTGCGCTACGGATACACCGAGACGATGATCTCCGGAGCCCTCGAGGAGACCAGGCGCATCGTCGCCGCCCTGGAGCAGCATCACGAGCCCTTCTTCGACGTGGCCGCCGCCTGGCTGGCGCGGGTCTGATCTCGCCTAGCCTCGAAGGCGGTTTGGCCACGACACGATTCCAGTCGCTGCTCACAGAAGACGACCTCTATCTGTGGAACGAGGGCACCCACTACCGGTTGTACGAGAAGCTGGGTGCCCGCCCTGTCGAGGGCGGCACCTACTTCGCGGTCTGGGCCCCGAATGCCGATCGGGTGTCGGTGATCGGCGATTGGAACGGCTGGGACGCCGACTCGGAGCCGCTGAGCCCCCGGGGAGTGTCCGGCATCTGGGAAGGAGTCATCCCGGGCGCCGGGCCTGGCTCCGCCTACAAGTACCACATCACCAACGGGGCGCATCGGGCGGCCAAGGCCGACCCGTTCGGGTTCCACCACGAGACCCCGCCCAAGACCGCGTCCAAGGTCTGGGAGCTCGACTTCGACTGGACGGATGGCGATTGGATGACGAGCCGTGGTGAGCGCAACACCCTCGACGCCCCGATCAGCGTCTACGAAGTACATCTCGGCTCATGGCGGCGGGGCGAGGGGGGGCGGGCCCTGACCTATCGGGAGTTGGCAGACCTCCTCCCCGGTCACGTGGCCGACCTGGGCTTCACGCACGTCGAGCTGCTTCCCATCACCGAGCACCCGTTCTACGGGTCCTGGGGCTATCAGACGATCGGCTACTTCGCCCCCACCTCGCGCTACGGCACCCCACAGGACTTCATGACCCTGGTCGACGCCTGTCACGACGCCGGTCTCGGCGTCATCCTCGACTGGGTGCCCTCCCACTTCCCGTCGGACGAGCATGGGCTCGCCTTCTTCGACGGCACCCATCTCTACGAGCACTCCGACCCGAGAAAGGGGGTGCAGCCCGACTGGGGGAGCCTGGTCTTCAACTACGGGCGCACCGAGGTCCCCGCCTTCCTCATCTCCAACGCCCTGTTCTGGCTGGACCGCTATCACATCGACGGGCTCCGGGTCGACGCGGTGGCCTCGATGCTCTATCTGGACTACTCACGCAAGGAGGGGGACTGGGAGCCCAACATCCACGGTGGCCGGGAGAACCTGGAAGCCATATCGTTCCTGCAACGGCTGAACGAGACCGTCTATCTGGAGTATCCCGACGTCCAAACCATCGCCGAGGAGTCGACGGCGTGGCCGATGGTGTCGAGACCCACCTTTCTCGGAGGTCTCGGGTTCGGGATGAAGTGGGACATGGGGTGGATGCACGACACCCTCGCCTACATGGCCAACGACCCGGTCCATCGCAGCTATCACCACCATCAGCTCACGTTCCGGGCGGTCTACGCATTCACCGAGAACTTCATGCTGCCCCTCTCCCACGACGAAGTGGTGCACGGGAAGAGGTCGTTGCTGGGGAAGATGCCGGGCGACGAATGGCAACGCTTCGCCAACCTTCGCCTGCTCTACTGCCAGATGTACACCCAGCCCGGGAAGAAGCTGCTCTTCATGGGTGCCGAGCTCGCCCAGGAGGGGGAGTGGGGCCACGAGGGCCAGCTCGACTGGGCGGCCGGCGAGGGCGAGCTCAACAAGGGGATCGCCCGTCTGATCGGCGACCTCAACCGCATCTACCGTGACTACCCGGCTCTCCACGAGACGGACACCGTGCCCGAGGGCTTCGAGTGGGCGGTGGTCAACGACTCGGCGAACAGCGTTGTGGCCTACTTCCGAAAGGCGTCCTCGGGGCCGACCTTGCTCGTGGTGCACAACCTGACACCGGTGCCCCGGCATGCCTATCGGATCGGAGTTCCCGGTCGAGGTAGCTGGGTGGAGATCCTGAACACTGACTCCGGGCTGTATGGAGGCTCGGGCATGGGGAACCTCGGGGCAGTGGACACAGGGCCGTTGTCGGTGCCGGAGCAGGGCCATCCCGAGTCGATCGACCTGCTCCTGCCGCCTCTGGCGACGTTGATCATCGCCCACCAACCGACCCCGCCGACGGCCTGAAAAGGGGTCGAACGGACCACACCCGTCGCCGTCGCCCGGTTTATCTTGACCACGTTGAGGCAGGGCTTCGTCTGTTTGCATGGGCATTGGTATCAGCCGCCCAGGGAGAATCCGTTCACCGGCGTGATCGGCGCGCAGCCTTCCGCCGCCCCGTTCGACAACTGGAACGAGCGGATCACCGCCGAGTGCTACGCCCCCAACGCCGATGCGGTGGTGCTCGCTGAGGACGGCACCGAGCGACTTCGTGTCAACAACTACGAGTGGGCCAGCTCCGACTGGGGGCCGACGCTGCTCGCCTGGCTGGAAGGCAATCACCCGGAGACCTATCGGGCGATCCTCGACGCCGACCGGGTGTCGGCGGAGAGATTCGACGGCCACGGCACTGCGGTCGCCCACACCTACAACCACACGATCCTGCCCCTGAGCAACCCTCGCGACAAACGGACACAGATCCTCTGGGGCATCGCCGACTTCCGGCATCGGTTCGGTCGCGACCCCGAGGGGATGTGGCTGCCGGAGACGGCGGCCGACCTGGAGAGTCTCGATTTGATGGCGCAGGCGGGCATCTCCTACACCATCCTCTCCCCGTATCAGGCGGCGGCGGTGCACGAGGCGGGTACCTGGCGTGACGTCTTCTGGGGCGGGATCGACACCCGGGTCCCCTACACGGTCGAGCTCTTCGAGGGACGAAGCATCTCAGTCTTCTTCTACAACGGCCCGCTCAGCCAGGAGATCGCATTCAACGGGGCCCTGGAGGACGGGTCGATACTGGCCAAACGGCTGATCCAGGGGCTCGGGGAGCCCACCGGTGAGGCCCTCCTCTCCCATGTCGCGACCGACGGGGAGACCTACGGGCATCATCACCGTCACGGGGAGATGGCACTGGCCAGGGCCATCCTCGACCTGCAGGCCGATCCCGACGTCGAGCTGACCAGCTACGGGGCCTTCCTCGCCAAGCACCCGCCGACTCGTGTCGCCCGGATCATCGAGGGAACCTCCTGGAGCTGTGCCCACGGCGTGGAGCGATGGCGTGGCGACTGCGGGTGCTCGACGGGCGAGAAGCCGGAGTGGAACCAGCACTGGCGGTCCCATCTGCGCGCCGCGCTCGACTACCTGCGCGACTCGGTCATCGGCGACTTCGAGACCAGGGGCGTCACCGTCCTCCGCGACCCGTGGCAGGCGCGGGATCGGTACATCGAAGTGCTCTTGGGCCGGTCCGAGGACGAGTTCCTCACCGAGCACGGGCTCGAGGGGGCCGACGACCGCGAGCGCAGACTCGCCCTCGACCTCCTCGAGATCCAGCATCGCGCCATGCTGATGTACACCTCCTGCGGCTGGTTCTTCGACGACATCTCCGGGCTGGAGGCGGTGTTCACACTCCGCCAGGCGGGTCGTCTCATCGACCTTGCCCGCTCGGCGCTGCACAGAGACCTCGAGCCCGGGTTCCTCGACCTGCTGTCGGAAGCCCGCTCCAACCAGGACGGGAGCAGCGGACGGGAGATCTATCAGCGATGGGTGCTGCCCAACATGGCCGCCAGCTTCCGCCGACCGGCTTGAACGGAGGCCCTGGCTAGATTTCGCGTCGATGGCCAGGATGGTGGCGACCGACAAGAGGGTTGTTATCGAGTCGGTCTCACCTGCTGTCGATGGCGGGCGTTTCCCCGCCAAGGCAACGGTCGGCGACCCGGTCACCGTCGCCGCCAGCGTCTTCGCCGACGGTCACGACTCCGTCTCCTCGGTTCTCCGCTATCAGCGGGCAGGCGCTCGCAGCTGGGCCGAGGTGCCGATGCAGTTCCTCGGAAACGACCGCTGGCAAGCGATGTTCACACCCGACGAGCTCGGGATGTGGCAATTCGAGATCGTCGGCTGGGTCGACCACTTCGAGACCTGGCTGATCGGCACAACCAAGAAGTTCGATGCCGGCCTCGACATCGACGTCGAGCTGTTGCAGGGAGCGGAGCTCTATGCCGCGGCTGCGGATCGCGCCGGGGCCAAGGCGGCGAGGGAGCTCGCCTCGGTGGCCGCCGAGGTCGGCGGGCCGGGACGCTCCCAGGCCGACCGGCTCGCGGTGGCTACCGCTCCGGAGGCGATCGCCCTGGCACGCAAGCACCCTGATCGCTCCCGGGCCAGCAAGTCGGACGCTCGCTGGCCGCTGGTGGTCGATCGGGAGAAGGCGGTCTTCTCGACCTGGTACGAGCTCTTCCCGCGGTCCTGGTCCAAGCGCGAGGGCGAGCACGGCACCTTCGCCGACGTCGAGGCGCGTCTCGACTACGTGGCCGGCATGGGCTTCGACGTGCTGTACCTGCCGCCGATCCATCCCGTCGGCACCACCTTCCGCAAGGGCCCGGACAACACACTCTCTGCCGGTCACGACGACCCCGGCGTACCCTGGGCGATCGGCTCGGAGTTGGGCGGGCACACCGCGATCAACCCGGATCTGGGGACCATCGAGGACTTCCGCTCGCTGCGCGATGCGGCGGGCGCACGTGGCATCGAGCTGGCCCTCGACATCGCCTTTCAGTGCTCGCCGGATCACCCTTGGGTGACCGAGCACCCGGAGTGGTTCCGGCATCGGCCCGACGGCACTATCCAGTACGCCGAGAACCCGCCCAAGAAGTACCAGGACATCTATCCCCTCGACTTCGAGAGCGAGGACCGGGAGGGGCTGTGGACCGCCCTGAAGGGCGTGTTCGATCACTGGATCGGGGAGGGCATCCGCATCTTCCGCGTGGACAACCCGCACACCAAGGCGTTCCCCTTCTGGGATTGGGTCCTCGAGGCGATCCGTGAGGAGCATCCCGACGTGATCATGCTGGCCGAGGCCTTCACCCGGCCGGCTGTCATGAACAGGCTCGCCAAGGCCGGGTTCAACCAGTCCTACACCTACTTCGCCTGGAGGACCACCAAGCACGACCTGATCGGGTACATGGCCGACCTGGCCAGGGTGAGTCACTTCTTCCGGCCCACCTTCTGGCCGAACACGCCCGACATCCTCACCGAGGAGCTGCAGACCGGGGGCCGGGCCGCCTTCATCAGCAGATACGTGCTCGCCGCCACCCTCAGCCCGGCATGCGGCATATACGGGCCGGCCTACGAGCTGATGGAGCACGTCCCCCTCCGCCCCGGCTCGGAGGAGTATCTCAAGTCGGAGAAATACCAGATCAGGAGTTGGGATCTCGACCGGGCCGACTCCCTTGCCCCGGTGATCACCAGGGTGAACCATGCCCGCATGACCAGGCCCGCCCTGCACAGGATGAACGGCCTCACCTTCCACCCCACCGACAACGACGCCCTGCTGGCCTACTCGAAGGGGATGCCGGGGGAGGCGGTGCTGGTGGTGGTCAGTCTCGACCCACACCACCCCCAATCGGGGTGGGTGAGCCTCGACCTGGGTGCGATCGGTGTCGAGCCGGAGTCCACCTTCGAGGTCCACGACCTGCTCACCGAGCGTCGCTACCGCTGGGAGGGCGAGCGCAACTTCATCCGACTGGAGCCGGCGGGTGTCCCCGCCCATGTCTTCGCGGTGCGCGCCGAGACCCGGAACGAGGAGGGCCCCGACGATTCCCATTGAACGCGGCGACTGGTATCGCGATGCCGTCATCTACGAGGCCCACATCAGGGCGTTTCGTGACGACAACGGAGACGGCATCGGCGACATCCGTGGGATGACCTCCCGGCTCGACTATCTGCGCGACCTGGGGATCACCGCACTCTGGCTGTTGCCCTTCTACCCCTCACCACTCCGTGACGACGGCTACGACATCGCCGACTACAAGGCGATCCACCCCTCGTACGGGACGATGCAGGACTTCCGCCGCTTGTTGCGCGAGGCCCATTCCCGGGAGATAAAGGTGATCACGGAGCTGGTGATCAACCACACCTCGGATCAGCATCCGTGGTTCCAGATGGCGCGGCATGCCCCTCCCGGCTCACCGGAGCGGGAGATGTACGTCTGGTCGGACACGCCCGATCGCTACCGCGAGGCCCGAATCATCTTCCAGGACACCGAGACCTCCAACTGGAGTTGGGATCCGGTGGCAGGCGCCTACTACTGGCATCGCTTCTTCTCCCACCAGCCCGATCTCAACTTCGAGAACCCGGCCGTGCACGAGGCGGTGCTCGATGTCCTCGACTTCTGGCTGGACATGGGTGTGGACGGGCTCCGCCTCGATGCCGTTCCCTATCTCTACGAGGAGGAGGGGACGATGTGTGAGAACCTCCCGGCGACTCACGACTTCCTGAAGAAGCTCCGGGTCCGCATGGACGCCAAGTACGACGACCGGCTGTTCATCGCCGAGGCCAACCAGTGGCCCGAGGATGCGGTGAGCTACTTCGGCGACGGCGACGAGTGCCACATGTCGTTTCACTTCCCGCTGATGCCCCGGCTGTTCATGGCGTTGCGGATGGAGAACCGATTCCCCGTCCTCGACATCCTGGACCAGACGCCAAAGGTCCCCGAGGGGTGCTCCTGGGCGATCTTCCTGCGCAATCACGATGAGCTGACCCTGGAGATGGTGACCGACGAGGAGCGGGACTACATGTACCGGGTGTACGCCCACGACCCCAAGATGCGGGTCAACGTGGGCATCCGGCGCCGACTCGCCCCCTTGCTCGGCAACAACCGGCGCGAGATGGAGCTGATGAACGGGCTCCTCCTCTCACTACCGGGGACACCGGTGATCTACTACGGCGACGAGATCGGGATGGGGGACAACATCTATCTCGGGGACCGCAACGGGGTCCGCACCCCGATGCAGTGGTCGGGCGATCGCAACGCCGGCTTCTCCGAGGCCAATCCCCAGAGTCTCTATTTCCCGGTGATCACCGACCCCCAGTACCACTACGAGTCGGTCAACGTGGCGGTGCAGCGGGAGAACCCCAACTCGTTGTGGTGGTACATGAAGCGGATCCTCGGCATCCGCAAAGGGCTCGAGGAGCTGACCAGAGGCGAGTTCGAGGTGGTGCCCTCCGACAACCCGAAGGTGCTGACCTACCTGCGTCGGTTGGGCGACCGGGCCGTGCTCGTCGTCGCCAACCTCTCCCGTCACCCACAGCCGGTGTCTCTCGAGCTCGCCGGCTTCGCCGGGCTCCACCCGGTGGAGGTGATAGGTCGCGCCGGGTTCCCGGCCATCACCGAGGCGCCCTATCTGCTCAGCGTGGGCCCACACGACATCTACTGGTTCTCCTTGACCCCGGCAACCGATCGCGCCGAGGAGGGGCGGCCAGTGGTCACCCTGCGTGGTGGCAGTGCGGAGGGAGTGTGGCGGGCACGCAGCCAGCTGCAAAGGGCCCTGGTCGAGGACATCGTCCGGCGTCGCTGGTTCCGCAGCAAGGCGCAGACGATCCGTGATAGCGAGCTCGTCGACATCGTGGAGATGCCGGCGTCCGGTGCCCGGCTGGTCTTCATCCGCCTCGAGTACCTGGAGGCCCAGCCCGAGACCTACGTCGTCGCCCTCGCAGTGGCTCGGGGGGAGCAGGCCGAGTCCCTGCTCGTCGAGCGTCCCGACCTGGTGGTTGCGGACATCGCAGGCGCCGAGGACGCAGCGATCCTCTTCGATGCGATCTCGACACCGGAGCTGTGCCACGAGCTGGCCGCCCTCGCGGCAGGGAGACGCAGGGCCAAGGGGCGGAAGGTGACCATCGGCGGCATCAAGCTCAAGGGCTCGAAGAGTCTGAGCACGATCGAGGATGCACCGGTGCGGGGTGCCGAGGCCGAGCAGACCAACACCTCGGTCTTCTTCGGAGACAGCGTGATGATGAAGCTGTTCCGCAAGGTCGAGGCGGGCCGCAACCCGGAGGTGGAGCTGGGTCGCTTCCTGACCGAGAGACACTCGTTCCGGAACACGCCCCGGGCCCGCGGGCTCCTCGTCGCCGATTTCGGTGGGGAGCTGTCCGCTCTGGCCTTCTTCCAGGACTTCGTGCCGAGCCAGCGAAACATGTTCGACCACACCTTCGACGGAGCCGTCCTGGCATTGGAGACCCTGCTCGCCACGGACACGCCGCTCTCCGGGCCACCCCGCACCCGGCACCCGCTCGAGGTCACCCGGGCCGACCTGGAGCGCGCCGACGAGCTGTTGGGCCCGCATCTCGCCGACGCCGTGCTCCTGGGCAAGCGGACCGCCGAGATGCACCTCACACTCGCCTCGGACCCCGAGGACCCCGATTTCGCCCCGGAACCGATGTCCACCCTGCGGCAGCGCTCCAAGTACCAGGCGATCCGCTCGACGGTGCGCACCAGTCTCGCGCTGCTGCGCCGACGCCGGGATCACCTCTCCCCACAGGATGCCGAGCTGGTCGATCGGGCGGTGCAGTCGGAGGGGGAGATCCTCGACAAGCTGCTGGAGATCACCCGCGAGAAGATCGAGTGCCAGCGGATAAGGATCCATGGCGACTACCACCTCGGCCAGGTCCTGTACACCGGCAACGACTTCTTCATCATCGACTTCGAGGGGGAGCCGCAGCGCCCGCTGACCCAGCGCCGGCTGCGCAGGCTCGGTCTGCGCGACGTGGCCGGGATGATTCGCTCCTACCACTACGCGATGGTCATGGCCCTCTATCAGGTGGCCGAGTCGGGTATCGACGACGAGACCAGGGCCCTTCTCGAGGAGTGGGCCAACAGCCTCCACGTCTGGCTCTCGGCTGCGTTCCTCCAGGGCTACCTGGAGACGGTCGGGGACTCCCCGATCGTCCCGGCCGATCGCAGGCACTTCCGTCTCCTTCTCGACGCCCACGTGGTGGAGAAGGCCGCCTACGAGCTCGAGTACGAGATCAACAACCGGCCCAACTGGGTGGGCATCCCGCTGCACGGTCTGCTGAGCACCCTCAGCTGAGCGCAGGCTGCGGGGTCTCGGCCTGAATCAGGACCACCATCGATCGGTCGGCGACCTGAAGGCCCCCGCTGATCGGCGCACCCAGGTCGAGAGTGCCGCCGGTGTCGACCACCACCTCCCAGCCATCCCCCATCCCGTCGGGGAGTTTCCACTCCGCGGGCTCGGGCTCGGCGTTCATCACGATGAGGAACGAGTCGTCCTCGACCTGACGCCCCCGTTCGTCACGCCCGGCTATCCCGCGGCCGTTGAGGAACAGCCCGAGGGATCGTCGGTGGCTGGAATGGAAGTCCTCGTCGGTCATCTCCTCGCTATCGGGTCGGAACCAGCCGATGTCGACCGTCCCCCGGATCGGCCGGCCCTGGAACCAGCGTCGGCGGCGGAACACCGGGTGCTCGCTGCGCAGCCGGATCAGCCGACGGGTGAAGTCGAGCAACTCCCGGTCGACGGCACCCCAGTCGTGCCACGAGATCTCGTTGTCCTGGCAGTAGGCGTTGTTGTTCCCCTTCTGGGTCCTGCCCATCTCGTCCCCTCCCAGGATCATCGGCACCCCCTGGGAGAGCAGAAGCGTCGTCAGGAAGTTCCTCTGCTGCCGACTCCGGCAGGCCATCACCCCCGGGTCGTCACTCGCGCCCTCGACACCGCAGTTCCACGAGCGGTTGTGGCTCTCCCCGTCCTCGTTGTCCTCCCCGTTGGCCTCGTTGTGCTTCTCGTTGTACGAGACGAGGTCTCTCAAGGTGAAGCCGTCGTGGGCGGTGACGAAGTTGATGCTGGCCACGGGGCGTCTGGAGTCGGACTGGTAGAGGTCGGAGCTCCCGGTCAGCCTGGTGGCCAGCTCGGCCACGATGGCCGGCTCGCCACGCCAGAAGTCGCGGACTGTATCCCGATACTTCCCGTTCCACTCCGACCAAACCGGTGGGAAGTTGCCCACCTGATAACCACCCTCACCTAGGTCCCAGGGCTCCGCTATCAGCTTCACCTGGCTGATGACCGGGTCCTGCTGGATCATGTTGAGGAACGACGACAGCCGGTCCACCTCGTAGAACTGTCTGGCCAAGGTGGCCGCCAAGTCGAATCGGAAACCGTCGACATGCATCTCGTTCACCCAGTAGCGCAACGAGTCCATGATCAACTGAAGGCTGTGCGGGCTGCTCGCGTTGAGACTGTTGCCGGTGCCCGTGGTGTCGAAGTAATGACGTGGGTCGTCGGGCACGAGTCGGTAGTAGGCGGCGTTGTCGATCCCCTTGAAGGAGAGCATCGGGCCCAGGTGGTTCCCCTCGGCGGTGTGGTTGTAGACCACGTCGAGGATCACCTCGATGTCCGCCTCGTGCAGCGAGCGCACCATCGCCTTGAATTCCTCCACCTGCTCACCCGGACGCGCCGCGTACTCGTTGTGTGGTGCGAAGAACCCGATCGAGTTGTAGCCCCAGTAGTTGCGAAGACCCTTCTCCAGGAGACGGGCGTCGTGGACGAATTGGTGGACGGGCATCAGCTCCACCGCGGTGATCCCCAGGTCCTGGAAGTACTCGATGATCACCGGATGGGCGAGCCCGGGATAGGTGCCCCGAAGCGCCTTGGGCACGTCGGGGTGCCTCATGGTCAACCCCCGGACGTGGGCCTCGTAGATGACGGTCTCGTGCAACGGCCTCGCCGGGCTGCGATCGCCGCGCCAATCGAAGTACGGGTTGTGCACCACGCTACGGGGCACATGGGGAGCGCTGTCCTCGGTGTTTCGCGCGTCGTGGTTCTCGAAGTCGTAGCCGAAGCAGGCCGGATCCCAGTCGACACCGCCTTCGATGGACTTCGCATAGGGGTCGAGCAGCAGCTTGTTCGGGTTGCAGCGCAGACCCTGGGAGGGATTCCAGGGGCCCTGGACCCGGTATCCGTAGCGCTGTCCCGGGCCCACCTGGGGGAAGTATCCGTGCCAGACGTGACCGTCGACCTCCTCGAGCGGGATGCGGGTCTCCGAGCCTTCTTCGTCGAAGAGACAGAGCACCACCCGCTCGGCGACCTCGGAGAAGAGGGAGAAGTTGGTGCCCGCCCCGTCATAAGTCGCCCCGAGCGGGTATGCCGTCCCGGGCCAGACTTCCTGCTCAGACATCGCCCCGGGCCTGGCCGCCACCAGCGGCCGACGGGGTGTACACGGAGTCCGTGTAGTCGCGGAGCATCCGGGCGGCGGTCACCCGCGGGCCGAGGCTGGACCAGGCGTGGCGGATCCGGCCAAGGAAGACCGGACGTGCCCGGTGGTACTCGACGGCGATCCCCTCGAGTGTGGCCATCATCGAGACGGCTTCCTCGTCGTCGCGGCGATCGGGATCGTCGGCCTCGCTCGCCGATATCTCCCAGCCATTCCTCCCGTCGCACATCTCTGCCCACCATCCGTCGAGGATCGAGCAGTTGAGCACCCCGTTGAGCACGGCCTTCTCCCCGCTGGTGCCTGATGCCTCACGAGGGCGAATGGGGTTGTTGAGCCACACGTCGCAACCCTGGACCATGGCCAGTGCAACCGACATGTCGTAGTCGGGGATGAAGGTGATCCGGCCACCGAACCGATCCGACCCGGCGGCGGCGAGCAGATCGGCCACCAGCGCCTTCCCGTTCTCGTCGGAGGGATGGGCCTTGCCGGCGAAGACGAAGTGAACCGGCCGGTCGTCCCGCGACAGCAGCTCCTCGAGGGCTTCTGGCCGGCGGAGCAGCAACGACGCCCGCTTGTAGGGGGCGAAGCGGCGGGCGAACCCGAAGATGAGGCGGTCGGGGTCGACCGTCGCTCCGGTCCTCGCCTCCACCAGCTCGGTGAGGGCGCGAGAGGCCGCAGCCCGGGCGGAGCTGAGACTTCGGTCGTCGATGTCGGTCACCTTCCGCCAGGCCGATTCCTCCCCGTCGGCCCAGCCGGTGCCCAGGACCTCGTCGAACAACCGCTGGAAGTGCGGGGCGGTCCAGGTGCGGGCGTGAACGCCGTTGGTCACGTGCCCGATCTCGTCGCCGATGCCGACCCCGGCGAAGAGCTTCCTGCTCACCTCCCCATGAAGGCTGGAGACGCCGTTGGCGCTGGCCGCGTTGCGAAGGCACAAGGCCGCCATGTTGAAGATGGACGGGTCCTCGGGGTCGACCCCCATCTCCCACAGCGACTCCACGGAGCACCCCCAGCGTCGCGCCCACGTCTCGAAGTAGGGCCGGAGGAGGTCGACGTGGAAGCAGTCGATGCCGGCGGGCACTGGGGTGTGGGTGGTGAATGTGATCCCGGGCCGGATCCGATCGCGAGCCTCCTCGAGGGTCAACCCGTCGTGGATGCGGTCGATCAACTCGAAGAGGAGAAACCCGGCATGACCCTCGTTGAGATGATGGAGCCGGATGTCCCAGCCCATGGCGTCCAGGGCTCGGGCGCCCCCAATCCCGAGGATCATCTCCTGGTCGAGGCGGTGCTCCCGGGATCCGGCGTAGAGCCGATCGGTGATGGTCCGGTCGCTCTCCGTGTTCTCCTCGACGTCGGCGTCGAGAAGCAGCAACGGGACCCTCCCCACCATGATCCGCCAGACCCGCGCCTGCACCTCCCGCCCCGGGAAGGGCACCGAGACTCTGACGCCTGTGTCCTCGGCCCCCACCGCCTTCGGGTCGATCACCCCGTACTCCTCGGTCTGGGTTCCGCCAGTCAGCACCTGGCGGAAGACTCCCTCCCGATAGAACAGGCCGACTCCGGCCAGGGGCGTCCCCAGGTCGCTGGCCGTCTTCAAGTGGTCGCCCGCCAGCACGCCCAGCCCACCGGCGTATTGGGGGAGTAGAGCGCTGAGGCCGAACTCGGGCGAGCAGTAGGCGATGCTGGGCTCGACCGAGCCGGCGAGCAGGGTGTCCAACTCGTCGACCTCATCCCGCACCCGCGCCACGAACCCGTCGTCACCCGCCAGGGCCCGGATCGTCTCGTCGTCGAGGGCTGCGACGATGCCGACCGGGTGGAGGCCTTCATCGTGGCCGGGCAGGTCCCGGAACAGCGTCTGGGTGACGGATGCCCACGTCCAGCGGTAGTTCGAGGCGAGACGCGTCAGGTCAGAAAGCAGGGCTTGGGGACTCATGAACACTCCTGGTTCGCCAACGGTGCCATCGATCCCACTCCCTCGATGGCCGTTTCGAGCGAGTCTAGGCAACCGCGATCACCCGACGAGCAGCGGGATCTCCACTTCATCGGGAGTGAGGCCGCCGTGATAGCAGCGCAGCCTCTTGTCGAAGCCCCTGGGGATCAGGACCATCCCCGGAGGGGCGAGCAGGACCGACTCACCCAGCCGAGCCCTGGCGTTCTCGCCCGGCTCGGGGCCGATCAGTGCCAGGGGATCGGCGAGCACGCCGCCGGTCTCGTCCGCCAGCTCGCCGATCAGGTCGTGATCCCCGGCCAGCTGGAGCCCGCGCGGATCTCCCGAGAAGCGGAGGCCTTCGAATCTGCGATCCCTGATCAGGACCTTGTCCGACTCGTCGATCTCCACGAGACCGTGGTCCGAGGTCCCCAGCAGGGCCACCCCGGGTCCCACACCGGCGGCGATCCCCTCCCAGACGGTGACAGCCAGCTTCATCGCCTCGGCGAACTCGTCGCTGCCCTGCCCGAAGACGTGTCCGGCGACGTCGACGAAGGGCACGTAGGTGAAGATGAGCCGTCCTGGCTCGCCGGATAGGGAGATGGTGGCATCGACCAGGTCGGCAACGTCCCAGGCTCCCTCGAAACGCGACCCCCGGTAGGTGACGCGGCTCAGGGGTGTGCCGGTGAAATCGCCGGGCTGGACGGTTATGGGCTCTGTGCCCGCCCGACGCAATCGCTCCCACAGGTTCGGGGCGGGGAGGACGCCCGGGTAGTCGTAGAGGACGGAGTCGCCGGGGACCGTGACCCACTTCAATGTGTTCACCACCGTCCCCAGGTCCGGGAACCAGGAGAGGTGGGCGATCTGGCCGTGCCGGGACGGCGGGAGCCCGGTCGCCACCGTGGCCAGCGAGACGGAAGTGGTGGTGGGGAAGGGGGCGTCGAGGGTCCCGATCCGGGTGGCTCTGAAGGCCGCGGCGGCCCTGTGCTCGAGCTGCGCCACCCCGAGACCGTCGAAGAGAACCAGTACATAAGTGGCGGCGTCGGGCACGCCACCGGGCTCGGCCAGCCCCGGCGAGGGCGAAGAGCCGGTCATCCTTCGCTCGATTTCGGCCATCAGGTTGACCAGCCCGGAGCCGTCGTAGGACGGCCGTTTCTCCATGATGGGCAGGGTAGAACGCCGACTTCGACCTGAAATGGGGCGTGCTTATACTCGGTTGTGGTCAGACCCCCGACCCGAGCGAGGCATGAGCCCATACTTTGAGAGCTATCTGACTGTCGGCGCCTTCGCCGCCCTGGGAGCGGTTCTCGTCCTCGTGATGCTGGGAGTCGCCTCGATCCTGCGCCCGGTCAAGCCCTCCAAGGTCAAGCAGATGACCTATGAGTGCGGGGTCGATCCGGTCGGGGCCGGGTGGAGCCAGACCTACATCCGCTACTACGTGTTCGGGCTGCTCTTCGTGGTGTTCGACGTCGAGGCGATCTTCATCTTCCCCTGGGCGATCCGTGCCGAGGCCCTTGGGGTCTTCGGTCTGGTGGCCATGCTCCTCTTCATGCTCACCCTCGTCGAGGGTCTCGCCTACGCGGTGAAGAAGGGTGTTCTCCGATGGGAGTGATCCAGAAGTTCGGCGCCCCCAAGCCGGTCACCTGGCTGCTCAACTGGTCCCGTCAGTACTCCCTGTGGCTGTTCCAGTTCGGCCTCGCCTGCTGCGCCATCGAGCTGATGGCGGCGTCCTCGCCCCGCTACGACTTCATGCGCTTCGGCATCATCCCGCTTCCCGCATCCCCCCGTCAGGCCGACCTGATGGTGGTGGCCGGCACGGTCACCGACAAGATGGCCCCCTCGGTCAGACGGCTATACGACCAGATGCCGGAGCCCAAGTACGTGATCTCGATGGGATCGTGTGCCAACTGCGGCGGCCCCTACTGGGACTCCTACTCGGTGACCAAGGGGGTCGACCAGGTCATCCCGGTGGACGTGTACGTCCCGGGATGCCCTCCCCGGCCGGAGGCCCTCATGGACGGCATCGTCCTCCTCCAGAAGCTGATCAAGGACGAAGACCTGAAAGAGAAGTGGAATCAGCGTGACCTCGAGCCCGTCTGAGACCGAAGTCAGCCAGCTCCAGGAATTCGCAGACCGTGTCGCCCAGGCAATTGGCGGCGAAGCCGAGGTCCAGTTCGGCACCGTGAAGGTGCGGATTCCCACCGGGTCGTGGGTCGATGCCCATCGGACGGCGCGTGACGACCTGGGGCTGGTCTTCTTCTCCTGGCTGTCGGCGATCGACTGGGCCAACGAGGTCGCCGTGGGCGACCGCATGAGTGAGGAGGTCGAGGAGCGGATCGAGCTTCTCTCCGCACTGTCGGACGTCTCCGAGGGGAACCTCATCATCCTCTCCACCGACATCCCCGCCGCCGAGCCCAGGATCCCGACCCTCGTCGACGTCTACGCCGGGGCGAACTGGCACGAGCGCGAGGCCTACGAGATGTTCGGGATCGACTTCGAGGGTCATCCCAACCTGATCCATCTCTATCTCCCCGACTCCTTCCTCGGCAACCCGCTCCGGAAGAGCTTCCCGCTGCTCAGCCGTGAGGTGAAGCCATGGCCCGGCAAGGTGGACGTGGAGGCCATGCCCGGTCAGGGAGACGAGACTGATGCCGACGCCGACGCCCCTTCCACCGAGAACCCGGAAGCATGACGACCCTCGACGCGGACACGATCCGCCACCTCAGCGAGGCCCAGGTCTCGGTCGAGCTGCAAACCGAGGACATGACGCTGAACATCGGCCCCCAGCACCCGTCGACGCACGGCGTCCTGCGTCTGGTGGCCCGGGTCGACGGCGAGCGCTGCTTCGACGTCCAGCCGGTCATCGGTTACATGCATCGCGGCTACGAGAAGCTGTCCGAGGTGCGCACCTACCCCCAGATCACCACGATCGTGAACCGGATCGACTGGGTGGCCGGGTATTGCAACGAGATCCCCTTCATCGTCGCCGCTGAGCGGCTCATGGGCCTCGAGGTGCCCGAGCGCGCCCAGTACATCAGGCTCATCCTCACCGAGATGCAGCGCATCGCCTCCCATCTCGTCTTCATGGCGTCATACCCCTTGGAGTTGGGGGCGGCCACGCCGCTCTTCTTCGCCCTCCGGGAGAGGGAGCGAGTCCTCGACCTGCTGGAGAGTGTCACCGGGGGGCGGTTCCATCCCAACTTCAACCGGATCGGAGGGGTCAAGCCCGCCTACGGGTCGGGGTCGAGCACCCGGAAGATGCCCCAGGATCTCCCCGCCGGGTTCCTCGAGGAGACCAGGGTCGCCATGGACAAGGTGATGATCGCGGTCGACGAGCTCGACGCCCTGGTCGCCGACAACGAGATCATCGTGGCCCGCACCAAGGGTGTCGGGGTGCTCCCCCCCGAGGTGGCGGTGGCTTACGGGGTCTCCGGGCCCAACCTGCGGGCTTCCGGGGTCGCCTTCGACCTGCGCAAGAACGAGGACTATCTGCCCTACGACCGGTTCGATTTCGACGTGATCACCGGAGAGAACGGCGACTGCTGGGACCGGTGGCATGTCCGTCTCCTCGAGATCCGGGAGTCGGTGAAGATCATCCGTCAAGCCATCGATTCGATCCCGTCGGGCGACCTGCAGGCGAAGGTCCCCAAGGTCATCAAGGTCCCCGCCGGCCAGACCTATGTCCGTGCCGAGAACCCCAAGGGGGAGATGGGCTACTACCTGGTGTCTGGTGGTGGCCAGATCCCGTATCGGCTCAAGATTCGCTCGGCCAGCTTCTCCAACCTCTCCATCCTGCCCTGGATCCTGGAGGGGGCCCTGGTGCCCGACATCATCGCCATCATGGGCTCGCTCGACTTCGTGCTCGGAGACGTGGACAGATGATGATGAAGGGAAGAACTGTGACACGGGGCGGTAGCTGCGCCCGACCGGCGTCTGTTTGCTCGACGATCTTCGGCTGCAGCGACTTGGTGAGGGTGAACCCCCTGCATCGCCTAGACGTCGGGGTCCTGGAGGCAACCGAGCAAAGTCGGGCGCCATCATGATGCCTGGTTGGGTCGCGGACCTCTTCGCCAATTTCTGGGTCTCGCTGGCCGGGAAGCTCTTGTTGGTCGCCCTCCTCATCCCCCTGGTGGGCATGGTGATCGGCTTCGCCGAGATGAAGCTCTCCGCCAAGATGCAGGCCCGGATCGGCCCCTACTTCGCCGGCGGGCGCTGGGGGTGGGCGCAGCTGATCGCCGACGGCGTCAAGTTCTTCCAGAAAGAGGACATCATCCCCACCGACGCCGACCGGCCCGTGTTCAAGGCGGCGCCGATCCTGGTGCTGATCTCCACGGTGGCCCTCTTCGTGGTGGTCCCGTTCGGGCCCGGGCTGATCTTCAGGGATCTCGATGTGGGGATCTTCTACGCACTGGCGATCTCCTCGCTGAGCACCATCGGCATTCTCATGGCCGGCTGGTCGTCGGCGAACAAGTATTCGCTGATCGGGGGTCTGCGCGCCGCCGGCCAGCTGATCGCCTACGAGCTCCCACTGGTGCTGGCGGTGGTGGGGACGGTGATCCTCGCCGGGACGATGAGCATGCAGGGGATCGTCGAGGCACAGATCGAGCTGGGCTTCCCCTACGTCGTCTTCCAGTTCCTCGGGTTCGTCATCTTCATGATCGCCGCCCTCGCCGAGCTGAGCCGCATCCCCTTCGACATGCCCATCGCCGAGTCGGAGCTGGTCATGGGCTATCTCACCGAGTACTCGGGATTTCGCTTCCTCTTCTTCTTCCTCGCCGAGTTCGCCAACATGTTCACGCTCTCGGCAATCGCAGCCACGTTGTTCCTGGGCGGTTACTGGCTGCCGGGCATCCCCGAGGACACACTCGAGCTGGCCGGACCTGTGATCCTCATCGCCAAGGTGTTTCTCCTCGTGTTCGCGATGATCTGGTTCCGCTGGACCTTCCCCCGGTTCCGCGAGGACCAGCTGCAGGGCCTGGCCTGGAAATGGCTGGTGCCTCTCGCCCTGCTCAACATCGCAGTGACCGCGACGTTGAAGGTGGTGCTCTGATGACGGCCAACGGGACTCGGCCCGTGCCTGGGATCGGCATGCTCAAGGGCCTGTGGGTGACCCTCTACACCATGGTCCGCACCATCCTCCGACCCGGGAAATACCTGGCCACCGTCAACTACCCGAAGGAGAAGGAGACACTCGTCCCCAGGTCCCGCGGGGTGATCGCATTGGACCAGGAGGCATGCACGGTGTGCATGCTCTGCGCCCGCAATTGCCCCGACTGGTGCATCTACATCGAGGGGCACAAGGAGGAGATCCCCCCGGACAAGCCCGGGGGACGGGTCAAGGTCCGGGCCAAGCTCGACCGATTCGACATCGACTACGCCCTCTGCATGTACTGCGGCATCTGTGTCGAGGTCTGCCCGTTCGATGCCTTGTTCTGGAGCCCGGTGCAGGAATACTCCGAGAAGCGGATGGGCGCCCTCATGCACGACATGGACCAACTCCAGGACTGGCTGGCCACCGTCCCCGAGCCCCCCGCCCTGGAGAAGTGATGGACCACGACTGTCGCTTCGAGCCCAGGGGGGATCTCCTGTGAGCTTCGAGTCCTGGATCTCCGAACCGGTGAACTGGGCATTCCTGGTCATCGGGCTCGGTGTGCTCGTGTCCTCGATCCGGGTGGTCACCACCCCCAACGTGGTCCACGCCGCCCTATATCTCATCGGCGCCCTGGGCGGTTCGGCCGGGCTGTTCCTCCTCCTCTCCGCGGAGTTCGTCGCCTGGGTGCTGGTCCTCGTCTACATCGGGGCGGTGATCGTCCTCTTCCTGTTCGGGATCATGATCACCCGTGCCCCGACCGGCCTCGACGAGGGTCTCGACACCAAGAACCGGGTGTGGCCGGCGCTCTTGTCGCTCGCGGTGTTCGGCCTGATGGCCTGGACCTCGATCCAGGCGTTCGGCTCGGACGAGGTGCTGACCACCGGTGACCCCACGCTGACCGACATCCTCGGTGATGCCCTGCTGGGCAGATTCGTCATCCCGTTCGAGGTGGTCGGATTCGCCCTCCTCGCCGCACTGATCGGAGGGATCACGATCGCCAGGCGAGATCTCACCCCGGTCGAGGAAGAGGAGAGGAGCGCGGTGTGATCGTCAACCAGTTCCTGATCCTGGCCGCGGCGATGTTCGCCCTGGGTGTCTTCGGCCTGCTGGTGCGGCGCAACATCGTGCTGATCCTCTTGTCGGTCGAATTGATGCTCGCCGCGGTCAACGTCAACCTTGTCGCCTTCGAGGCGATGCACAACACCTCCCAGGCGTTGGGGCAGGTGTTCGCCATCTTCGTGATCACCGTCGCCGCCGCCGAGGTGGGGATCGGGCTCGCCATCGTCCTGCTCATCTTCCGCAACCGACGCTCCGCCAACGTCGACGACCTGAACGTGATGCGATATTGATGGCCGGCCGACTTTGCCCTCGCGCACCCGAGCGCCGGGAGGAGATCACACATGAATGATCTCCTCCTGCTCGCCGCCGAGGAACACGTGATAGAGGCGGGGACCGGCGGGTTCTGGTCGGACACAGCCGGGATCATGCTGGTCACCCCCTTCATCGCCTTCCTCGCCATCCTGGCCGTCGGCAAGCGGCTGAAATATCAGGGCGGGGAGATCGCGGTGGCCGCTCTCGCGGTCAACCTGGTGTGGGCAACGGTCCTCTTCGTCATGAACATGACCGGAGGGGTCCTCGACACCTCCAACACGTTCGAGATCGCACGCATCGGCTCGAATCTGGTGTTCGAACTGGGGTGGGTGGTCGACGGGCTCTCGATCATGATGTATTTCCTGGTCAACTTCGTCGGCCTGCTCGTCTTCGTCTACGCCCTGTCCTACATGCACGGTGACGTCCGGGTCCCCTGGTTCTTCGCCGCCTTCTCCTTGTTCGCCGGGGCGATGCTGATCCTGGTGGGCGCTCCCAACCTGGTGCAGATGATCATCGGGTGGGAAGGGGTGGGTCTCGCCAGCTATTTCCTTATCGGCTTCTACTGGCACGATCTCGACAACGTCAGGGCGGGCAACAAGGCGTTCATGACCAACAAGGTGGCCGACGTCGGGCTGATCCTGGGTGCGGTGATCCTCGGTGTGACCCTGGGCACCTGGGACTTCGCCGCCCTGGACGAGGCCGCGGCGGCAGGAGGCGAGGCGCTGGGAGCGGTCGCCGTCGTCGCCGGGCTCCTCCTCTTCTTCGGCGCCATGGGCAAGAGCGCCCAGTTCCCCCTGCACATCTGGCTGCCCGACGCCATGGCCGGGCCCACGCCGGTGTCGGCGCTGATGCACGCCGCCACCATGGTCACCGCGGGGGTCTACCTGATGGCGCGGACCTTCCCCCTCTTCGAACACCTTGCAACCGAGGCCCGGTCGTGGATGGTGGCGATCGGGGCGATCACCCTATTCGCGGTCGGGCTGCTCGCCCTGGTGGCCGACGACATCAAGAAGGTGCTCGCCTATTCGACGGTGTCCCAGCTCGGCTACATGATGACCGCCGTCGCCGCCGGCGGCTACACCGCCGGGCTTTTCCACCTCTTCACCCACGCCTTCTTCAAGGCCCTCCTCTTCCTGGGCGCCGGTTCGGTGATCCACGCCGTCCACTCGAACTTCATGCAGGACATGGGCGGTCTGCGCAAGGCGATGCCCACCACCTATTGGACGTTCCTGGTCGGGTCGGCGGCCCTAGCCGGGATCTTCCCGCTGGCGGGCTTCTGGTCCAAGGACGAGATCCTGGCCACCCTCGGCGCCGAGGGATACACCGCCGTGATGTGGATCGCCATCGCCGGCGCCTTCGTGACGGCCTTCTACATGACCCGCTGTGTGGCGCTCACCTTCTTCGGGACCTACAAGGGCCACGGCGAGCCGCACGAGTCCCCACGACTCATGACGGCGCCGCTCATCGGCCTCGCCATCCCCTCCATCCTGTTCGGTCTCCTCAACATCCCCGGTGTGGAGCTCCCGGGCATCGGCAACTTCACGGAGTGGCTCGGTGTGCGGGTGGTGGCGATGGGAGACCATCACGCCGAGGCCATCGACTTCGCCCTCGCCGGTCTCGGGCTCGGCGCAGCCCTGCTCGGCATCATCCTCGGTTGGGCGATCTGGGGGAAGGACCGGCTCAGCCAGCAGGAGCGGGATCGCTTCCAGGTCCCCGTGCTGTACCCGTTGCTGCGTCGGAAGTACCTCGTGGACGACCTCGCCCTGGGTCTGGTCGGAGCGACCACCGGCCCCATCGCCCGAATGGTCGACTGGACCAACACTTACGTCATCGACGGAATCGTCAACGCGGTGGGAGGCGTCACCAAGTGGCTCGGCGGCCTGGTCTACAACGGGCTCGACCAGGTGGGCGTCGACGGGATCTTCAACGGGCTGTCAGCCGCCGCCGACACCGCAGGCTCGGCCCTGCGCAAGATGCAGACCGGACGGGTGCAGCAGTACGCATCCGGGTTCGTGGCGGGGGCGTTGATCCTCGTGGTCCTGTTCGTGTTCGTGATCTAAAGGAGAGACGAGAGCAATGGATTGGTTCGAGACCTGGGGACTGACGATCACGGTCTTCCTCCCCGTGGTTGGGGCACTGCTCCTCGGGTTCATCAAGCGCGACAACGAAGATGCCCTCAAGCGGACGGCCCTGCTCGTCACCGCCCTGGCCTTTCTCGCCTCGGTGGGGGTCGTCATCGGGTTCGACTACGGCGGGACTCCTTACAACACGTATCAGTTCGAGGTCAACGAGACCTGGATCGGGGCGATCAACGCCAACTACCACGTCGGCATCGACGGGATCAGCCTGCCCCTCCTCGTCCTCTCCACCTTCGTGATGGTCCTCGCGGTGATCTACTCCTGGAACCACTGGGAGGAGCCCAAGAACCCCAAGGCCTTCCTGATCCTGATGCTCATCCTCGCCACCGGGATGAACGGCACGTTCGTCGCCCTCGATCTCGTCCTCTTCTTCATCTTCTTCGAGATCGTCCTGCTTCCCATGTACTTCATGATCGGCATCTGGGGGGACAAGGCGCCGCGCAAGGTCCCCGGGTTCGCCCGGGAGTTCGAGACACGTCTCTACGCCGCCATCAAGTTCTTCCTGTTCACGCTGTTCGGCTCGGCCTTCATGCTGCTCGGCTTTCTCGCCATCTACTTCGAGTCGGGCAACGTCGGCGCCGAGCGCACCTTCGACATCCCCGCCCTCACCGAGCTGGGGGCCGCCGGTGCGTTCTCCGGCCCGGGCAACTTCGCCTTCCTGGTATTCGGGGCGATGTTCCTCGGGTTCGCGGTGAAGGTGCCGATGTGGCCGCTGCACACCTGGCTTCCCGACGCCCACACTGCGGCGCCGACCGTCGGCTCGGTGTTGCTGGCGGCGATCATGCTGAAGCTGGGCTCGTACGGCTTCATCCGGATCGCTCTGCCCATCCTCCCGGAGGAGGCTGTGAGCTGGGCCCCGTTCATCGCGATCCTCGCCGTGATCGGGATCATCTACGGCTCGCTGGCCTGTCTCGCCCAGACCGACATGAAGCGCCTGATCGCCTTCTCATCGGTGGGCCACATGGGATTCGTGATGCTCGGGATCGCCACCATGACCGACATCGGCATCAACGCCTCGATCATCGGGATGGTGGCCCACGGGCTGATCACCGGCCTCTTGTTCTTCCTGGCCGGCTCGATATCGCATCGTTACCACACGAGGGAGATGGCGCGTCTCGGCGGCAACATCAAGCTGATGCCGGTGTTGGGCGGGATCCTCGCCTTCACCGCCATGGCCTCCCTCGGGCTGCCCGGGCTCGCCGGGTTCTGGGGCGAGTTCATGTCGCTGGTCTCCGCCTACAACCCGCTCGACGGGCTCTCGCTGGGAGTCTTCCGCACCGCGATGGTCCTCGGCGCCGTGGGCACGGTGCTCACCGCCGGCTACATGCTGTGGATGTTGCAGCGGGTCAACCTGGGCGAGCCCAGCGCCGAGTGGGAGGGCCGCCAGTTCCACGACGTCGACCGGTTCGAGATGACGGCCTGGGTGCCGCTGATCATCCTGATCGTCGTGATCGGGTTCTATCCGAAGGTCGTCTTCAACGCCACCACCGATGCGGTCACCTCACTCGTCGACGCCGCCTTCGGGACCGACACCACCGCCGCCCTGTCCTCTCTGGTGAAGGGGGGATAGCGGGGGCATGACCTTCGAGATCGACTATCTGGCGCTGGCCCCGGAGCTGATCGTCGCGGGCACTCTGCTCGCGGTGCTCACCCTCGATCTCTTCCTGGCCAGGCCCCAGAAGTACTGGACGGCCACGATGGCGGTGGCCGGCACCGCGCTGGCGCTGCTCCCGCTCGGGGTGCTCGCCATCGAGGGCGAGACGATCTCGATGTTCGAAGGCTCCTACGTCGTCGACGAGTTCGCCTTGGTGATGAAGGGCCTCTTCCTGGTAGCGGCGTACATCGTCTTCCTGATGTCACACAACTACATCGAGAGCGACCGCTACTACCAGGGCGAGTACTACCTGTTGCTGCTCGCCTCGCTGCTCGGGTCACTCGTGATGGCCTCGTCCCGCGACCTGGTCGTCCTGTTCATCGGTCTCGAGGTCACCACCGGGCCGCTCTACCTGCTCGCCGGCTGGCGCAAGGGCGACATCAAGTCGAACGAGGCGTCGATGAAGTACTTCATCCTCGGCGTCCTCTCCACGGCCATCCTCCTATACGGGATGTCGCTGCTCTTCGGTCTCACCGGCGAGGTCACCTTCGCCGGCATCGCCGAGGCGACTTCGGGTCTGAGCGACGAGCCGGCCCTGGTCATGGCGATCCTGTTCCTCATGGTGGGCTTCGGCTTCAAGGTCTCCGCGGTCCCCTTCCATTTCTGGGCGCCGGACACCTACGAGGGCGCGCCCACCCCGATCACCGCCTATTTGTCGGTCAACTCCAAGGCCGCCGGCTTCGTCGCACTGCTGATCGTCATGTACCAGGCACTCCCCGCCGCCTCGGACATCTGGGCTCCGGCGCTATGGCTGCTGGCCGCGCTCTCGATGACGATCGGAAACCTCTCCGCGCTGCGTCAGACCAACATCGTCCGGCTGCTCGCCTACTCGTCCATCGCCCAGGCCGGTTTCATGATCGTCCCCTTCGCCGCCGCGGCGGTTTCCGGGGCCGATCTCGAGACCGCCTTCGGGGCCACGCTGATCTACCTGGTCATCTATGCGGTCATGAACCTGGGCGCCTTCGCCGTGGTCATCGCCGGGGCGCGGAAGACCCGATCCGGGGAGATCGACCGGTGGGCCGGGCTGGCACGGGTCGATCCGATCCTCGGGGTGCTCACCGGTGTGTTCTTCTTCAGCCTCGCCGGGATCCCCCCGCTCGCCGGGTGGTTCGCCAAGTTCGAGATGTTCCGGTCGGTGATGATCGCCGACCCGGCCACCATCGCCCTGGCCGTGATCGCCGCGGTCAACTCGGTGATCGCCCTCTACTACTACGCCCGTGTCATCAAGGCGGTGTGGCTCGACGAACCGACCGGTGAGTTCGCCGATACCGCCGAGGCCGCCCCCGCCGGATCGCTGCGTCTCGCCCTGGGCGTCGTCGTCGCCCTCACCCTCGCCATCGGCGTCTACCCCTCGATCGCGACCTTCGTTCGGGAAGCGGCGCGGGTGCTCGCCAGCGGCGGCTGACGCTCTTCAGCCCCGGCCCGGGAGCTCAGACGTCCGGGATCGGGCGCTCCCGACGGACCGTGTCACCGCGACGGGCCGCCCGATACTCACGGTCGAGGAGTGACCACAGCGAGTGGTCCACCCAGTTGCCCCGGATCAGCAGCTCCTCGCGCAGCACCCCCTCTCGGGTGAACCCGAGCTTCTCGGCTACCCGGTCGGAGGCGTCGTTGCCGACCGCGATCCGCAGCACGACCTTGTGGTAGCCCAATGAGTTGAACGCCTCCTCGAGCAGCAGCCCCACCGCTTCGGTGCACACCCCCCGGTTGGTCTCCTTGCTGCGGACCCAGTAGCCGATCTCGGCGATCTTGCCCAGCTTGGAGACCGTCCACAGCGAGATGTTGCCGATGTGACGGCGAAGGTCGGCCTTTGAGCGGATCGAGTAGTCCCAGGCCCTCTCCTCCTTCCACGCCTGCATCGACTCGCGGATGAATGCGGTGGTGTCCGAGGCGGTGTAGTCGAGACGTGCCCAGGGCAGCCACTGGTTGAGATCGGGCAACGACTCACGGATCGCCTCGTCCAGAGTGAGGGCGTCACGCCTGGTGAATCGCTGCAGCGTCAGTCTCTCACTCTCGAGCAGGGGTCGTGGCACCGGGTCAGCGTACCCAGTGCCTGGCTGCTGACCACAGCCCTTAACCTCGACCCTGCAGAATGTGGGACCGACTACAGCTCGAATCCGAGGCGCCGGAGCCTGACGGCCGCCCCATGGCCGCCGTCCTGGCCGCTCTCTTCGAGGATGAGGAGGGCGAGGTCAGGGTGGTGCTGACCAAGCGGCCCGACACGATGCCGACCCACGCCGGGCACATCTCGTTCCCCGGGGGCCGGCCCGACCCCGAGGACGACGGACCGGTGGGCACGGCCCTGCGCGAGGCGCACGAGGAGGTGGGGATCCACCCCGACCAGGTCGATGTGCTCGGGTTCCTGCCCCCGATCGACACCGTGGAGTACAGCCTTTTGGTGGTGCCGGTCGTGGGCCGGGTCCGGACCCCCTTCGACCTGGTCCCATCGGAGAGGGAGGTGGCCCGGGTCTACACCCCCCGGTTGGAGGAGCTCGCCGACCCCGACAGGTGGTGGCACGTCCCGTGGAGCGGATGGAAGGTGTGGTACTACATCCTCGACGGGGACACCCTCTGGGGGGCCACCGCGAGGATGATCCGGCAACTGGTCGGTCTCGATCCGCGAACTCAGGGCTAATCCCGGAGCCCACTACGGCCGAATATATGCCGTGAGATCCAGCGTCCCTGCGGCGCGACTGCGGTTTCATCGCTATGTAGCTGTGCTATTCGCGACGACTGCGCCGTTGGTCGCCCTCGTGGAATATGCACGCGCCAGCTCCGGCGGGCCGGCCCTCGGCCGCCTGGGCGGACCGCTGGTGCTCACGGTGTGGGCAGTGTTCGTCGCCCGTTCCCGACGCCCCAACGCCATCCCGTTGACCCTGGCCGCCATGGGGTTCGTCGGCGCCCTGGTCCTGCTCGAGTCGTTCTTCGACGTCGAGGTGACGTCATTCGACTTCGGGACGACGTTCGGGTTGATGATGCTGTTCTCCGTGTTGGCCGGCACACTCTCGATGGGGCGGAGGCTGGTCTGGGCAGGTGGCCTCGCCACGGGTGTGGCGGCGTGGGTGATCGTCGTCGGTTTGACCAGCGGCGAGCCCGTCGACGTCTCTGCGGTGCGGGTGGTCATCGCCGTCGCCGGAGTGGTGTTCACCACCGCTCTGGTCGCCGAGCTCTACGACCAGCTGATTTCGACAATCAACAGATACGACCGATCACGTCGTCTGCAGAATGCGGTGGGCCGCTGCTCGGAGGCGCTCCTGGTCGACTCCGACTCGTCGGCTCTCCATCAGGCGGTGCGCGCCGTGTTCGAGGCCACTGCAGCCGACTACGCATACGTCGACCGCACCGTCGAGGTCGACGGCCGCCCCGGTTGGGAGATCGTGGCAAGCGCCGTGAGGGAGTCCGATCGGAGCTTCGGCGCGGACTGGGAGACCGGCACCTACGAGGACCTCCCCACCATCTACGACACACTCATCCGCGGTGAGGTGGCGGTGATCAGCCCATCCCAGCTCGAGGGCACCGAGCGCTCCTACTTCGAGGCCGACCGGATCCTCTCCGAGGTCTGCGTCCCGATCTTCGTCGGAGAGGATCTCCGCGGGTCGATCGGGTTCGTCGACTACACGCAGGAGAGACGGTGGAGCGACGACGAGATCCAGACCTTGAAGCGGGCGGCCGACATGGTGGGCGCGTACTGGCGGCGTCACGACGATGCCGAGGCGCTTCGCGCTTCGAACGAGTCCAAGGACAAGCTGCTGGCCTCCGTCTCACACGAGATCCGCACCCCGCTCACCGCGATCGTGGGCCTCTCCGAGGCCGTCGTCGCGGGAAGGGCCGATCTGGGCCCCGAGGAGGTCGACGAGCTGTGCGGGATCATCGCCGTGCAGAGCCGGGAGCTGGGCGAGCTGGTGGAGGACCTGCTGGTCGCCTCCCGTGCCGATTTCGGGAGTCTCTCGATGCGCCCCGAGGACATCGATCTCGGCGAGCAGGTGGGACGGGTGGTCGAGGGGTTGCGGGAATCGGTGCCCGAGGCCAAGACGATCACGGTCTCGGGGGACGGTCTCCGTGCCTGGGCCGACCCGCTCCGGGTGCGTCAGATCATCCGCAACCTGTTGACCAACGCCATCAGATATGGCGGCGATCACATCTCCGTCACCATGGAGGACCGGGATGGAGTCGCCCTGCTCGCGGTTGCCGACGACGGGAGGGGCATCGACGAAACCGAGGCCAAGCTCATCTTCGAGCGCTACTACCGCAGTGCGCAGTCGCCGGTGCAACCGGGCTCGGTGGGCATCGGTCTCGCCGTCTCCAGACAGCTCGCCGAGATGATGGGCGGCACCCTCACCTACTGCCCCTCGCCGGCCCGGTTCGAGCTGACACTCCCCCTCGACTCGGTTGCGTCCGAACGGCTCGTCCCCGAGCCGGCCTGATTAGCGATCCGGACGACCGGGTAGAATCAAGCGCTGGGCCTCATGAACACCTCGCTGAATCGACGTCTTCTGATTGCGGGTGCCCTGGTGGTGATAGCGGTCTTCTCCGCGTCCGCCATCTGGGCCGCTTCCACATGGGGTGACGTCACCCGGATCAGCCTCGTCCGGGAGACCAACGACCCGTCGGGAGGGCCGGTGGCACAGGACCAGGACGAGACCGAAGACCAGACCGCCGCCGAGGATCTGATCAACGAGGGGCGCCAGGTCTTCCTCCTGGTCGGCTCGGACTCCCGGGAGGACCTGGAGGACACCGCCGGCTTTGGTGAGTTCGAGGGGACCCGCGCCGACGTCGTCATGCTGATGATCAAGGACGGGGAGAAGACGGGGCTGCTCTCGTTGCCCCGCGACCTGTTGGTGGGCAACCCGTGTGGCGAAGGCGAGGAGCGACTCAGTGTCATGCTTGAGGGCTGTGGCCGCTACAACGGCCCCAGCCTCCTCACCCTCGCCGTGGAGAAGCTCGCCCACCAGGAGATCGATCACTTCGCCATGGTGGATCTGGCCGGATTCCAAGGGGCCGTCGATGCCATCGGCGGCTACGAGATCTGCGTCGACAACCCGGTTCGAGACCAGAGGGCGAATCTCGAGCTGCCGGCCGGGTGCACGCAGGCCGACGGTGAGCAGACCCTGGCATGGATGCGGTCCCGGCACACCCAGGAGCTGACCGATTCCGGGTGGCTGACCCTCCCCGGGATGAACGACCTGGCCCGGAACGAGCGACAGCGGGCCTTCCTCATCGACATGATGGGTCGTATCTCGGACTTCTCCAGCCCGCAGGCGATGGCCTCGGCGGCACGTGCGGTGGCGCCGTATGTCACGGTGGACTCCGAGCTCGGCCTGGCCACGGCGGTCGACCTGGCGCTCACCATGCGTGGCCTCGGATCCGGCGACGTGACCGAGCTCGAGGTGCCGGTCTACGACGCCACGACCGACGACGGTGCGGCCGTCCTGATGCCCGCGGAGCCGGTGGACCAGATCGTCGCCGAGTTCCTCTCCGCGACAGCCGATGCCGGGATGGTGCTCGGCATCAACGGGTAGTGACCCGGAGGGCGCTCCCACCCGGCCAGATCGAGACCCGCCGCTTCCCCGTCGTCGGGGAGAGGGCGCCGTCGGCGGACATCGCCGACTGGAGGCTCACGATCGGCGGGCTGGTCAGGGAGGCCAGGGTTCTGGATCTCGACAGCTACATGTCGCTTCCCCACCGCGAGATGACCTTCGACATCCATTGTGTGACCTCCTGGTCCCGGATGGACGCCACCTTCACCGGTGTGCCGCTCTCCGGGTTGGTCGAACCGGGCCCGGATGCCGCTTTCGTCTCCTTCACCGCCTACTCGGAACGGGGGCATCACACCTCTCTGCCCATCGGCTACGCCCTGTCCAACTCGTGGGTGGTTCACGCCTTCGACGGTGAGCCCCTGACGGTCGAGCACGGCGGGCCGGTGCGGGTGGTCACACCCGGCAAGTACTTCTACAAGTCGATCAAGTGGCTGCGTGACATCGAGTTGCTCGCCGAGGACCGGCCGGGCTGGTGGGAGACCAAATCCTCGTACCACAACGGAGCCGATCCCATCCCCGGTGACCAGCGATTCACCACCGGATCGATCCGGCCCGAGCAGCTGAGACGGTTCCTCGAGATCCTGGACTACGGGAAGTACCGGGGAAGGGTCATGCTCGGCCTCGACCTGAGGCGATGGGCACCCGCCAGCCTCGACTTGCGTCGTCTCCAGCTGAAGAACTGTGATCTCCGTGAGGTCGACCTCCACGGGGCCGATCTGCGCGGGTGCAATCTCAGTCTCAGCAACCTGAGCGGCGCCGTGCTCAGCGGCGCCCTCCTCTCGGGCTCCGACCTCGAGGGGGCCGACTTCACCGGGGCCGACCTGCGTGACGCCGACCTCTCCCATTGCGCCCTCTCCGCCACCCGATTCGACGGGGCACGGGTCGAGGGGGCGGTGTTCACCGGCTCGTGGGGCCTGGTGGAGAGTCAACAGCGCTATCTGGAGTCGTCGGGGGTCGAGCCCTAATCTCCCCGGTGTGACCCAACGGAAGCGAGTTTTCTCGGGAATGCAGCCCACCGGGCGTGCCCACATCGGCAACCTGATCGGTGCGTTCGACAACTGGGTGAAGATGCAGGATGACTACGACACGATCTACTGCGTCGTCGACCTGCATGCCATGGCGTCCCCGTTCGAGCCCGACGAGCTGGCCCGCAGCCGTGCCGATCTCGCCAGGATGATCCTCGCAGTGGGGGTCGACCCTGCCCGCTCACTCCTGTACTACCAGTCCGAGGTGCCCCAGCACATGGAGCTCACCTGGATCCTGGGCACGTTGGCCGGTGTCGGCCAGCTGCAGAGGATGACCCAGTTCAAGGAGAAGGCGGACAAGTCGGGCCAGGGCTTCGGACTCCTCGCCTATCCCGTGCTCCAGGCCGCCGACATCATGGTGCAGCGGGCCCATGCCGTTCCGGTCGGCGACGACCAGACCCAGCATCTCGAGCTGACCCGGGACCTGGCGGAGCGGTTCAACGGCCGCTTCGGCGAGATCTTCCCTGTTCCGGAACGGATCACACCCGAGATCGGGGCACGGGTGATGTCACTCCAGGAGCCCACCGACAAGATGTCGAAGTCCGACGCCAACTCCAAGGCGACCGTGTTTCTCACCGACTCGAACGACGAGATCGTGAGGAAGCTGCGGGCGGCCGTGACCGACACGGGGTCCGAGGTCGCCTACGACTGGGAGGAGAAGCCCGGGATCTCCAATCTGTTGGAGATCTACTCCTTCTTCTCGGGACGGTCGATCGACGACCTCGTCGAAGAGCATCGCAGCGGCGGATACGGGGCCTTCAAGTCCGCCGTGGCGGAGGCGGTCGCCGAGGGCCTGAAGCCGATCCGTGAGGCCTACGGAGGCTTGTCCGACGCAGAGGTCTCGAGGGTGATGGCCGACAGCGCCGAGCGCGCCAGAGCGTCGGCCGGGGAGACCATGCAGCTGGTTCGGGAGGCCGTCGGCCTCCGCTAACCCATCTGCTCCAGCACCTCCGGGGGCAACAGGAGCACGAATGCGGCGAGCAGGTTCCATCCGGAGTGGATGAAGATCGCCGGGCCGAGCCGGCCCGATCTCTGTGTGATCCAGGCGAGCAGCAGACCGAGCACGAACAGTGGTGGCAGGACCACGGCGGCCGACTGCAAGGGCCGATCCTGGTCGAGACCGAGGATGTGGACGGCGGAGAAGATGAGGGAGCTGACCACGAGGGCGAACCTCGGCCCTCTCGGCCGGAGGGCCCGCAGCAGCACGCCCCGGAACAAGAGCTCCTCGGTCACCGGAGCCAGCACTACTGCCGCCAGCACCAGCCCGATCCCGACTCCGAGGGTGTCGGCCTCGGTGATGACGTCGGCGATCTCCTGAGGGGGCTGCCCCTCGGGGAAGAGGAGATTGCTCAACGGAACCAGCAGCTGGGCCATCGCGATCTGAAGCACCAGTCCGAGACCGACGTAGAAGAAGTCCCG
Organism: Acidimicrobiia bacterium; assembly: GCA_035550735.1. Taxonomy (GTDB): domain Bacteria; phylum Actinomycetota; class Acidimicrobiia; order Spongiisociales; family ZC4RG35; genus JANQRA01. The sequence continues at coordinate 50,276 of DASZOM010000031.1, read as the reverse complement.
TCCACCGGCGGAGAAGCCCACCTCGGGGCGTCCCTTCACCCGGTAGATGATCCAGAAGACGCCGAGATTGCCGAGGTACTGCCCGCCCAATCCCAGCAGGAGGAGCATGTCCTCGTCCCCGGTGGCGACACCGGCGGCGAAGGCCACGCCTGTTCCCACCAGACCGCCCAGCCAGCAGAGGGCGAAGTCGAGGATCGACCAGCGTCGCGACACCGGGCGGCAGCCTACAACCGGTGTGTCGGCGCTCACTGTTACGCTCCGGATCGGTGACCCTCCGAGGTCATCGAAGCGCTGGACAAGGATCGGGGTAATGGAGATCGAGATCGGCATCGGGAAGTCGGGTCGTCAGGCGTTCGGGCTCGACGACATCGCAATCGTCCCCTCGAGAAGGACCCGCGACCCCGACGACGTCGACATCTCCTGGCAGCTCGATGCGTTCAGGTTCGACCTCCCCATGATGGGGTCGGCGATGGACTCGGCGATCAGCCCGGAGAGCGCTGTCGCCATCGGGCGACTCGGTGGGCTCGCCGTCCTCAATCTCGAAGGTCTGTGGACCCGGTACGAGGACCCCACCCCGTATTTCGAGGAGATAGCCGAGCTTCCCGACGAGAAGGCCACCCGTCGCATGCAGGAGATCTACCTGGAGCCGGTCAAGCCGGAGCTGATCGGCCGGCGTGTCGAGCAGGTCAAGGCCCAGGGGGTGGTCACCGCCGCCAGTCTCACCCCGCAGCGCGTGCGTGATTGGGCAGGTCTCGCCCTCGACGGAGGTCTCGACATCCTGGTCATCCAGGGGACGGTCGTCTCCGCCGAGCATGTCTCCAGCCGTGAGGAGCCCTTGAACCTGAAGGAGTACATCGCCGGCTGCCCGGTCCCCGTGATAGTCGGCGGCTGTGCCAGCTACTCCACGGCCCTCCACCTGATGCGTACCGGTGCGGTCGGTGTCCTGGTCGGGGTGGGGCCGGGGGCGGCCTGCACGACGCGCGGTGTCCTCGGTGTCGGTGTGCCCCAGGCGACGGCGATAGCCGACGCCGCCGGGGCCCGCATCCGCTATCTCGACGAGACCGGTCGTTACGTGCACGTCATCGCCGACGGGGGGATGCGCACCGGTGGCGACGTCTCCAAGGCCATCGCCTGCGGCGCCGACGCGGTGATGATCGGCTCGCCGCTCGCCTCGGCGACAGAGGCCCCGGGTCGGGGCTACCACTGGGGCATGGCCACCTTCCACCCCTCGTTGCCCCGCGGGGCGCGGGTCAACGTCGGTGACCGGGGCACACTCCAGGAGATCCTGGTCGGCCCGGCCCACGAGAACGACGGCAGGCGAAACCTGTTCGGGGGGCTGCGGATGTCGATGGCCACCACCGGCTATTCCGACGTCAAGGAGTTCCAGAAGGCCGAAGTGATGATCGCCCCGTCGCTGCAGACCGAGGGCAAGTCCCTGCAGCGCTCGCAACGAGTCGGGATGGGATGAGCCCGGAGAGAGGCAGTGCCAGGTCCAGCTGAGCGTGAGCCGAAGGCAAAGACGGCCGGCACCGTGCTGGTCGTCGACTTCGGCGCCCAATACGCCCAGCTGATCGCCCGTCGGGTGCGGGAGGCCCATGTCCGCTCGGAGATCGTCCCCCGCACCATCACCGCCGCCGAGGCCCGGGAGCGACGCCCTCTGGCGCTGATCCTCTCCGGCGGCCCTGCCTCGGTGTACTCCGAGGACGCGTATCGCATGGACCCGGCCCTGCTCGAGCTGGGAGTGCCGGTCCTCGGGATCTGTTACGGGCATCAGATGCTCGCCGACCTCGCCGGTGGAGAGGTGGCCAACACCGGGGACGCCGAATACGGGAACACCACGCTGGAGGTGACCGGTGACTCCGTGCTGCTCGCCGGGCTCCCGGGCACCGAGCAGGTGTGGATGTCGCATCGTGACCAGGTGACCGTGGCGCCACCCGGGTTCGCCGCCGTCGCCACCACCCCGGGAGCGGCGGTTGCGGCGATGGAAGACCGCGAGCGCGCCTTGTTCGGGGTGCAGTTCCATCCTGAGGTTGCCCACACGCCCCGGGGCAGCGAGATTCTGAAGCGCTTTCTCTACGACGTGTGCTCCGCGATCCCCTCGTGGACTGCGCATTCGATCATCGAGACCCAGGTGGAGGCGATCCGGGAGCGGGTGGGTGACGGACGGGTCGTCTGCGGGCTCTCCGGCGGTGTCGACTCGGCGGTGGCGGCTGCCCTCGTCGCCGAGGCCATCGGGGAGCAGCTCACCTGCATCTTCGTCGACCACGGCCTGCTCAGGGCGGGGGAGGCCGAGCAGGTCGAGGAGACCTTCCGATCCCACTTCGACGTCGAGTTGGTCCATGTCAAGGCGGCGGACCGGTTCCTGGAGCAACTGGAAGGGGTCACCGACCCGGAGCGCAAGCGCAAGGTGATCGGCGAGACCTTCATCAGGGTGTTCGAGGAGGCAGCCGCCTCCGTCGGCGACGCCTCCTTCCTCGTCCAGGGCACGTTGTATCCCGACGTGATCGAGTCCGGCTCCGGATCGGCCGCCACCATCAAGACCCACCACAACGTGGGTGGCCTCCCCGACGACATGGCCCTCGAGCTGATCGAGCCCCTTCGTGACCTCTTCAAGGACGAGGTGCGGGCGGTGGGCGAGGATCTCGGCCTCCCCGAGGAGATCGTCTGGCGCCAGCCCTTCCCCGGCCCGGGCCTGGCGGTGAGGATCATCGGCGAGGTCACGATGGAGCGCCTCGAGATCCTCCGGGCAGCCGACGCGATCATTCTCGAGGAGATTCGCCGCGCCGGGCTCTACCGCGACATCTGGCAGGCGTTCGGCGTCCTCCCTGCGGTGAAGACGGTCGGTGTCCAGGGCGACGGCCGCACCTACGCCTACCCCTTGGTGGTGCGGGCGGTGACGTCCGAGGACGCCATGACCGCCGACTGGGCGCGTCTTCCCTACGAGGTGCTGGAGCGGATCTCCTCGCGGGTGATCAACGAGGTGCCTGGCATCAACCGGGTGGCATATGACATCTCGTCGAAGCCGCCGGCCACGATCGAGTGGGAGTGATCCCGCGCTCGCACCTCAAGGACCCGGCGGCTGCCTGCCGATACTCACCCTGTCGGCTAGGGGACGCCCCAATTGGATCCAAACACACCGGAGCTCACGAGAATCTTCCGTGAGGAGTTGAGCGAGCGCTCGCAGCGTCTCGTCGCCGGTGCGCGCGCCCTTGCCGCGGGGAGTCTCACCGACGATGTCGTCACCGACCTGGTCCGCGACGCCCACACCATCAAGGGCTCGGCCGGGCTTCTCGGCTACACGCTGATCCGGGACGCCGCCACCCGTCTCGAGGACATGTGGCGTCAGGTCTCCCAGGGCGACCCGGCCGACCCGGAGCAGGTGGTGGCCATGGAGGCCCTGGCCGGCCGGCTCGACCATGGCATCGACGACCCGGAAGACCCCGAGCTGACCGATGTGGTCGCACGGCTCGAGTCCGGCCCGGCGGAGACGCCAGCCGTCGGCGGGCTGCTCCCGGTGCGGTCTCCGGAAGCGGGGAGCCTCGGCGGTCTGCTCACCTCGGTGTCGGAGTCACTGCTGGGCGGTGCCACCAGGGTCGACACCGCCGAGCTGTATCGCCTCATCAATCGGATCGTCGAGGTGGCCCTGGATGCCGAGGCGATCGCCGACCTGTCCCTCGTCTCGATCGAGGGGGCGGACCCCGAGATCTTCCGCTCCTCCTGGCGCTCTCAGCTCGAACGGCTGAGCAGGTCCATCACCGACATCCAGGACCAGGCCGTGGCCCTGGCCAACGTCTCGTTCTTCGAGGCGGTCTCCACCTTCCCCCAGTTCGTCCGCTACCTGGGCAGACGATCGCAAAAGGACGTCCGTTTCGAGCTGACCGGTCACGACGTCCAGCTCGATCGGCAGATCGTCGACCTGATCCGCGAGCCGCTCCGGCACCTGCTGGTCAACGCGGTCGACCATGGCATCGAGCCCGCCGAGGAGCGCATCGCCAAGGGCAAGCCGGCAACGGGTGTGATCCGGGTGTCGGCCCGACTGGTCGAGGACGGGGTGGAGGTGAGCGTCGCCGACGACGGCGCCGGTGTCGACTGGGCCCGGGTGGCCGAGGTGGCCCGCGCCTCCGGCGTGCCGATGAGCCCGCCCGATCTCTCCCCGATCCTGTTCCAGCCCGGCTTCTCGACGCTGGCCGAGCCCACCGAGTTCTCGGGTGCCGGTGACGGCCTCCCCGAGGCGGCCGAGGCGGCCACCCAGGTGCACGGTGCGGTCATGCTCGACTCGGAGGCGGGGAAGGGGACGGTGGTGACGATGACGCTGCCCCTCTCCATGGTCCTGCAGAACGTGGTGGTGGTAGCCGAGGGCGACCAGTTCTGGGGGATCCCCGAGGCTTCGGTGGAGGCCTCGATGCCCCTCGCCAACGCCGAGATCATCTCCCACAACAACGGGCGTGAGATCAGGTTCGAGAGCGCCGCCGTCCCCTGCATGTCGCTCTCCGTGGCCGTGGGCGGGACCGAGCCGGAAACCGCATCGGAGATCCTGGTCATCAACACCCGGTCCGGGCTGGTGGCGATCACGGTCGGCGAGTTGGTGGACCGTCGTCGTGTCGCGGTGAAGAACCTGGGCCCGATCCTGGAGGGGAACGGTGCGATCAAGGGCGCCGCCCTGCTCGGTGGGGGACAGGTGCTGGTCGTGCTCGACCCCGACTTCATCGGGCTGGTTGCCCGTCATCGCCCCCACCTCGTCGACGACAAGCCCCGGGTGCTGGTCGTCGACGACTCGGCAGGCGTCCGCCAGCTGCTCTCGGCCACCCTCAACGGAGCCGGCTTCGAGGTCGAGGTGGCCAGCTCGGCCCGGGAGGCGATGCTCGCCGTCACCCGAGGGATGTTCAGCGCAATGGTGGTGGACTATTCGATGCCCCGGTCCAATGGGGTGGAGCTGGTGCGGGCGATGCGGGCGGCCGATGTCCGCATCCCCATCGTGATGGTCTCCGGTGTGGCCAGTCCCGAGGAGAAGGATGCGGCCTGGAAGGTGGGTGTCGACGCCTATCTCGACAAGTTCGACCTGCGTCAGGGAGTGCTCACCAAGACCCTGAGACAGCTGATCGGGGACGAGGCCGCCGACACCGCCTGAATCGGCTGCCCGGACAAGTTTCACTCAGGACGATTTCGGCCAGGCCGATACAGGAAGTGCATGCCTGACGTGGCGCGAGAAGTTCTCTTCGTCCTGCCGGCCATCGTCGGTCTGATCAGTGTGTTCTGGGCCTGGCGCATCACCGCCAACGGGCGGGAGCGGATGAGAGAGGTGCGTCGTCTGTCCGAAGAGGCCCACACGATCAAGAACGACTTCGTGGCCCTGGTCAGCCATGAGCTGCGCACCCCCCTGACGTCGATCGCCGGGTTCTCCGACACGCTGCTCGAGGCCTGGCGCGACCTGCCCCGGGAGGAGGTCGACGAGTTCCTGTCCATCATCAACCGGCAGGCCCTCTTCCTCGGCGACCTGGTCGAGGACGTGCTGGTCATCCCCCGTCTCGAGGCCAACCGGTTGCGGCTCGACCCCGATCTCTTCGACCTCGGCGACCTCATCGAGGATGTCGCCCAGATGGTCTTCCCCAACGGAGGTCGCAAGTCCTCACTGGTCTCGCTGCCCGATGGGGTACGGGTGTACGCCGACCGGCGCCGGGTGCAGCAGGTGTTGCGCAACGTCATGGAGAACGCCCGCAAGTACGGAGGCGACCAGATCCTGGTCGAGGGTTTCGTCCTCGGGGACCAGTACCTGGTGATCGTGTCGGACAATGGCCCCGGCGTCCCCGACGAGGAGACCCAGAAGGTCTTCGAGGACTTCGAGCAGCTCTCCAAGGGAGACGCCCGCGACTCCTCCGGGATGGGCCTGGGGCTTCCCATCGCCCGACGGCTCGCCCGCGCCATGGGTGGCGACGTCTGGTACGAGCGCCGTTTCCCGACCGGTGCCCGCTTCTGTTACTCGCTGCCACTCAACCGGCGCAGCGTGCTCGCCGACGGCCCGGGTGGGGAGCCCCCTAACGGCGAAGCGGTCGGTGTCCAGCTCCCGGAGACGGCCGCCAGCCCCTCGGGATTCTGATCACACGTATGTGATTCAGTCCTGTCCGCCCGGTACCATCCGTGCGGATGCAGCAGCAGACGCAGTGGCTCGTCGATGACGTCCCCACAGAGTCGCCGCTCTTCGCCGACCTCAATCCGACCCAGCGAGAGGCTGTCGCCGCCACCGAAGGCCCGGTTCTGGTCGTCGCTGGGGCAGGCTCGGGTAAGACACGCGTCCTCACCTATCGCATCGCCCATCTGATACGCGACGTCGGTGTCCCCCCCGACTCGATCCTCGCCATCACCTTCACCAACAAGGCGGCGGACGAGATGAAGGAACGGGTGCGCCAGCTGGTGGGCGGGGTGGTGCGCTCCATGTGGGTGTCCACGTTCCACTCGTCCTGTGTGCGCATCCTGCGCCGGGAGGCGCCACGACTCGGCTACCGCTCCAGTTTCACCATCTACGACGACGCCGACTCGCTCCGTCTCCTTCGCATGGTGACGAAGGACCTCGACCTGGACTCGAAGCGGTTCCCGGAGAAGGCGATGAAGGCGGTGATCTCCAGCGCCAAGAGTGAGCTGGTCGACTACGAGAGCTTCGCCGACCAGGGCGAGGGCTTCTTCCACGAGCAGGTCGCCGACATCTACCGCCTCTACCAGCAGCGTCTGGTCGAGGCGTCGGCCATGGACTTCGACGACCTGTTGATGGTGACGGTCGAGCTCTTCGCCGCCTTCCCCGACGTGCTCGCCCAGTATCAGCAGCGGTTTCGCTACGTCCTGGTGGACGAGTACCAGGACACCAACCGGGCCCAGTACATGCTGGTGAGACAGCTGACGGAGGCCCATCGCAACCTGTGTGTGGTCGGCGACTCGGATCAGTCGATCTACAAGTTCCGGGGGGCCGATATCCGCAACATCAGGGACTTCGAGCAGGACTACCCGGACGCCAGGGTCATAGTGCTCGATCAGAACTACCGATCCACCGAGACGATCCTCGACGCGGCCAACTCGGTGATCGCCAACAACACGAGACGGACCCCGAAGCACCTCTGGTCGGATCGGGGGCGGGGCGTCCCCATCATCCGCTACGAGGCCGAGGACGAGCACGACGAGGCCGGTTATGTGGTCGACGAGATCGAGAAGCTGGTGCAGGAGGGGTTCAACCTCGCCGACTTCGCGGTCTTCTATCGCACCAACGCCATGTCCCGTGTCATCGAGGATGTGTTCGTCCGCCGCGGCATCCCCTACACCGTGGTCGGCTCGGTCAAGTTCTACGACCGCAAGGAGATCAAGGACGCCGTCGCCTATCTCCGGGTCCTGGTCAATCCCTCCGACGAGGTGTCGGTGAAACGGATCATCAACGAGCCGAGAAGGGGCATCGGGGCCACCACCATCGCCCATGTCGATCGGTTCGCCCAGGGCAACGGGGTCGGGTTCTACGAGGCCTTGGGGCGGGCACGGGAGATCCCCCAGCTCAACAAACGGGCGCAGGACACCGTGCTCGAGTTCGTCGGACTGGTCGGGGCGCTGCGGGAGAAGGCCGAGACCCACGGGGTCGAGGCCACGGTGCAGGCGGTCCTCGACGACACGGGGATGGTTGCCGCCTACGAGTCGGAGCGCACCATCGAGGCGATGGGGAGGGTGGAGAACCTCCGGGAGCTGGTCGGGGTCGCCCACGAGTTCGAGACCTCGAACGAGGGGGCGATCATCGGCGACGAGGCCTTCGACTCCCTGGATCATCTTCGCCGACTGGAGGTCTTCCTCGAGTCCACCGCCTTGGTCGCCGACATCGACGAGTGGGACGAGGGGGCCGGCGCGGTGACCCTGATGACTCTGCACACCGCCAAAGGCCTCGAGTTCCCGGTGGTCTTCATGGTCGGGATGGAGGACGGTGTGTTCCCGCACATGCGATCGCTGGGTGAGCCCGAGGAGCTCGAGGAGGAGCGGCGGCTCGCCTACGTGGGCATCACCCGCTCCCAGGACCGGCTCTACCTGACCTCCGCATGGCAGCGGATGCTCTTCGGAGGGTCCAACTACAACCCACCGTCACGGTTCCTTCAGGAGGTCCCGGATTCCCTGGTGGAGAAGGCGGGGAAGAGGGAGCGGCGTAGTCCCGCCGACCGGGCGGCGGCCACGGGCCCCAGGACCACGGTGTCGTCGGAGGAGGTCGGCCCCGGCGACCGGGTCCGTCACGACAAGTGGGGGCTGGGCACGGTGCGCGAGATCGTGGGGGAGGGCGACCGGGCCGAGGCCGAGGTCATGTTCGACACCCAGGGCAAGAAGCGGCTCCTCCTGGCGTGGGCGCCCCTGGAGAGGGCCTGAGCGCCGGGTCGTTCGACCGTCAATCGTTCTCGATGGCGCTGAGGAGGTCGAGCCAGCTGGCGGAGAACTTCTCCACGCCTTCCGTCTCCAGGGTGTCCACCACCTCGGTGTAGGGGACCCCTACCGCCTCCATCTCCTCGAGCAGGTCGTTGGCCCGGACGATGTCCACCGCGTCGAACGGCTCCGGGTCGGGGTCTCCATGGTCCTGGTAGGCGTCGATGGTCTCCAGCGGCATCGTGTTGACCGTGTCCGTGGCAACCAGGCTCTCGACATAGAGGAGGTCGTCGTAATCGGGGTTCTTGGTCGAGGTCGACGCCCAGAGGGGCTTCTGCGGGCGGGCCCCCTGTCGCGAAAGGCTCTCGAACTGACCGTCGGAGAAGGTCTCGAGGAAGAGCCCGTAGGCGGCGCGGGCGTTGGCGACCGCCAGCTTTCCTCTCAGGGCGAGGGCCTGCTCGGTACCCACTTCCTCCAGTCGCTTGTCGGCTTCGGTGTCGAAGCGCGAGACGAAGAAAGACGCGACCGAGAAGACCGAGGAGAGGTCGCCGCCGATCTTGTCATAGTCCTCGAGACCGAACATGTAGGCGTCCATGACCTCCCGGTACCGGTCGAGGGAGAAGATGAGGGTGATGTTCACCGAGATCCCCTCGCCGATCAGGGCCCGGATGGCGGGGATCCCTGCCTTGGTGGCCGGGACCTTGACCAGGAGGTTGTCACGGTCGATCTGCTTTACCCAGTCGCGTGCCTCGGCGATCGTCGAGTCGGTGTCGCCGGCGAGGGTCGGGGTGACCTCGACCGAGACGAATCCGTCGTGCCCCCCGGTGGCGCGATGCACCGGGCTCAGCACATCGCATGCCCGCCGGATGTCCTCGGCCACCAGGCTCTTGGCGATCTCCTCGGTGGGGAGGTCTCCGGACTTGAGCTCGGCGACCTGTGCGTCGTAGTCGGACGATTCGGTGATTGCCTTGGCGAAGATCGTCGGATTGGAGGTGACTCCGGTCACCGCGTCGTGCTCGACACGACGGGCGAGCTCGCCCGAGTCCAGCATCTCCTTGGAGATCTGATCGGACCAGATGCTGACGCCCTTGGCTGCTAGCCCGTGGAGATTGGAAGTGGGCATCTGCCAATCGTACGTGTTCTGGGGGGCTGTCGGTCTCGCGGGCCTTCCGGTAGCCTTCCCGCCCGGTCATGCCACGTCGGATCCTCATCGCCAAGCCCGGGCTCGACGGTCATGACCGTGGCGCCAAGGTGATCGCCCGGGCGTTGCGCGACGCCGGGCACGAGGTGATCTACTCCGGGCTGCATCAGACTCCCGCTCAGATCGCGGAGACGGCCGTCCAGGAGGACGTGGACGGTGTCGGTCTCTCCTCGCTCTCGGGCGCCCACAGGACGTTGTTCCCCCAGGTGATGACGGAGCTGAGGGCCCGAGAAGCCGGCGATGTGGTGGTGTTCGGAGGCGGCGTGATCCCCGAAGCCGACATCGCCGATTTGACCGAGGCCGGGATCGCAATGATCTTCACCCCCGGTACCCCGCTCGACCAGATCACCGACTGGGTCGACGCCAACATCGTCGAGAAGAGGAACAGATGAAGATCCACGAGCACCAGGCCAAACAGCTCATGGCCGCAAGGGGCATCCCGGTGCCGCTGGGCCGGGTGGCCCGCTCGGTGGACGAAGCGGTGGCCGCGGTGCGTCCGCTGATCGAGGAGTCTGGCAACCCGGTGGTCGTCCTCAAGTCGCAGATCCACGCCGGGGGGCGGGGCAAGGGCACCTTCAAGGAGCATCCCGACGTGCGCGGGGTCAATGTGATAACCGACGCCGTCGATGGTGGTGCCTCGGCCGCCGAGGAAAGTGTGCGGGAGCTGGCGAAGAGGATGCTGGGAAGCACGCTGGTGACCGTGCAGACCGGCGAGGAGGGCAAGGTCGTCAACCGGCTCTATGTGGAGCAAGGCATCGACATCGCCCGCGAGCTCTACCTGGCAGTCCTTCTCGATCGTTCCACTTCGCGCAACGTCGTCATGGCCTCGACCGAGGGCGGGATGGAGATCGAGAAGGTCGCCGAAGAGACACCGGAGAAGATCCTCCGTGTCGAGATCGACCCTGCCATAGGCCTGGCCGGTTTCCAGGCCAACGAGCTTGCTCATGGCCTGGGCCTGGACGAGGAGGTGACCAAGGCGTTCACCCGCTTCGTCAAGGCCCTGGCCGGCGCAGCGACCGAGCTCGACACCGATCTCATCGAGATCAACCCGCTGGTGGTCACCGGTGACGGGCAGGTCCTGGCCCTGGACGGGAAGATGTCTTTCGACGACAACGCCCTCTATCGCCATCCTGACGTCGCCGAGATGCGCGACGAGTCCGAGGAGGACCCGGCCGAGGTGGCGGCGAAGAACGCCGGTCTCAGCTACATCAAGCTCGAGGGGACGATCGGCTGCCTGGTCAACGGGGCCGGCCTGGCGATGGCCACCATGGACACCATCAAGCATGTCGGGGGCGAGCCGGCCAATTTCCTCGACGTAGGAGGTGGGGCCACCGCCGACCAGGTGACCACCGCCTTCCAGATCATCACCAAGGACCCCAACGTCAAGGGGATCTTCGTCAACATCTTCGGCGGGATCATGCGTTGCGACGTGATCGCCACGGGGATCGTCGAGGCGGTGGAGCGGGTCGGCCTCTCCGTCCCTCTGGTGGTCCGGCTCGAGGGGACCAAGGTCGAGGAGGGCAAGAAGATCATCGAGGAGTCGGGGCTCGAGGTGACCAATGCCGACAGCCTGCTAGACGGGGCGACCAAGATCCTGGAGCTCACCTCGTGAGTGTCCTCGTCGACAAGAGCACCAGGGTGCTGGTCCAGGGACTGGGAAAGACCGGCCAGTTCCATACCGACACGGCCATCGCCTACGGGACCCAGATGGTGGGAGCGGTCCATCCCACCCGGGCCGGGGAGACCCATCACTTCGAGGGGGAGACCGACCATTCCGGAGTGCCCGGGCGCGACGACACCTACGCCGTCGACCTGCCGATCTACGCCACGGTCAAGGAGGCAGTGGCGGAGACCGGGGCCAACGCCTCCGTCGTCTACGTGCCACCGCCGTTCGCCGCCGACGCCATCATGGAGGCCGCCGCCGCCGGGCTGGAGCTGGTGGTGGCCATCACCGAGGGCATCCCGGTGGCCGACATGATCAAGGCCAAGCGCTACCTGGAGGGCAAGGCGACCCGGCTGATCGGGCCGAACTGCCCCGGGGTGATCACCCCTGGAGAGTGCAAGATCGGGATCATGCCCGGCTACATCCACCAGCGGGGTCGGATCGGGGTGGTCTCCCGCTCCGGGACCCTCACCTACGAGGCGGTGCACCAGCTGACCCTGCTCGGGTTGGGTCAGACGACGGCGGTGGGCATCGGGGGCGACCCGGTGAACGGGACGTCCTTCGTCGACTGCCTCCGCCTCTTCGAGGACGACGAGGAGACCGAGGGCGTGATCATGATCGGGGAGATCGGCGGCACTGCCGAAGAGGAGGCCGCAGAGTTCGTCGCCGGCGAGATGTCGAAGCCGGTCGCCGGCTTCATCGCCGGCACCACGGCTCCACCCGGGAAGCGGATGGGTCACGCCGGCGCCATCGTCAGCGGGGGCAGGGGGACTGCCGAGGCGAAGATCGCCGCCATGAAACACGCCGGGATCGTGGTGGCCACAACGCCGTCGGGCATGGGTGAGGCGATGCGTCATGCTCTCGGTTGAGAACCTGGCTTCGATCGAGTCGGAAGGAAGACGTCTCGCTCTGACCGCTCGTCGGGAGCCGGATCGGCCCGTTCCGCAATATCCGGGTTGGACCCTGGCCGATCTGGTGTCGCACGTGGCCTCGATCCATGGGCGGACCAAGCAGGTCGTGGAAGAGCTCCCCGGCGAGCGGATCTCCGCACCCCGCCTACCCGAAGGCGCGGACGCGATCGATTGGTACGAGGAGACGTTGGAGGAGATGCTGGCCGTCCTTCGTGATGCCGACCCGACTGCGCCCTGTTGGGGCTTCTGGCCTGAATCTTCTGTCGGGCTCTGGGAGAGCCGCATGGTCGTGGAGACCGGGGTGCACCGATGGGATGCCTATCAGGCCTTTGGCGAGCAGGACCGGCTCACCGACCATGTGGCCCTCAGCGGTCTCGAGGAGTTTCCGGTCCTGTGGCTCCCCCGTCTCGGGGAGGTCCAGCCGCTGGGGTTGACAGCCACCGATCTGGGGAAGAGCTGGCTGTTCGGCGGCGAAGAGGCAAGTTCTTCGGTTGAAGCCACGGCCTCCGACATCTATCTGAGGCTCATGTCGCGCCCATCGCCGGTGGACCTCCCCGAGGACTGGGCGGCTGCCGTCGATGGTTTGGAGCCTCCTCCTAAGCGGTAGGGTCGGCGGGCGTCGATCCGAGGAGAGTCAATTGAAAGTCGCCTACGTCCTCAACACCCCTCGCGCGGCCAGCTACAAGCTTGCCCAGATGATCCTTCCTCAGCTGGAGGCGGGCACCCACGGTGTCGAAGTCGTCGGGATCTTCTTCTTCGACGACAACGTGTGGGCACTTCGCAAGGGAGATCCGATCGGGGAACGTCTCGCGGTCGTGGCCAAGGAGCGCGGGATGTTGATCATGGGTTGTGACAACTGTGCCCTGGAGCGCAACCTCGCCAAGGGCGAGCCACGTTGGTGCGACCCGGCCACCGGCGAGGGCCGCACCGAGCCGGTCGAGTGTGAACCCGTGGACATGGTCGAGGGTGCGACGGTGGGCTGCTTCCCCGACCTCTACTCGGCATTGTCGGCCAACATGCCCGATCAGGTGATCACGCTGTAGGCGAGGGGACGTCATGGCCAGTTGGAGGGACTTGAAGTCATCGGCCCCGGAGCTCGCCGAATGGGGCGAGAAGCGCTTGTCATGGACCGGGGAGGGCGCCGGGATGTTGACAACCGTCAGGAGTGACCAACCGCCCCGGACCCATCCCGTGAACGTCGGGTTTGTCGACGACCGGTTGTTGGTCTTCGTCCAGGCCGGGTCGGTCAAAGCACGGGATCTCGAAGACGACGGCAGGTACTCGCTGGCCGCCTACTACGACCCGGAAACCCCTCACGAGTTCCTGGTGCGTGGTCACGCCAGACTCGTCGACGATCCTGTCATCCGCGAGCAGGCAGTCGAGAATTGGGCGTTCAGCCCGGATCGTGAATATCCGCTGTATGAGTTGGATGTGGCACAGGCCGTCTTCGGGGAGCGGGAGAGCGCCGATGCCTGGCCACCCAGATACACCACCTGGCGACCGAGCTGAGCTAGTTGAGCGGATTTGCGCCACATATGGCTTGAGCAACCCGGGGTTCCCGGTCAGGACGTCTCCGCGGCATCTCGATCCCTAGACTCCCCGGTCCATGGAATGGGTCATCGTCGGCATCGTCGTCCTGCTCGCTCTGATACTGGTCGTCCTTTACAACAGCCTGGTCAGGGATCGCAACCGGGTGGACAACGCCTGGTCGCAGGTCGACGTGCAGCTGAAGCGTCGCTACGACCTCATCCCCAATCTCGTCGAGACGGTCAAGGGTTACGCCTCTCACGAGCAGCAGACCTTCGAGCGGGTGACTCAGGCGCGTAGCGCGGCGCAATCCGCCCAAGGCCCGGCCGAGCAGGCGGAGGCGGAGAACTTCCTCACCAGCGCCTTGCGTCAGCTCTTCGCCGTCGCAGAGGCCTATCCCGAGTTGCGGGCATCGGAGAACTTCCAGGGTCTCCAGGGCGAGCTCGCCGAGACCGAGAACCGAATCGCGGTCAGTCGCCAGATCTACAACGACACGGTCCTCACCTTCAACAACCGGGTGCAGCAGGTGCCGACCAACCTGATCGCCTCCATGTTCGGCTTCGACGTCAGGGAGTTCTTCGAGGCCGGCGAAGAGGCCGAGGAGGCCCCCGCGGTCGAGTTCTGAGCTTGAGACGTCTCAGCCGACTGGCCCTGCTCGCCTGCCTCGTCCTCCTCCCGGCGCTGCCCGCCTCGGCGAAGGCGTATCACATCGCCCGGGCCGATGTCACCGTAGAGGTCCAACCGGACGGCTCACTTCTGGTCACCGAGCGGATCACCTTCGACTTCTCCGGCTCGTTCAGCGGCGCCTACCGGGACGTGCCGATCCGGGCCGGGGAGACGTTCGAGTTCGTCTCGGTCGGCGACGAGACCGGGGACTACCAGCCCGGCGGCTGTGCCTGGCTGGGCTGCACCTCCCCGCCGGGGACGTACGGGCTCGATCTGCAGGCGGGGCTGGCCCGGGTGGTCTGGCATCACGACTCGGAGGACGAGCTGCGCACGTTCCAGCTGGTGTACCGGATGACCGGCGTCGTCACGGTCTACGACGACGTCGCCGATGTTCAGTTCAAGGTATGGGGCGAGCAATGGGCGGTGCGCGCCGAGGAGATCGCCGGCCGGGTCGTCCTGCCGGCCGGTGCAGGCGAAGGTGACGTCCGGGTCTACGGACATCCCTACGGGGTCGAGGGATCGACCTCGCTCGGCAGCGACGGTGTGTCGCCCGATCTGGTTGCGAACGACGTGTCGGCCCATCAGTTCGTCGAGATCCGGGTCGTCTTTCCACCCGATGTCCTGGAGAGCACACAAGGTGTGAAGCTGGTCACCGGGTCGGGGCTCGACGTGATCCTCGACGAGGAGGAGGAGTGGGCCGAGCAGGCCAACGACGCCCGGACCGCCGCCACCACCGGGCTCGTCCTGGGCGCGGTCGCCTTCCTCGGTCTGGCGGGCGGGGTGGGTGGCCTCGTCTACCTCCGCTACGGGCGCGAGCCGCGGACCGGCTACGACCGGGAGTACGAGCAGGCTCCACCGTCTGATCTGAGCCCCGCCGAGGTGGGCGCACTGGTCAGTCAGGGGGCGGTCACCGAGAAGCAGTTCACCGCCACCTTGTTCGACCTGATCCGCCGGGGGGTGATCACCGCCGAGCCGACGCAGACGACACGCGTGACCTGGGCCGGGCTCCGGCACGAGGAGATCACCGACCTGATGCTGGGTCTCAGCGACAAGACCACCGGTCTGCGGGATTTCGAGCAGTCGGTGATCACCGTGCTGGAGCGGGCACTGGCCGGGGGCACGATGCCGCTCCACGAGCTGAACACGGCGATCACATCGGAGAGGGAGGCCAACGCCAAGACCTACCAGTCGTTCCGAGAGCGCGTGCTGGAGGCGGTCCGCAGGTCGAAGCTCATCGACGACTCCGGATACAAGGTCTCGTGGCTGATCCGGGTGGCGGCGATCGGCATGGCGATCCTGGCGATATACGCCCTGCCCCGGCTGTTCGCCGGGCTTCCCGGCGGTGAGGCCATGGTGGCGATGCTGATCGCCGGGATGATCGCCGGTGCCGTCGTCCTCTTCATCTTCCTCAGCTTCCGCCGTGTCCGGACCCGGCGGACCAAGGAGGGGGCCCTGGAGGCTGAGCGCTGGATCGCCTTCCGCAACTACCTCAAGGACTTCTCCCGTCTCGAGGAGGCGCCGTCGATCTCCCTCGCCCTCTGGGACCAGTTCCTCGTCTATGGCATCTCCCTCGGTGTCGCCGAGCAGGTGCTGGAGCAGGCCCGGCTGGTGGCGCCAGAGGCACTGGAGCAGACGTCGAGTCTCTACTGGTATGGGAATCATGGTTACGGCGGTGGCCCGACCCAGAACGCATTCGTCAGCCTGGAGTCGACTCTGGCCGGGGCCTTCACCCCGCCATCGTCCGGCGGTGGTGGCGGTGGCGGGTTCTCCGGCGGCGGTGGTGGCGGTGGCGGCGGTGGTGGCGGCGGCGCCTGGTGAGCGGTGCCGGGTCGGTCACCGGGTGAGCAGGTAGAACGCCGAGAACTTGTTGGTGATCTCGTCGAGACGCCGGAACGAGCCGAACCCGGCGCTTCGTGCATATTCCTCGGCCAGCTGACGACCCCAGGCCGCGCCCAGACCCTCACCCCCGGAGGCGAGTGATTGCGTCATGCAATGGAGGGTGGAGATCCCGTAGACCTGGGCCGCTCGGTCGTTGAGGTTCTCCTCGAGCCTGCTGGAGACGTTGGGCTCCATCATCAGGTACTGCCCATCCCCGGCGAGTGACTCCCGGATCCGGGTGAGCCCGGCCAAGGGGTCGGCCAGGTCGTGTATCACGTCGAAGGAGGTCACCAGGTCGAAGGGCGGGTCGGTAGGAATGTCCTCTACTGCCGACTCCTCGAAGAAGAGGTTGTCCAGGGGCTCCCCACCACGAGCGAGCGCTATGGACCCCGCAGACAGGTCGAAGCCGACCACCTTCGTGTTGGGAAACGCCTCTGCGATGAGACGCGCTGCGGTGCCGACGCCACAACCCACGTCGGCGACCCGGATTCCCCGCTCCAGGGCCTCGACGAGACCGGGGACGGCCGGAAGCCAGCGGGAGACCAGAAAGACACGTTGGGACGGTGTGTTGCCCCGGGCGATCCCTCTGATGAGCTCGTCGCCGAACTCCTCGAAGCCGACCCCGCCGCCGTTGCGTGTCGCCTCGGCGACGCCGTCGATCTGGCGGTAGACGGAAGGGAGCATGTCGAACCAGCCCCCCATGAAGTACGGGCTGGTCTCGTCGCACAGAAACACGGCGTGCTCGGCCGGCATGGTGAAGACCCCGTCCTCCGGTGTGTACTCGACGGCGCCTGCGGCGGTGAGCCCGGACAGGATCTCCCGCACGTAGCGGGGCTGTAGCCCTGCCCCGTCGGCGATCGTCTCGACGGTTCCCGAGCGGTGCTCGCCCAGCCAGGCGAGCAAGCCGCTCCGGTCGGCCACGGCGAGAAGGCCGATGGTGGTCGCCCCCACGGTGTAGCCGACGAACCTGTCGAGGAAGGCTTCGATCCGCTCACGGTCCATCCCGGTCAACCTACCGGCACGCCTTCCTTGACGACACGCCACACCAGGTTGGTCCCCGGCCGGTAGGGGATGTGGGAAGGGTTGGGGGCATCGAGCACGATGAGGTCGGCGAACGCGCCGGGTGCGAGCACGCCACGATCGTCCAGTTGCAGCGCCCTCGCCCCCCCGAGAGTCGCCGCTGTGATCGCCTCGTCGACGGTCAGACCCGCCTCGACCACGGCCAGGGAGATGATCGGCCCCATCGACTCGAAGTAAGAGGTGCCCGGGTTGCAATCGGTGGCCAAGGCGATGGTGCAGCCGGCCTCGACCAAGGCTCGCGCCGGCGCCTGTCGGGATCGGAGTGTGTAGGAGGCACCGGGGACCAGCCCGGCCACCACACCTGCCTCGGCCAGGGCGCGGGCATCCTTCTCGGTCGCATGGTCGAGATGGTCGGCCGAGACCGCGCCGATCTCTGCGGCCAGGGCCGCCCCACCGGTATGGCCGAGCTGCTCGGCATGCACCCTCGCCCCCAGCCCCAAAGCCTGTGCAGCGGTGAGCACCCGCCGGCCCTCGTCGACCGAGAACACACCGTCCTCGACGAAGACGTCGCAATAGTCCGACAGGGGAGCGGCTCGAGGGAGCATCTCCGCGACCACGGATTCGAGATAGCCCCCCCGGTCGGAGATGTGCTCGTGCGGCACCGTGTGGGCTCCCAGAAAGGTGGTCCGCACCGTCACCGGCAGTGTCTCCCCGATGCGCCGGGCGACGCGGAGCAGGCGTAGCTCGGTCTCGAGGTCGAGCCCGTATCCCGACTTGATCTCCACCGTGGTCGTGCCGGAGCGGATCATCCGCCACACCCGCCCGGTGGCGAGCCGGTACAGCTCGTCCTCACTCGTCCCGCGGGTGGCGGTGACGGTGGCCAAGATCCCCCCACCGCCCTCGGCGATCTCCAGGTAGGACTCGCCGGCGAGCCGGCGGGCGAACTCCCTCGATCGGTCTCCGGCGAAGACCAGATGGGTGTGGGAGTCGACGAAGCCGGGCAGCACCGCCCGCCCTTCGCAGTCGATCCGTTGGCCTGTCTGGTCGGGGGCGTCGGCGGCGGTCCCGGCATAGACGATGCGACCATCGCTCACCGCCACCACCGCGTCGATCACCGGCGTTCCGACGTTGGTGGTGAGGTGGCCGATCCCGGTCAGGAAGAGGTCGGCCATCACACCAGGGCGGCGATCTCGCCGCCGGCGATCATCCCGGCCACCAGCTCGATGTCCTCGGACAGGGGACGGTCGGTCTCCAACGGCGGGACCCGGCCGCGCACCAGCTCCACGAGACGGGCCGTGCCCGGTGCCGGACTGAGCGGACGCCGGTACTCGATGCCCTGGACCGCGCACAGGATCTCGATGGCGATCACCCGCCGCACGTTCTCGACGACTTCGAGGAGCTTGCGTCCCGCACCCCACCCCATGGAGACGTGATCCTCCTGGCCGGCCGATGTCGGCACCGAGTCGACCGAGGCCGGATGGGCGAGCACCCGGTTCTCAGCGACCAGGGCGGCCTGGACGTACTGGGTGATCATGTACCCGGACTGGACACCCGGGTCGGCGGCGAGGAAGGCGGGGAGCCCCTGAGATCGGGAAGGGTCGAGGAGACGGTCGGTCCGGCGCTCGGAGATCGAGGCCAGCTCGGAGAGGGCGATGGCCGAGAAGTCGAGGGCGAATGCGAGTGGCTGGCCGTGGAAGTTGCCGCCCGAGATGACCTCCCCCGTCTCCGGGAACACGATGGGGTTGTCGACCACCGACCCCATCTCGATGCCGAGGACCCGGGTCAGGTGGTCGAGGACGTCGACCACGGCGCCATGCACCTGAGGGGCGCAGCGAAGCGAGTAGGCGTCCTGGACCGCGTGGTCGAAGTCGTCACTGTGGCTCGAGATGATCTCCGATCCCTCCAGAAGCGCGGCGATCCGGGCGGCGGAGGCGGTCTGGCCCGGGTGGGGCCGGAGGGCGTGGATCTCCGGGCGAAAGGGCCGGGCACTTCCCAGGAGGGCCTCCACCGAGAGGGCGGCCGCGGCGTCGGCGGCGGCGGCCAGGTTGGCCCCGTGATGGAGGGCGATCGCTCCCATGGCGGTCATCCCCTCGGTCCCGTTGAGCAGGGAGAGGCCTTCTTTGGTGAGCAACTCGACGGGCTCGATGCCGGCATCGGCCGCCATCCGGACCTCGCCGCGCACCCTGACCCGGCCTTCACCGATCAGGGGCAGGGCGAGGTGGGCGAAGGGGGCGAGGTCGCCGGAGGCCCCGACCGACCCACGGGAGGGCACCACCGGGAGGATGTCGGATTCGAGGAGCTCGAGGAGACGCCTCACGATCACCGGGCGCACGCCGGAGTGGCCCTGGGCCAGTGTCCGCGCCCGGAGCAACAGCATCCCCCGCACCACCTCGTCGGGAAGGGGCTCACCCACTCCAGTGGCATGGGAGCGAAGCAGGTTGTACTGGAGGGTCTCGGTCTCCGCCCTGCCGATGTGGGTCGTCGACAGGGCGCCGAACCCGGTGGTGATGCCGTAGACCACCTGATCGGAGTCGACCGCCTGGTCGACGACCGCCCGAGCCGGGCCGAGACGCTCCTCGAGATCGTCACCGGTGACGGCCCTGGCCCGACCCATGGCCACTGCGGCCACCTGTGCCGGGGTGAGGGGGCCTCCGTCGACGATCACGGTGTCCACGGGCGGAGACGGTAGCTTGCGGCCATGGCCACCACCCAGAAGATCCGGTACTCCGACTGCGACCCGCAGGGGATCGTCTTCAACGGGAATTACCCCCGGTACTGGGACGATGCCCTCACCGACTGGTTCGAGGAGGCCGGGTACGGTGGCCCCGGGATGGGTGGCACCGGTGTCGACGTCGTCACCGCCCGGTTGGAGATGGACTTCAAGTCGTCGGCCGGCTTTGGCGACGTGCTGGAGACCTCGATCGAAGTCGAGCGTCTCGGCACGACGTCGATGACACTGGCGTTCACCACCCGGCGGCGCTCGGACGAGGGGACGGTCGTCGAGGGCCGGGAGGTCATCGTCTTCATCGACCCCGAGACGTTCCGCCCGGTGTCGGTGCCGGAACGGGTCCGCGTCGACTTCGCCCCGGAATCGGTGTGAGCCCTGGCTTGTTGCCATCGTCGTGAAGGACCTCAGCCCCCTGCTAGCCGATCCGGCGACGACCCTGGCCGTGATCGGTGCCACCGATCATCCCGGGAAGTACGGGGGGATCATCTACCGGCACATGAAACGCAAGGGCTTCGGGGTGTTCGCGGTCAACCCCTACCGGGATACGGTGGACGGCGACCCCTGCTGGCGATCCGTGAAGGATCTGCCGGAGGGGCCGACCATCGCGGTATTCGTCGTGCCTGCCACCCGGGGTCTGCAGGTGCTCGGCGAATGCGCCGAGGCCGGGATCCGCAACATCTGGCTCCAGCCCGGCGCCTCTTCGCCACAGCTCGAGGCCGCCCTCGATGCCGGCGACTTCGACTGGCTCGCCGACGCCTGTGTGATGGTGCGGTCGCGGACGGTGACACCCACCTGAGCGTCCCGTAGTCAGATCCGACCGCGGAACAGCTCCCTGGCGATGACGTTGCGTTGGATCTCGGAGGTGCCTTCGTAGATGCGAGGGGCCCGCACCTCCTTGTATAGATGTGCCAGCGTGCTGTCGGCTTCGAGACCACGTGCCCCGAGAACCTGGATGGCGACGTCTACGGCGCGCTGCGCGGTCTCCGTGGCGAAGAGCTTGGCCATCGCCGCCTTGCCGGTGAGCGTCTCGCGGTCGCCCGTGTCGTAGGCGCCGGCGGCGTCGTACACCAGATGCCGCGCCGCCTCCACAGCCACCTTCACGTCGGCGAGTTGATGGGATACCCCCTGGTACTCCGAGATCGTGGAGCCGAAGGCCTCCCGTGAGGTTGCGTGCTCCACCGCGATCCGTAGGGCCGCCTCGGCCATGCCCAGTGCGAAGGCGCCAACGGAGGGCCGGAACAGGTCGAGGGTCTGCATCGCCACCCGGAACCCTGCATCCGGCTCTCCCAGCACATGGTCACCGGGCACATAGACCCCGTCGAAGGTCCAGCGTCCGATCGGATGTGGCGAGATCATCTCGATCGTCGCTCCACTGACTCCCTCGCTGTCGATGTCGACACAGAAGGCGGTCACTCCGCGGGATCCGGCGTCCGGTGTGGTCTTGGCGAACACCGAAGCGACGTCGGCATCCGGGGCGTTGGAGATGTAGACCTTCTCACCGGTCAGCCGGTAGCCATCGCCGTCCGATTCGGCCACGGTCTCGATGGCCGCCGCATCCGATCCGGCCCCCGGCTCGGTGAGGGCGAATGCCGCCACCGCGGTGCCCGCTCTGAGCATGTCCGACCAGGTCCCCTGGACGACCGCTGAGCCCGAGAGCATGATCGGGGCGCCGCCCAGCCCCTGGACGGCGAAGGCGGTCTCCGCCTCGGGGCACACCCGGGCGAGCCCCTGGCGGATCTCGCAGAGCCGGCGTGCGGTGACCCCGTCCGCGCCGAACACGGTCTCGAACAAGCCGGCCGCCCCGATGGCCTGCACCAGCTCGCGGTTTACCCGTCCCGGTCGTCCCGCCTCGGCCACGGGGACCAGGGTCTCCCCGAGCTGCTCCGCCTGGGCGATCTGATCGGTCATCGGCGTGACGGTCGGTCTTCGGGTCGGGGCCTTGGTTCCATGCCGGCGAACCTAATGCCGACGACGACGGGTTGTCGCCATCGCCCCAGGCCACAGAGGGTTACCCTGCCCGGGTGAGCCCGTTTCGCTCCTCCGCTCCCTTCGCCCAGTCCTGGGATCACTTCGGATTCGAGGTGGGCCGAGGTGTGGCCACCGTCACGTTCGACAGGCCCGAGAAGCTCAACGCCCTCACCTTCGACGTCTACGCCGATTTCCGTGACCTGCTGGCGGAGCTGGAGCAGCGTGACGATGTCCGGGTGCTCGTCGTCACCGGTGAGGGGAGGGGTTTCTGCTCGGGTGGCGATGTCGACGAGATAATCGGCGAGCTCCTCGCCATGGGGACCAAGGGGCTCCTCGAGTTCACCCGGATGACCGGGGCCGTGGTTGAACGGATGCGTCGACTGCCCATGCCCATCATCGCCTCGGTGAACGGTGTCGCCGCGGGTGCGGGCGCCGTCATTGCCCTCGCCGCCGACCTGCGGATCCTCGCCGAGTCGGCCTCGTTTCACTTCCTGTTCACCAAGGTCGGGCTCGCCGGCGCCGACATGGGCTCTGCCTACCTGCTGCCCCGGGTCGTGGGTCTGGGGAGGGCCGGCGAGCTGCTCCTGCTCGGGGAGAAGGTGGAGCCGGACGAGGCCCTGGCCATCGGGCTGGCCACCAGGGTCGTAGCCGATGCCGAGCTCGGCCAGGCCACCGTCGAGATTGCCGGGCGCCTCTCGGACGGACCGGCGATGGCATACGGCG
Source organism: Acidimicrobiia bacterium (assembly GCA_035550735.1). GTDB lineage: Bacteria > Actinomycetota > Acidimicrobiia > Spongiisociales > ZC4RG35 > JANQRA01. The sequence goes on along the minus strand of DASZOM010000031.1, from coordinate 27,621 downwards.
CGACCAAGATCCTCCTCAGCCGTGAGCTGGACATGGATCTGGGCTCGGCGATCGAGCTGGAGGCTTTCACTCAGGCCCTGCTGATGACGACCGAGGACCACGCCGAGTTCTACCGGGCCTTCACCGGGAGGCGCCCGCCGGTGTGGAGGGGACAGTGAGCCGCCACCACCTCTTCGACCCCGAGGGCCTGCCCGCGGCGACCGGCTTCTCCTACGGCGCCCTGGCCGCGGAGGGGAGGACGCTTCACATCGCCGGCATGACCGGCACCCGATCGGACGGGTCATTGCCCGAGACCCTCATCGAGCAGTTCTCGGTGGCCTGCCAGGGGGTGGCCACCGTGATCACCGAGGGCGGGGGCGGGCCCACCGATCTGGTCTCGATGACCATCTACACGACCGACATCGAGCGCTACAGGAGCGAATTGCGCGAGCTGGGGCTGGTCTACCGGGAGGTGTTCGGACGGCATTACCCGCCCATGGCGCTGATCGGGGTGAGCCGGCTCTTCGACCCCGCCATCCTGGTCGAGCTGGTCTGTGTGGCCGTCGTCCCGGGCGTCGATCCCGGCTGAGGTCAGTCGTCCAGCACGAACACGGGTTCCTCGTAACGGCGGATGCGGCCCTCTGTGGCACGTTGCTCGAGCAGCTCGTCGAGGGCCGTCTGCTTCTCGGCTGCTGTCGTCGCTGCCTGGAGCAGCTCGAGTGGGGCGTTCAGGCGCAACGCACGCTCGGGCACGAGAAAACGGGTGATCCCCGCCGGTAGCAGGTCGTCTCCGATGGCGGCCTTCATGACGTCGTCCAGCGTGAGGATCGGGAACTCCACCACCGCGGCCCAGTCGGGGAAGGTGGCGGCGACGACGTCCGCCGCCGCATCGACCGACCGGGTGATGGTCCAGCGCCCCACATAGCCGGAGACGACCGCGGCGAGGGTGGCGTTGGGGCTGATCCCCGAACCGGTGACCAAGTGATCCGAGCCGGTGCGGAGATGCAGCGCCGGTGTGCCCGGCTCCCGGCTGAGCATCAGGTCGGGGTTGGCGCCGATCGCCTCCGCCAACTCGTCGGGGTCGCAGCCCCTGACCACGTGGTGCCAGGTCTGCAACGTGACGGTGCCGGGGTCCACCACCTGGACGACGGCATGTTCCAGGCCGATGGTGCGCAGCGATTCGGTGCGTGTCGCCCCGTCGAGCAGCACCAGGACGCTCCCCGGCCCCTCGACGCAGACCATCGGGTTGACCTGGACGCCGTCTGCGGTGATACGCCCGACGAGACGACCCACCCGAAGCGGGTCGATCTGCTCATGACGACGGATGGAGTCCAGGGGGACCACACGCAGATCGGGCAGGTGCGGCATCGGCGGCACTCTATAAAGCGCCGAGTTCCTGCACCGTGTCGGTGAGTCGGGCAACGTCCCCTTCGTCGTGGTACATCCCGAACCCGATGCGGAGCCGGTCACCTCGATAGTCGGTGATCACACCTCTCTCGTGCAGCTTCCGATAGGCCCCGGCGGCGTCGGCCGACTCGAAGGTGAGGAAGTTGCCCCGGGCGACACCGGCCGGGGGCACCAGCTTGGCCTCATGGCCGAGCCCGGCGAGGAACTGCTTCTGCAGCGCCCCGACATGACCATGGATCTCCCCCGGTCCGACCCCTTCCCCCTCGAGCCATCCCAGCACGGCCTCCATCCGGTAGAGCCCCGAGGGGTCGAAGGTGGCCCCGGCGAAACGCGATCCGTCGGAGCCGTATGCGATGTGCTCGCCGACACCCGACTCCAGCTGCCCGAAGCCGGCATACCACCCGGTGTCGACCGGTCGCTGGCCGTAGTCCGGCGGGCAATGCATGAAGCAGGCTCCTTCTCCGGACATGGCGTACTTGTATCCGCCGGCGATGAAGAAGGCGCGGTCCTGGATCGCTCCCACGTCGACCGGCATGGCCATGAAGGCGTGGTATCCGTCCACGACGACGAACGCGCGCTGCTCCGACACCGAGGACACGATCCTGTCGATGTCGGGGACGACGAAGCCGGAGTCGAAGAAGACCTGGGACAGGAAGATCAGGTCGTGGGCGCCGGAGCGGGCTTCGGCGGTGAAGCGCTCGGCGAAGGTCTCGAATGGCTCGGTGTCGACCCGGTCCACGATTGCCAGCCCCTCCTCCTCCCACCGGCGTGACTGGCGGGTGAAGGAATGGAACTCCGAGCTGGTGCTCAGCACCCGCACCGGTGGCTCGAGACAGGAGAACAACCGGACCAGGAGCTCGTGGGTGTTGGTGGCGAAGACGATGCCGTCGCCTGTCTCGGCTCCGATCACCGAGGCGATCCTCTCCCGGAGACGGGGCATCACCGTGCCGAAGACGTGCTCCCACTTGTCGTCGGCAAACCGGGCCGCGTCCTCCCAGACACGGATCTGCGCCTCGTAGCTGACATCGGGCCAGGGATGGTGGGAGTGGGCAGCGAAGTGGAGACGTTCCGGTGCGGCACCGAGGAAACGGGAGAACCCATGCTTGATGCTCATCGCTCGAAGCGGAACCGCATCGATTCGACGATCCCCTTCGGCAGCTCGGGCCGGTCGGAGCGGGGGACCAGGAAGTTGGAGAGATTGAGCAGGTCCCCGAAGACACGGCTCCGCTCCGCGGAGCGGGAGAGGTACTTGGCCCCTGCGGATCCGCCGGTTCCCACCCTGCCGCCGATCATCCGCAGCACCATCTGGGCATGCCGCTGGCGCCATGTGGTGAAGCCCTCGTCCACGTCCATGAGCAGCTCGAGGAGCCGGTGTGGCTCCTGGAGAGCGGGCTGGTCGCGGTAGAGGGTGATGAACACTGCCGCCTGGAAGGCGCGCTGGCTCATCCGCACCCGCCCCGCTGCCAATTCGTGGGCATGCTTCTCCGGGTCGAAGAGTGCCTCGTACTGCTCGAAGACATGCTCGAAACCGGTCATCTGAGCGGCACGCTCTTCCTCGCTGAGATTTGGGTTCGCCTCGACCACGGACCGGTCGCCCTGGATCCTGTCGTGGACCGCCTCCCGATAGGCCTCCCAGAAGTGGAAATCCTCGTGGTCGAGGAAGGGTGTCCTCTCCAGCCATCTCTCCACGAGATCGAAGATCGAAGGGCCCGACTCGGATGCCTCCACGGCGGCCCGGTCGTCCTCGTCGAGCCGGCTGGTGTACTCCTCACCGGAGAGGAGAAGCCGGTCCTGGCGCTTCAGGCCCAGCTTGTTCTCGACGATGCGGAACTGGGCCGACTGGAAGCCCGAGGCGGGGATGAGGTGGTCCCGGAAGTCCAGGAAGTCGAGGGGGGTCATGGTCTCGAGGACCCCCACCATCTCGATCAACAGTCCCTGGATCCGGCTGATCCGATGGAGACGGCTCACCACGGTGCCCATGTCCTGCTCGTCCACGATGTCCTTGGAGAAGATGGCCAGGATGCTGTCGAGCTCCCAGATGATCTGCTTGAACCAGAGCTCGTACGACTGGTGGACGATGATGAACAGCATCTCGTCGTGCACCGTCTCACCGTGCCGGGCGCTCTCCGGTCGCTGCGTGGCGAGTAGCTCGTCGAGACCGAGGTAGTCGCCGTAGTACAGGGCCCGATCGCTCATCGGGCAGTGACGCTAGTGGCCGCGGAATCGTGCGGCTGTGCCCGGATGGACGGGGTCGCTAGCGTCCCGCGGCGTGACCGATTGGCCCGAGATCCTCAACGCCTATCAGTTCTTCCTAGGTGACCGTCTCCTCGAATCGGACGGGGACCGGGTGGCGATCCGCACCGGCGACGGCGATGTCACCTATGGCGAGCTCGACCGGGCCGTGTCGGGGTTCGGGGTCGCCCTGGCCACAGCCGGTGCGGGCCGGTGTGATCGTGTCCTCATCGTCATGCCTGACACCCCCGGATTCGCCGCCGCCCTCCTGTCGACCTTTCGCATTGGGTCGGTCGCCGTCATGCTCAACCCGGGGCTCACCACAGAGACGATGGGGGCGATCGCGACCCACTCTGGTGCGGCCGCGGCCGTGGTCCACCCGGTGCACCGAGACCATTTCGAGCAGGCCTGCGCCGGCTGGGGCGGCGTGGTGATCGACCCGACCCTCATCGAGCCGGCCGACCAGGGCCCACCCACTGCAGACACCCGGCCGGACGATCCCGCGATCTGGCTCTTCTCCGGTGGGACCACCGGGCTGCCCAAATCGGTGGTGCAGACCCACAAGAGCCTGGTCAACACCACCCGGCTCTACGGCCAAGGATCGCTCGGGCTCGGCCGCGACGACATCACCATTTCGGTGCCCAAGCTCTATTTCGGCTATGCCACAGGCTCGAACCTGCTGTTCCCTCTCTCGGTGGGTGCCTCGGCGGTCCTGTTCGAGGAGCACCCCACTCCGGCCGTGCTCTTCGACCAGATCGAGCGTCATCGCCCCACGGTCCTGGTCAACGTGCCGTCGGCGGTCAACCAGATGGTCTCCGCTCCCGATGCGTCGTCCCGAGACCTTTCCAGCCTCGGGGTCGCTACTTCCGCCGGGGAGGCGCTCCCCGAGACGCTCTACCACCGGTGGATGGACACCTTCGGCGTCGAGCTCCTCGACGGCTTGGGCACGGCCGAGATGTGGCACATCTTCGTCACCAACACGGTGGGAGACGTCCGCCCAGGCACCCTGGGGAAGGTGGTGCCCGGCTTCGAGATCAAGGTCTGTGACGACGATGGGGAGGAGGTCGGCCCCGGCGAGGTGGGTCGTCTCTGGGTGCGGGGCGACTCGCTCGCCCTCGGCTATCACGACAATCCCGATCTGACCAGGGAAGCCTTTCGCGAGGGATGGTTCGTCGGGGGCGACCTGGTCTCCGTGGACGATGACGGCTACGTCACGCATCGGGGTCGGGCGGACGACGCCATCAAGGTCAAGGGGAAGTGGTTTCGCCCTCAGGAGGTGGAGTCGGCGTTGTTGGAGCATCCCGCGGTCGAGGCGTGTGCCGTGGTGGCGGTGGACGATGAAGCGGGTCTCGCCCGCCCCGTGGCGTTCGTCGTCCCTGCCTTGGAGACGTCGGAGCAGGCCCTGATCGAGTGGGTGTTGGAGCACCTCGAGCCGTACAAGCACCCGAGGCGCGTCCATTTCGTCGACAAGCTCCCCCAGACCCACCTCGGCAAGGTGGACCGGGCTGCGCTGAAACGATCCGCCGGCTGAGATCTGTCCCTCCCGGGTCGCATGATCGGGGCATGGAGCCGACCATCCTCCATGCCGATCTCGACGCCTTCTATGCATCGGTCGAGCAGATGCTCGACCCGCGGTTGAAGGGCAAGCCGGTGCTGGTCGGGGGTGGCATCGTGGTGGCCGCCTCCTATGAGGCGAGGGCCTTCGGGGTCAGGGCGCCGATGTCAGCCCGCGACGCGCTGATGCTCTGCCCGCGAGCAATCGTCGTCGACGGTCATTTCGAGCGCTATCTGGAGCTGTCCGAGACCGTGATGGCGATCCTGGAGGATACGACGCCCGTGGTCGAGCAGATCTCGGTGGACGAGGCGTTCCTCGACGTCTCGGGGACCACTCATCTGCTCGGCCGCCCTTCGGACATGGCCCGTGAGATCCGACGCCGGGTCCGGGAGGAGGTGGGCCTGCCGATCTCGGTCGGGGTGGCGTCGACCAAGTTCCTGGCCAAGATCGCATCGGCTCGGGCCAAGCCGGACGGCCTGGTCGTCGTGGAGAAGGGCACCGAGCTGGAGTTCCTCCACCCGTTGCCGGTGCAGGCGCTGTGGGGAGTGGGTCGTGTCACCTCCGAGCGTCTCCATCGGCTCGGGATCGGGACCATCGGCGAGCTGTCCGAGGTGACGTCGTCGAGTCTCACACCGATTCTGGGTCCGGCGGCGGCGGGCGCCCTGCGATCGCTCTCCTGGAACCTGGACCCGCGACCGGTGCGTGGCGGGCGCCGGGCCGGCTCGGTGGGGAGCCAGCAGGCCCTCGGCCGGGGGCTGGCCGATCGCGGAGAGATGGCCGTGGTCATCCTCGGACTGGCCGATCGCGTCGGGCGCCGGCTCCGTGCCAAGGACCGCAGCGGGGCCACGCTCACGGTGAGGGTCAGGTTCCCCGGCCCCCGCTCCGTGACTAGGAGTCACACCCTGCCGGCCCCCACCGGCTCCACGGCAGCCCTGGCCAACCTGGGGATGACCCTCCTCGAGCGTGCTCTCGACGACAATCCCGAGGAGACGGTCACGCTGATCGGGATATCGGTCTCGAATCTCACCACCGACCGACACCGCCAGCTCGAGCTGGCCCTGGGCGACGGGGACGTGCTCCGGCCGGGCAGCGAGCTCGCCCTCAAGCGGAGCAGCCTGGAGGCATCGGTGGACGAGGTGCGGGAGAAGTTCGGACGCCACCTCGTCCGTTATGGGCGCGGCGCGGGCGGGATGGGCGACGACTTCAGGAGGCTCGCCGAGCGGTCATGAGTGACCCTCTCCGATGACTCGCACCGGTCCCTGCAGATGGGGACGCAACCCACTCATCCCCTCGAAGAAGTCACGAAGACGATCCATGAGCTCGCCGCGGTCCGGCCCCACCTCGAGGGGCAGGCCGATGAGGATCGACTTGGTGCGGGCATCGACCCCGGCGGGGACGATCGGCACCCGGGCTCGGGCCGCGATCTCGAAGAAGCCCGATTTCCAGCGAGGCGCAGCACTCCGTGTCCCCTCGGGGGCGATCACCAGGATCATCCGGTCGCTCGAGGCGAAGACCTCGCTCACCTGGTCGACGACGCCACCGGGTCGCGATCGGTCGACGGGGATCCCACCCAGAGCCCGGAACAGTGGCCCGAGAGGGCCGCGGAAGAGACTGTGCTTGCCGAGGAACCTGACCTCGATCCGGTAGGCGTGGAGTGCCGCCAGGAAGAGGACGAAGTCCCAATTGGAGGTGTGGGGAGCGCCCACCACGACCATCTTCGGGATCGGCGGTACTTCGCCGAGAAAACTCCACCCGAGCAGGGTGGTGATGCGGTGCGAGAGCCATCTCATGTCACGATGCCCATGACCCGCCGGGGACGGGTCAGACGACCCGCTTCGGGGCGATTCGGAAGCCGTCCCGGTCGACCCAGACCACCGATGGTCGATTGGCCACCTCGGCGACGATCCGATCGGCCATGTCGTCGTCGATGGCCCCTTCGTCGTCGCCGCGATGGATCACGGTGAGGGCCGCCTGCTTGGGGAATCGCTCCGCGATCGAACCGGGGTGAGAGGTGACGATGGTCACGTCGAACGGAGTCACCACCTCCTCGTCCTCGGCGTACCTGCGGTCGCGCACGTAGGCGGCGAGGAGATACCAGGTGACGAGCCCCGTGTAGACCAGTGTCGCCGCCGGAGTGAGCAGCGAGCCATCCTCACCACCGTCGAGAACCCGACGCAGCAGGATGAACAGCGTGGTGATCAGCGAACCTGCCGCAACCAGCCCAAAGATCACCCCCAGGCCGAGATTGTGGATCCGGCGCGGCCAGGACACCGCCTCGACCTCGGGCTGGCCCTTCCTCCATCGACCTTCGAAGTAACGCCACAGGAAGAGGGCGACGACGAGCGTGAGTGCGATGGACACCACGTCGGAGAGGTCTCCGCCGACGAGGCGCCGTCCCTCGACGGCTGTGACCGTCAGCAGCACGGCGAGCCCGGTGGCCGCCATCAGACCAATGGCAGAGACCGCGTACTCGTACGCCCGCACCGCGTTGGTTCGCTCTCCGCCGATCACCCGGCGATGCCACGCCCAGGAGGCGAAGCCCACCAGCGAAGCGGCGAGGAAGAAGGGAAGGAGGTCGAAGTGCTGTCCGGCCGGTTCGCCTTCGGAGAGCAGGTATTCCAGTGATTGCACGCCGATGCTGGTGGCGAAACCAACCGCCGAGAGGAGCGAGCCGATCGAGACCAGTGTGGCCCAGGTCATCCGGGGGGTCCCGGCGTCATCGGGCCATGGCCTCACCCACTTGTAGGCCCACACCGGCACCCCGACGACGGCCATCGCAGCCCAGGGGCTCCACTCCGGGCTCACGACCCCTTCCGCCATCGCCTGGTACAGCTGGTTGAAGAGGCCCAGGCCGAGGGTCCCGACCAGACCGATCGCCGCCGTGACCCATCCGATCGCCGACCCGAGCACCCTGGGGAGCTGTCCGGCGTCGCTGCGGGGAGGCGAGCCGTGGGCCGCGATCTCGTGGAAGACCACGATTCCGCCGAAGACTGCGGCGCCGGTCCAGGTGCTCGTGGACCCCCCGGTGAACAAACCGTCGAGGAACTGGACCGCGTTGACGACGAAGGCGCTCAGGAACACCAGCTCCATCAGTGACAGATAGAGGGGCCAACCCACCGCCCCCGGGTGCGCCAGACGGCGCCTGGCCTGACGACGCCAGAAGAAGATTGCGAAGGGCGCCGAGACGACGATGGCGGCGAGAGAGGTAGCGAGCTCGTCGGCAGGATCGAACACGAATCGGTCACCCGGGAAGGCAGTGCCGGCCAGGTCGGCGATGGCGAACCCGGCCACCCCCATGGCGAGGGCCAGCAGCAGATAGGCGATGACGTCGCCCTCGCCCTGTTTGGGCGGTGTCTTGCCCATCACACGCTGGATCACGGCGACCACGGTGAGCACCACGGCGAGGAGGACGAGCAGCGGGAAGAGGAGGCCCAGCACTGGCTATCCCCGGCAGTTCCAGACGAAGTAGGGCCAGGGGTCGTTCACCAGCCACCAGAACTCGCCATCGTCGACGAGGTTGAAGGTGACGAACTCGCTCCAGTTCGAGCCCAGGCCGCCCTGGCCACCATGCGTGATCGTGACGTCGACGAATGTGTCCGGCTCAGGGAGAGGCTCGCCACCCTCGTCGACGATCACCTCGCCCATGCCGGTCACGCCGCCGCCGAACGCGCCCTCGTGACCCAACTCGGCCGTGAATCCCTCCGGGGTGAAGGAGGCGAGGTCAGCGGAGTCGCAGGCGCCCAGCCAGTCGGGGTGTATGACCGCCACCGCATCGTCCCAGCGCTGCTCGTCGAGTGCCACCAGGTACTCCTGGACGGTCCCCTCGGGCGAGTCGGGATCGAGCTCCACCGGGCCCCGCAGCATGGCGATGGCGACTAGCCCACCCACCCCGAGCGCGAGCCCGAGCGGCATCAGCCATCCACCAAGCCGGCGCTCTTCTCTCATCCGCTATTTGACGTCCGGGCGAGCACAGAGGTTGCACCGGAGCCCACCAGGACCACCGGCTCGAATCCACGGTGCTCGAGGATGCTCGCCGCCGTCATCGCCCGCAGCCCGGAAGCGCAGACGACCCACACCGCTCGGTCCCGATCGAGCTCCGGCGGTGTGGTCATGGCGACATCGGGCAGATAGCCGAGGATGGCTCCGGGGATAACTCCCCGCTCCCATTCGTCGGGCGCCCTGACATCGAGCACCTGGGCCCCAGTCCCGACGGCGAGTGTGAGCCCTTCGACATCGGTGACGGCCATTCGGGTGTCATGTCCGGGACCAGGGCGGAGGATGCCAACCACCCCGTCGTAGCCGATTCTGGCCAGCTGACGCATCGCCTCCTCGGTGTCCTGGCCTTCATCGAGCACGAGGACCAGAGGCGTCTCCCGCTCGATCAGCCATCCCACCCAGGTGCCGAAGGAGTCACGCAGCTCGATATTGATCGCACCGGGAAGATGTCCCCCGGCGTATTGCTCCATCGGCCGGGCATCGACCACCGTTGCCCCCTCGGGCACCGCGTCGAGCAGAGGTGCCTCCAGTCTGGGCTCGGGAAGACCGACCAGGTTGAGGGTCCCCATGAGGCGGTAGTAGCTGGGAAAGGGGACGAGCCCGCTGAGCTGGCCCTCGACGAAGGCATCCTCGTCCTCGTAGGCCAGCACCGGATTGGCCCTCACCTCGTCTCCGATCGTCGAGATCACGCTTCCCGAGGCACTGGTGGTGCAGAAGCTCCCGGCGCCATGGGTCGGGTACAGCCCGGTCCCGGCGGGAAGCCGGGCGAGACGGTGAACCGAGCCGTGCTGGAGCCGGGCGAGGGACTCGGCCCGCTCCTGTCCGAGGAGGTCGCTTCGCCCCGCGGTGCCGACCAGCAGGCTGCCGCCGGTGAAGACCGCCACCGGCTCGCCTTCTACGAAGAGGAGGTATGAGGTGTGCTCCGGCGTGTGACCGGGGGTGTGGATGGGCCGCACCACCAAGGGACCGAGGTCGATGTCCTCGTGGTGGAAGGCGGGTGTGTGCCTGAATGCCGGGGCGGCCGCAGCCGGCATCACGAGCTCGGCTCCGAGCCGGCGTGCGAGGTCGCGTCCCCCCGAGACGTAGTCGTTGTGGAGATGTGTCTCCAGGACGAGCCTCAACTCGGCGCCATGCCCGGCCAGGACCTTCTCGAATCGGTCGATATCACGCTGTGGGTCGATCACGAGAGCCACACCGTCGTGAACGACGACGTAGGTCGAGTCGCCGAGGCCCTCGGTGCGGATGGTCTCGACGGTGAGGCTCAATCCTGCATCCCCAGGGCCTTCATGCCACCGGTGAGGTTGGCAGCCTCGTACCCGTTGAACGCGAGGAAGGCGGCGACGTTCTGACTCCGCGCTCCTGATCGGCAGACACAGAGGACGGGCCGGTCCCTGGGCACTTCGTCGATCCTGGCGACGATCTCACCCTGGGAGATGAGCAATGCGCCAGGCAGGGTTCCCAATTCCCATTCGTCGGGCTCACGTACGTCGACGACTGTCGCTCCGTGGGCCTCGACCCAGGGCTCCCATTCGGCTGCGGGAACGGCGGTGACGGCGTTCATCGCCGGGATGGTAGGGCCCGAGCGACGTCCGGGGGATCGGGCCTACACTGCCGGCCGCGCCAGAGTCCCGGAGGCCCACCATCGACATCGCAGTGCTCGCATCGGGGTCGGGGACCAACCTCCAGGCGCTCCTGGACAATGCCGTCATCAGGTCCCACATATCCATAGTGGTATCCGATCGCCCGGGTGCCGGCGCCCTCGAGCGGGCCGAGCGGGCAGGCATCGCGACCACGGTGGTGCCTTGGAGCGAGTTTCCCGATCGCGACCGCTTCTCGATGGCCCTGGGCGACGTCATCGAGGATTCGGGGGCCAAGGGTGTGGTCCTGGCCGGGTTCATGAGGATCCTCTCCCCGGGGTTCGTCGGCCGCTTCTCCGAACGGATCTTGAATGTCCACCCGTCGCTACTTCCTGCGTTTCCCGGGGCGAATGCGGTCGCCGCCACCTTGGAGCATGGGGCCAAGGTGACCGGTGTCACCGTCCACGTCGTCGACGAGGGTGTCGACAGCGGCCCGATAGTCGCCCAGGTCCCGGTGGAGGTGCTACCCGGGGACACGGTGGAGAGTCTTCACGCCCGGATCAAGGCGCAGGAGCATCTGATCTACCCCAGGATCGTCGCCGCCTTCGTCGAGGGTCGGCTGGTCGTCCGTGGCCGGGACGCGGAGATCCGGTGAGAAGGGCCCTGGTCAGTGTGTACGACAAGACCGGGCTCGTCCCATTCGTGGAGCGGCTCGTCGCCACCGGCTTCGAGGTGGTCTCTTCGGGAGGCACCGCGCAGACGCTGCGCGATGCCGGCTTGGAAGTGACCACGGTCGAGGAGGTGACCGGCGCTCCCGAGATCCTCGGAGGCAGGGTGAAGACCCTTCATCCGAAGATCCATGGCGGGATCCTCGCCCGAGGTGATCGGGACCAGGCCGAGCTGGCCGCCAACGGCATCGAGATGTTCGACCTGGTCGTGTGCAACCTCTATCCGTTCCGGGCGACCGTCGCAGACCCGGCTGCGAGTGAGGCCGAGATCATCGAGAAGATCGACATCGGGGGCCCGGCGATGATCCGCGCCGCCGCCAAGAATCACCACCACGTGGCGGTGGTCGTCTCCCCCGAGCAATACGACGAGGTGGCGAAGGCTCTGGAGTCCGGCGTTCTCGACGACTCGATGCGGCGTCGCCTGGCCGCCGAGGCCTTCTTCCATACCGCCGCATACGACGCCGCCATCGTGGGCTGGATCGGCCCGGACCTGGTGATACCCCTGCGGCGCGCCGGCTCGCTGCGTTACGGGGAGAACCCGCATCAGGAGGCGTCCCTGTACTCCGAGGAAGGCGCCGGCTCGTGGTGGGCCGGCGCCGAGTTGCTGCAGGGAAAGGAGATGTCGTTCAACAACTACGTGGACGCCGAGTCCGCCTGGCGTCTGGCCACGGACCTCGGGGAGGGCTCCGTGGTGGTGGTGAAGCACACCAACCCGGCGGGTGCTGCTCGGGCCGACAGCATCGGCGAGGCTTTCGAGCGGGCCTGGGCGGGGGACCCTCTCGCCGCCTTCGGTGGCGTGATCGCAGTCAATGGTGAGATCGACGATGGGGTCGCCGCCGCCCTGGGTGACCGGTTCGTCGAAGTGGTGGTCACCCGGGGGGTGGCAAACACCGCGCGGCCCGTCCTCGCCGCCCGGAAGAACATGAGGGTGCTCATAGCCCGGCCGCCTCACGACGCCGACCTCGACCTGCGTCGGATCGAGGGTGGTGTCCTCGCCCAGACCCGGGACCGGGTCGATCTCGCCGGCTGGGAGACGGTGTCGCAGCGGCAGCCATCCGACGAGGAGGTCGCTGCGCTCCGGTTCGCATGGGTGGTCTGCGCCCACACCAAGTCGAACGCCATAGTCCTCGCTCGGGGCGGCGAGGTAGTCGGTGTGGGGGCCGGCGACCAGTCCCGGGTGGGTGCAGCCGAGCGGGCCGTCATCAAGGCCGGGGAGCGGGCAGGCGGTGCGGTGGCGGCGTCGGACGCCTTCCTCCCCTTCCGCGACGGCCTCGACACCTTGGCCGAAGCAGGTGTGGTCGCCCTGGCCGAGCCGGGCGGCTCCCGCAACGACGACGATGTGGTCACTGCCGCCAACGAGCACGGGATGGCGCTGGTCTTCACCGGGCGCAGGCATTTCCGGCACTGATGGCTGCACGCATCCTCTCCGGACAGGAAGTCGCCGCCGTGGTGAAGCGCGAAGTAGCCGAGGCCGTCGCCGGCCTCGGGTACCAGCCGGGACTGGCCACAGTGCTCGTCGGTGACGATCCGGCGTCGCATTCCTACGTTCGTGGGAAGCGTCGCGACGCGGGCGAAGTCGGGATCCGCTCCCTCCACACCGAGCTCGATGCCTCGACCTCCCAGTTCGGCCTGCTGGCGCTGATCGGTGAGCTCAACGACGACCCCGACGTGGACGGCATCCTCGTCCAGCTGCCACTGCCGGGTGACCTCGACGCCGAGGCAGTTGTCGAGGCCATCGACCCGGCCAAGGACGTGGACGGCCTCCACCCGTTCAGTCTCGGCCTGCTCGTGCAGGGCCGACCCGGTCTGCGACCGTGCACGCCGAGCGGTGTGATGCGTCTCCTCGATCACTACGGGATCGAGACCGGTGGGGCGCGTGTCACCGTGGTCGGCCGGTCCTTCCTGGTGGGACGTCCCCTGGCCTTGATGCTCTCCGAGCGGGGTGTCGACGCCACCGTGTCCGTCGTCCACTCACGGACCCCGAACCTGGCCGAGATGACCAGGACGGCCGACATCCTGGTGGTGGCGGCGGGCTCCCCCGGCTTGATCGGGCCCGAGCACGTGAGGCCCGGTGCGATCGTGGTCGACGTCGGAGTGAACCGAACTGACGACGGCCTGGTCGGAGATGTCGACTTCGAAGCGGTCTCCGAGGTGGCGGGGGCGATCACCCCGGTGCCGGGCGGGGTCGGCCCGATGACCCGCGCCATGCTCCTCGCCAACACGCTCCGTGCCGCGCGTGCACGCCGTGAGGTGTCCTGAGGCAGATCGGTTCGGGCCGGGGCGTCACTAGTGTCCCGGGCTGATCCGAATCAAATCAGGGAGTCTCTGACATGGGCACAGCCATCACGATGGGGCCGGACGGCCTGGTCGTACCGGACGATCCGATCATCCCGTTCATCGAGGGCGACGGGACCGGTCCCGACATCTGGGCCGCTTCGGTCCGGGTCTTCGACGCCGCGGTGGAGAAGGCCTACGCGGGTGAGCGCACCATCGCCTGGAAGGAGCTGCTGGCAGGGCAGAAGGCCTTCGACGAGACCGGCGAATGGCTTCCCGAGGACACCGTCACCGGCTTCGGTGAGCACCTGGTGGGCATCAAAGGGCCCCTGACCACACCGGTCGGAGGCGGCATCCGCTCCCTCAACGTCGCCCTGCGCCAGATCATGGATCTGTACGCCTGCGTCCGCCCGGTGCGCTGGTTCGACGGGGTCCCCTCACCGGTGAAGAGCCCACAGGACGTGGACATGGTGATCTTCCGCGAGAACACCGAGGACGTCTATGCCGGCAAGGAGGTTGCCGCCGGCACCGAGGAGGCGCAGAAGCTGCTGGCCTTTCTCAAGGAGACCTATGACTGGGACATCCGGGAAGACTCAGGCATCGGGATCAAGCCGGTGTCGGTGACCGGGTCGAAGCGTCTCATCCGTGCCGCCATCAGGTACGCCCTCCGTTACGGGCGGCGATCGGTCACCCTGGTCCACAAGGGCAACATCATGAAGTTCACCGAGGGCGCCTTCCGCATCTGGGGCTACGAGCTCGTGGCCGATGAGTTCTCCGACGTGGCGGTGTCCTGGGAGGACTGCGGTGGAGATCCGGGCGACAAGCTCCTCATCCAGGATGTGATCGCCGACGCCATGCTGCAGCAGGTGCTGACCCGTCCCGGCAACTACGACGTCATCGCCACCACGAATCTGAATGGCGACTACATCTCCGACGCCCTCGCCGCCCAGGTGGGGGGGATCGGCATCGCCCCGGGCGGCAACATCAACTACGACACGGGTGTCGCCGTTTTCGAGGCCACACACGGCACTGCCCCCAAGTACGCGGGCCAGGACATGGTCAATCCGGGCTCGGTGATCCTCTCCGGGGAGATGATGTTCCGCTATCTGGGCTGGGACGAGGCCGCCGACCGGATCATCACCGGGCTGGAGGGCGCCATCGCCGCCAAGACGGTCACCTACGACTTCGAGCGGCTCATGGAGGGGGCGACCAAGGTGAAGACCTCGGAGTTCGGTGACGCCGTGATCTCCCACATGTGAGCAACGGGACGGCGCAGCGGCGGACGGCCACCATCAGTCGGAGGGACTGAGCGGATGGCAACGATCGTCCCGCTCGACGCGCCCATCGTTGTCGGGTCCGGTGTCGCCGGTCTCTCGGTCGCCCTCGGCCTGGAACGCGCATATGTGATCTCCACGAGGGAGCTGGGGTCGAGCTGGTGGGCGCAAGGCGGTGTCGCCGCCGCACTCGCCCCCGATGACTCGCCACAGGCACACGCCGCCGACACCCTGGCTCTGGCCGACGGCCTCGCGGTCGAGGAGGCGGTCGCGGCTCTCACCCTTGGCGGGCCCGAGGCCATCTCCAGGCTGATCTCCCTAGGCGTCGACCTCGATCGCGACGACGACGGCGTCCTCCTCCTCGGCAGCGAGGAGGGCCATGGCGCCAGCCGAGTCGTCCATGCCGACGGTGACGCCACCGGCGCCGAAATGATGCGAGCCCTGAACGAAGCGGTCGCGGTGCAGGGTGAGATCGAGATGATCGAGGGGCGTGTCGTCGATCTGGCCCGGAACTCGGAGCGGGTCGTGGGGCTGGTCACCGCGGAGGGCAAGCAGCGGGTCATCTACACGGCTCCCGCGGTGATCCTGGCGACCGGTGGCGCCGGCAGGCTCTACTCCCTGACCACCAACCCGCCCGGGGTGAGTGGGGAGGGCGTCATGATCGCCTCCCGCGCCGGCGCCCGTCTCGCCGACCTCGAGTTCTTCCAGTTCCATCCGACCGCGCTCGACGCCGGCAAGGACCCCATGCCCTTGCTTCCCGACACGCTGCGGGCCGAGGGTGCCAAGCTGGTCGACGGGTCGGGCCGGCGCTTCATGGATCAGTACCACCCCCAGGCGGAGCAGGCGCCGAGGGAGGTGATCACCCGAGCCCTGTTCCTGCAGAACGATCGTGGCTCGTCGGCGTACCTAGACGCTCGACTGATCGTCAATCTCCGGGATCGATTCCCCACGATGAGCGCCCACGCCATGTCGGTCGGGCTCGACCCCACGGAGAACCTCCTGCCGGTGGCTCCGGCTGCCCATTTCCACATGGGTGGGATCGACACCGACACCATGGGGCGAACCTCGGTGCCCGGCCTGTGGGCGGTGGGGGAGTGCGCGTCGACCGGGGTGCACGGGGCCAACCGGCTGGCCTACAACTCCCTCCTGGAGGGGCTCGTCTTCGGGGCGCGGGTCGCCCACGACGTCCTGTCCCGCCCCTGGCCCGACGATCACTCCAAGGTGGAGGTGCCATCCGAATCCCTCGACCTTCCCGTGGTGGCCGGCCCGGTGGTGGAGGAGCTTCGGCAGGTGATGTGGGACCGGGCCGGGGTCATCCGCACCGGGGACGGTCTCTGGCAGGCCCGGAGCACGCTGATCGACATGGAACCGGTGCTTCGCCGCACGATCTCCGGACGCAACGCCGCAGACCTCGCCCTCCTCGTGGTGATGGCCGCGCTGCGTCGGTCCGAGTCACGCGGTGGTCACTTCCGGGCCGACTACCCCGAGCCGGATCCGAAACAGGCGATGCGGGCGCTGGTCGTGCCCGGCGCGGTCCCCACCGTGGCAGTGGGCTGAGACTTCGCCCCGAACCCGGGTGATCGTTAGCCTCGCCGCATGGATCGACCAGTCAGAGTCGCGGTGACCGGTGCCGCGGGACAGATCGGATACAGCCTCCTCTTTCGCATCGCATCCGGGTCGATGCTGGGCCCCGACCAGCCGGTGATCCTGCAGATGCTCGAGATCACACCGGCGTTGGGGGCCCTCGAAGGGGTGGCGATGGAGCTCGACGACTGTGCCTTTCCCCTCCTCGCCGGGATGGTGATGACCGACCAGGCCGAGGAGGCGTTCTCCGACGCCGACTATGCGCTGCTGGTCGGGGCGATGCCCCGCAAGGAAGGGATGGATCGCTCCGACCTGCTCGCCGCCAACGGGGCGATCTTCACGACACAGGGGCGCGCCCTGGCGGCTGCTGCGTCACCGGACGTGAGGGTGCTGGTGGTGGGCAATCCCGCCAACACCAATGCACTGATCGCCATGAACAACGCCGCGGGCATGGATCATGCCAACTTCACCGCCATGACCAGGCTCGACCACAATCGGGCGGTCAGCCGGCTGGCCGCCCGATTGGGCAAGCCGGTGATCTCGATACGCCGGATGACGATCTGGGGCAACCACTCGGACACCCAGTACCCGGACCTGTTCCATTGCGAAGTGGACGGCGAGCGGGCCTACGACCTGGTCGGCGACCCGGAGTGGGTCGAGACCGTCTACATCCCCAAGGTGGCGAAGCGGGGCGCCGAGGTCCTCTCCGCCCGGGGGGCCTCGTCGGCGGCGTCTGCGGCAAACGCTGCGATCGACCACATGCGGGACTGGGCCTATGACACCCCGGAGGGTGACTGGGTGTCCATGGGAGTCCCCTCCGACGGCTCGTATGACGTGCCGGAGGGGCTCATCTCGTCGTTCCCCTGCGTGGTCCGCGACGGCAAGTGGCAGATCGTGCAGGGACTGGAGCTCGACGACTACTCGCGGGAGAGGATCGACGCCTCGGTCGCCGAGCTGGAGAGAGAGCGCGAGACCGTGCGTGAGCTCGGTCTGATCTAACGCTCGATCAGTAGTCGACCTCGATGTCGCTGACCGCAGCGCCCCACTGCTGGATCGCGTTCTGATGCATCATCAGCTTCGCCAGGTTCCCCGACACCTTGAGCTTGCCGGTCATGAAGGCGGTCTGGGTGTTGAGCTCGCCCTTGGAGATGGCGGACGCTGTCTCGTATGACTGTGTCACGGTGACGTCGGGATCCTCGAGAGTGCCGATCGTCATCACCGACGAGCCACCCGAGGACTTCAGGTAGTAGTCGACATCGCCTGCGGGCCCCCCCTGGGTGATGAACTGGATGCCGAGGTCGGCGGCGCCGATGGCGTTCTTGAAGCCTTCATGGTTGTTGAGGGCGGTGGTGACGGCTCCGGCCCAGTCCTCGGTGAGGAACTTCGACACTTTCACTCCTTGATGGTCGCGAAGGCCGGAATCGTAGCCAGCACCTCGAACTTTGAGCAGACGCTCAACTGATCAGCTTGGCGATGGAGGTCTCCACGCCACGGGAGAGCCGGGTGAGCGGTTGGCGGGGGTATCCCGGCTCGAGCCCGGCCGCCCGGGCCGCCGCCTTTACCCCGGGGATGCCATGCGCCTCCACGTCGGCGCTGAGGCTGCTGAGCCGCTTCTGCAGCTTGCGTGCCTCCAGAGGGCTGGCCTTGGCGGCCCGCACGGTCTCGAGGACCAGGTCAGGGGCGTAGTTCCCGCTGCCGGTGATGGCGCCGTGGCAGCCCACCGCCATGGCCGCCGTCAATGCCCTGGATGCCCCCGAGTAGAGGACGAAGTCGTTCGGGACGGCATCGATGATCGACTGGAGACGGACGACGTCCCCGCTCGAGTCCTTCATCCCGATGACATTGGAATGACGGGAGAGACGGGAGACCAGCTCGATGGGGATGCTGTATCCGGTGACGTTGGGCACCGAGTACAAGAGGATCGGCGTCCTGGCGCTCTCGGCGACCGCGCGGAAGTAGTCCACCACTGCGTCGTCCCGGCCCCGGGTCAGGGTGGTCGGGGTGAGGACGAGCAGGCTGTCCGCTCCCGCATCCGTCGCTTCGGCCACCTGTGCCAGAGCCACCCTCGTCGACTCGGCTGCGATCCCGACCATGAAGTGCGCTTTGCGGCGGCGGCCCGCCTTTACCAGTTGACCTCGCTCGCCCGGCTCGAGATAGGGGCCTTCCCCATTGGAGCCGCCGATGACGAAGCCCTCGATCCCCTTGTCTGCCAGCACCCGCATGTTGTGGACGTGGGCCTTGAGATCCACCTCACCTCGCTGGGTGAACGGCGTGATCAGCGCGGGCAGGTATTCGGGGAGGGGCAGCATCGACGGCAGGTTAGGACTCCGCCGAGGGGTCGGCGCCGAGGCTGGCTCAGGGCGCCGGGGGCTCCATCCGGAAGATGGCGTCGTCGGCGAAGTCGGCGGTGCCGCTCCACCAGAGAAAGCCGGTCATCCAGTCGTGCTCGAACTGGACACGGACCCCGATCCAGTCGGCACTGACGCCCGAGTTGTTCCGGTCTCCCGGATCCCAGCTGCTGCCGAGATGGATCGGGAACCAGAGGGAAGAGGCGCTGCAGGCGATCAGACCCGGCTCGCCACTCACGCCGGGGCGATAACGCCGGTTGAACGCCGAGGAGGCGCCCGGGTAGCTGCCCGATGCGTCGGAGCGATAGATGTGGACTTCCTCGAGCCGTCCCGAGCCGAGCGACTGAAGGGCGCCCGCGGTGGCCTCGAGGATCACACAGTCGGCCTGGCCGTAGGTGGCGGCCGATGCGGCGACGCGCCCGCCTTCCCGCGCGGAGACCGTCACTGAGAGCCAGTCCCGGAAGAGCATGCCGTACTCGAAGGCACCCAGTGAGATCATCAAGAGCAGAGCGAACACGAGCGAGAACTCCACTGCGGCCGCACCTCTCTCACCGCGGCGCCAACGACGTAGGGGTGAGCTCATGGGTTGGGCACCAGCGCCACCGGATTTCCGATGACCCTCGCCTCCCAGGTCGTCCGGTCATGGGCCACGTTGAGGTCGAGGTTCATCTTCCAGAAGCAGTCGGTGGTGCAGGTGTAGTTGGCCGGGATCTGGATCTGCATCGTGATCCACTCCCCGTTGTAGAGCGAGTTGCCACTGCTGGCGCTGGTGACCGAGCAGGTGTTCCCGCTGAGGGCGCCGAGAGGGCCGGTGTAGACGTTCGTGGCGGTCCATGAGCAGCTGTGGCCGCTCACCCCCGGCGGGGCCACGACGGTCATGGTCCCGTTGCCGGACGTCTCACCTGGGTCGAAGAACTTCAGCTCCAGGGTCTTGTTGGCATGGATCGGATCGACCTCGGCGATGTACACGGTGGCGTCTCCGTCGTCGTCGTTGGTGAAGATCGACATCTCGTTGATCGAGTAGACCCGCACCGGGTCGGAGGTGCTGAAGTTGGAGCTCGAGGCGAGGAGCGAGTAGCTGTTGTTGCCACCGATCGAGCTGCCGCCGTTGGAGACCCGGAGAACGTAGATCCCCTCGACCACGCTGGTGATCCGACAGATCCGGGCCCAGCGATTGCGATAGGTGCTGGAGCTCGTCTCGGAGTTGATCGACAGGGTGTGATTCCCCGAGGAGCAGCTCACGGTGGAGGTGTTGTCCTCGGGTATGAGCGGCGTCACATCCGGCCGATAGAGGGTGTAGGTCATGTTGGTGCCGCCGTTCGAGGAGTTGGCCAGATCGTCCTCGTCGCCGGTCTCGGCGAAGCTGGAGCGGTCGTAGAAGCCGCCGTCGTAGACGTAGACGTCGACCCAGCTCTGTCCGGCCGGCACGTCGATCGCGAAGTAGTAGTACTGGTCGTGGTCGGGGTTGGTACCGCCCGAGCACTCGTAGTTGCAGGTGGGCCCGTAGGGGTCACCGTGCTCCTTGGCGGTGGCCCGGCCGTTGATGGCGCTCCAGAAGTTCTGGGTGAACGTGTTGCAGTGGGTGAATTCCTGAGACGCCGAACTGTCCAGGCCGGTGGACGTCACCCCCTGACCAATCCCGATGCAGTTCGCCGGCGCCCCGAGTGGGACGGGTTTGACGTACTGGGCGGTGGCGGTGCGGGACATGGTGAACTGGTCCATCCCGAGCACCTTGAGGAAGAAGGTGTTGACGGTGGAGGTCAGCGTGATCGACAGCTTGTTGTCGGCGAGGGCCGCCCAGTCCAGGTCGTCGGGACCGCCCCCGGGGACCGGGGTGCCGTTGACCGATCCAATGTCGTAGCCGTTGGCATTGGCGCCATCGACCGCCTTGGCGGTGACGTTGCCCACGTCGGCGGGGAGGAAGACCACCCCGGCCAAGGCCGAGGAGTCGGCCGCCCTCTGAAGACGGCTGCCATTGAGGAAGAACCATCCCAGGTCGATGGCGAACGCCGACATCCCGAGGAGCAGCACGAGCATGGAGGCGATGAAGGGGAGCGAGAACCCCCCATCGTCGTTCCGGACTCGCTCAACGAGACTTCTGAACCTGGATCTCATTCGAACACCTCTGGCTCGAGACGGGTGATTGTGAATTCGTCGACGGTGGCGGTGCCGCTGAACGGCCCGAAGCCTGTGATCCAGCTGCGGGTGAGCACGACTCGGACTCCCACGATGTCGAGGGGATTGGTTCCGACTGCGGTGTTGCGGGAACTGGGCGGCCATCCGACCGGTGAGATCGTCCAGCCATCCAGGGCCGTGGCCGGCACGTTGCAGACCGTGGGATCGTTCCCGACGTTGAACACGGCGCGGTTGGTGGCGCCCTGGGCGCCGGTGTTCTGGTCGGCTTCGTAGATCTCGATGTAGTCCAGCCTGGCCAGGTCGGACGGGGAGATGAGCTCGCCGAGACCGGTCAGCACGGCGCAGTCGGCGGTCAGGTCGTCTCCGGCGAGAGCACCGATGCGGGCCCCCTCACGTGACAGATAGGAGACGGTGAGGTAGTCCTTGAAGGCGAGGCCGTACTCCATGATGCTGATGACGACGAGCAGCAGCAATGGCATGATGACCGCTGCCTCTACGAGTGTCGCGCCCCGCTCTTTGTCCCTGCTGGTCCTAAACATCAGTCTCCCACCACCCAGCACCGCCCGTGCGACAAGCTAACAGTTCCCTCTTGCCCTTCAACTGGTGCGTTGGGCTCTTCTCTATCGGCGCGAACGTACGAATCCTGAGGTATCGGGGAAGGGTCCAGCGACCCAATTGTGGGTCAGCCGATTCGGGAGACCAAGCGGCGGTTCTTGAGCTTCGCCTTCATGTAGTCGGCGTTCATCAGCGCGATGAAGTCGATCGATATCGACTTGGGGCAGGCCTTCTCGCACTCGGCGTGATTGGTGCACGACCCGAAGTACTCCTCCATGACCCTGACCATGTTCTCGGTCCGGGTCCATCGTTCCGCCTGGCCCTGGGGCAACAGGTTGAGATGGGAGATCTTGGCTGCGGTGAACAGGTTGGCCGCCCCGTTGGGGCAGGCGGCGACACAGGCGCCGCAGCCGATGCAGGCGGCGGCGTCGAAGGCGGTGTCGGCGACGACCTTGGGGATGGGGACCAGGTTGGCCTCCGGTGCCGACCCGGTGTCCACCGAGATGTAGCCACCGGCCTCGATGATGCGGTCGAAGGCGGAACGGTCGACCACGAGATCCTTGACGAGTGGGAAACCCGCCGCCCGCCATGGCTCCACGATGATGGTGGCGCCGTTTTCGAACTTCCGCATGTGGAGCTGACAGGTGGCCGTGCCCAACTGTGGGCCGTGGGCCTGTCCGTTGATCATCACCCCGCAGCTGCCACAGATCCCCTCCCGGCAGTCGTGGTCGAAGGCGATCGGCTCCTCGCCCTGGTTGACGAGTCGCTCATTGAGGACGTCGAGCATCTCGAGGAAAGACATCTCGGCCGAGATCCCGTCGACCTGATAGGTCTGGAAGGCCCCCGGGGAGTCGGGCCCGGCTTGACGCCAGACCTGGAGGGTCACATTCACTTGTACGACCTCGCGGTGAGCGCCACGCTCTCGAATTCCAGCTCCTCCTTGGCCAGCTCGGGCTTGGCGGGGTCCCCGGTCCAGAACCAGGCAGCGACATGGGCGAAGTTCTCGTCGTCACGGAGGGCCTCGCCCTCCTCGGTCTGATGCTCCTCGCGGAAGTGGGCCCCACATGACTCCTCGCGGGCCAGGGCGTCGAGACACATCACCTGGGCGAGCTGGAAGAAGTCGTCGATGCGACCCGCCCGCTCCAGGCTCTGGTTGAGCGCCGACCCCTGGCCCGGCACGGCCATGTCAGAGCGGAACTCCTCGTAGAGGGCCGGGATGTCGGAGAGCGCCTTCTGCAGCCCGGCCTCGTTGCGCGCCATGCCGCACTGGTCGAACATGATCTTGCCCAGCTCCCTGTGGAACCAGTCGACAGAACGGCTCCCGCCCACCGACAGGTAGCCGTCGACCCGATCCTGCACCTCGGTCTCGACTTCGGTGAACACCGGGTCGTCTGCGGGCACCATCGGCTCGCCGAGGAACCCGGCGAGGTAGTCGCCGATGGTGTAGGGGAGGACGAAGTAGCCGTCGGCCAGCCCCTGCATCAGCGCCGAGGCGCCGAGCCGGTTGGCCCCGTGGTCGCTGAAGTTGGCCTCACCGATCGAGTACAGGCCGGGGACGGTCGTCATCAGGTTGTAGTCGACCCACAACCCTCCCATCGTGTAGTGGGGGGCGGGGTAGATCCGCATCGGGGTCCGATAGGGGTCCTCGTCGGTGATGCGGTTGTACATCTCGAAGAGGTTGGAGTAGCGGTCCTCGATCGCGTCGCGCCCCTCACGGGCGATTGCGTTGGCGAAGTCGAGGTAGACGCCATTCTTGAGTGCGCCCACCCCCTTGCCCGAGTCGACCATCCGCTTGGCAGCCCGGGAGGCGACGTCACGGGGCACCAGGTTTCCGAAGGCGGGGTAGATCCGCTCGAGGAAGTAGTCCCGCTCGGCTTCCGGGATCTGGTCGGGGTGCCGGGTGTCGTTGACGCTGGCAGGGACCCAGATGCGCCCGTCGTTGCGCAGCGACTCCGACATCAATGTCAGCTTCGACTGAAACTCGTCCGAGGCCGGGATGCAGGTGGGGTGGATCTGGGTGAAACAGGGGTTGGCGAAGGCGGCGCCACGACGATGCGCCCGCCAGATGGCGGTCACATTGCAGGCCATGGCGTTGGTGGAGAGAAAGAAGACGTTGGAGTAGCCGCCGGTGGCGAGCACCACCGCATGTGCCGAGTGGCTTCTGACCTCACCCGAGATCAGGTCCCGGACGACGATGCCGACCGCGCGGCCTTCCTTGACCACCACGTCGAGCATCTCGGTGCGGGTGCGCACCTTCACGGTGCCCGCTTCCACCTGGCGGAGGAGCGCCTGATAGGCGCCGAGGAGCAGCTGCTGGCCGGTGGCGCCCCGGGCGTAGAAGGTGCGGGACACCTGGGCGCCGCCGAAGGAGCGATTGTCCAACAACCCGCCGTACTCCCTGGCGAAGGGGACACCCTGGGCGGTGGCCTGGTCGATGATGTTGAGCGACACGTCGGCGAGGCGGTAGACGTTGGCCTCCCTGCTCCGGTAGTCGCCGCCCTTCACCGTGTCGTAGAACAACCGATACACGGAGTCGCCGTCGTTGTGATAGTTCTTGGCGGCGTTGATGCCTCCCTGGGCGGCGATCGAGTGGGCCCTTCGCGCGCTGTCGTGGAAGGTGAACACCTCCACGTCGTATCCCAGCTCCCCGAGGGTGGCGGCCGCCGATGCCCCGGCCAGCCCGGAGCCGACGATGATGATCTTGAACTTCCGCTTGTTGTTCGGGTTCACCAGCTTCACGGAGAACTTGTGGTTGTCCCACTTCTCCTCGATCGGCCCGGCCGGGATCCGGGCATCCAGTCGGGCGGTCGTGCTCATTGCAGGAACCCGACGGCGACGGCGAGCGGCGGTGCGATGAAGCCGAGGGTGATCAGACCCGAGACGGCGACTGCGAAGGTGCGTCGCAGCCTGTTGAAGCGGGGATGGTTGACACCCATGCTCTGGAACATCGACCAGGCGCCGTGATAGAGATGGATTCCGAGGAGCACCGCGGCGACTACATAGAAGAAAGTGACCGCGGGACGGTTGAAGGTCTCGATGAAGTTGGCATAGACCGCCCCCCGCTCCCAGGCCCCCGGTGCCGCCGGCTGAATCCCCCAGGTGAAGTCGGCGAGGTGGAAGAGGAGGAAGGCGGCGAAGATGGTGCCGCTCCAACGCATCGTTCGGCTGGCGTAGTTGGCGGCCACGTATGAGACCGGTCCCTGATATCCCTGGGGCCGAGCCCGTCGGTTCATCAGCGTCAGCGAGTAGGCGGCATGGATGTGGAGGGCGAACACCACGATCAACCCGGTCCGCAGGATCCAGAGGAAGACATGCTCGGGGAGGATCGGGGTGAACAGCGAGCGCAGTGTCTCCCCGTAGACGTCGATGTCGGCGCGACCGTCGAGCTCGGGGAGGAACATCTTCAGGTTGCCGATCATGTGGGCGAGCGAGAACCCGATGATGGCCAGGCCGGTGATCGCCATGACCCACTTCTTGCCGACCGCCGATCGATAGAACTCGACCGGGAACGAAGCCCGCTTCCTGGGAACGGTGGATGTCACTTCTTCCCACATTATGCCAAGCGGCGATGAGTTCGCGTCTTCGCAGAAAACGCCGTCACCAATGGGATTTCGGGAGATTCGGGGTTGACGGCGCGCGCGCCATCCCATAATGTCAAACGTGTAATTACACGGTTGTGAGGAGACCTGATGCGGAGCAAGCTCATCGAAGCCCTGGCGGTTGGTGAGCTTTCCTGGCAGGACTACGCCAATTGCCGTGGCGCCGATGCAGACCTCTTCTTCCCCGAGCGGGGCGCGTCCACCCGGAAGGCGAAAGCCATCTGTGGTGCGTGTGAGGTGAAGGCGGAGTGCCTGGACTACGCCATCGAGATGGGTGAGAAGTTCGGCATCTGGGGTGGCCTGAGCGAACGGGAGCGACGCCGGGTGCGTCGCGAGCGTCAGGTCGCCCAGCGCCGAGTCAGCTAGGGGGCTTACAAGTACAGACCGGACGACTCGTCCTTCTCCTGGCGGGAAGGGCCGAGCGCCCGTTTCTGCATCTCGGCCAGCTGGGCTTGCGCCGACAGCTGCTGGCTCCACAAAGAGGCCTGGATCCCGTGGAAGAGCCCCTCCAGCCACCCGATCAGCTGTGCCTGGGCCACCCGCAACTCCGCCTCCGACGCCCCCTCCTCGTTGAGCGGGATCATGATCTCGCCGAACTCCTCCTGGAGCTCGGGGGAGAGGATGTCCTGCAGCTCCTCGACCGATCGGGCGTGCACTGTCGCCATCCGCTTGCGACCGCCCTCGTCGAGTGGCGCCTGACGTGCCTCGTCGAGCATGGCCCGGGTCATGGAGGCGATACGGATCAGCTTGGTGGGCTCGCTGACGTCGGGTGTGAGGCTCTCCTCGGTTCCCTCGCCGGCTTCGGGCAGAACCTCGTCTGGTTTCACCGAGTCAGTCATGGGGTCGAGCCTATAGGCAATCGTCGCGGTCACAAATGCCCTACCTTGTCTCCCGGATGCGCTCAGTGATCGTGTTCACGGTCGTCTACACCGTCGCCCTGCTCGTCTACGGGTTGTCGGTGGCGAGCCCTCTCACCATGCTCTACACCGGGATCAACATCGGTCTCTTCGTCCTCTTCGGCGTCCTCCACATCTGGGCGCGCTGGCCGCTGAACGCCCTCTGGGCGGTGTCACTGGTTGGCCTGGGGAACATGCTGGGAGGCGTGCTCCTCATCGGAGGAGAGCCGCTCTACACGGCCGATCTCGTCGGGACGCTCCGCTACGACAAGGTGTTCCATGCCGTCGCCGGAGGGGCCATGGTGGTCATAGCCTGGGAGGCGTTGAAGCGCTGGTCGGGCGGGATCCACCATCTAGGCGGTCAGCTGCTGTTGACCTGGCTGGTGGTCATGGGCGGCGGCGCGGTGGTCGAGATCGCCGAGCTGATCGGCTCCTCGATGAGCGACGTCAGTGTCGGCGACTACGCCAACAACGCCCTCGACCTGGTGGCCAATGCCACCGGCGCCGCGGTGGGGATCGTCCTGGTGTGGTGGATGGAGAGGTCGCCGAACGACCCCCTTAACTTCGGCACCGGGCGCTCGTAGCATCTCGTTGAGTACCAACGAGGACGACTGATGGCTGAGGAATACCCCCCGATTCTCGACGCGGCGCAGGTAGCCGAGCTGCTGGGGATGAACGTGCAGATGGTGCGTCGCTATGCGAGGGAGGGGCGGTTGCCCGCCTACAAGCTGCCCGGCGGGCGAACCTTCAAGTTCTTCAGGGACGAGATCTACGAGTTCGTCCGCTCTCATCCCGCGGCTCCCGCCGAGGATGAGATCAGTGAGCTTCGGACGACCTGACGACAGCCAGGATCAGCTTCAGAGGCACGATCAGCCGACGGTCGTCGACATCGTGGACCTCGACGTGGTCTGCGGCCACCACCGAGATGCGGCCGATCACCATGTCTCCACCGGGCAGGGCCAGCCGGACTACGTGGTCCGACGCGGAGTGCTCGTGCAGGACCGCACGGAACGACTCGGCTCCACCTGGCCCGGGCTCACCGGGCTGATCGGTCGTGATCACCGACCAGCGCGCCTCGTCGAGTCGAATGTCGGCCGCCTGGCCCGGCCCCTCGATGGTGACGTAGTCCTCACCGGCTATGGCGACGGCTCCGCTGAAGCTGTGACCCCCGAACTCGACCGAGACGCGCTCGCCCCGGTTGATCAGCTCCTTTGCCTGGTCGGCCAGGCTGAGACGGCGGCGACGGTGCAGCTCGGTGAGCCGCTCGTCCTCGGCCGCCTCCTCCGCCCATTCGCGTCCTGCCCCCTGACGCAGCTCGGAGGCCAATTTCGGGTCTGGTTGGTGCTCGTAGTCCATGGCTTTTCGCGCTCTCGACACCGGGTTTGGGCCATAAGTTAGGTTGCCGATTCGTGACCCTGTCACC
Source organism: Acidimicrobiia bacterium (assembly GCA_035550735.1). Classification (GTDB taxonomy): domain Bacteria; phylum Actinomycetota; class Acidimicrobiia; order Spongiisociales; family ZC4RG35; genus JANQRA01. The sequence goes on along the minus strand of DASZOM010000031.1, from coordinate 58 downwards.
CTCCAGCAAGCTGAGGGAAGCGGGCTCCCCCAAGCCGGCACGCCGGCGTTCCGGTCGA